>CAZETX010000014.1:0-37652 GCA_964514925.1 uncultured Marinosulfonomonas sp.
CGATGATCGGGGCGATTGTGCTGACCCTGCGCCACCGTCCAAATGTCAAACGCCAAAACGTTATGGCCCAGATGCACCGCGATCCTGCCAAGGCGATGGATTTGATCGATGTAAAACCGGGTCAGGGGCTGTAATGGCGATATTTATGAAAAAAATCGATGCAAAATATTTGCAGGATTTTGCCACCGGGAATAGGAAAAGAGGCGACAATGATCGGGCTTGAACATTATCTCACGGTCGCTGCCGCCCTGTTTGTCATCGGCATATTCGGGCTGTTCCTGAACCGTAAAAACGTCATCATCATTCTGATGTCAATCGAACTGATACTGTTGGCCGTCAACATCAATCTGGTGGCGTTTTCGGCCCATCTGGGTGATCTGGTCGGGCAGGTCTTCACCCTGTTCGTGCTGACCGTCGCCGCCGCCGAGGCCGCCATCGGTCTGGCCATTCTGGTCTGTTTCTTCCGCAACCGGGGCACCATCGACGTTGAAGACGTTAACGTGATGAAGGGTTAACAAAGTGTTAGTGAGCATGGGACTTTCAGGGATAATTGCGGCCGGGGCATTTTTGTCATTGCCACCACCGATGGTGGGTCTGATCGTGGGCCTTGGCTTTGCTGTAAATACGTTTTCGAGGTAACGACAATGCCAACAATCATCCTATTTGCCCCGCTTATCGGCGCTCTGATTGCCGGTTTCGGCTGGCGCATCATCGGTGACACCGGCGCGCAGTGGCTGACCACCGGCCTGTTGTTCCTGTCGGCCATCCTCAGTTGGATTATTTTCCTGACACTGGACGGTGATGTTCAGCATATCCAGATCCTGCGCTGGATCGAAAGCGGCAGCCTAAGTGCTGACTGGGGCATTCGCATGGACCGGCTGACGGCGATTATGCTGGTGGTGATCACCACGGTGTCCAGCCTTGTCCATCTTTATTCCATTGGCTACATGGCCCACGATGAGAACTTCGACGAAGGCGTCAGCTACCGGCCACGGTTCTTTGCCTACCTGTCGTTTTTCACCTTTGCCATGTTGATGCTGGTGACTGCGGATAACCTTGTGCAGATGTTTTTCGGCTGGGAAGGCGTGGGCGTCGCCTCCTACCTTCTCATTGGGTTTTACTACAAAAAACCATCCGCCAACGCCGCCGCGATCAAGGCCTTTGTGGTTAACCGGGTGGGCGATTTTGGCTTTGCCCTTGGCATATTCGGTCTGTTCTGGATGGTGGATTCGATCCGGCTGGATGACATATTCGCTGCCGCCCCCCGGCTTGCCGAAACTGAAATCAGCTTCCTCTGGACCAACTGGAACGCCGCCAACCTGCTGGCCGTGCTGCTGTTCATCGGTGCCATGGGTAAATCGGCACAACTGTTCCTGCACACTTGGCTGCCCGACGCCATGGAAGGCCCAACCCCGGTTTCCGCCCTGATTCACGCCGCCACCATGGTCACCGCGGGCGTGTTTCTGGTGGTGCGCATGTCACCGCTGTTTGAATACGCACCCGAAGCAAAATTGCTGGTGGTCGCCGTTGGCGCCTTCACCGCATTTTTCGCGGCTACCGTTGGCTTGGTGCAAAATGACATCAAACGCGTCATCGCCTATTCCACCTGCTCCCAGCTTGGCTATATGTTCGTGGCCGCCGGAGTCGGGGTTTATTCCGTCGCTATGTTCCATTTGTTCACCCACGCGTTTTTCAAGGCCATGCTGTTCCTTGGCGCCGGCTCGGTGATCACCTCAATGCACCACGAACAGGACATGCGAAACTATGGCGGGTTGCGCCATAAAATTCCCAAAACCTTCTGGGCGATGATGATCGGCACATTGGCAATCACCGGGGTCGGCATCCCGCTGACCACCATCGGTTTCGCCGGCTTCCTGTCCAAAGACGCGATCATCGAAAGCGCCTTTGCATCGGGGCAATCCTATGCCTTCTGGCTGCTGGTCATCGCCGCCATGTTCACCAGCTTTTACAGCTGGCGTCTGATGTTCATGACCTTCTGGGGCACCCCGCGCGGCGATCTGCACGCCCACGAAAACGCCCATGAAAGCCCCTGGACCATGCTGGCCCCGCTTGGCGTTCTGGCCATCGGCGCAATATTCGCCGGGATGGTTTGGTTAAACCCGTTCTTTGGTGAGCATTCCAAAGTGCTTGATTTCTTTGGCATCCCTGCGGTTCACGAAACCGCAGAGGCCGGTGATACAGCCGAGGGTGAAGGCGATGCCATGGCCAGCGAAGATACCGCCACGGCCACAGTGTCCGAACACAACACCGAACCCGTCATATCCGAGCACAACACCGGCGTCGCCGTGGCCCCGATAGGCGCAATTTTCATGGCGCCGGATAACGACATTCTCAGCCTTGCCCATGAAGCGCCAAAATGGGTCAAGGTCTCGCCGTTTATCGCCATGCTGCTCGGCCTGTTCACCGCATATATGTTCTACATCCGCCACCCCGACTGGCCCGCCCGTCTGGCCGCCAACCAGCGCCCGCTTTACCTGTTCCTGCTGAACAAATGGTACTTTGATGAAATCTATGACTGGGCCTTCATCCGCCCGGCCAAATGGCTTGGCAACTTCCTGTGGAAACGCGGTGACGGCAACATCATTGACGGCACGCTGAACGGCATCGCCATGGGCATCGTGCCGTTCTTCACCCGTCTGGCCGGCAAAGCGCAATCGGGTTACCTGTTTCACTACGCCTTCGCCATGGTCATCGGGGTCACCATCCTGATCACCTGGATGGTGCTGTCCGGGGGGGCTGGCTGATGGACAACATCCTTTCAATCATCACCTTCATCCCGCTGGTGGGCGCCGCAATCCTGGCGTTTTTCCTGCGCGGTGATGATGCGGCTGCACAGCGCAACGCCAAATGGCTGGCCCTGATCGCCACCTCGGCCACCTTCCTGGTGTCAATATTCGTGATTGCGCAATTTGACCCGTCCAACCCGGATTTTCAGTTCGTCGAACAGGCCGACTGGCTGCTGGGCATGCAATATAAAATGGGTGTCGATGGCATCTCGGTGCTGTTCGTCATGCTCACCACCTTCCTGATGCCAATCACAATAGCCGCCTGCTGGAACGTGGAAACCCGCGTCAAAGAATACATGATCGCGTTCCTCTTGCTGGAAACCCTGATGCTCGGGGTGTTCATGGCGTTGGACCTGATCCTGTTCTACCTGTTCTTTGAGGCAGGCCTGATCCCGATGTTCCTGATCATCGGCATCTGGGGCGGCAAGGCGCGCATCTATGCGGCGTTCAAATTCTTCCTCTATACCTTCCTTGGCTCGGTCCTGATGCTGGTGGCCATGGTGGCAATGTTCGTTGATGCCGGTACCACCGACATCCCGACCCTGCTGAACCATGAATTCAGCTCAGGCACGCTTTCGGTGCTGGGCTTTCAGATTGTCGGCGGGCTGCAAACCCTGCTGTTCATCGCGTTTTTCGCCAGTTTCGCGGTCAAAATGCCGATGTGGCCGTTCCACACCTGGCTGCCGGATGCCCATGTGCAGGCCCCCACGGCGGGCTCTGTGGTGCTGGCGGCAATCCTGCTGAAAATGGGCGGCTACGGCTTTTTGCGCTTCAGCCTGCCAATGTTCCCGATCGGCTCTGACCTGTTGGCCACCACGGTTCTGTGGCTCAGCGCCATCGCCATTGTCTACACCTCACTTGTGGCACTGGTCCAGAAAGACATGAAAAAGCTGATCGCCTATTCCTCGGTCGCCCATATGGGCTTTGTCACCGCCGGAATATTCTCGGCCAACCAGCAGGGGCTGGACGGCGCCATCTTCCAGATGATCAGCCACGGCTTTATCTCGGGCGCGTTGTTCCTGTGTGTCGGGGTCATCTATGACCGCATGCACACCCGTGAAATTGATGCCTACGGTGGCCTGGTGAACCGCATGCCATCCTACGCGCTGATCTTCATGTTCTTCACCATGGCCAATGTCGGCTTGCCGGGCACCTCAGGCTTTGTCGGTGAATTCCTGACACTGGTCGGTATGTTCCAGGCCAATACCTGGGTGGCGGCGTTTGCCACCTCCGGGGTGATCCTGTCGGCGGCCTATGCGCTCTGGCTTTACCGCCGGGTGGTCATGGGCGAACTGCTTAAGGAAAGCCTGAAATCCATCACCGATCTGACCCCGCGCGAAAAGGCGATATTCGCCCCGCTGGTGGCCATGACACTGCTGCTGGGCGTCTATCCGGCGCTGGTGACAGATATCATCGGCCCCTCGGTAGAAGCATTGCTGGTGGATTATAACGCCGCCATCCCGGCCGACGCGCCGACGCAACTGGCACATAACTAGGGACATATGAAATGACATCCGCTGATTTCTCAACCGTCCTGCCCGAAGTCATCCTGGCACTGTTCGCCATGGCCGCCCTGTTATTCGGGGCCTATGGCGGCAAGGATAAGGTCGCCTCAACCATCCTGTGGGCCACCGCCGCCATCATGGTGGGGCTGGCCGCATGGATCGGGCTGAACGGGCAGGGTGCAAACACCGCCTTTAACGGCATGTTCATTGATGATGCGTTTTCCCGGTTCGCCAAGGTCACCCTGCTGCTGTCCGGCGCGGCGATTCTAATGATGAGCGAAAGCTTCATGGCCAGGAACGGCCTGCTGCGGTTTGAATATCCAATACTGGTCGCATTGGCCAGTATCGGCATGATGATGATGGTATCGGCCGGCGACCTGATGTCGCTCTATATGGGGCTGGAATTGCAATCACTGTCGCTATACGTGGTCGCTTCCCTGCGCCGGGATTCGGTGAAATCAACCGAGGCCGGGTTGAAATATTTTGTCCTCGGCGCACTGTCCTCGGGCCTGTTGCTCTACGGAGCCTCACTGGTCTACGGCTTTTCCGGAACCACCACATTCAGCGGTATCATTCAGACCGCCAATTCAGGCGATGTCTCCCTTGGCCTGCTGTTTGGTCTGGTGTTTATGATCACCGGGCTGGCGTTCAAAGTCTCCGCCGTACCGTTCCACATGTGGACACCGGACGTTTACGAAGGCTCACCAACCCCGATCACCGCGTTCTTTGCCACCGCCCCGAAAGTCGCGGCCATGGGCCTGTTCGCGCGGGTATTGTTTGACGCCTTTGGCGGCATCACCGCCGACTGGTCCCAGATCATCGCATTGCTCTCAGTCGCCTCGATGTTCCTTGGCGCCATCGCCGCCATCGGCCAGCGCAACATCAAACGGCTGATGGCCTATTCCTCGATTTCCCACATGGGCTTCGCCCTGATGGGTCTGGCGGCGGGAACCGTGGGCGGTGTGCAGGCCATGCTGATCTATCTGGCGATCTACGTCACCATGAACATCGGCACCTTCGCCTTTATCCTGTCCATGGAACGCGACGGGCGGCAAGTCACTGATATTGACGCCCTCAACATGCTGTCCAAAAAAGAACCGCTAAAGGCACTGGCCATGCTGGTCCTGTTGTTTTCGCTGGCGGGCGTGCCGCCACTGGTGGGGTTTTTCGGAAAATTCTACGTCCTCAAGGCAGCGGTAGAGGCCGATCTGGCATGGCTGGCCGTGGCCGGTGTCGTCGCTTCGGTGATCGGGGCGTTCTATTACCTGCGCATCATCTACTACATGTATTTCGGCGAAGAAGGCGACAGTATCGACGGTCAGATGGCCCCGGTCCAGTGGTTCTTCCTGATGGCCAGCGCATTGATCATGGTGGTCGGTGTGGTCAACCTGTTTGGCATCGAAACACTGGCCGCCAACGCCGCCGCTGCCCTTGTCAACTGACCAGCACGACTGGGCCGATTGGCCAGAAGGTATCGGGCGAACCCTGCTGGATGAGGTGGACAGTACCAACGCTCAGGCTGCACGCCTTGCCCCAACCCTTGCTGGCCCACAATGGATATTGGCCCTAAAACAAACCAAAGGCCGGGGCAGGCGGGGCCGGGGCTGGGTGGACCCGGCGGGAAATTTCGCCGCCACCTATGTCATGCGCCCAACCGAGGCCGCTGATAAAATTGCCCTGCGCTCGTTCATAGCCTCACTGGCGCTTTATGACGCGCTGCTGGCTGCCACCGGACGCGGCGATTGTTTTTCCCTTAAATGGCCCAATGACGTGCTGTTAAACGGCGGCAAACTGGCCGGCATCCTGCTGGAAAGCACCGGTAGCGGCGCCCATGCCAGCCACCTTGCCATCGGCATTGGCGTCAACCTGTTAAACGCGCCCGACACTGACACGGTGGAAACCAACGCCCTGCGCCCGGTCTCACTGATGTCCGAAACCGGAACCCGCGTCACCCCACAGGAATTTCTGGCGCTGCTGGCCCCGGCCTACGCCAAATGGGAACACCAGTTCACCAGCTACGGGTTTACCCCGATCCGCACCATGTGGCTGAACCGGGCGGCAAAGCTGGGCCAGACCATCACCGCCCGCACCGGCAGCAACCAAATCACCGGCACCTTTGAAACCATCGATGAAACCGGCCAGCTTATCCTGTCGACAGCAAACGGCCGACAGGCTATTCCAGCGGCTGACATCTTCTTTTAGGGGGCGCATATGCTGCTCTGCATCGACACCGGCAATACCAACACCGTGTTTTCCATCTGGGACGGCAAAAAATTCCTGTCCACATGGCGCACCAGCACCGAATGGCAGCGCACGGCGGACCAGTATTTTGTCTGGCTGTCCACCCTGATGAAGGTCGACAATCTGGACGTCCAGATCACCGAGGTCATCATTTCCTCCACCGTGCCGCGCGTGGTTTTCAACCTGCGCCTGCTCTGTGACCGCTATTTCAACTGCCGCCCGTATGTTGTTGGCAAACCCGACTGCCTGTTGCCCACGCAACCCCGCGTGGACACCGGCACCATCGTCGGCCCCGACCGTCTGGTGAACACCGCCGGCGCTTTCGCGCGCCATGGTGGCAACCTGATCGTGGTGGATTTCGGCACCGCAACCACCTTTGATGTGGTCGCGGATGACGGCGCCTATATCGGCGGAGCCATTGCGCCGGGGGTAAACCTGAGCCTCGAAGCACTGCACCACGCCGCCGCCGCACTGCCCCATGTCGACATCACCCAGCCCCAGGCCGTGATCGGTACCAACACCGTGCATTGCATGCAATCAGGCGTTTTCTGGGGTTATATCGGTCTGGTGCGCGAAATATGTGCCCGGATCAGGGCGGAATATGACGCGCCGATGAAAATCATCGGCACCGGCGGGCTGGCGCCGCTGTTTGAGTCTGCTGAAACCCAGTTTGACGCCACCGAAGACGATCTGACAATGCACGGCCTGACCGTCATCCACCAATATAATAAGGATAATTCCTGACCATGGCCAAAAACCGATTGATTTACCTGCCCCTCGGGGGCGCTGGCGAAATAGGCATGAACTGCTACGTTTACGGCTACGGCCCGGCCAACAAGGAACGCTACATCATCGTTGACCTTGGCGTCACCTTCCCCGACATGGACACCACCCCCGGCGTTGACCTGATCATGCCCGATACTGATTGGATCCAGCAACGCGCCAGCCGCATTGACGCCATCTTCATCACCCACGCCCACGAAGACCACATCGGCGCCGTCGCCCACCTCTGGCAACGCCTGCAGGCCCCGGTTTATGCCCGCGCCTTCACCGCCCACCTTGCACGGTTGAAGTTTGATGAACACGGGCTGGACAAACGCAATATCCACACCATTGCCGCCTATCCCGAAACCATCACCACCGGCCCGTTCACTGTGGCCTTCGCCCCGGTGGCCCATTCCATCCCCGAAAGCTCGGCACTGGTGATTGACACGCCCGACGGGCGCATCGTGCACACCGGTGATTTTAAGCTTGATGAAAACCCCGGCGTCGGCGAAGCCCATGATCCCAAACTCTGGAAGGAAATCGCCAAAACCGGCGTGCGCGCACTGGTGTGTGATTCAACCAACGTGTTTTCCCCCGACCCCGGCCGATCAGAAATCACCGTCGGCCCGGCCATTGTTGATCTGGTCAAAAACGCCCGCGGCATGGTCGTGGCAACCACGTTTGCCTCCAACATAGCCCGCGTCAAAACCCTGGCCGATGCCGGCATTCGGGCTGGACGCTCCGTGGTCCTGCTGGGCCGCGCCATGCGCCGCATGGTCAGCGCCGCCACCGAGGTCGGCATCCTCACAGATTTCCCCGGCACCATCAGCGCCGAAGATGCCAAAGACGTGCCCCGCGAAAACCTGATGGTACTGGCCACCGGCAGTCAGGGCGAACGCCGCGCCGCCACCGCGCAGCTCAGCCGCGGCAAGTACCTTGGCCTGTCGCTGAAATCCGGCGACACGATGCTGTTTTCCTCCAAAACCATCCCCGGCAACGAAAAATCCGTGGCCCGCATCGTCAATGCGTTTTCCGAAATGGGCGTCGATGTTATCGATGACAGCATGGGCGACTACCACGTTTCCGGCCACGCCAACCGGCCCGACCTGCAGACCATGCACAAACTGATCGCCCCGCAATTCCTGATCCCGATGCACGGCGAACACCGCCATTTGCGCACCCATGCTAAACTTGGCGAAACCGGCGGTATCGCCTCGATCATCGCCCCCAACGGGGTCATGCTGGATCTGTCCGGCAACAAACCCAAAATCGCTGAATACGTCGAAACCGGGCGCACCTATCTGGATGGCCGCGTGCAGATCGGCGCGCTGGACGGGGTGGTGCGTGACCGTATCCGCATGGCGCTGAACGGCCATGTCATGGTGACGTTGATCGTTGAAAATAACGCCCCGCTTGGCGATGCATGGTGTGAAGTGATGGGCCTGCCCGAAACCGGCGCCTCAAACGCGCCCCTGATTGATGTGCTGGAAAATGACCTGACCCAGTTCCTGATGCGGGCCGATAAGAAAACCCTGAAAGACGACGATAAGCTGCAAGAGGCCCTGCGCCGCGTGGTGCGAAAGGTCACCAAGGATGAGATAGGCAAAAAACCCGAAGTCAGTGTGGTGATCAGCCGGCTGGCCGGATAATAAATCACCTGCTCAACTAGGAATGCAAATGCCCATCTACCTGATCCGCCATGGCCAGTCTGAATTTAATGTTGCCTACGACATTGACAGCAAAGACCCAAAAATTCACGACGCAGCCTTGACACCCAAAGGAATTGAACAGGCCAGGTCACTGCGTCTAAAAGTTCAGGGCCTTGGCATTCAAAATGTGATCGTCTCTCCACTGACCCGCGCTTTGCAAACAGCTGGCTATATTTTTGGTGAAAACCAGAAAATCACGGTGGATGCCGGGGCCCGCGAACAGCTAAGCCATAGCTGCGATGTGGGGCGGTCGCCCAATGAACTGGCAAAAAATTTCCCCGGTCTGAAATTTGATCATTTGCCAAATATCTGGTGGCATACCGGTGTTCCGAATGATCTTGGTTATACCATAGAGACCCAGGATGTATTCGCGCCCCGCATGGTTGAATTTGCCGCTGATCTGGCAAAAATGACGCCACGGCCAATCGCAGTTGTCGGACATGGGAATGCGTTCAGGGAACTGGTCGGGTATGATATGAAAAATTGCGAAATTGCGCAGTATAATCCCTAAGCTATACCGATTAAAAAAGCCCGCCGAAATTCCGGCGGGCTTTTGTTGTCTTTAGTCTGGTTCGCCGTATCGCCTAGCGTGCGACCTTTTTGCGCCGCCGCATAAAGCCCATGCCAAACACGGCCGATCCAAGCAGCATCGCACTGGCTGGCAGCGGAACCGCTGACAGGCTTGGTGTTCTGTCAAAATCCACAGACAATCTCAGACCAAGTGTATCAAAAGTGCCCCGGGTAACCGATCCAAAATAGGGCAGGATCAGATCGGACAATAGGTCGGCCATGCCTGCAGCATTCAACGATGTGCTGTCAAATACAGACCCATATGAACGGCCGTATTGATAATATGTTCTGGTTGTGCGTTGGAAATTAGTTGAAGTCACTAAGGGTGCCGCGGTGTCGTCGCTCAGGTAATTGCCAGTCACCCTCGCATTTACATAATCCCCTTCGAAATCACCGCTTCTCTCTGTGTAGATATTGCCGCGGCTTGGCACCTGCCTGGTCCGGGTCTCGGTGCGGTAACAGGTACGGGGTGAAAATATGCCACCACATGAATACGGAATGCGCACGGTATAACGTTGCGTTGTGTAATAGGTAAAACTACCGGATCGTCTGCTGGTATGGGTGTTGTTCGCGCGCGAATTCCCAAAGAGGCTAAAGGTTGCCGAATTGATGGTCACATCATATCCACCAGCCTGTTGCGCCGCTACAAAACTATTCAGATCAAAACTGCCTGAAAAAGAACTATAGGCGTTAATTGGTGTTGCAACGGTTTCATTAAAAACCTGCGTTGCCGCCGAAGCCATGGTTCCCAGAAAAACTGAACTGATCACAGCCGTTATCTTAAATATTTTCACGATCCACTCCCCTCAAAGTTGGAATTATTTTTATGTTTTAGTCAAAATGTCGTTTTCCTACCGATTTGGTACTCAATAATTGTTTCTGTGTCGAATAAAAATCAGTGATAAATTCAATATATGTAGTGGTTCGTTTCTAATTAGGAAACAATATGTAGTGGTTTGGCGTTTTGATCACGTTTGACAAATATGCAGATAAGTTAGAACGAAAGGGGTGACCATCGACAGATTTGGCTGTTTCGCATTTTACAAAATATTTTTGGCTGCGGTTCTGCGCTCAGTGAATGAATCGGCCAAAGTTTTTCTTCACCAAAGAAAATATCAAACCCCGCATTGTTTGAATTTTTCATTAAGCCAGCGCACGCTTTAAAACCAGCGATTTTGCCTGTTACAAAGTTTAAACAGGGCCGCTAATTTTTGTTACAAAGTTTAAAGAACGGACATTGAAAAGTTTAAAGACGCTGTACAAAACGTCCTAGCCGGTCCGGCGGTCATCAAAACTTTTGGCGATGAAACTGGGCATATGATCCCCCATACCAACCGCGGTGTTGGTATCCTTGCCCCCCCGGCGACCACGGTTCCTTGCTGGCTTTTCAGCGACGGGTTTTGGCTCCTGAACAACAGTATCGGTGTTGGTTTCCGCTGGTGCTTCTATGGGTTTTTCCGGGTGGGATTTGCCACGCCCCCGACTGCGTTTTGGTGCGTCCTCGGTCTTGGTTTTTTCTGGTTTTGCTTGGCTTGGGGTCGCGTTACCTGTCGGGTTTCCCCGGCGCGGAATTTCTTTGCCCAGCAGGGCTTCCACAGCCGCAAGGTTCTTCTCGTCCCGGCTTTCGCAAAGCATGATTGCTTTGCCATCGCGTCCGGCACGACCTGTGCGTCCGATGCGGTGAATATAATCCTCCGCATGGCCGGGAACGTCATAATTCAGCACATGGCTGACCGACGGAACATCCAGTCCGCGGGCTGCAACATCGGATGCGATCAAAAGGCGCAACGTGCCTTCACGAAAGCCTTCCAATGTGCGGGTACGCTGGGACTGATCCAGGTCTCCATGGATCGGAGAAGCATCAAACCCGTGTTTTTTCAATGACTTGGATACAATGTCAACATCGGTTTTACGATTGCAAAAGACAATGGCATTGGTCAGCTTTTCGCCCTCAGCCTCAATGACTGAGCGCAGCAAATCGCGTTTTTCACTGGCCGTTTTGTCGCGGCGTGATCCCTTGAACATCACCACTTCCTGGGTGATATTTTCCGCAGCCGTCGCCTGACGGGCCACTTCTATCCGTTCCGGGTTGGACAGAAACGTGTTGGTGATCCGTTCAATTTCCGGTGCCATTGTGGCCGAAAAGAACAGTGTCTGACGGGTAAACGGCGTCATCGCAAAGATGCGCTCGATATCCGGGATAAAGCCCATGTCCAGCATCCGGTCGGCCTCATCCACAACCATGATCTGTACACCGGTCAGCAGCAGTTTTCCGCGTTCAAAATGGTCCAGCAAACGCCCCGGTGTCGCGATCAGAACATCTACCCCGCGGTCGATCAATCTGTCCTGCTCACCAAAGGAAACCCCGCCAATCAGCAGCGCCTTTGTCAGTTTCACATATTTGGAATAGGTATCAAAGTTTTCCGCCACCTGCGCGGCCAGCTCCCGCGTCGGACAAAGCACCAGCGACCGAGGCATCCGAGCCCGAGCCCGCCCCCTCGCCAACATACTTATCATCGGCAAAGTGAACGAAGCAGTCTTGCCTGTCCCGGTTTGCGCAATGCCCAGGACATCGCGTCCTTCCAGTGCAGGGGGTATCGCGCCCGCCTGAATTGGGGTTGGTGTTTCGTATCCGGCGTCTACAACAGCCTTCAACACTTTTGGTGAAAGATTTAGATCAGAAAAATTCGTCATTCGTATCCGTTATCTTACGGACTTTTTTCGCCCGTAACGTCTGAAGAGGCGTGGCCCGGTTGACCATCGAGTTCTAGAATGCCTCAGAATGCGCTGTGGCTATAGGCAATTTTGCCCGCGGTCAACGTGACATAGCGATTTGTGAACAATCGGCATGATCCAACCGGTATTGTTTGTAAATTGCGGCCAATATTGCGTCAAAATTGGGCTAGCCTGTTGAACGTACACCGGAATTAGTTGCGCTATGAGTGTTTAGTAGTAGCTGTCAAAATGATTTGTGGTCTCCGAAATCTTATAAACTTTTGGTAGATGGGGTTAGTTTACAACTATAGTTAGATGGACCCGCGCTTGAGGGTACGCCATCAATCCATCATTGAAGGATCAAAAGATTTCCTGGGAATATTCTAATGGCGGGTAAAAATTTTAACGTGGAACGTAGCCTCAAAACCCTACATGGTTGGTTAGGGGTTTTCATTCTGCCATGGGTTATTATCATTGGCCTGACCGGCCTTTACCTCAATCATAAAACACTTGTGAAGTCAGCTTTACCATTCACAGAAAAAGTCGGTATAGAATTGATTGATCAGTGGCCTAACCCAATAACTGCAACTGCAAACACAGCTCTGAATATTGCCCGTGACACGTGGCCACAGGATTTATTAAGCCCGGTAATTGAAGAAAAGTATCGCGGTCAGCCGGTCTATACTGTCCATGGTGAAAGCGCCGAAGTTAATGTGGTTAAACGTAGTGGTCACTATTGGATACGCAGCCGCTATACCCGTGAATTTTTTGATCCCGGCGGGCAAAGGCTAAACCATTATTTCGGTTGGAGTAGGCTTTTCAAAAGGCTGCATACCGATGGCTGGGTTGACGGGGCACTTGGGTCCTGGCTTGCAGATGTCACAGCAGGAGCTTTGGTGCTTTTTGGTGCCAGCGGTCTGGTGTTATTTTTCAAACCAAGGCTCAGACGTCGTAAAAATCGCCGGGCACGAACTATATCATCATTTCCTTCGTCACATTCAACGTCAGCTCAGGATAGTCCCGCACAACCCGGTCGATATCCCACTGCAGGCGAGTAAGATAAACCAGATCTCCGTCGTTGTCATAGCTAACGTGGCCCTTGTTTTCGTTGATGAATTTGTCAACCGCCAGTTTGGGCCCCGTTATCCAACGGGCGGATTTGAACTGTGACGCTTCAAAACGTACCGGTAGTGAATATTCCTGCTCTATCCGGCTTGCTAAAACTTCAAACTGCAATGCCCCGACAACGCCGACAATAAATCCAGAACCAATCATCGGTTTAAACACCTTGGCCGCCCCTTCTTCGGCGAACTGCATAAGTGCCTTTTCCAGGTGTTTGGATTTCATAGGGTCGCCAGCGCGCACGGTTTGTAACAACTCTGGTGCAAAAGAAGGAATACCGGTAACGCGCAGGTTTTCACCTTCCGTCAGCGTATCGCCAATGCGCAACTGGCCATGGTTGGGGATACCAATTATATCACCGGCCCATGCCTCTTCCGCCAATTCTCGATCCGCAGCCAGAAACAGCACCGGATTGGAAATTGCCATTACTTTTTTACTGCGCACATGGGTCAGTTTCATACCACGTTTGAAATGTCCTGAGGAAAGCCGAACAAAAGCAACCCTGTCCCGGTGTTTTGCGTCCATGTTTGCCTGAACTTTAAAGACAAATCCGCTGACCTCTTTCTCACCCGGAAATATAGTACGCGGTTGCGCCGATTGTGGTTGCGGCATCGGGCCAAAATCGGCGATGCCATGCATCAATTCCTGCACCCCAAAGCTGTTAATCGCCGATCCAAACCAAATCGGCGTCATTGTGCCTTCCAACAGCGCGAGGGGATTAAGTTTGGGTAGTAATCCCCGCACCATTTCAATTTCTTCCAGAAACTTATCCAGCAATGGCGCTGGTACATGCTCGGACAGTTTGGGATCATCCAGACCGTTAATCTGGATACTCTCTGCGATCTTGTTCCGATCGACCCGGTTCATCAATTCCAGCCGGTCCCGCAGCAGATCATAACAGCCAATAAAATCCCGTCCTACACCGATCGGCCAACTGGCAGGGCTTACATCAATAGCCAGGTTTTCCTGAATTTCATCGATGATCTCAAAGGTATCCCGACTCTCACGGTCCATTTTGTTGCAAAACGTTAGAATTGGAAGATCCCGAAGCCGGCACACTTCGAACAATTTCTGTGTCTGGCTCTCAATTCCCTTTGCACCATCTATCACCATCACGGCCGCATCAACCGCAGTCAGTGTGCGGTAGGTATCTTCTGAAAAATCTGAGTGGCCAGGTGTGTCCACCAGATTGAAGCGGTGTTTGCCAAAGTCAAATGACATGGCTGAAGCCGAGACTGAAATGCCGCGCTCCTGCTCCATCTTCATATAGTCAGAACGTGTGCGCCGGCTTTCGCCCTTGGCCCGAACCTGCCCTGCCATCTGAATGGCACCACCATATAGCAGAAACTTTTCGGTTAGCGTGGTTTTGCCGGCATCCGGGTGACTGATGATCGCAAACGTGCGCCGCGCTGCAATCTCCGAATGTGCCTCCGGCTTATTTTCTGTAACTTTTTGCATGGCGCGGGATATAGGGGACAATTCAGTCAAGAACAACAGGGCTATTTATCGGCATATGTGGTGAAATTGGAAACAATAGTTAAAACAGATCGACACTGGAAACATGAAGCCCTAAAAACCATTACATTCATTTACTTCAAGATGTGTAATCAGTTTAGGACTTAAAAAATGAAACTTTCTTTTATCGCCGTCGGGATCAGCCTGCCACTTTTGTCGGCATGCGGAGGCGGTAATACCGAGCAAACATTTTCCGAAAAGTTTTCTCAGGAGGAGGCATTTTTTGCCCATGTGCAAACCGAACAATCCAGAACCCTAGTTGCTGCGCTCCCAACCGGGCAGGCGGTTTACTCAGGTGTGATGTCTATGACGATCGACGTTGATGGCGTAATTGATACTGATGAGACTGTTACAGACCCGGGTGGCGATTTCCGGGCCATCGGTGATCTAGTGGTGAACGTTGACTTTGGCGTTGGGGTTCAAACCCTAAGCGGTACTGTAAGTAATTTTCAGGCCGACGAAGGTAAAGACCTAAGCGGCAGCCTGACTATTTCTTCAACAGGACTAACCGGCGCAACATTCCCGGCCACCTATGGTGGGACGCTAACCTTGGACACATCCGACCTTATTTTTAGTGCAGGAACAATTTCCAACGGAGAGTTTAAAGGCGCAAATGGTGATTTTATCATCGGTGGCCACAACTCTACGGTAGACTGGTTGGGTCAATCCGGGGGGCCAATTGGTTCGGTCAGTGGAAGAATTATTGGCACAATTCAATAACGGGTCTAAAGTTTGATCGTTCATAACACAGTTTGTTAGAATACAGCTGCTGCCGAATATTATCGTGAATTAACTACAAATTATTTGATTCACCTGATGATAAGGCATGTTTATTTTCTACAATTATTGGTCTTCGCGCTTAGTTTGGCTGTTTTTTGGTGTGCTTTTGTCCGGTTGCGGTGGTGCAGATTCCGATGGCGGTACATCACCCCCGATTGACTATCTGGAATACGAGGAACGAATTGTAGCACTGGGTGCTATTTGGAACGGGGTTGCAACGACAGATCCGACTACGCTGCCAATTAGTGGAGTCGCAAACTATTCGGGTTACCTGCGCCTAAACATTGAAACAGGCGTGGGGGATTTAGCATTGAGCAGTACACTTGAAATTGCCGCTGATTTTACAAGCGATGGCGTAACGGGTGTCGCAAGCGAATTTGTTGGCGAAAATTCAGAATTCTATAATGGTTCATTGGATATAACGGGTGGTTTTATCGACCGGCTGGCGATCCCAACGAATTCCAGCACCTTTAGCGCCAATATTGGCGGAACGCTTAATGGTAACAGTGAAAGTTATTTGATCTCAGGCGATATTTACGGTGATTTTCTTGGTCAAAGCAGCACTGGCAGTGTTGGTGGCGCAACTGGAACGGCGACAAGTAGTTTTGGTAGCGGCTATATGTTCGGCAGTTTTCTAGTGCAACAATGAGAATAATAATATTGTCTACTGAGTAAATTGCTTGTTTGCCGCAAATTTAGAAATTATTGCACAACTCAATCATACGTCAAAATGCAGTGAATTTTAGAACTGCTAACTAAACTTGGAAAACTCATGGATCTAGGAATAGCAGGTAAACGGGCATTGGTTTGCGCCTCATCTAAGGGTCTGGGTCTTGGGTGCGCACGTGCATTGGCTGCCGAAGGCGTAAATGTTGTAATGAATGCCAGAGGCGATGAAGCGCTACAGGCATCGGCTGCAGACATTCGGCGCGAGTTTGGCGTTGAAGTGGTTGCAATTGCTGCGGATATTACGTCGGTTGCAGGGCGAAATTCGGTTCTAGATGCGGTCGACGGAATTGATATTTTGGTGAATAACGCCGGTGGACCACCGCCGGGGATGTGGCAGGATTGGTCACGCGATGACTTTATTTTGGCGCTTGATGCAAACATGCTAACGCCGATAGCGATGATACAGTCTCTCGCGCCATATATGATTGCCCAGAAATGGGGCCGGGTTGTTAATATCACAAGTATGGCCGTAAAATCCCCCAACCCCGTGCTTGGATTATCCAACGCAGCCCGAAGTGGATTAACCGGCTTCGTTGCTGGGACATCTCGACAAATTGCCCCGGACGGCGTGACAATTAACAACTTATTGCCTGGAATACACGCAACCGACCGTGCTGATGCGTTGGACCAAGGGGTTATGCAGGCCAGTGGAATTACGCTGCCAGAGGCTCAGAAACAAAGGATGTCGACCATACCTGCAAACAGGTATGGTACAATCGAAGAATTCGGCGCTGCATGCGCGTTTTTGTGTTCGACACATGCCGGATTTATTGTTGGGCAAAATATACTGTTGGATGGCGGAGCAATAAGCGCTACTTTTTGAAGGCGCTGACATGCCAGTCCAGCTTGCGATAACTTCCTCAGGCTGTTATCAGGCCATTTATCTGATTGTTTTTCTCAGGTATATCGAGTGGAAAACATTTTGCCGACAAATATTCCGAAGCTAGAAGTTCGCGAACTTTCCCGCAACTTTGACGGACGAAACGTGGTTGATGACGTTTCATTTTCGGTCATGCCTGGCCAGGTAACATGTCTGTTGGGGCCCTCTGGTTGTGGAAAAACAACAACGCTTCGGATAATTGCAGGCGTTGAAAAGGGGGGCCGGGGGACAATATCGGTGGATGGTCAGGTTATTTCTGACCAATCGATCCAGATACCACCGGAAAATCGATCAATTGGGTTGATGTTTCAAGATTTTGCTCTGTTCCCTCATATTTCGGTTGCTCAGAATGTGGGTTTTGGGCTGAACGGATCAAAATCAGACAAAACAAAACGGATTAAGGAATTGCTCAAGCGAGTGAATTTACCACATCTGTTTAATTCCTACCCACATCAGCTTTCGGGCGGTGAACAACAACGGGTGGCACTGGCAAGGGCCCTGGCGCCAAGGCCACAGATAATGCTTATGGACGAACCGTTTTCAGGCCTGGATGAACGGTTGAAGGACGAGGTTCGTGATGCAACACTTCAAATACTGAAAGACGAAGGAACTGCTGTTTTACTGGTCACACATGAACCTGCAGAAGCGATGCGAATGGCGGATGAAATAGCGCTGATGCGCGATGGGAGGATTGTTCAAAAGGGTGCGCCATACAACATCTACAACGCACCAGTTGATAAAGAATCGGCCGCTTTTTTTAGTGATATTAATGTTATAAAGGGTGAAGTTCATGGCGCTTTGGTAAAGACACCTTTTGGCGAATTTCTTGCACCTGGCCATCACGACGGAAAAAAAATTGAAATTGTAATTCGACCTCAGCACCTGCGCATAGATTTTGACCGATCGGGTACTGGACCAAACCCAACACCGCAGGATGGCATTCCTGCCAGAGGTAAAGTGATAAGATCACGATTCATGGGGCGAGAAAGTTTAGTTGAATTTGAAATGGATTATGACGGCTCAACTTTGAAAGCCACAGTGCCATCCATATTCTTACCCAAACCAAATACTGCGCTTTGGCTGATGATTAGAAGAGAGCGCTGCTTTGTATTTCCTTCGAAATAATAGCATACAATCAGAATGGTTTGTTTGACGTGGTTTAGTAGCAACAGGATTAGAAATGCGTTTGCTGTTGATCTATTTTTTCTATCTGATCAACGCGTAATAGTTTTGGAGTTTCGTCGCGTTCACACCAAATAGCTAGGGTCCAGACGCGCCCCCAGAATTCAAGTTTCAAGGGATGAACGACACTTTGATAAACGGCGGTGTCGGGTTCTTTGATAAATACTTTCAATTTCGTTCTGTCGCGAATTGCACGGCGAATTTCAGGTATGTGACGGACCCCCAGATTAGAATCTGCAAACGGGTAGACTGCCAACATCCATTCAGAATTATTTGAATCGCTTTCCTCTGGTAGTACCATATCAATTTTTCCGGCCAAAGACTTGGCGCTTGCCTGCAAGTCAAGATCACTGGCCCCGGTCATGACGGCCAAGCCTAGGTGCAAAACTTCTAATTCCTCCATTGTTAAGTTTAACGCGGGTAAAGTAATTGGGGCCTCCATTCTGTATCCCGAACCACGCGTACCTGCGATTGGAACACCGGATTGGACCAGTGTTTCCATGTCTCGGTATATAGAGCGCTGGGAAACACCAAACTGCTTGGACAAATCTTCGGCACGATAAAGCTGCCCATCCCGAAACAGCGTGATTATAGCCACTAAGCGATCTTTACGATTTCGGAATTTCTTCACAATTGATTCGCCAAATTAGTAATTTCATTACTGACACTATCCTGTCAGTAATAGATTTGCACATTCTACGGATGCTTGTTCTCATGGCAGAAGTTCAAAAATGATAGGGAATTTCCTTTTGAGGCTTTTCCAATTGGAAATCAGTGCGTAGACAATACTATAGAGTTTTGGTGGTGGGCGACCACCCGTTTAAGAAAAGGAGTTTCTCCATGCTCAATAATATCGGCCTGCCGGGCCTGCTGCTTATTGCTGTTGTTGTACTGGTTCTTTTTGGCCGGGGTAAGATTTCGTCGTTGATGGGCGAAGTTGGCAAAGGTATCACGTCATTCAAACGGGGTGTGGATGAAGGTAAACAGGAAATTGAAGAACAGGTTGAAGCGGCCAAAGACATCACCCCTGAAAAAGACAAAGATGACGCTTGATCGCGATCTTTAGAGGAAAAGCACGCAAATGTTTGACATCGGCTGGACCGAACTGCTTGTAATCGGTGTTGTTGCCCTAATTGTCGTAGGACCCAAGGACCTGCCCGGCATGTTCCGAACATTGGGAAGATTTACAGCCAAAGCCAGATCTATGGCGCGCGAATTTTCTCGGGCGATGGAAGAGGCAGCTGACGAAAGTGGCGTTGGTGAATTAGCTAAAGATTTGAAAAATGTGACGTCGTCAAAGAACCTTGGCTTGGACAAGATAAAAGATGCAGCAACAAAGTTTGAAGATTGGGATCCAATCAACAAGAACGTTTCAGCTAAAAAAGGTGCTGAAACAAAAGCACTCAGTGAGGAAAGAGCAGAGGCCGCCCGAAAAATTCACGCGGCAACTGCTAAAAAAGCAAGTGACCGGCTGGCGCGAGACGCAAAGCAGGAAATTGCTGGAGATGTTGCTACAGCAAAGCCTGAGGTAAAGAAATCTGTGGTTAAGAAACCAAAAACCAGAAAGCCCGCGACTAAGCTAAGCAGCAAATCAGGTGGTAAACCACCCACAAGAAAGGCAACATCAGTAAAAACTACAGGTATTAAACCGGCTGTGAAGAAGCCAAATAATAGTGCCGCTGGATGAGTGATACGAACGAAATAGAGGAGAGCTCCGCACCGCTGATTGAACATTTGGCGGAGCTTCGTAATAGGTTAATACATTCTGCGGCAGCGTTTATTATCGGAATGATAATTTGCTTCACGGTTTGGAATGCAATTTTCAATTTTCTTACCGAGCCACTGTGCCGTGCTATGGCTGAAAGAGGACAGGCGGATTGCGGGCTTATCCTGATAAAACTGCAAGAAGGGTTTTTCGTTGCAATTTCTATTTCGCTTTTCGGCGGATTGGTCCTGTCGTTTCCTTACATTAGCTACCAAATGTGGCGGTTCGTGGCGCCCGGTCTATATAAAAATGAACGAGGCGCATTTTTACCCTTCCTGGTTGCGTCCCCAGTTATGTTCCTTCTGGGTGCTTCTTTTGCCTTTTATGTCGTGATGCCGCTTGCATTTGATTTTTTCCTGGGGTTTCAGCAAGTTGGGGCGCAAGCAATTGAGGGCGGCACCTCTGTTGTGGCCGCCGTCGATTTTCAGGGCTCCGTACAGGAATATCTGCGGCTGTCGATCAAGTTCATTGTTGCCTTTGGATTGTGTTTTCAGTTGCCGGTTTTGCTGACATTGATGGGTAAGGCGGGGCTGGTTAGCGCTGAAGGGCTGCGCAACGTCCGAAAGTATGCAGTTGTTGGGATACTGGTTCTGGCAGCGATTGTGACACCACCTGATATTATTACGCAGGTCATTTTGTTTGTCGTAGTTTACGGGCTGTACGAAGTTTCTATTCAGCTGGTTAAAGGTGTTGAACGAAGACGCAATGAACGCCTAAAAGCCGAAGGTCTGTTAGATGACGAAGATGTGCAGGAATGAAAAACGACACTTTAGTTCGGATTGCTGAAGCGCTTGAACGATTATCACCTTCGCCAGTGGAACCGGCTGATTTCACAGTTGCTGAAGTGTTTGTCTGGCATGTTAATCCTGACCGTATTGTACCTGTAAATTCGGTTGGTCGAATTGATTTAGAAATGCTGATCGGGATTGAACCTGCCAAAAAGACTTTGCTGGCAAACACGACTCGCTTTGCAACTGGATTGCCAGCCAACAACGTATTGTTATGGGGCGCTAGGGGGATGGGAAAATCATCCCTGATTAAGGCAGTGCATGCAAATGTTTGTGCGGAAAAAAAGCGTTTAAAACTTATTGAGGTCCAACGCGAGGATCTGCCTTCCATCGGACGCGTTTTAGAACACCTTCGCGTGAATGATTATCGTTTTATCCTATATTGTGATGATTTATCATTTTCCAATGAAGATCAGCAATACAAGTCATTAAAGACTGTGTTGGATGGTGGTGTGGCGGAGAGGCCAGAAAATGTTTTGTTTTACGCAACATCAAACCGACGCCACCTGATGCCCAGAGACATGATTGAGAATGAACGTTCAACCGCGGTTTCCCCGTCTGAAGCGGTCGAGGAAAAGGTATCACTTTCCGACCGGTTTGGGCTTTGGCTGGGATTTCATGCCTGCACTCAGGATGAATATCTTGAGATGGTTCAGTCGTATTGCAACGCTTTTGGCGTTCAAGTCAGCGCTGATACATTGCGCGCCGAAGCGATTGAATGGCAGGTAACACGCGGTTCTCGCTCGGGTCGTGTTGCCTGGCAGTATTTTGTCGATCTTGCTGGTCGGCAAGGTAAAATTCTTTAGTTTAGATATTGCATCGGGTCGGTGCTTTCTAATCCTTTACGAACCTCAAAATGCAAGAAACTTGGTGATCCAGCGCGCACCTCTGCTATTTTTTGCCCACGTTTAACCTTGGAGCCTTTCCTGACAGTCAGGTTGTCGACGCCTGCATAGACTGTCAACAAATTATTGGCGTGTTTGATAACGAGAATTGGCACCTGATCGGTATCGCGGGTAATGGCCGCAACTGAACCATCAGCCGCTGCGACAACCGGTGTGCCTGCAGGGGCGGCGATATCAATGCCTTCATTGCTACCTTTTTCATAGGCGCGAATTACGCTACCACTTGTAGGCGTAGCCAAAGCAGAGCTGTCAGAACCTCCGCTGGCACCGCCTCCCAGGTCAGGTGAGGGCGGTTTAGGCGCTGGTGTGCTTTCTGGCTCAGGTAGCGGTGTTGAAGCGCTAGGGGGCTCTGGTGTTGGCGATCCTTGCCCGGGAGTCGTTGATTGGCTTGCTGGCTGGTTGGAATCCAACACCACAGGAATCAATAGAAATTGCCCTGACCGCACTGCAAGATCAGGCCCAAGGCCATTCCAATCCGACAAAGCGCGAACTGACACATTGTACAACCGGGAAATTGAAAATGCAGTTTCACCGCGTTCAACTTTGTGTCGGATCGGTTCTATACTGTCTTTGCCACCGGTTGCAGGTGTCGGAACTGTAATACTCGGACCAGCACGGTCGATAGCATTTCCAGCCAAGCTGGTTATGTCAATTGCACTGTCGGTTCCGAAGGTGCCGGCTTCCCCCGTTGGTTCCTCGACACGGCGCGGAAGGGCGATAACTTCGTTGGCTCTTAAGACCGTTTCAGTTCCTATGCCATTGTAACGGCTTAGTTCCTCAACGGGAATTCCAATTCGGTTTGCAATATCATCAAGCCTGTCACCTGAGCGAGCAATAGCCACCTGGTAATTCGGATAGGAAATAACTCCGCGATCATCCGATTGCGGTCGATTTGCAGTAACCTGTCTGGCTGCGTCCGTTGTATTAAACCCACTTCCAAGGTTTCTAAGGTCAAAATCAAGGGGTTGTTCACAGCCCGCCAGTACAAGAAATGAACTGCCCATCAAAGCTGCAGCTATTTTATTACTTCTGTATTTTACCATTACCGTTTTCCTCAAATCGTCAGCCCTTGTTTGCCGGGCATTTGGCCGCATTATTTGCGGTGCTACTCTTGCCCCAGACCTTCAAGCAGGGGAACGAAACGAACTGGGCACAGTTCTTCATAATCAAAGCCGTTTTCATCGCGGGTCACTTTTATCAAACGCTGAACCGTATCCGACTGCCCAACCGGTACCACCATGATACCGCCAATTTTAAGCTGCGCCAATAGGGGCCCCGGCGGGTCTTCTGCGGCGGCGGTTACAATGATCCGATCAAAAGGAGCTTGGTCCGGTAGGCCGTGGCTGCCATCAGCAGTAAAAGCGGTGATATTGTTTAAATTTTCCTGTTCAAACAAGGCCTTAGCCTCTGTTACCAGGCGACGGTGGCGGTCAACCGTGTAAACTCTGCGAACCAATTGGCTAAGGATCGCGGCTTGATAACCGGAACCTGTGCCTACTTCCAGAACCTTATTTCGTGGCTGTGGGTCCAGGGCTTGGGTCATCAAACCAACGATTGAAGGCTGGCTGATGGTCTGCCCGCAAGCTATCGGAAGCGGCATATCTTCATAGGCGCGTTCTGAAAACAAGCCGCGGATAAACGGGCCGCGATCAACTTTTTCCATGGCCTCGAGCACACGGGTATCACGCACCCCTTTGGATCGGAGCGCGAACAGGAATTGCATTTTTCGTTCAGCAATCAGGTCGGTCATTCAAGCTTGCCTTTCAGCTTGCTTAGAACACCATGTGCAGTCAGATCGCAACGCATGGGGGTGATGGATGTATAGCCGTCCAGGTTGGCTGTTACATCGGTATCAGGGCCGGTCGGAAGATGCTGTGGGCCGCCCTTGATCCAGAGGTATTTTCGACCTGACGGGGCATGGCGTGGTTCAACCCCAAAAAATGTTTCACGACGAAAACCTTGGGCCACAACCCTGTGCCCCTTAACCATTCTACCGGGAATCGGAGGGAAATTTACGTTATAAAACAAGCGGTAATCGGATTTATCCCAAATCGCATTATCAACCAGATGTCGGACCATATCTGTTCCGGTTTCGCGTGCTGCTTCAAACGGATCATCCAAATCTGCGTTTCCCGGACCAAAAAATTGTGACATCGCGATGGCCGGTAGACCCTGTAATGCTGCCTCCATTGCGGCGCCGATGGTGCCGGAATATAGCGTGTTTTCAGCGGCGTTGTTACCCCTGTTGATGCCGGAAAGTACCAAATCGGGTCGTTCAGGAAGAATGTCACAAAGTCCGGCCAGTACACAGTCTGCCGGGGAACCTTCGGCGGCGAAGCGACGTTCACCCAACTGCGCGATCATCATCGGTTTTGTGTAGCTAATACAATGGCCTACGCCTGATTGCTCAAACGCTGGGGCAACTGTCCAGACCTCGCCTTTGGGGCCAGCAAGATCACGCGCAATCTTATCCAGGACCTGAAGCCCCGGGGCATTTATCCCGTCATCATTGGTGATTAATATTCGCATGTTCGCCTGCCTTTGATCCTGAATATGCGAGCTTGACTTGGGCGGCAAGGGTGGTGCGGTGAATTGGTGTTAAAAGCCCAAAACCGGCGAAATGTTTAAGCTTTGTAACAAGTTTTTTGGGGGGTGTTTAAACTTTGTAACCATCAAATTTCAGCCAAAAGCCGTTTAGCCTGTGAAATTGGGCTATTCAGTTTGGTCCGGTCTTCGCCGGGGAAAAATCTGGCGCGGGTGGCGGTGGGCATCGGGTCCGGGGTCAGGATGTGAACCATTGGACCGGTCGTCACCGTTTCGTTTGCCCAGGATTTTGCCAAGGCGATTTGGGCCGCCTTGGTGGCCCCGTAGCTGCCAAAGAATTTCTGCCCGGCGCGGGGGTCATCAAAAAAGATTGCCTGTCCGGTTTCAGAAAGGTTGAGCAAGGGGTCGACCATGGTGATCAGGTTCGCGGTGGCGGTAATATTGAGGGCAACGGATTTTTCCATATCCCGTGCATCCAGATGCGGAGCCGGACCCAGGGGGGCGGCGTGGATGGCGGTATGAGCCCAGATATCAAGTTTACCCCAGCGGTCGTAGATGGAGCGGCAAAGCTGCGCCATGGCATCCGGTTTGGTGATGTCCATCGGCGCCAGCGTGGCCTGTCCACCAGCGGCCTGAATGCGGTCATCCAGATCCTCAAGCGCGCCGGTGGTTTTTGCAACCGCAACGATATGGTGATCGGCGGCAAGCAATTCGGCGATCGCCGCCCCTAAGCCACGGGAGGCCCCGGTGATCAGGGCGATTTTTTCCGCTGTTTTGTTCATTTCGATTTGCCAGAGTTTAAATGATAGGTCATCGCCATTTCGCAGATGTGGCGGATTTCGGTTTCAGGGAGCGGTTTCGCAAACGGCATAAGCACAGCGCGGTTTTTTTGATAGGTAAAACTATCAGGGTAGATGTGGCGCATCGTCTCAACCAAGGTTGTCTGGCAGTTGAAATACAGGCCGACCTGATTGGGCAGGGCCGGTTTCCATGCCATTCTTATGGTTGAACCGGATTTTGTTTGTTCGGTTAGAAATGCAGGTTCCCCCCATTTCAGGGTTTCGGTCAAGCTGCCGATACCGGGGTTTTCAGCAGCCGTTTGCAAAATCAGATGTCGAATTTGTAACAGTTTAAGTCGGGCCGGGGCGGGATAGCTGTTCAGAGCAGACAACATGTCCACAGGTGGATCACTGGGCGGGCTCATTCGGCGGCGGTTTTAATCTCAAACCCATTTTCCAGCATGTCGGCAGGGGCAACCGGGTATTGCCCGGAAAAACAGGCGTCACAATATTGCGGTTTGGCGTTGTTGCGGCCCTGTGCCTGCCCGGCAGCGCGGTACAATCCATCAAGCGATATAAATTTCAGACTGTCGACGCCCAGATGTTCGCACATTTCATCCTCTGACATCTTCGCCGCCAGCAGGTTTTCGCGTTTGGGGGTGTCAACGCCATAAAAACAAGGCCAGGCAGTGGGGGGGGAGGCGATGCGAAAATGTACCGAGGTGGCACCGGCATCCAGGATCATCTGTTTGATCTTGGTGGTGGTGGTGCCGCGCACGATACTGTCATCCACCAGTACCACGCGTTTGCCTTTGATCAGCGCCCGGTTGACGTTGAGTTTCAGGCGCACGCCCAGTGAGCGGATCTGTTCGGTTGGTTCAATAAACGTGCGGCCCACATACTGGTTGCGGATAATGCCCATGGCATAGGGGATGCCGCTTTCGTGGCTATAGCCAATGGCGGCCGGTGTGCCGCTGTCGGGAACCGGGCAGACAAGATCAGCCTCAACCGGGGCTTCGCGGGCCAGTTCCACGCCGATCTGGCGGCGGGTTTCATAAACCGACTGGCCGCCAAGGATACTGTCAGGGCGGGAAAAATAGACATGTTCAAAGATGCAGAAACGTGAACCGACATTTTCAAACGGTTGGCTGCTTTCGACGCCATTTTCGGTGATCACCACCATTTCACCCGGCGCTATTTCGCGGATGAATTCGGCACCGATGATGTCCAACGCGCAGGTTTCCGAGGACAGCACCCAGCCGTCGCCGAGCTGACCCAGCACAAGTGGGCGCACCCCAAGCCGGTCGCGCACACCGATCAGTTTGGTGCGGGTCATGGCAACGATGGAAAACGCGCCTTCAACACGGCGCAGGGCGTCTTTCATCCGGTCCGGTATGTTTTGCTGCAGGGAACGTGCCATCAGGTGGATGATGCATTCGCTGTCGGAGGAGCTTTGGAAGATTGAGCCGCGGTCAATCAGTTCGCGGCGCAGGGCAATGGCGTTGGTGATATTGCCATTATGGGCAATGGCAGCGCCGCCCATGGAAAATTCACCAAAGAACGGCTGCACATCGCGGATTTGCGTGGCCCCTTTGGAGCCAGCGGTGGAATAACGCACATGGCCAATAGATATCGGGCCCGGAAGGGTTTCCATCAGGCTAGCCTTGGTGAAATTGTCCCGCACGTAGCCAAAGCGGCGCGCTGAGGTGAAGCCGGGGCCAAAATCATGGGCGACGATGCCGCCTGCTTCCTGACCGCGATGTTGCAGGGCGTGCAAGCCGAGGGCGACAAAATTTGCCGCCTCGGCCATGCCGATCACGCCAAACACGCCGCATTCTTCTTTTAGTTTATCATCATCAAAGGGGTGGCTGAGGGGCATTTCACGCATTGCAGCTTGTCGCTCCGAATCCCATGGCAGTGGTCAACCCCGTCTTAGCGGGTTGCGCGTCGGGTGTCATCATTCAGGGGTGAAAATTGCAAAAAGGTTTGGTGTTTCAGTTTAGGGTCGTGAAAGACGCCAGACGCCACCTATTCCATCGCCCCCCATATCGCCAATGTTCCTGTCATTGGACCAGAGGTAGAGCGGTTTATTTTTATAGGCGATCTGCATGGTGCCATCGCTGCGCGGGATCAGTGTGTAATTTTCCCCAAGCTCTGCACCGGCTTGCAGCAGGGCAGGTGGCCAGTTTGCAGCGCAATCATCGTAGCAATTTGAAACACCGGCCTGATCGCGATCATAGGTATAAAGCGACATGTGGGATTGGTTCATGGTGTAGGTTTCACCTTTGAACTTTCGGGCATGCACAAGGTCATTGCCGTGGGAGTCAGCGATTGCCTGCCCGCTTAGAAAGGCCGTTAGCGCGATTGTGGTGGTTATTATTGCCTTGGGGGTCATGGTGTGTCTCCGGATATGGTTCGCCGCAACGTTACAGGCAAACGCCAGACTCCGGGAATCACAATTCCATTCAGACAATCACATATGTGCGAGGGTTGTTTCGCCGGGCAGTTTGCCCGGCTGACTTTTTCGCAGCGGTTGGTACTATTGAACCGTTTCAGATGCCGCGCCACATGTGCCCACCAGCTCTTCATAGCGTGCCACGATCCAGCCCGGAGCGTTTTCGGGAATGGAATCGTTCAGCGATGTCTGAGCTTTGGCAAATATCTTATTGGTGCGGCTGTCATCCACCATGGCCAATGGTTCGCTAAGTACGCGATCATAGACCACCAATGCGATGGCCACCAAAAGCAATCCACGCATGACGCCGAATAAAAAGCCAAGGCCCTGATCCAGCCCGCCAAGGGCGCTGCGCTGTACGGCTGAGGAAAACAACGGTGTGAAAATTGAAACGATCACCAGCGAAATGGCAAAGACCGCAGCAAAGGCGGCGATGATGCTAAGTTCGCAGCTGCCTTTCAGGAAATCTTTGACGATGGGGATTTCATCGATCAGGGGCTGGGCTTTGGGGGCCAGAAAGAATGCCGCAACCGCGGCCGCCACCCAACCGGCGATGGACAGGCCTTCGCGCACGAAGCCCCGTGAATACGCCAGTATTGCCGACACGACGATGACCAGCGCCACGCCCCCGTCAACGATTGTAAAACCTTCCATTGTCTCTCTCCTGCTCGCGCGTGTTATCCCGCGCCGAAAATCTCACCTACAAAGCTCGTCAGGTCTGGCATTTGCCTTACCCCCGGACCATCATCCGAGCCAATTTTACTTCTTGTCGGGGCAATAGCCTGAGAAAACCCGAGTTTTCGGGCTTCTTTAAGGCGATTTTCTGTCTGCCCGACAGGTCGCAATGCCCCTGATAGGCTAATTTCACCGAAAACCACAGTGTCCGTGGGGATTGCTGTGTCTTCTCTGGCGGAAAGTAGCGCAGCCGCAACAGCCAGATCGGCGGCCGGTTCGCTGACCTTCAGCCCGCCGGCGACATTCAGGTAAACATCAAGGCCGGAAAACGGGATGCCGCAGCGGCTTTCCAGCACCGCCAGGATCATCGCCAGCCGTCCACCATCCCAGCCGACAACGGTGCGCCTTGGCTGGCTGTGGGGCGTGGGGGCAACAAGCGCCTGAAACTCAACCAGAACCGGCCGTGTGCCTTCGATCCCGGCAAAAACCACCGAGCCGGGGCTGGGGGTGTCGCGCTCAGACAGGAACAGGGCCGAGGGGTTTGATACTTCGGCCAGACCATTGCCGGTCATTTCAAAGACGCCAATTTCATCGGCCGGGCCGAAGCGGTTTTTGACCGCCCGCAGGATGCGGAACTGGTGGCCGCGTTCGCCTTCAAAATAAAGCACGGTATCGACCATATGTTCGATCACCCGCGGTCCGGCAATCTGACCATCTTTGGTGACATGACCCACCAACACCACTGCCATGCCATGGCGTTTGGCATAGCTGGTCAGTTCATGGGCGGCAGAGCGCACCTGTGAAACCGATCCCGGAGCGCTGGGAACATTGTCAGCCCACATGGTTTGGATCGAGTCAATAATGGCGATGTCGGGTTTTTCGCCGTCCAGCGTGGTCAGGATATCACGCAGGTTGGTTTCTGCCGCCAGTTTAACCGGCGCATCCGTCAGCCCAAGGCGCCGGGCCCGCATCTGAACCTGGGCGATGCTTTCTTCCCCGGTGACATAAAGCGCCTTTAACCCGACATTGGCGAAACTTGCCGCTGCCTGCAGCAGCAGCGTTGATTTACCGATACCCGGATCACCACCCACTAAAATGGCGGATGCCGGCACCAGCCCGCCGCCAAGGACGCGGTCCAGTTCTTTGATGCCTGAACCGGTGCGGGGGGGGGGAGTTTCGGTACCGGAAAGATCACTGAGCATGACCTTGGCACCACGTTTGGCGCCCAAGGATTTCGCGGCAGGGCCTTTTGAAAGCGGTGTTGCTTCAATAATGGAATTCCAGTCGCCGCAGGTTTCACAGCGCCCGGACCATTTGGAATGGCTGGCACCACAACCGGTGCAGGTGAAGGTTTGTTCTTTGGCCATGGGGGTTGTTTATCCAAGCTGTTGGCCAAGGCCAACCGGTTTAGCGTTTTGCAGTGCCATAGGAAACCGCAAGCGAGGCAAGGATGCAGCCGGTGAAAAGATACAGACCCCATGCGGTTTCGACCCGGCCGATGCCAATGCCTTTGATTACAACGACATAAAGCGCCAGCATGAAAATGTCGGCCATGGCCAGTTTGCCCAGAAAATTGAAAAACGGCAGCGCTTTGTGGCGCATCAGGCCGAAATGCATCAGCGCAATACCGAGGGTTTTGATGTAAGGCGCAAATATTGCGAAAAACGTGACCAATAATGCAAAGGGTGGATCGGTTTCCCAAATGGCCGACAACCCGGACATAACGGTAATTTCTGTTAGCCCGAACAGCGGTAGCAAGCCAGCGCGCAACAAGGGTGAAAACCAGGCGATGGGGAACAGGATCAGGAGAGCCAGATTGGCGTAACGTAGAATCATCGGGTTGAGATACAGGAGCCGCAGGTTTGATCCAAGGGTGCTTAACGTCGCCTTAGGCTTGGTTGATGCGCCGCTTTTTTCCCATCAGAATGACGGCAAACCTTGACCAGAATGTTGTCCAGACCACCAGCAGTGCTGCGGGCAATGCCCAACCCTGCGTAAAGCTAATCGCGATCTGACCGCTAAAAATCTGGTACGATACCATGAGGTTAAATGCCAAAGCCGCCCACCCAAGGGCCATCATCGCGCGGTATATTGATAAACGATAGGGTGTTTGTGTCCGGCGCTGGCGGGGCCAGACTGTCACAATCAACTGAGCCGGGAACCATACCAACGCCAATAAAAGCGCAATCGCCAAAGCAGGTTGCAGTGCTGTTTGCATTAAAACAATTCCCTCATCACGCCGCATTTTGGTGTTTCTGGTGGGGATAGTCAAAGCGATAGGTCAGACAGTACCTGGCAAACCAGCGGTTTAGCGCACTGATTCTATTGGGCCGTCAGCCCGGCCATGGATAAACTGATCAAGGTGGGGGTCACCGCTGTTATCCATCTCGGCAACCGGACCGGTCCATTTGATAACACCGTCATGCAGCATGGCCACGTGATCTGCAATGGCGCGCACCGAGGTCATATCATGGGTGATTGTCATGGCTGTGGCGCCCATTTCGCTGACAATCTCACGGATCAGTTCGTTGATCACCCCGGCCATGATCGGGTCAAGCCCGGTGGTGGGTTCATCAAAAAAGATGATCTCTGGTTCTGCGGCGATGGCGCGGGCCAGGCCCACGCGTTTTTGCATGCCGCCGGAAAGTTCGCCGGGGAACAGATCAGCCACATCGGGTTTCAGCCCCACCCGGCGCAGTTTTTCGATGGCGATATCGCGGGCTTCGTCTTTTGGGCGCTTAAGGGCGCCCCGCTGCAGCCGGAAAGACACGTTTTGCCAGACGCTGAGGCTGTCAAACAGCGCCCCACCCTGAAACAGCATGCCAAACCGCGCAAGGAAGGCGTCGCGTTCGGCTGTTGCAACATCCTGCCCCTGCAGCAGTATGGTGCCGGAGGTTGGTTTAATAAGGCCCAGTATGCATTTGAGAAGAACCGATTTTCCGGTTCCAGAGCCGCCGATGATGACCATGCTTTCGCCTTTGGGGATGGTCAGGTTTACCCCGGCCAGAACCTGTTTGGAACCAAAGGATTTATGGAGGTTCTGAAGCTCTATCATGCGCTGAAGAAGATTGAGGTGAGCAGGAAGTTTGCCGCGAGGATCAGAATGGCCGCGGCTTCCACCGATGACTTTGTAGCGCGCCCAACACCCTGAGCGCCGCGCCCGGAATTCATGCCGTAAAAGCAGCCCATCAGGGCAGCGATAAAACCAAAAACCGCGCCTTTGATCAGGCTGGAGGTTATGTCTGCAATTTCAAGGAATTCGACGGTGTTATTAAGGTAAGTGGCTCGGTTGAACCCCAGTTGTTCAGTGCCCACCAGAAAGCCGCCTGCAATGCCGATGATATCGCCGATGCCCACCAGCAGCGGCACCACGAGGGTTGCGGCAAGCACCCGGGGCACGGTCAGGTATTTCGCCGGGTTGGTGGACAGGGTGACCAGCGCGTCGATCTGTTCGGTGACTTTCATTGTCGCAATTTCGGCGGCGATTGACGAAGTGACACGTGCGGCGATCATCAGGCCAACCAGTACCGGGCCAAGTTCACGCACGATGCCGATGGCGACGATTTGCGGCACCACGGCCTCGGCTGAAAAGCGCGACCCGCCTGCGTATATCTGCAAAGCCAGCGCGCCACCGGTGAACAGGGCGGTCAGGCCGACCACCGGCAGGCTGAAATAACCGATGGTGACAAGGGCGTGGGCAAATTCTTTGAAATAAAACGGCGGTGTCAGAGCTTGCAACAGGGTTTGCACGGCAAAAATGGCGATCCGGCCGATGGCCCCCAGCAAGGACAGAACGGTGCGCCCGATGGCGGCAAGGGGGGAAAGCAGTATCATTGCGCGCCCTTGTAGCGACGTTCATAGCGCGCGCCAAGGGAGGTCAGGATTTCATAGCCGATGGTATCGGCATCTGTTGCCAATCTGTCCGCGGACTGATGTTCGCAGATGATATTCAGGCTGTCCGGAATGCCCGGCAGGTGGCTGATATCAACGGTGATCATGTCCATGGATACACGGCCAATGAGCGGGCAGGGTGTGGGGCCATGGTATACATTGCCTTTGTTTGACAGTGAGCGGGGCAACCCGTCGGCGTAGCCTGCGGCAAGGGTGGCAATGCGGGTTTTTTCTGTGGCAGTCCAGCTGTTGGCATAGCCAACCGTGTCGCCGGGGGTGAGGTGGCGAATTTGTATGACCGGCAGGCTGAGGTTCAGAACTGGCTGTGCCGCGTCATATGGCAGGCAACCGTAAAGGCCGATACCGGGGCGGGTCAGGTCAAAATGATAGTCCGGCCCCAGCAATATACCACCGGTCGCGGCAAGGGAACGCGGGATGTTCAGCCCGTCGGTCAGGCGGTGAAACCGGGCCAATTGCCGGCGGTTCATCGGGTGATCGGGTGTATCGGCGCAGGCAAGGTGGGACATCAGCAGAACCGGGTGAGCGGCCAGAATGGCATTGCGATGTTCGGACCAGGCATCAGGTTGAAAACCCAGCCGCGACATGCCGGTGTCCAGTTGAATGCCAAAGGCGTGGTTGGGCAGCGAGGTCTGGTGCAGGCGAAACTGTTCCGGGGAATTCAGCACTGGCACCAGATTGGCGGCCTGAATTTCGGTGGTGCCACCGGGGCCATGGCCGCTAAAGACTTGAATTACCGGTTCTGGGCCGATGATTTTGCGAAGCTGAACACCTTCAGTGGTTGTTGCTACAAAAAAATGCTGCACACCGGCGGTAATCAGTGCCTCTGCCACCGGTACTAATCCCAGACCATAGGCATTGGCTTTGACTACAGCACTGGTTTGAACAGCCTTGCCAGACAAACTGTTCAACCCCTGCCAGTTTTGCGCAATGGCTGTCAGATCAATGGTGAGAATAGGATTGCCCATAGCCGGTGTTTTGCCCACGTGCACTGGATCGCGCAAGGGGGATTAGTCAAATCAGGGGGATTTTTGAAATTTGACCCCGACGGTGGGGAGTGACCCTACGCCCGATTGATTAACACATTGCACGGTGATGTTTGGTGAAACTTCTGCACTGTAAATAGATAGCCGGTATATTTCGCTGACTGTTGAAAATACGCTGAAGGGCGTTCATTTGTTCACCGGTATGATCTATCCCGGTTCTTACGACAATGCTTGCCCTTTGCTTACCCGATGACCGTTCTGGAATTCACATGCCAAAGATATAGCTATCAGTGGTGGTTGTGGGCCGTCTTGCCCAAGGTCAGGGGGACTTGGTGACGCAAATGTACAGGCGGCCAGAAAAACACCGGAACCGCACCAACGAAGGTCAGCATATTCTTGGCAATTGTTCCCCTACCAGCATATCGACAATGCGGTGCCCGCCAAAAACCGTCTGCATAACCACCCGTCCGGGGCGGTTTTCGGTGATATGACCGATCCGGGCCGCGTTCAGCCCAAGCTCATGGTTACGCATCGTTTTCAGTACAGTCTCGGCCTGATGGTCCGGCGCAACGCAGACGAATTTTCCTTCGTTGGCCAGATAAAGCGGGTCCAGTCCCAGGATTTCGCAAAACCCGCGAACTTCATTTCGAATGGGTGTTTGTTTTTCAACAATCTCGATGCCGACATTTGAGGCCAGTGCAATTTCATTCAGCACGGTCGCCAAACCACCACGGGTGGCGTCGCGAAAAAACCGCACATCCGGGGCAGCCATCAGAATTGCAGAAATTAAATCGTACAGTGAAGCGCAGTCGCTTTGGATCGGTGTCGACAACGCCATGTCGCCCCGGGCATTCAGGATTGCCGCACCGTGATCGCCAAGCAAGCCATTGACCAGAATAACGTCACCGGGGCTGGCCTGATCCGCACCCAACACGACACCCTTGGGGATTACGCCAATGCCGGAAGTGTTGATGAACAGCCGATCACAGGCGCCCCGGTCGACGACCTTGGTATCGCCGGTTACAATTTGCACGCCTGCCTGCTTGGCTGCATCCGCCATTGAACGCGCAATCTTGCGCAATAAATCCACTTCAATGCCTTCTTCGATGATCACGCTGCAGGACAGATATAGCGGCCTGGCACCGCCAACCGCCAGATCGTTCACCGTGCCGCAGACCGCCAGCTTGCCGATATCGCCGCCGGGAAACTCAAGCGGATGGACCACATAGGAATCGGTGGTGAAGGCCAGACGATCACCGCCCTTGGCAAGCCCGGCCAGATCAAACCGTGCCTGATCTTCCAGCGGCGCGAGCGTGGGATTGTCAAATGCGCTGATAAAAACATCATCAATCAGATCGCGCATGGCTTTGCCGCCGCCGCCATGGGCCAGCGTAACCTGTTTCAGATTGACTTTACCCAGACGCCGGCGGTTTGACGGGGCCTGGCCGGGCGGCTTTGAGGTGCTCATGCCCGGGATTTCTCACGCAGTTTTTCAAGGTCGCCGTATTGATAATAGGCGGCGCAGGCGCCTTCGGAAGACACCATCAGTGCCCCGAGCGGCATTTCCGGGGTGCAGGATTTGCCGAATACTTTGCAATCCCAGGGTTTGATCACACCTTTCAGAACTTCGCCACATTGGCAGGCCTTTGGATCGGCGATTTTGATGGCGGGGACAGAGAACCTGCTCTCGGCGTCAAAGGCGGCGTATTCTTTGCGGATACGAACCCCTGAATGGTCAATGGAGCCAAGGCCGCGCCATTCAAAAAACTCACGCAATTCAAAGACTTCGGCGACTGCATTAAGGGCGGCGTCATTGCCGTCGTCGGGTACGATGCGGTTATACTGGTTTTCAATTTCGGCGCGGCCTTCGGCGATCTGTTTGATCACCAGCCAGATCGAATGCAGAATATCCAATGGTTCAAACCCGGCCACTACGACCGGGCGATTGTAATGTTGGGCAATGAAATCATAGGGGGAAATGCCGATCACCATGCTGACATGGCCGGGGCCAAGGAAGCCGTCAATCTGCAAATCGGGGGAATCCAGTATCGCCTTGACGGTCGGGATAATGGTGATGTGATTGCAAAACAGCGAGAAATTTTTGATGCCGTCAGCCTTGGCCTGCAAAACCGTCATTGCCGTGCTGGGCATGGTGGTTTCAAACCCAAGTGCGAAAAATACGACCTGTTTGTCAGGGTTGTCGCGGGCCAGTGCCAGCGCGTCCAGCGGCGAATAGACCATGCGCACATCGGCGCCATCCGCCTTGGCCTGCAGCAGGCTTTTCTTTGAACCGGGTACCCGCATGGCGTCGCCAAACGTGGTGAATATCACGCCGGGCGTTTCCGCCAGTGCGACGCAATCATCGACGCGCCCCATGGGCAGCACGCAGACTGGGCAGCCCGGGCCGTGGATCAGCTCAATCTCATCTGGCAGCATGGTTTCGATGCCAAAGCGGAAAATTGAATGGGTGTGGCCGCCGCAGACTTCCATGATGTAGATCGGGCGGTCCAGTTTGGCGCGAATTTCCGGCACCAATGCGCGGATTTCCTTTAGCAGGAAACCGGCCTTTTCCGGATCGCGGAATTCATCGACATATTTCATAAGCGTTGCCCCGTCATGCTGTGACTGTTGTGTTCAGGTCACCACGATCATCAGCCAGAAGTGTGTGCACTAAATCCCAGAGGATGTGGTAGATCACGACATGGACCTCCTGGACGCGGTGGATGCTGTCGGTATCGACAACAAGGCAATGGTCAAGCCCGGCCTTCGCCATTTCGCCGCCGTTCATCCCGGCAAGTCCGATAGTGGTGACGCCCAATTCGCGGGCTTTGCGGAAGCCTTTGATAAGGTTATCGGAATTACCGCTTGTGGACAGCCCGACCAGCCCGTCACCGGGGCGCGCCTGGGCGATAATCTGGCGGACGAATATGTTTTCAAAGCCCACGTCGTTGGCCACCGCTGTCAGCATTGTTGTATCGCATGTCAGATCAATCGCCGTCAGTGCCGGACGGCCCGCCGTTACCGGGTGCAGAAATTCGACCGCCAAATGTGCGGCGTCGCAACTTGACCCGCCATTGCCCATGGTGAACAGCCTGCCATTGCTGCGATAGACATCAGCGATGGCAGCTGCAGTATCGACCACCGCCTGCGCGTTTGCGGCGAAAAACCGGGTGATGAGTTTTTGGTGATCCTCGGCTTTTTGGGTGACCGATTCAATCAGGGCTTTGTTCAGCGCAACGGGGTCCTGTTTCTTACCGTGCAAAAACGGGTACAGCCCCTCAAGCTTGGATTTGTTATCTGACATTTGCCCCCCGCAAATTATACTTGGCCCGAGGCCTGAATTGCCGCCAGCTCTTCCTGAATTTCACCCATTTCTTTCAGGACCTTCAGCGTTGCTGCTGCCTCTGCGGCATCTATGATGCTCATGGCAAATCCGACATGGATCAGTACCCATTCGCCGACGCAGGCATCCATGGCTGCATCATCCCCGGCGATGCAGGTGATGTTGACTTCGCGTTTCACACCGGACACGTCCACCATGGCCAGTTTGCGGGTGCGGTCGGTTATTTCGACGACTTGCGCGGGTATTCCCAAACACATGCTAGTTTCTCCCTTGTTGCCCAGTGTCGTGTATATGGCGCGCTGCCGCAATAGCCGCCTGTCCCAGAGACAAACCGCCATCATTGGCCGGTACCTGGCTGTGGGTGATAACGCTTAGGTCACTTTGTGTCAGTCGCGCGGTCACATTTTCCAATAGCGATTTATTCTGAAAACAGCCCCCGGTCAGGGCGACGGTGTCGATGCGGGCACCATTTTTGGCCCGATCAGCCACCAAATGCCGCGCCAAGTCAGTGATTGCCTGTGCCAGACCGTTGTGAAATTGCGCTGAAATTGCGCTAACTGGCGTCAGACAATCCAAATCATCCAGCAGCGCGCGCCACATCGGCCCCGGGTCTATGATGGCAGGTTGGTTGCTATCGGGTTGGATGATATCAAAGGGATAGCCCGCGTATTGTTCGGGTGTGGTGTCAGCCGTGGCCTCTAGTTCAATTGCGCCTTGTGCCTCATATACTGCCTGCTCGCGGCAAATTCCGACAGCCGCGGCAACCGCATCAAATAACCGACCACAGGAACTCGCCTGCGGGGAATTGATGCCTTTGGCCTGCATTTGGTCCAATGTTGCAAGCGGCTGGGCGTCCAGAAAATCGAAAAGCTCCAGATGGTTGTATTTTTCGGCAAATTCCGACCAACCGATTGCCGACACCAGATGCGCATAGGTATTGCGCCAGGGTTCGCGAATGGCCTGCGCCCCGCCGGGCATCGGCA
>CAZETX010000014.1:37752-55733 GCA_964514925.1 uncultured Marinosulfonomonas sp.
GCATAGGTATTGCGCCAGGGTTCGCGAATGGCCTGCGCCCCGCCGGGCATCGGCACCGGTTTAAACGTCGCCAGACGCCTGAACCGGCGATAGTCAGCCAGCAGAAATTCACCGCCCCAAAGCGCGCCATCTTCACCCATGCCCAGCCCGTCAAGGGCGATGCCAAGCACCGGCGCGTCCGACAGCGCCACGCCATTTTCAGCCATACAACTGGCGACATGGGCGTGGTGGTGCTGGATGTGTTCGACCGGTATTGCGTCGGTTTCGCTGATATCCGTGGCCAGTTTGGTCGACAGGTATTCCGGATGAATATCGCAGGCCAGCAATACCGGTTCATGGTCATAAAGCGCTTGGTAAAGCGACAGGTTCTTTTGAAAATCGTCCAGTGTAGCGACATTTTCCAGATCGCCCTGGTGCTGGGACAGGATCGCAGCGCCGTTTTTCACAAGGCAAAACGTTGATTTCAGCTCACCGCCATAGGCCAGAATATCGGGGGCTGCCGCAAACCCGTGGGGCAGGGGAATTGAGGCTGGCGCATAGCCGCGCGCACGCCGCAGAACGCTGATCTTGCCGCCCAGAAAGCGAACCACCGAGTCGTCGATCCTGTTGGCGATATCGCGGTCATGCAGCAGGGCGAAATCGGCGATGGATAAAAGCCGGGTTCTGGCGTCGCTGTTTGTCGTCACCTGCGGTTCATCCGACATGTTGCCACTGGTCATCACCAAGGGCGTGTCGAAATTCTGCATCAGCAGGTGATGCAGGGGTGTGTAGGGTAACATGAAACCCAGCGATTTAATGCCCGGCGCGATTGCTGCCGGCAGGGTTTCGCGACTTCGGGTTTCAAGCACTATGATCGGCGCCGCCGGACTTTGCAGGGCGGTCAGTTCGGCATCATTCAGCTGGCAATAGCGTTGAACAACGGCCGCATCGCGCGCCATCAGTGCGAACGGTTTAGCGTATCTGAGTTTTAGGCTGCGCAGGCGTTCCACGACCTGGCTGTTTGTCGCGTCACATGCCAAATGAAAGCCACCCAAGCCGCGGATCGCGACGATTTTACCGCCTTTTAGTCGTTTGGAAGTCGCATTCAATATGTCTGGTAAATCGCTGGCAATACACGGTTTAACTGAATCAGATAGGTCATCCAACCAAACCTTCGGGCCACAATTCGGGCAGGCAATGGGCTGTGCATGAAACCGGCGGTCGTTTGGGTTTTCATATTCCTGTTTGCAAGCCCGACACATCGGAAAATCGGCCATGGTTGTGCTGGCGCGGTCATAGGGAACCGAGTTGACGATGGAAAACCGGGGGCCGCAATGGGTGCAATTGGCAAAAGCGTAGCCATGGCGGCGATTGGCCGGGTCGGCGATATCGGACAGGCAAGCATCGCAGGTCGCCGCGTCCGGTGTAACCTGGGTTTGGGTAGTCCCGCCTGTGCTGTGGATGATGCGAAAATCATCGGCAATTTCGGGGGCCGTGATTGTTTGGCTTTTGATAGCGTCGATGCGTGACAATGGCGGTGCATTGGCGCGAATGGCCGAGATAAATTCTGACAGCTGCGATGGCGTCGCAGAGGCGTGAATGAGCACGCCAGAATTATCGTTTCGAACCGTCCCCACCAACCCGTATTCGGCGGCTAGACGCCACACCATCGGGCGAAAACCGACGCCCTGCACGGTTCCGCGCACGCGGATTTCCAAGGTTATGGCGCTTATGGATTGATTTGCGGATGTCATTTCCGCCCCACACTGGGGCTCCATTGCTGTTGTTCCCGGGTGATGTCCTGCGCTGCGATATGGCCAAGCCCCTGTTCGGTGTAATGTGCCAGCAGCTCGATCACCATGGTCACGGCCTTGGCGACGGCGGTTTCCACCTCGGGGCTAAGCCCGATTTTCATGTCGTCCAGCTCGACCGGTTCGCAGCCCAGTATTCGCAGGGTTTTCGGTGGCTCGGCGACCTGGGCCAGAAGGCTGAGGGCGCGTATCGGCGTGGCATAATGGGTGTCGGCGAAATAGTCGCGCAGTTGGGAGGGCGCAAGATCGGACAGGTCGGGCAGGACCGGTTCCAGCAAGTACAGGTCACCCGGCTGACCGCCCCGCGCATAGGCGTCGATGATAATCAGCGCCTCATAGCCATACATCAGTTCCTGGATCAGGCTCATGCCGCCGATGCCGGTTTCAATGACATTCGCCCATTCCGGCACATCGGCATGCGCCATCAGGCGATTGGCGACTTCCACGCCAAAACCGTCATCGCCCAACAGAACGTTGCCAACCCCGGCGATCAGGATTTTCTTTTTGTTGGTGTCTGTCACCGTTAGAATGCCGGTAGCTCGGGCTTGAATTCCATGTCTATGCCGACCATCAGGCGGCCGGCATCATCGCGTTTAACGCTGTAGCATTCAATCGCTTTGGTGCCACCGATTTGGCCACCGTGGCGGATATCATAATGGCAGCCGCTATGGTGCGGACAGGTCAGGGTGTATTTGCTGAGGCTGGCGTCTTTTAGCGAGGCGCCGTCGCGCACGCAGGCCGAATCAAAGGCGAATAATTTGCCGTCCATATGTACCAGCAACAGGATGCGACCATCCACGTGACATTCGATGGCGTGGCCCTCGGCCAGATCATCGGCGGATTTGAGGGCCGGCACCCAATGGGGAAAGGCCACCGGGCCACGCGTTGGGGCAGGGGCGGGCTTGGCGCCACCGCCGCCAAATTCAAACTTGAACTCACTGGGTTCAGCGCGGTCCACGTTTGCTGGCAACAGATCATAAAGTTCCATCAAGGTGTGGATCGCCGGGTCTGTCACCACCTGTTCCATGACGTTTTCCTTGAACATCCGTACCAGTCGCCGCAACGCTTCGCGGTGGATGGTATCAATGCCCGCCAACAACAGAAAAACCTGTTCCTTGACTTGCGGAAATGCCAGTTCTTCCATGTCCTGGATCAACCCGTTGACGTCAGACAACAATTCCTGCCATTCGTCATTGGACATGAAGCCGACCAATTCCTGCGGGGATTCTTGTAAGGGGTCGGATTCGGGTGACTTGGATTCAGTCATGGATTACAAAAGCTTGCGTGGATTTATACATCTATCAGTGCAGCGTGCAGCTATCGCCGCAATTGGAATGGTCATCGCCATCACAACAGCCGTCGGCGCATTCACCATGCCCCTGCCGGGTCAAATCGGAAAAAGCATCGCCAAACAAACGCCCGCCCTGTTTTTTGCCCGCTGCGGTAAACTGGTAGGCCTGCGGTTGCCCTGTAACTTCTTCCAGATGGCCCTCGGAGACCAATTCCAACAAGGCGGCAGATATTGATTTCGCGTTACAATTCAGAAACGTTTCCATTTCGCTGGCGCGGTAAACATCGCCAAAGCCTTCGCCCTGAAACCAGAAGCAAATCGACAGCACCTCTTCGCGATTGACAAGGCGATCCAGTGCCGAGCTTTCGGAGGTTGCTTCAGCACCGCTTTGTAATGATCCGTCGCTGCTCATGCGCGGCGCTCCATATTGTTAGTTTATCGGCGTCGACAGGCGAATGTCGTCGATCAGTTGATTATGGCACACATCGGCCAGCGGATTAAGGTCTTTTACCGAAAGTGGTACGACTTTGGGCAATCCGGCAAGCCCGCCGCGCACCGCCATTTCTGTCAGTGCCACAATTTCCTGCACGATTTTCAGGTCTTTTTCGGCCATTGGATTGTCACCGATGATCGTGGTTTCGCCAGTTTCCTGATCGTGATGCAATTCGCCCAGCACCAGATTGCCGACACTTTCGTCGGGCAATTCAACCTCAATCACGATCAGTTCCTTGGGCCAGATGCCGAAATGTTCACCGATCACCAGCAGGTTGTCGACACTGATAATACCGGTCACGGCCTCAAATATCCGGTCCTGAATGGCCAGCACGTCCAATGTGCCACCGGTCCATTGGCGACAGGTAACCGTGCCGGTTGATTTACCGCCGCGCTGGACCGCTGAGATCAGTACGATACGGTCGTAAACCGTTGGATTTGCCTGGAAATCCTGAACGATGGCCACAGGGCCCCAGTTCATTTCCTTAATCTCGACTTCGTGTTCTGGCCACGAAAGCGTGTCCAGCCGGTCTTTCAGTTCGGGGCCCAGCGGGTAGCCACGAATGAACTGGTAATAACCGACAAGACCTAATGCGACGGTTGCCATAGCCGGACGCGCCTACAGACCACAGGCGCAGGTGGTGACTTCCCGGGTGATAACCCGATCGGTGCCTTCGACCATAACGTGGGTGGTGCAGGGCATGCAGGGGTCAAAACTGCGTAAAGCGCGCAGAATGTCGATGCCCTTGAAGTCGGTTTCATCCTTAAAGTTGGTCTCAAGGATTGGTGTGTTCAGCACCGCCTGTTCATAGGCGCCGGGTTCGCCCCAGGGCGTGCGTGGACAGGCGTTGACGGTGGAGGGTGTGGAAATCTGGTAATTTGCCAGCACGCCCTTTTCAATCACCGCCCAATGGGCCAGAAAACCGCGACCGGCGCCCCAGAAACCAACACCAATGTGCTGGCCGTCTTTCGGTATCTCAAACGGTGTTGCCACCTGAGTTTCGCCGCGTTTGATCAGATCCTGCGCCTTGACCCAATTTTCAAGGGTGACCTGAAGGTTAAATGCAACGGCATAGCAACGGGCGCGGTTGCGTTCAAAAGCATTCCAGATGTCGGGTACATGCCATTCGGCATTCATTTCCGGCAAACCGTCCTTGGCGATATCCATTTGCAGGCTTTTGCCGGTGGAAGCCACGTAATTGCTGGGGGGCAGTTTTTCGGCCAAGGCCGAGATATAGACCCGCGCATAGGCGCCCGCCTCAAACACTTTGCGGTCCCAGGTTGGGGTGCAGGACCAGCTGTAGCGTTCCTTCCAATCCTGTTTTCCGGGGCGCGGAATGGTGGTTTTGTTCCACGGGTGGTTTGGGCTGATCGGGTTGCCGTTGGGATCAGTTTTGAACGGATATTCTTCCCATGGCTCATAGTAAGAATGTTCAACAAATTCCTCAATACCGACGTTCAGGTCGGTCAGGCGTGTGGTGACCAGTTTGCCATCAACCGTTGCACCCGGTGTTGACCAACGCTTTTCGCCCCATTCGTTGCAGTTTTTGTAGGACGCATCGTAATAGTCTTCGTGGTCCCATTGGCCGAAATCCACCATGGTGGCGGGCAGGCGGCCCAGATCCTGATAGGCCGGGTTGATTTCGTACATGAAATCGTAAATGTCGTCCCAGATCGCGATGCAGCGTTTGGCATAATCAAAGAACGGCACCAGTTTCAGGTAAAATTCTGTCATTGTATTGGTGGTGATGGTGGTGGTGACACCGCCGGGAATAATGGTTTCCGGGTGCGGATATTTGCCGCCAAGTAACACATAAGCTTCGCGCGCAACCCGGGTCATTTCCAGCGCTTCCAGGTAGAGTTTGCCGGTAAGCGGGTTGAGATCGGTCATGATCTCACTGATTTTGCTGTAGCCGTGGGTTTCTTTGTATTTGGTTGGCGCGCGTTCGGCGGCGACCCAGATTTCCGGATTGGTTTCACGGATCAGGACTTCCGAAAAATCCGGGCCTGCAAGGATGAAAATGTGCAGCGGGTTGTCGTACAGGTATTCGCAGCTGAGCAGCAGGTTACGGATCACAATGCCAAGCGGTGGTGGTTTGATGTCCAGCGCCATTTCGATGGCCAGCGCCGAGGCGGTGGAATGCACCCCGCCACACACGCCGCAGGCGCGTGAACTGATGAAAGCCGCATCGCGCGGGTCACGGCCACGCAGGATGATTTCGTAGCCACGAAACAGCGTTGCCATGGAGGCCGTATCAACAACCTTGCGTTCTTTCAGATTGACCGTGCTGTGGAAAGCAAGCGCCCCGGCCACGCGGGTGACCGGGTCAAAATCCACATCGCTCAGCTGGCCGTTTTTGACGGCAATATCTTTCAGGTATTCTTCGCGTTCGGCCAGTGTTTGGGTGTTGTAGGAGTATGGGTTTGGCACGCCTTCTTTCAAATGCGCGTTGCCGTCCTCGTCAAATTCGATTGGTAGGTTTTCAAAACACATTCGCGGTGACCCCGGTTATTATTGGTTTCTTAGAATTGTGGTAATTGCTCATGCTTTACCCTGCGCGACCCTGACGATGGCCGCAAGATTGTCGTTGACCTTTAACAGGCCGTTCAACAGCGCTGAAAGCGCGCCGTTTATGGTTGGAATATCCTCGGCCAGTGGCGCGGTATTGTCGCGGATCGCGATCAGGCCGCCTGCCAGTTTTTTCAGGTTGGTTCCGGCGCCCCAGAGCGCGTATATGATTGCCAGCAAATAAACCACCAGCACCAGCACTATGGCCAGCGCCACGACGATTGACAAAACCACAAGCAGTTGGGTCATGATGCTGTCCCCTCTTTTGCACGGGTCGCCAACAGGTTGGCAATGGTGGCTGAATGTTCATCCAGCCGCCCGGCGGTTTCGACCATGGCTGTGCCCACGGCGATGGTGTTTTTCAATTCGGGAACAGATGCGGTGTTTTCAGCGATGCCAACCCCTGCTGCCAGCATTTCGGCAAAATAGCGTTTGATGGATTGGGCGGCACGCATGGTGCGGTGCAAAAGACCAATGGCCAGCGGCACGACGACCACGATCACGACCAACAGGGCGATCCACCAGATCGCGTAAACTGCTGAGGGCAGTGTTTTCACTGATGGATCAATGCCGGAAATGTAGCTGGTTATGACCTCCATCGCGCTTATCCCTTTTTCACTTTGATATCATAGCGTGGCTGCGCCACGGCGGCGTTGATGGTGCCCATCAGGTGCCCGTCCACCGCTTCCAGCCCGCCGGCAATGGCGCTTAGGCCTTCGTTCAGACGCACGACTTGCGGGGTCAGGTGCCCGGTTTCACTTTCGATGGCCCGCAGGCCCAGTCGCAATTTGGCCAGATAACTGGTCGGGGTGCCGCCAATGGATCGCAGAACCGCACTGATTTTGATCAGCGCGTAGGCGACCACCAACAAAACAATCAGGACCAAAGCCGCGCTTAGGAATGTTAGTAAAACCATCAGCTTGCCCCCGCTTTGGCATGGTCAATCATGCAGCCCGGACAACCCGGACAACCATTGGCATGGGTTTCGATACCCGCAGCACCGTCGTTGATTTGTAAGGCTGTCGCCAGAATTTGTTCGGCACCATTGTTGATGCGGTACAGGATCGGAATGTGGATGGTATTGCTGGCAACGCGCTGTCCGGTGTCCCAGATTTTTGAGGCGGCGTTGTCGATGTCGACGGCGGTTTTGTGGATCAGCCACAGCAGCAGGGTTACAACCCCGGCGACCACAAGCCCAAGGATCAGGGTGATCCACCAGATAAACACACCGGCCGTTTCGGGTGATGCTGTCAAATCAAACAAAATCGGTCCTTTCCACAGTCAAGCTGCATCTTCTTTGTCTTCGGTGGCGACCAGCGCGCCCAGTACCGCCGTTGCGTTGCCCTTGATAGCCTGCGCACCGCCCAGTAATTGCCCGGCCACATCCAGCGAAGTTTTCAGTTCCCATACCGGTTTTGTGTTTTGTTCAATCTCCTGAACCACGCCCAGTGCCACACCGGCCAGCGAACGAATGCGGCGCGCCGCAACAATTACACCGATCAACAGTGCTGCTGCGGCAATCACAATCACCGTGGCAATGACCAGCCAGACCACCCACCAGAAATAGATTTCCTCTGTGGTCATTGCGCGGTCTCCTTATACATCCGCTCATCGGCCCGATCTTCTGCGGCCTGTACGGCGGAATGTCCGCTGGCTTGCAATTCATCCTGTTGTGTATTGCCGCCGGGGTGGAATTTGGAACCCGCGCCCTGAAGCTTTTTGTAAAAGTAGTGAACGCCCTTCATCACCGCACCCGGCGGATCAACATGGCCCCAGCCGCTGGGGATGTGTCCGGTTTTGTTCCAGCGGTTGGTCATGTTGCCCTTGCTTTGCGATATTCGGCGCAGGGGGCGGATGAAACTGCCGACGGTGCGGCTGGCTGTGCCCGACAGCATTTTTCCGGGTGGCGCTTTGTAAAATGGGGCAAACGAATCCGGGAAACCGGGCATGGTGCAGCCGATGCAGATGCCGCCGGTATTCATGCAGCCGCCAGCGTGGCCAAGCGCGCCGCGCGAGGTCATGTTGCACTGCACAACCGGGCCCCAGCAACCCAGTTCCACCAGACATTCCTCGTCGCCGTATTCTTTGGCAAAAACACCTTCTTCATAGTATCCGGCGCGCACACAGCCGCGATGCACGGTGGATTTGAACATCCATGCCGGGCGACCAAGTTCATCAAATTCCGGCAACGGACCAACCCCGGCCAGAAACATCAAGACGGTTGCGATGGTTTCGGTGATGTTGTCGCCCACAGGCGAGCACCCCGGCACGTTGATCACGGGCAAGCCCAACGCACTGCGAAAATCCTTGGCCAGAAAATCCATCACGCCCATGGCGTGGGTCACATTACCCTGTGCCGCCGGGACACCGCCCCATGTGGCGCAGGTACCAACCGCAATGACAGCGGCGGCACCGGGGGCCAGTTCGCTAAGCAATTTGGCTGTTGGATAGGGCTGGTGCGAGCCGTCTTCCATTTCCATGCGGCCCATGGCCGACCAGTAACCGCCAAACTCAGCGGCAATGGTTTCGTCCGCGACCGAGCCTTCATAGAGCACCACATAGGGCGCATCCAGTTCGCCGCGTGCTGCCTGATGGTAGGGTTCCATGAACTTGTCACCAGCCTCAACATCCAGCACCGGGTGATGCAGGATGATTTTCGGCAGGCCGGGAATTCTTTGCAGCATCAACTGTTCGACGCTTGGGTTTTTGGCGCCAACGGCGGCGATGGAACAGCCATCGCAACTCATCCCCGCCATCCAGAAGGCGTGGACCTCTTTAATCGGGCCCATTTCGTTGGCAAATGCGCCGGTATGGTCGTTGGTCAATGGTGTGAAACCGTTTATCGCCATAGCAATTTGTCCCAGTTTGCCAAATTCACTGCCCAAAGTATCGGGCTGATTTTTCGTTAGAAGTCAGTCACAAGACCAACTTTTACAGAATTTGATACAGTTTGACCTTAGGGCAAGGTCAAGTACCAATTTGGCAGGATCGAATTGACAAGTGCGGCTTTGAATTCCGCCCGGACAAGCCGCTATGCTTTTTTGACGGCGGGGCAATCACACGATTGTAGAAGGGCGTTGCAGATACAGTCATCGTTTCGCGTTTGGGGCGTGTCAAATAATGACAGTGAACGGGCGGAAAGATCATCGCGCCGTCCTTGCAACACACTTAGCGTTTCTTCGGTTTCCCGCAATTTTTCGTCAAGGTAGCCAAGCAGGCGTTGGCGCACCGATTGTATTGCGGAATTATCCTGCAAAAGATTTTGGATTTCTGGAATTGACAACCCGATACCGCGCATGCCCATTACATTTCGGGCGCGGCGCTGGTCGTCGTGATCATAAACCCGGTAATCGCTGCGCGTGCGCCCTGATGGAATAATTAATCCCATTTTCTCATAGTGGCGTAGTGTTTTGGTGGTGGTGCCAAGCGCCTGCGCAAGTTCGCCAATGCGTAGCATTCGCCCAGTTCCATTGTTCGAACTACCCATAATTGAACCTCGCTATGCGCGGTTAGGCCATGACCGGTATTTTCATGACGGCAATCTTCTGCGCCATTTCCCGGATGGCGTTGGTGCCCGGGCAATCGGGGGCAAAGTCTATTGGGGACACGGCTTGACGTTCTGCTTCGATAAATTTTTCTTCATTCGGAACATACCCCAGTATCGGCATGCCATGTTTCTCACAATATTCATCGATGGCATTTCGATCGGCATCGTTGCGAACCTTGTTGGCCACGACATAGATCAGCGGAACCTTAAGTTCACCTGCGAGTGACCAAACCCGGGACGCGGCCTCGAGTGAGCGATAATATGGTTCCGCCACGATCAGCATCATATCGACATTTCGCACCGTCCCGCGTTTTAGATGCTCCAGCCCGGCTTCCATATCGGTGACCGTGTGGGTGCCATAATCTGTCATCTCGGTGATCATCCCGCGCACCGCCCGGTGGGAAGCACACATGCAGCCACTGCCGGCGCTGCCGTCTGGTGGAGCGCCGATCATGACCAGTTGAATATCGCCCGGTGCAGAGGTGGCGAACTGGTCAATCAATTCCTCCGGCGACATGGTCATTTCCAGCTGTGAGGTTCCGTCCGGAAGTTTCAGCACATTTCCGTCAGCGTCTTTTTTCAACGTCATCAGGCCGGTGGGGACGCTTTTGATGTTGCTGGCGTCATCACGATCGATGCCCAGTGTCAGGGCAAGATTTGGGTTCGGGTCGCCATCGATTGCCAGAACCTTTTTGCCGCCTTCGGATAATATCCGTGTCAGCGTTCCGGCTATGGTGGTTTTGCCAGAGCCGCCTTTTCCGACTGTTGCCAATCTCATTCTATTATCCTTTTGCAGGGCATTGTTTTCCGACCGGAAACCACATTGCGTGATTGACGCGGTGTCAAAAACTTTGTCACATTACGCTCAAAGTCACTGTTGGGGGAGCGCGTGTCAATTGGTAAAACAAAAAACCGACCGGACTGAACGGCCGACAAAGCCGGTCAGTGAGGCCAGCGACTTACGGTTGCCGGTCACGATCCTGACTGGGTTTCTGGGGGCAGGTAAAACCACTTGTTTAAACAAATTTCTGCGCTCATCCGAGGCCGCCGACACCGCTGTTTTGATCAATGAATTTGGTGAAATCGATATCGACGGAGCAGTTTTATCGGCCAGTCTGGCGGATGGTTCCAAGCTGATGACGCTGCCCAATGGCTGTGTTTGCTGCGCTGTGCAGGAAGATTTGGTTGATGCATTGCTGGTCATGGCCGGGCGCGCTGAAAACCCCGGCGATAATATTGGCCGCTGCATTATCGAAACCACCGGCATGGCTGATCCGGGGGCGATCATTCGTGGAATTGGCCACGATCCGCGGCTTAACAAAGCAACTTATGTGGACCAAACGGTTACAGTATGTGCCGCTGACCGGCTGTTGGATCAATTGCGCCGGTTTGAAGAGGTTGGGCGACAGATCGGCATTGCTGATCGGATTGTGTTGACTAAAAGCGACCTGGTTTCGAATGCAGATCAGGGTGGTGTAAAATCTGCAATTTCGGCGATCAACCCGCTGGTGGAAATTGAACTGGCAACCAATGGCGACATTGACACAAACCGGCTGTTCGGTCCGAACCTGTCTGCCAAAGAATATACAAATGTAGATCCGGCAACACAGCATCATCATCACCATTCCTCGTCGGTTCAGACATTTACTGTGCAGCTTAATCACCCGCTTGATCCCGGCCTATTTCGCGATGTGATGTCTTTCATGATCATGCGTCACGCCGAAAACCTGTTACGCATCAAAGGTTTGGTGCGGTTTGCCGGGGAGGGGCCCCCAAGATTGTTGAACGGCGTGCATGACGTGTTTTCATCTGAGGTGGCATCGGAAAGCACATTGGCGCCGGATCAGGCAGGATCAATCGTGTTTATCGGTGTGGGACTGCCGGAACAGGTAATCCGCGCCGATCTGAAGGCCTGTGAAACCCATTAGCCGTAATCAGGGCGCCGTTTCCTTTTTCATCTCGCGTATTGTGACACCGCTTCGCCAAAGCACCCCCAGGCCGATGCCCACCACCAGCGTGAGTGCTGTGATATGGCTGAACAGGATCATCGCCAGCGCCTTTTCATCAGCTACACCGACGATGCTGAGCGCAAAGGCGGAGCCGACGATAAAGCCACCCGGCAAGCGGATGAACCGGCTGAGTACAAGCGAAAACCCGGCGAAAACCATCAGGAACAGATAGTCAGATATGGTAAGCCTTATCCCCACAGCCAGCCCGGCCCACAGAAAATTTGTTGCCGCCACTGCCTTCATCAGAACGCTGGCGCCGACGATGTTTAACTGGCGGTTCAGATCACGCGGCCAGATGATACCCTGTCGAAGGCCATCGCGCAGCCCGGTCAGTCGGCTGTTTTTATTCGCCAGCCAATCAATCAGGCGGCAGATAAGCGGATTTTCCCGTTCTAACATCGGCCCGGCGCGCAGCAGAAGGCCAAGTGCCAGTGAAAACAAAAGCAAATTCAGCGCACCCGCCACCGCCAGACCGGTGCGGATGTCACCCTCAACCGTCGGGATTTTACCGACAATGGCGACCCCCGCCGCGATCAGAGCGAAGACGATGCCATCAACAAAGCGCGATATCACCGTTGTCACCAGAACTGATGCCATGCGTAAATCTTCCAGCCGTGCCACCAGCCAGGACCGCACCAGCGGGCTGATACCAAGTGGTACCAAGGCGTTGGCGCCGTAACCCGCCAGAAATGCAGCCGTCAGGCGCAGGCTGGCAATTGGCTTGATGGCAAATAACAACTGGCGCCATTTCCAGCCTTGAATGAGTTGTTCAAACAGGATTGAGGCACCAAGTACGACAATCCAATACAAATTGGCGAAGCGCAATTCTTTCAGGAATAGCGCCAGATCGAGGCCGCGATACAAAGTAAAGAGGGCAGCCATCGCCACGGTCGCGCCGACGATGGGCCAAACCCATCGCCGCATTTTCAGAGCAGGGCGATTATTTTGCAAACCCATCATCCTATTTGCTGCCTAAATATTGCTTGGCTCGCTTGGTATAGTCCGAATGGCGTAATTCAAATAATTCATTTCTATTTCGTCGCAGTTTCGAATTGCTGATTCGGTCTTGAAATCGTCCGCGCAGGTAAATTTTGGGCCGGCGGTTGCGTGATTTAGAAAATTTTTTCGCTGAGTTTTCGGGACAATATTTGATCTGAACTTTGTCTTTTCCGCAGCTTGGTCAGCCGTCAGAACCAGTGAGTTTTTATGCCACTAAATTCGGATCAAAATTCTATTCTGAGGTGATGAAAATATGTTGAATTCCTTGCCCTTAGGGTAATCCTGAATATTTTGACAATTTCTTGGCGGGATAATTTGACCACCTATTGACCGAGGTTTGTGCGGAAAAAATTGTGGTGAGTTTGTTGGGCAATTATTTCGTTGCTTGATTTACCGCGGCGATTTGCCTTCGAACTTCAGCAAAATATTGGTTACATTAGAATTTCGAGGCGCGCGAAGATCGCCAAATAAAGTGATTCAGGGAGGATCAAATGAAGATAATTGTTAGGTGGCTATTTGCCATTGTATTAACAACCGGGTTGGCCAGCGTTGCTGTGGCCCAGGATTTCACTGTGACCGATGATGTTGGTCGCGAAGTAACCATAAGTGGACCGGTCAGCCGTGTTGTTACTTTCAACACATACAACACAGAATTTTTTCGTGCCGTTGGCGGGCAGGACCTTATTGTCGGAATGGCTGCCGATACGAACAGGTTGACCAACTACTGGCCCGGCACGACTGGCGCAGTGATCGCTGGACAAAACCAGCGTGAACCAAATTACGAAGCCATTGTTGGTATGAACCCTGATCTGGTGATATTTCCCCGCAACGGTGCCTGGGAGAATGCCGCCGAAAAGCTGGAAGCCTTCGGCATTCCGGTTGTCGTTATCACCGGTTGGGATGTGAACAAACTTGCGGATAATGTTACAATGATCGGCGATCTGGTTGGCAAACAGGATCGCGCGGCGCAACTGATTGCGATGCACGCCAAATATACCAATTTGATTGCCGAACGGCTGGCGGGTGTTGAGCCACGCACGATCTATCTGGAAAAGACAGTAAATTTTACCACATCGGTTCCGGGCTCTGGCTGGCATGATATGCTGACACAGTCAGGTGGCGCGAATATCTTTGGTGATATCGACATTGCCACACAGCCGGAAAGCAAGGGTAACAAGCACCAGCTGGATATCGACCCTGAGGCAATTCTTGCGCGTAATCCGAACATTGTCATCAAACAGATCGGTACCGATTTTGTCCCACCCAGTCAGGAAGAAATGGCGGCGGCGATTGCTGAGCTGAAGGCGCGTCCGGGTTGGAGCGAACTGGATGCGGTGCAAAATGACAATATTTATGTGATGAGCTATTATATTGCCGGTGGAATTTCCAAGCTGATCGGCAAACTGTACATCGTTAAATGGCTGTATCCGGAATTGTTTGAGGATCTTGATCCTGATGCAGTCGCCAAGGAGTGGATCGAAACCTATCAGGGTGTCGATTATCCCGGCCCGCATGTGTTTGCCCGCAACTAATTCGGCCAAACACGTCTAAATTTTTGAAGGCCCGCTACCGGTTACTGGTGGCGGGTTTTCGCTATCAGGTACTGCATTTAGAGACACCATGTAGGAAATGTCCTGCACTTCATCCAGGTGCGCTTCGACCCCATATATTTCACGAATACTTTTGGCGGTCATGGTCTCGGCCCAGCTGCCATGGGCATAACGCGTGCCCTGTTTTAGTTGCACCACGCTGTCGGAAAACCGCGCCGCCAGGTTCAAGTCATGGATGGCGACGATCACAGTCAGATCCTGTTTTTGCTGGATTTCACGCAGCAGAGTGGCGGTTTCCAACTGGTTGCGCAGGTCAAGGGCGCTGGTTGGCTCATCAAGCAGCAACACCCGCGCCTGTTGTGCCACTACGCGGGCCAACAGCACGCGCTGTTTTTCACCACCGCTCAGCTCACGCAGGGAGGTGAACGCGTGTTTTGCCAGGCCCAACTGTTCAATCACATCAAAAACGATATCTTCGTCATGTTGTTTCAGCCGGTAGCCTATATGGGGCGACCGGCCGATCTTGACCGCGTCAATCACCGAAATTGCCAGGTTCAGCGCCGGTTGCTGCGGCACATAGGCAATCAGGCGGGCCAGTTCTTTGCGAGAATATTCACGCAATGGCTGACCATCAATTTGGATGGCGCTTTCGTCAGATTTCAATATCCGGCACAGGCATTTCAGCAATGTGCTTTTGCCAGAGCCGTTTGGCCCAACCAGACTGACAATTGAAGACGGTGCGATTGTCAGATTGATTGCATTCAGGATCGGTTTTTTACCGTAGCTGAAATTCAGATCGCTGACCCGGATCATGAAAAATAATCCTGTTTCTTGCGCAGGATCAGGTGCACGAACATCGGCACACCGATATAGGCCACAACGATGCCCACCGGGATTATCACCGGTGAAAATATGGTGCGCCCGATGGTGTCGGCCGCCACCAGCAACATCGCCCCGATGATGCCGGCAAACGGGATCAGGTAGCGATGATCATTGCCAATGATGAAGCGGGCAATATGTGGTGCAACAAGGCCGACAAACCCAATGACGCCGGTAAAGCTGACCACGCTGGCGGTGAGCAAAACCGCCAATACAACCGTGATGATCCGGACTTTGGAAATTTCGTAGCCTAGTGAGGCTGCAACCTCTTCGCCCTGATTTAGCGCGTTATAGCACCAGGCATAGTTGAACAGAAACGGCAGAGTTATTGCCAGCATTGCCAGGATGAGCAGCACCTCTTCCCATTTGCTTTCGTTCAGGGTGCCGAACGTCCAGTGTACAATCACGGTCAGTTGTTCTTCTGTGGCGATGAACTGCGTGGTGTTGGTCAGCGCGCCAAACAGATAGGTCAACGCGATACCGGCGAGAATAAGTGTGGTGGACTGCGCGCCGCGAATACCGGCGATTGCCAGAACCATCGCGGCACAGATCAATGCCGATATAAAGGCGAACAGCACCACCCAATAACTGCCGCCGGTGACCAGATCGAACCCCAGCAGAACTGCCACAGAAGCGCCAAACCCGGCCGCAGGTGAAATACCAATGGTGAACGGGCTGACCAGCGGATTGCGCATGATCCCCTGCATGACGACACCGGCAATTGCCAGCGCCGCCCCACCAACAGCGCCCAAAGCGATACGCGGCAGGCGCAAATGCAATATGATGCTGCGGTCCAGTTTGGGGATATCAGGGAAAATCTGAGCAGTTGTCAGTTGGTCAAGAACGATCCGAAAAACATAGGCCACGGACGCGTTTTTGACGCCCAGTGATGCTGCCACACCCACAAATAATACTAGAATCGCCAAAGCAATGCCGATCTTGCCGATCTGCCAGCGAACCAATGCCCGATAGGTAGTTCGTAACTCGCTCAATTTGACAATGTCCCACGCTTTGGCTGTCACTATCAGAGCAAGGTAGTGGCAGGTTCGTTGCTACGCAATCTCTTTGGCAAAACATGAAAAGGAATTTTCGGAAGACAAGGATGCTGCCAATCGGCTCGCCCTTTTTCCCCCTTGGGCGATTATCAAAATAGTCGACCATCTCGCCCGGTTCAGGCTTTTCCCATTTTTCGGGCGTGAAAATCATCGCTGGTTACTTCCATCTGGAGGGTGCCCATTCCGCAAAAGTGCAGCGAAATGTGAAAGACGCCACCACTGCCCAACTGAGGCAATCTATGGCACCCAAATAGCAGCAGGAGCCGCGGGTGCCATGTCGGCAATGAAACGGCTGGCTTGTAGCACCGCTCTGCCGTATTTGAGGTAGGCGGGTGCAATTCCAGCATTCATCGCGGTAGCGAGCGGCATTTCTTTCGAATAGGTGAGGATAAGCGTTCCTGGCTTTCCGTGAGCGGGGTCCGCCTTTACGCGCGTGATGCCTACAAAGAATAGTCTGCGCTGTTCTTCGTCGTAGTGCTGCCGCTCAATCGGTGTGAGTGTCCTTTTGGGCGCTCTCGGCAGCAGCCCGTTTACACAACCCGCTATGATTGTGACTGGCGAACTCAGCCCCTTGCTCTTGTGCAGGCTCATGATGCGGACCTCTTGGATGTCCGCCGGAATTTCCGGCTGTGTAATGCCGGCGCTCAGTTCGCCGTCCAACGTCTGAGTATCAATGGTCGGATCAGCCGCAATCAATCCGACGGCAATGTCACGCAATTCGCGTGTGTCATCATGCCCAGCGGGAAAGAGTACATCAACTACAGAAGCCAAGTCGGGAAGTGCAGCCAGAGCATTCAGTTCGGCCTCTAGCACATTGAAGTCGGACACAATTCGCGCTGTATGGGGAATGCTCAGAGTGCCCGCACTTAATTGATTGAGAACTTGCCACGGGGATAAGCCGGTCGTTTCACAGTGGTTCCGAACGCGCCTGTAGCCGGCCGCGTGGAAATTGTTCCCGTTCCGCCCCACAAGCCACCGCAGCGCGACTCGGTCGTCCTGATTGGCGAATAGTTTCAGCAGGGCGAACGAATACTGCGCCGCTTCCCTCTCCAGCTCGGATTCGGTGTGTTCGGATCGAGCAGGAACTCCGCCTGCCAGCAGAGCCTCATAGATGGGTGTTCCAACGGCTCGGCTTTGAGCGAGAACAAGTATGTCGCCCGCAGGGGTCCCCGCTGTGACCATATGCTGGACCGTCGCCACGATGCCTGCGATTTCCTGATTGAAATTCGGGTACTGGAGAATACTCACCGCTCCTGGCCCTTTCGCAGCAAGAGACACCAATGCACGAGGCACAGGACGGTGGACGTTGTGGGCGACCAGCGCATTCGCCATATCAACGACCTGGGTTGGGTAGCGATGGCAATCGACAAGACCGAGATCATCTGCGCCCGCATTAACGATAAGCCAGTCGCGGATACCGTCTGGGTGTGCATGTTTGAACCCGTAAATTGATTGATCGTCGTCGCCGACAATGCTGACGTCCGCCACACCAGATAGAAGTTCAATGATTGCTTGCTCAGCCTTATTGAGGTCCTGATACTCATCGACCAGAATGTGATTGAACTCAGCGCGTTCAGGCGCGCCAAGATTGGCAGAAAGATAACGATATATTTCTGGAATGACTTCCCCAATCAGCATGGCCTCGTGAAAGCGCAACCATTCGAGCAGGTCGTGTTGAAACGCAGCATCAGCCGCTGAGGGTGCATATCCTGGCATCTGGTGGTTGAGGCGCGCCCATGCTGCTTCATAGGCTTGTTTCAGATCATCCACGGTCCTCTCTTGCCGCCGTGGGCAGCCATT
>CAZETX010000015.1:0-52706 GCA_964514925.1 uncultured Marinosulfonomonas sp.
CATTGGCGCAATAACACCCGCTATGAAACTGAAACTATCCGCGTAATTCAACAAACGGGGCCCACCAAAAATGGGGGAATTACCGTGCAATCGATGTGATTGCCGATTCCGCGATAGGCCAACATAATTGTGATCTGACGATGGGTTCTCAGCCCCTTGCTCGAAGGGTATGTGTTCACTTAACTGAGTTAAAAGAATTCTGAAAAGGTGAGGTGTCGTGCAATTATTTAAGTTTATTAGACTTGGTGTTTATCCAATTGTGTTTGGCTGTATATTTGTTATTTCGTTACCAGTTGCGGCACAGGTGCTACCCTTTGATGACACATGGAAAAAACAGGGTTTTTTCCGACTGTGGTCAAATAAATACCAATTGCGTGGGACGGAACTTGGCATCATATCGAATGGTACTGTTTCGTTACTTTATCGCCCGGTACCCCGGTCAAACTGGGATGCAAAAACGGCGGCCTGGGATTGGTCGGTATCTCAATCCGTGGTTGCTACCGACCTGACCGTAAAGGGTGGTGATGATCGTAATCTTGCAATTTATTTTGTATTTGTCGACGCTAATTCGGCCGAAAAACTGGCCAGCCAACCGGCCAGAAAACTTTTGCAAAATAACGAGACAAAAGCGCTGGTTTATGTCTGGGGCGGCGACTACAAACCCGAGACACTACTGACCAGTCCCTATAGCCCCGAAAGCTTGAAGATGATTATTCGACGACCCGTTGGCGTCGGCAGCTTCATGGAAAGTGTCGATTTACAGGCTGATTTTAAGCGAGCTTTTAAACAAAAGGCCGGTGTTCTGCTTGGTATTGCTATCACCGCTGACAGTGACGATACTAATGGCCGTATCGATGCTGTTATTCAAAATATCACGATTAAATAGACAGTATTTGAATTCAACGTTGGCAAAACACTGTCCGTTCTCGTTTACTCTGTGCTACGTTGTGTGCGACTCAATTTTGGTAGATATACCTGAGATAAAAGCGCTTTCGTTTGTCTGTCCAGAATCCAGGCTTTTCACGCGACTGCAGGTTTTTTAAACAGGGACCGTTGTGGACTTGTTTTGAGGAATGTTGCCGGATGAACAAAAAAAACAATAGTCCTGCTGAATCTAGCGAATCGGCTGAATGGGCCGAACGCCTTGCCAAGGCACGTGCTCAGCGGGAATTGATGAAAGATAGTCAAAACCAAGACGACGAGGATACTAAGAAATTTTTCCAAACAAAAATTGGTGAATCCACAATCTCAGTTGATAACAAGCAGGTTTCTGATCTTGAGGAGATTGTCAGTGTTGATGACGTTTTACAAACAGCAAATCTGAATGATCGTATGGAAATGGCCAGATTGCGCCACGTGCAGATTTTGGCTCTGCGTGGGACTAGATCAGGTGACATGGCTGCTATTTCGGCCGAAAAAGCGCCGATCAAACACAAAAACACCTTTCGCGCAGCAATTGGTAAAAAACCTGCCGAACCAAAGCAACCAACGAAAGAGTTGAGCGGAAAGGCCAATGGACCGTCAATATTGAATGCGCACGAAGCTGCTTCGCCTGGCAAAAAAATGAAACGGCCTTTGGCCATCATATTATTAAGTGGCGGCGTATTAGCATTACTGTTTGCAGCCTTTCTTCCTGGTCAAGGGCGAGATTTAGTTACTGGTTTGCTTGGCCAAGTTACTGGTAAGGGCGAGACTATTCTGCAGACTGAATCGGTGCCCAACGGCACCTCAAATGTCGATGTGGAGAATGTTAATGATTTCTATGACAGTGTGGTGCCAGTAGCACCAATGCTTTTACAAGCATTAACAGATATAAAAACAAGAAATAGCGACCTATTATTACCATCGGATTTGAGCTCGCCGAATACCAAGGTAAATAAATACAGTAGACTGTTGAAACTCGGTCCGGATGCGGCACCGGTAGATTTGATTGGGTTGAACGCTCCTGAATATGCCCCAAATAATAAGGAGGTTCTGACTGCAGTCTTCGAACCAGATAGTTATTCTATAGATGCTGGAACCTCTATCGTTAGCGCGCCAAATGTAACGGATAGTCTAAATTCGCCTTTTTCTTCGATTTTAACTTTGGGAATTCCAAACGTCGCAATTGCCAGAAATTTTGATCCACAATTGCAGTTGTCAGAACTGGCCGTGCAGATAGTTAACATTTCGAATGGGACGGCCATTCCAATTATTGTGACGGATAGGGAAATACTCAAGATAGGTGATGTAAATATTGTTGTTGCTCAACCTGTTGTGATTAACGAGCTACCCGCCGGCAGTCGTGTCGATATTACTAATTCTGTTGATAGTTACAAAGGTGTGGAACCGACCGGTTTGTTAAATCCGAAATCCCCTGCAGCCGACGTTGATTTTGCCTCATTGCCACCCTTACCTGAGTTAGCGCCGGCAGCGAAGCCGCAATTGATCATTTCAAACCTTCAAATAAATTCACCTTCGAACTTGTCGGATGATACAATAAATGGGGTAATTGCTGCTTTTGTGGATGCCGGATTTTCTGTAAAAGCGTCCCGGAAAGTAGAATTCAATATACGAAATACAAATGTTAGGTTTTTTCATCCCCAAGACAGGGAAGCAGCGCAGCTTGTATCGGATGCAATCGGCGGTATCGCTAGAGATTTTACAGATTTTCGCCCAAGCCCCCCTTTTGGTACTGTAGAAGTCTGGTTGGCGGGTGATGCCGCCGCTCGGCCTGGCGCAAGACGGCAAGGGGTGCAATCTGGGCCCAGATCAACGCGACAGGAAGATCCGGCACTAATCCAGTTGCGAAACAGGTTGGTGGAAAGTCTTAAACGTGGCGATCATCTTTGATGGCTGCGAATTTTGGGGTTTGTTAATTCTTGATTAACTGGCAAATTCCGCCTAAATGTTTGTTAGCATTGGAAGCAACGCTTCATATTTTTTAGGTGCCTGCATGTTTGATCCTAGACTTTTGTCAATTGTAACCGCTTTCTTGATCGTAGGCAGTGGCAATAGTGCTAATGCTGCGTACACACTTATACAGCTTCAAGAAGTCGACCGCCTAATCCAATCTAAAGATTGTGGGGCTTTGCTTGGGTATCTTGGGCAAAATACTGAGCTATTGGAGGGCAATGATCCATTGGCGCAAGAACTCCGGAATTTTACCCTGGGTGTCCAGGGTGGGTTGATACAATGTCTTTCTGTTCCACCGGAATTGGCGGGTTCAAATAATGCGAATGTCACTTCTGCATATTAGTCCGCACCATAGATTGTTGAATTCTTTACTGGAAAAAATAGAAATCTGAAAATCTATTCCCATGCATTGTTGCCTTTGGGTTCATTTTGAGCGCTAAATGTCACCTGTACTAAATCTAGCTCCTAAACAAAGGCGAACATGACTGAAAGTGTGTTAAGCGGCCTGCAATGATACTGATTGCGGCAGGTGCAGATGGTCAATTAGGTTTCGAAGCAGCGTTGATATTTGCCGGACAGATATCTGAACGGGGCCATGCAGTTGTTATTGATAAAAATTGGTTACCGGACCAACTGGCGTCCGTGGAAAAATACGATGCGTCAAAGTTTTCCGCAAACATTTCTGATATTGTTGTTTCTCATGTGTTGGTTATTGGTGCCGACCGATTATCTGAAGCAATATTAACGCGGTTCAGAAATTATAATTTTGATTCGACGGTTCAGGTTTGCTTGATCGGTCGCTTTGAGGATTCTCAACAAAAATTTTTGGCGCGATCCATAGTCGCAAATGCTCTTGGTATAAACCCTACAGTGTTTGACCTAACAGATGTGCAATCTACCCCGTTATTAGAAAAATCAATTACCCCGTTATTTACGTTTGGGGATCATTCAGAAAAAAAATTGCTGACCCGGAAAATTATCATGTTTGTCCTTCCGCCCGACGAAGCGGAACCCAATGGTTACCAAACATTGTTCTCGAGCTTTGAAACCTTAACTGAATATCAGTTTATCATCTTGCACGCGGGCGAAATCAGTAGTCATCGAAGTTTTAGGGACTTTGCATTCAGACCAATATTTTCTGCATCTGAATTTTTACCAAATACATTTTCCGGTATGGCAGAAATTGTTATATTTGTTGGTGAAATCTGCGAAGATGAACGCCTAGCAGCGATTGCACTAGGGGCGATGTCCCAGGGGAGTGTCGTTGTTGATGCTTCGCACACAGGTTGGATCGCGGGCTCGGGCGCCCCCGCTATTAGGGGGCCATATGACCCCAATGAGTTAACCAAGTTTTTAACTAGCAAAATATTGGTGAACCAGAACACCCTCGTTGATGAAATAGTCAACGATCTTTGGCTACAAGAAAATTCGTTTGATCGCCTTGAAGAAGCTTTGTGCCTAAAAACACCCTCTAAACCGAAAAGAATTGGTCGCCGAAAATGCAGAACTGTGTTTGCTCCTACAAATGGGGTTGGGTTAGGTCATGCAAAACGTTGTTCATTAATTGCTGATGCCCTCGGGCAAGATAGTATACCGGTTTTCGCAGCCTTTCCCAGCTGCCTACCATTACTACAATCTTGTGGTTTTGATTGTTTGCCCTTGGTGTCCAAAAGCGCAGATCATGTCGACAAATATGCGCATGACTTGCTGAATTACCAGCGAATTGCTCAATATATCAGACAAGGAGATAAACTTGTTTTTGATGGGGGCAATATTGTTGATTCAGTTTACCGAACAATAATAGAACGCAAGATTTCGGCGGTTTGGATAAGGCGTGGACTATGGCAAACAGGGCAATCAGCGCTGACGCCGATTGAACGTGGACATGCGTTTGTTCGCACAGTTATTCCCAGGGAAGCGTTTGAAGAATTGAATACCGACACAATCGAGGATTGCAACACATTTGAAGTGGGGCCAATCGTGGATGTTCAGCCTTTAAGCAAAAAGAAGAATAGCAGTATCCGTACGCGGCTAAAGAAGCATTTTAAACTGAATTTCGATAAGTTGGTTGTTACCATGTTAGGGGCGGGTACTGCTGCGGATCAAACTGCGCATATTCAATCTATTTGCAATCAGATTGGTAACCATCCTAGTTGTTTACATTTGGTTGTAGTGTGGCCGAACGCAACGGTTTCACCCACATTGTTTGGGTGGTCAAATTCATTTGTTGTAAGAACTAATAAGGCGATGGATCTTTGCCAGGCCAGCGATTTTGTGATTTCCGCTGCTGGCTATAATTCATTCAATGAATTGCTGTATCACAATGTACCGACGATTTTTGTTCCTCAAATGGCTGGGTTTATGGATGATCAGGAACGCCGGGCCCGCGCTGCCTCTGACAGGGGGCTAGGCGTAATAGTTCTAGCGAATGAAATGGTGCGACTTCGTAGCGAGGTGGCTGCATTCTTGAATGAAGGGAAGACAGAGGAATTAAATAAAAACCTTCGAAATATTAAACTACCAGAAATTGGAACAATGCTCGCAGCTAGCTTAATCGAGGAGGTTGACGGTTTTGGAGAATAAGCTTTGGGGTGAAATCGCGTCGCGCATAGTTGATATTCAGCCGATAGACATCGATCCAGTTATTGCAGGTAATGGTAAACCAACAGCGTCTGGGGCGTGGCTGGTACGCGACGAGGGCCATATGCAAGTATCGCCCGCGGCTGCAAGTTGGCAACTCAAAGATTCGGAATGTATCGCAGTTGCCGTTAGAGTAGAAAAAAAACTACGCAACGTCGATCGGATAGCGTCCCGGCTGGTTGCTCTTGCGCATGAACGAAATATATTTCCGATTATTTTTTCTAAAATAGACAAAAGCGGTTTTGAACAGTTTGGCTTTCGTGTTGAATGCCTTATCGGATTTGATGCAGCTCAGATGGCTATTTGCGAAGATGAATTGAAACGCTTTTGGGGGATCGCACTTGTCCTGGGAACGGATGAAATTTTGGCAATGCGATAAACATTGTTCTCCCAAGGACAGTCGCCCAACCTCTGGATTTGCATGTAATGTGTTGCCTTGGTTTGTCATGGCTACTTCACCAGCAACAAGCTAGTAACCGAGATCCGTAATGTTCGGGATCATGCGTTGGTGTACTTTCATCATCGTAGTACTTGATTTTTACTACACACCGTACCTCCTACATTAACGTCACCGGCGGCATTAACCATTTATTGAAAGCTGACCGTTTGAAGAATACTCTCCCGAGTGTGAGACAGTGGTCCAGCGTACAAAAGGCGCAGCTGATGCTTCGATAGCGACCGTAGCCAAAGCGAGCGCGGAGAAACTTTTTTTGTTAATATGTTTCATGATTTTTCCCTGATAGTATTTTCTTATCAGGTTTGGAAAGCGTGATACATTACATCAACGCAGCTGCCGAGTATCGAAATTTTCACTAAGGAACAGTTTGTTTTTTTAGATTGAAAAAACCGATCTCGGCTAACCTCTAAAATGGAACTTCTAGTCGAACAGATATTTGGCGATCTGTTGTATTTGGAAGACCGATTGCACCCTGAGCAAAGTCCAAGTTCAAAACTGCATTGTTGTTCATAGACATTGAAACCCCTGTTCTAAAAGTTCCAAAAGCGTCGCCACGATTTACCGGTTGCGTAAGTTCGAGCCCCGCGTATGGCGTAATATTTCCAACGCCCAACCCGTTATAATATGCTAATGCAGCGACAGTAGCGAAAGTATCAGATACTGTGCTTGCGGCGACTGCACCGCTAACACTATCTACATATGCATCGTTTGATTGAAATGCGTTTGCGAGTTCAAGTGACGGATGTAACCGCCAATTACCACGGTCGAACGTTCCCGATACTCTAACGGCAACAAACCCCCCCTGACTTTGAAACTGGCCGCTTGCTACACCAGAGGTCGTAATAGTGTGATCAGAGTTACCAAATACAAAACGCCCGTCTAATACTAACGTTTCCGACAACCGGTATGCAAAATAAGGGCCAACTTGAACACCAGATTGATTGTCTTGGACGCCAGTTATTGAATAGGTAGTTGTTTTGCTTTCTTGGATGGCCATTGCACCCAAGACCAAGTTTTCACCAAATCGGCGATCCCCGCCGACCGCAACTGAAGTTATCGTTTGTTGTTCAGAAATCGCGCTCTGATTAATCTGCCTTGTTTGACCATTCACCCATAGGCTTTGTTGAGACTGTCCGAATGCCAGACCTTCGCGACCAACAAACAAAATTTCGTCATCCAAGCTGTTAGAATTGGCAACGGAATCGCGCAGGTGTTCACCACAGTCCTCAAATTTGCCAGGCAGGCAGAAGTCGTCTGGTACGACTGTGCCGACAGGTGGATCTGATGCAGCCTGCACTGGGCCAAGCCGGCCTGAAATATATGGAATGTTTGGACCCGAAGGTGGTGTCGTTGTTGGTGGGTTGGTCGGAGGAGGTGTGACAATCACGCTGAATGCATTGCCCACATTACTAAAGCCAAGAAGTGTTAAAAAAAACACCGTTAGCAATGCTAATCTGGTACCAAAGTTTAATGAATTATACACAGCTTTCCCCAGTTTTATTCTCAGACTGGCAGGTCTGACTAAAACAAGTTCCTAGCAAATTAGCCTGAAAAGATAAATGTAATCGCCAGAATAAAATTCAAAACGAGTAAAATTAGAGAATTTCAACCCTATTGTGTCCAAAAGCGGTAAAATTGGAACAGTAATAGTGATATTTTTCTGAATTACTTAGTACAAAGCTAGGCAATGTGTATGAGGCTTTTCTTAACCCGCGAAATTCTGGGAAAGAAAGAATTGTCCACAATAGGAACCTTTAGTATCGAAACGAACGGCGGTTCCAACGGAGCGGACATTGCTATCCAAAACGTTTTTGCGATGCCGTGACGAACCCATCCACATATCGACGATTTGGGAAGCCAGGGATGCATAGCTGTGCGGGGCGATTTTGTTGCCCGTTGTAGTTGAAAACTCACATTGTGACATACTGTTGACGAATATTTTTCTGGAACCACCAAACTGGTAACGTGGCAAATTTCCAATGTTTTCGGATCCGCGACGAGCATTTAGGCCTGAGGCGAGAACACGTTCTTGAACAGATGTCTGACCGCGAATTGTAGATTTGTGACTTAGAGCGCCCCTTTTCGCCATCCAGCCAGCATGGTTGCTTGCAACGGTTGTTAGGCCATTGGCCAATGATAAAGGTGGCAAACCGGCTCGACATCGTTCGTAATTAAGTTCGACAAGAACGATACGGCTAAATAAGTTTTGGTCAACGTTTCTAGTGGGAACTACAGCTGAAGCGGCAGCTGGCAAGCCAGGTCGCGCGCATGATTGCGCCGCTGACTGCGACGGCAAATTGATTGTAGCGAGAATGACGAACATCATCACGATGGCTTGGTTAATTCGAGCAGACATAGCACCCCTCATCGAGCAGACAAAAAGAGTGTTTTGATATTGCCGATTGACTGTGGCGCAATTTGGTCGAAGGTTTGCCTTATGTTAGGCAGTACGTAGATGCTGACCGGGTAGGAAAATTTGTTAGGTCATGATCAAAAAAAAAGGTTCGCATATTGGAAATTTAAAAGGTGTGATTGCGCCAATTGTAACTCCATTTAATGCAGATGGTGACATCGCAATTGATATTTGGGTAGAACACGCATTCTGGGTGTTGGATCAGGGTGCGCATTACCTTTCACCATTTGGAACCACTGGTGAAGCGCTGTCTATTTCTATTGATCAAAGAATGGTCGGATTGGAGGCCTTGATTGATGCGGGGATTTCCCCAAATATATTAATGCCTGGAACTGGCCTTACGTCCGTTGCCGATACTATAGCTTTGACAAAGCACGCTTCTGACCTTGGTGTCCGAGCAGTTATGATTTTACCTTCATTTTTTTACACTGATGCCAGTGAAGCCGGGCAGTTTTACTATTTTGAATCTTTGTTGAAAGGTATCGGGAATAGCGAACTGAAAATTTGCCTTTATAATATTCCCAAGAATACCGGTGTACCCATCTCACCGAATCTCGCGGGGAGTTTATGCAGGGCGTATCCGCATAACTTCGTTGCTTATAAGGACAGTACCGGAAGCTGGAAAAATACAAGCTCTGTTATCAAATCGGCAGTTGGTCTGGCGGTTTTCCCTGGCACCGAAACCTTGATGGAAAAGGCAATGCAAAATGGCGGAGCGGGTTGTATTTCGGCTAGTATGAACTTGAACGCGCGCGCTATCCGCAGTGTATTCGAAGCAATACTAGTGGGCGACGAAAACAAACGAGATATCAGTAATCTTAGAGTTTTCCGGCAGAGTTTACAGAATGCAGAGTTGATTCCCGCTATTAAATCAGTTTTGTCGGTTAAATGCCGGGATCCTCGCTGGCTGAACCTAAAACCACCGTTGCTAAATACGACGGTTGAGCAGGGCGCGGCACTGTTGGCTGAACTGGGAGAGTTGGGGGCGCACATCAGAAACCGATAAATTCAATTCATTTCAAGGTTCAATCTTGTTCATTTGCGTATAGCGGCCTACATCAGGCCAATGAAGAGATGGATCCCCTTTGTAAAAAACCCGCCCACGGTTTCTGTTATTCGATTGAACGGTGTTATTGCGGCTGGTGGTCGCGGCGCTGCTCTGAATGATGTCGCGCTAGCGCCGGTAATTGAACGTGCATTTAAAAGAGGAAAACCTAAAGCCGTTGCCCTTTCGATTAATTCACCGGGTGGCTCACCGGTGCAGTCTTCTTTGATTGCATCTCGGATTCAGCGATTGGCAGAAGAAAAGAATATTCCTGTCTTTGCATTTGTCGAAGACGTCGCTGCCTCGGGTGGTTATTGGTTGGCAACTGCCGCGGATGAAATTTGGATCGATCATAGTTCGATTGTTGGTTCAATAGGTGTGATATCGTCAAATTTCGGCTTCCATGAACTGATGGGTCGCTATGGTGTGGAACGCCGCGTTTATACAGCTGGTAAATCAAAGAGTATGCTCGACCCTTTTCAACCTGAGAAAGCAGCCGATATCAAACGACTAAAATCGTTATTGGACCAGATACATCAGACTTTTATTAGTCAGATTAGGTCACGAAGGGGCGACAAGTTGGCAAAGGACGCCGATATCTTCAACGGTGAATTTTGGGCAGGGAGCAAGGGCGTTGACTTGGGGCTAGCAGATGGAATTGGTCATCTAATACCTAAGATGAAGGAAAATTTCGGGGATGATGTTCGGTTTGTAACCTATGGGCCTAAACGTCGCCTATTGGCACGTTTTGGAGCGCAGATGGTTAATGACGCACTGATTGGTTTCGACGAACGCGCCGCTTATGCGCAATTTGGTTTGTAGTGTTGGCTAAGGTTGTTTCTCTTTTTCTGATTGGCATGCTGGTGTTAGGTATGTTTGGAAAATTGCGATATCCAGGGCAAAAACGATTGCAAGCTGCTAAATGTCCAAAATGCGGGCGTTTTAGATTTTCAAGTTCAAAATGTGACCATTGCATAGGAAAATCTAGTTGATGGATATTGCTATTGCAGCCCTGGGATTGGTTATCCTGGTCCTTGCCGGTGATGTTCTTGTGCGAGGAGCAGTTAATCTTAGCCTTCGACTGGGTATACCAGCACTGATTGTTAGCTTGACCATTGTTGCATTGGGAACATCGGCCCCCGAACTTCTGATCTCGATAAACGCCGTTTTGGATGGTGTTCCCGGCATCGCTGTCGGTAACGTTGTTGGATCAAATATCGCCAATGTTTTGTTAGTAATTGGCGTGCCGGCGTTAATTGTCGGGTTGGGCAGGCCAAGCGTTGAGACACGCGGCAGCTATTTTCAAATGTTATTTGGCACTGCAATATTCGTTGCAATGGCCAAATTCACACCGTTAACCTGGCTGCATGGAATTGCGCTTTTGGGCCTATATTTGGTATTTATGATCCATGCAATTTATGTGGCACGGTGCGCGCGCCGAAATACACATTTGGTCGCCGAAGAAGAACTGGATGTGGATGGCGCAGACCCGGGTGCACCTTGGTGGCGAATTGGTGTTTATCTGTTGCTTGGAATGATCGGCTTACCGCTTGGGGCAGACCTTTTGGTTGAAAGTGCAACGAGGATTGCGCGAGTTTACGATGTAAGCGAAACAGTTATTGGCCTTACATTGGTCGCGGTCGGTACATCGTTGCCTGAATTGGCAACTTCAATGTCGGCGGCTTTCAGACGCCAAGCGGATGTTGCGCTTGGGAACGTCATCGGATCAAATATGGCCAATATTCTAGGGATTGTGGGAGTAGCCACTTTTTTTGGGAATGTTCCGATATCAAATCGAATTATGAGCGTCGATATTTGGATAATGGTCGGAACAACTTTAGCGTTGTTACCATTTGTATTATTTCAGGTTAAAATCACTAGGGTTTGGGGGCTGGTATTTTCTGTGTTGTATTTAGTCTATATCATAGGGCTGTTAATGTAGTTGGACCGAGTTAATGACAGTTAAAAAGGCGCTGGTTACAGGGGCGGGAAAACGGCTAGGGCGGGCTATGGCCCTAAGTTTGGCTGAACGCGGTTTTGATGTTGCAATTCATTATGCGACCTCTGCCAGTGCGGCCGAGACAGTAGCTGACGAAATAAAGTCAATTGGCCAGAGGGCAACTACGCTTCAAGCAGATTTGCTAGTTGATGACAAAGCAGAGAAATTGGTTGATCGTGCGGCTGAAGCGCTGGGTGGTCCTCTAAACGTTTTAATTAACAATGCTTCTATTTTTGAATATGACACGCTGGAAACTGCGACGCGGGAAAGTTGGAACCGCCATATAGGGTCGAATTTGCGAGCTCCTTTCATCCTAACGCAGGCATTTGCCCGAATTGCACCTGAAACCGTAGTTGATAAATCTGGAGAGCCGCTTGCCCAGGCCATGATTGTAAATATGGTCGATCAAAGGGTACAGAAACTGACCCCGGAATTCATGACCTATTCGATTGCCAAAATGGGCCTTTGGGCGCTTACACAAACAACTGCGCAGGCGCTAGCACCAAAAATCAGAGTGAACGCGATTGCGCCTGGACCGACGATGATTGGTTCGCGTCAGAGTGAAAAACATTTTTTCTCACAACGATCCAAGACAATTCTTAATCGAGGAGCTAACCCGGAAGATATTACTGCAGCCCTACTTTACCTACTTTCTGCACCATCTGTTACCGGTCAATTGATAGTCGTCGACGGAGGCCAACATCTGGCCTGGAAAACACCTGACATCATAGGCAACGGTCGAAATGGCGCGGGAAAAAAATGAAGTTAATATTCGACTTGTACACTGCCGCTGTTTTGGTAGGAAAATTTTTGTTAAATACTTAATGAAATCAAGAGTTTGCGAATTTAATTTTTTTAAATAGTTAGTTTTCAATGAGTTATAAGATAGCCTATTTATTAAGCATTTGGGCGAAGTGGGCGGAATACAACAAATATTTTGCGATTTCTCATTCTTACCACCAGCTTTATCCACAGCTTAGGTGGACAGAATATTGCTTGCTTCGCGCGGTCAATGGATGCAGCCATTGTTAAGAATCACCACAAATCGAACAGGGTGTCGGGACAGAGATTGTGAATGACGGATTCTAATACTGGATTTGAATGCATACAGGGATATCTAAAGTCGCTGGATAATTCACCGGGTGTCTATCGTATGCTTGGGGCCAAGGGTGATGTCCTTTATGTGGGAAAGGCGCGAAACCTTATAAAGCGTGTTTCGAACTACGCGAAACCATCTGGTCATTCTGGGCGTATCGCACGGATGATTAGCGAAACCGCTTCAATGATGTTTCTGACAACGCAAACCGAAACTGAAGCACTTTTGCTTGAACAAAATTTAATTAAACAGCTGAAACCGCGGTACAATGTTTTATTGCGCGACGATAAAAGTTTTCCAAACATTCTCGTTTCAGGTTCCCATAGGTTCCCAGAGATTAAGAAGCATCGTGGCGCCAAAAAAGAGAAGGGAAACTATTACGGTCCATTTGCCAGTGCCGGTGCAGTTAATCGGACTCTGAACCAGTTGCAAAAAGTATTTCTACTGCGTAATTGTTCCGATGCAACGCTTGAAGCGCGATCTAGGCCCTGTTTATTGTATCAAATCAAACGGTGTTCAGCACCCTGTGTTGGGCATATTGATACTGAAAGTTATGCCAAACTTGTATCGGATGCGGAAAGATTTCTGCAAGGGAAGACGACAAATATTCAGGCTGAGCTTGCGGAGCAAATGACAGTTGCGAGCGCTGCGCTTGAGTTTGAACGGGCCGCAGCTATCAGGGACAGAATACGGTCACTGACGCAGGTCCAGCAATCTCAGGGGATAAACCCGCGAAGCGTGGCGGATGCGGATGTAATTGCACTACATATAGATGGTGGTCAGGCCTGTGTGCAGGTATTCTTTATTCGCGCCAACCAAAACTGGGGCAATCGAGATTATTATCCTTCTACCGGTTCTGGGGCGGAAGCAGCAGAAGTGTTGCAGGCTTTCGTCGGACAGTTTTATGCAAATAGAGAGCCCCCACGTCTTCTGCTTCTTAGCCATCCACTAGAGGATACTGATCTGGTGCAAGAATTACTAAGCCAGAAAGCTGGTCGGAAAGTAAATTTGATGGTTCCCTTGCGAGGGGAAAAGTCAGAGTTGGTGACCGGGGCCACGCGTAACGCCCGTGAAAGTTTGGCGCGTAGGATGTCAGAAACTGCTACTCAGGGCAGACTGTTAAGGGGTGTAGCTGAGGCATTTTCCCTTGAAGCCCCTCCGCGTCGGATAGAAGTGTATGACAATTCACATATCCAAGGTGCTCATGCTGTGGGGGCGATGATAGTTGCTGGACCTGATGGGTTTATCAAGAGCCAATATCGCAAGTTCAACATTAAAGGTCTGGACCTGACACCGGGCGATGATTTTGCGATGATGAAAGAAGTACTCAAACGCCGATTTAGTCGTTTGCAAAAAGAAGACCCGGATCGTAAAGGTGACAACTGGCCTGACTTGCTGTTGATTGATGGCGGCGCCGGACAGGTTTCTGTAGTGGCTGAAATCATGGTAGATGAGGGTGTTCAGGATATCCCGATGATCGGGATTGCAAAAGGTCTGGATCGTGACGCGGGCAAGGAAGAATTTCATCGATTGGGGGGGCGGCCCTTTGCTTTGCGCCATAATGACCCTGTGCTGTATTTCATTCAACGACTAAGAGATGAGGCGCACCGATTTGCTATAGGTACGCACAGAGCGAAACGGAAAAAGGCCATTGGGGCAACGCCGTTGGATGACGTGCCTGGAATCGGAGCTATTCGCAAAAGGGCATTGCTAGCGCATTTTGGTAGCGCCAAAGCCGTATCCAGGGCCGGGCTTGCGGATTTGAAAGCAGTAGTAGGTATTTCCGGCACGATAGCGGAGACAGTTTATGGCTATTTCCATGACAAAAACTAAGCTCGGTCTTCCCCATTCGCGGTGAACGCAGTAGGATTTTGGTATGAAAATGACAATCCCCAATATCCTGACAATATTACGTCTTTTTGCAGCACCTGGGGTTGCGGTTATGTTTGTGTATTTTAACCGCCCTTGGGCTGATTGGATTGCACTAGTATTATTCGTTCTTGCCGCATTGACCGATTGGCTTGATGGCTATCTTGCCCGCACCTGGAAACAAGAAACTAAATTTGGAACTATGCTTGACCCAATTGCCGACAAAGCAATGGTGATAATAGCACTTTTGGTGATTGTTGGTTATTCAAGCATGTCACCTTGGCTGGTGTTACCAGCAACCGCCATCCTGTTCCGGGAAGTCTTTGTGTCTGGTTTGAGGGAGTATTTGGGGGATACAGCTGGGACCTTGAAAGTTACCAAACTGGCCAAGTGGAAGACAACGGTACAAATGATTGCAATAGCCGTACTGTTTGCCCAAGGCGTTTTCGAGCATTATTACGGGATGTCAATATCTGGAATGGACCGTGAAATAGTTGTGAATGTATTACAGGGCCGAGAAGAAGACGTGCTTGGCATTTGGTGGAAATACAGTGGTTGGGTCTGGAGCGGACGCGCAGGGCTTTGGTTGCTTTGGTTGGCGGCTGCGCTGACGGTGATTTCTGGGTTTGATTATTTCAAAAAATCGATCCCATTTCTAAAGGAAGAATAATGATTGATGTGCTGTATTTTTCTTGGGTGAGAGAACGAATTGGAGTTCCCAAAGAAACAGTCGAGACTGCAGCTGGGACTGTGGCTGAATTGGTTGCGGAGCTGAGTTCAAGAGAAGAACGCTATCTTGCGGCTTTTTCGGACATTTCAGCCTTGCGGGTTGCAATAGATCAGGAATTGGCGGATTTTAACGACGCAATTGGCAATGCGCGTGAGATTGCTTTTTTTCCTCCGATGACCGGCGGGTAAAGATGACAGTGCGCATTCAGAGTGACGCCTTCGAGATGGGGGCTGAACTAAATTTGTTCCAAGAAACCCTTTACTCTGCAGGGGCGATTGTGACTTTTAATGGATTGGTTCGCGATGTTCCGGGTGGATTAAAGTTTATGGAGATTGAATATTATCCCGGAATGACACAAAAGTCTTTGGAACTTTTTGAGGCCACAGCAATATCACGCTGGCAACTTGAGGCGTGCTTGATAATCCATCGATTTGGTCAGCTTAAACCAGGTGAATTAATAATGATGGTGGCGACTGCAGCCCCCCACCGTGTTGCCGCATTTGAAGCCGCGGAATTCATTATGGATTTCCTTAAATCTCGTGCGCCTTTCTGGAAAAAAGAAATCTCAGAATCGGGAGAAGTATGGGTGGACGCAACCCTGCAGGATGAAGCAGCACTGCGCCGTTGGTAAATATTAAAACTAGTTTAGCTTTTCTATATAAGAACGTAATTCTTCTGTTTCCTGGCGGGCGTCACGCAGCCCATCCATCGCGGCACGCAATTCGGCTTCTGTTTGGGATTGTTGATTGGTAATTTCGGCTTCGCGTTGTTGAAAATAGGAAACGGCTTGATCACGCTGTTCTTCTGCGTCGTGGAGCTGTTGGGCCATCTTATCCAGTTCGCTCATATCAGTCTGTGCAACGCGCATAAACCGGTTCACAAGCCAATGGGCAAACCAGCCCAAAATAAAGGCAACAAACAATATTACTGCTGTTGCGATGATAAACTCAATTCTGTTCATCTGTGTTCTCTGTATGTGGTTCAGTTACAATTTCAGTTGGATGCTCATCGACAGACACCGGTTGCTCAGTTTCAATCGGCTCCTCACCAGGGGCAACCAATCTAAATTCAATTCGGCGATTTTCTTCGCGACCAGATTCGGTTTTGTTATCTGCAATTGGGCGAGATTCGCCGTAACCTTTAGCCGTTAGATTTGATGTCAGTATTCGACGGGCAAGCAACGCATTCACAACAGATAAAGCGCGGGCTTGGCTAAGTTGCTGGTTCATTATTTCGCGCCCTTGACTATCAGTATGGCCGCCTACTTCCATTGGGATATCTGGGCAAGTTTTAAGAATTTCGGCGATATTGTCGATGGAAACCCGCGCAACTTCATCAATTTCGGCCGAGCTAGGTGTGAAGATTATTTGCTGAATTTCGAGAATTTTGGTAATACGATCAACGCATTCCTCAGGTGTGGGGATGTTCGCCTGCTCATCCAAAATTTTCTGGTAAGTAATAGATATTCTGTAGTCTTGGGATGCGCCAAGCTTTTCTGACAAAATTCTCGTAACCTCAGCCTTGGCATTCTCATTCCCGGTGAGCCCCCGTATCTCAACAACATCCGGTTGCACGACGATTGAGCCGCTGTTGAGTTGCGCCAGTGCCTCTAGTGACGCCAGCACACGGGTTGACCAGCCATCTGGCAACTCAGGGTCGATGCGCATTGCTGCCGTCACGACATCGCTACCAAATTGTGCCTGCGCATAGCTTTCGGTTACAACACGGATGCGATCGTCGGTGATACGGCCACGTAATCGAACGTCTCCCTCGGGGCTTTTGGTTGCAACAAATTCGGGTGGGCCAGTATTCTTTTCGGTGCCGTCAATCACAACGGGATCTGGTAAAACGGCATGGAGTGAGAAAGCGTCTGGCAGATCGGATCTCAAATCACCAACGATTTCATCAAATTTTTCCTGGCTGGTTGTGTCTAGCGCAATCAATGTTACGTCAGCGTCGCTGAATGTAACGGAGCCTCCGCCAATTTCTTTTAGTTTTTTAATAGCGATTACTACGGCGTCATCCCAGGTTGGGCTTGGGATGCCCAGGCCAATTGTGCAGTCGGATTTGCCCAACATTCCAGCTTTACGAGCGGCGCTTAATATTTGTTCGCGCCCTTCTGGTGTAAAGGTGGAACATGCATCAAACCGTGTGCTTTCTGCGTCAATAATAAATCGCAAAGTATAGGGCGAGATAACCGGCCTTGGGGCAGTGACATTAATTGCTAATTTTAACCCAGCAGGGGCTTGGCGCGCAAGGTCGCTTTCTAACTGCCTTTTCTCTTCTATACTGTCTGCAATTGCCCGTATTTCGACAGTGTTTGCCCCAATAGAAATTTTCGATCGCGGCAATTTTGACAGCGCTGCAATGCCAAAGGATACTGCGGCGTCCCACCCTTCCGGCTCTGGAAAATCAGCTGTATCCAACAAATCGGTAACATCTGCGGATTTAGCGATATCGATTACCAACTCTATTAAGTCATTGTGGTCAGATTTACTGGGTATCAAACCCATCAATGATATGCCGTCGTTATTTCGCAGTATTTCGATGCTGAACCGGGGCGGGTTAACTGCAGAGGCGTTTAATACATTCATAGCGTCAATCAATCGCGATGTATCAACAACTGTTCCGGCAACTTTGAGGGCTCGAAACCTCTCGGCTTCATCTGGTGCAAATCCCCCAAGAATGACCTGTAGCCCATCAACATTCACTTCTGTCCACGGGTATCCGTTCAAATCTAGTATCCGGGTAACTTCGGTACTAGATCGTGTTTCAACCGCGTTCACCGCCAACATTGATGTGATCAGCGCGAAAATAATCCCAAATATCAATGCGATAAATACTGGGGTGTAGCGAGCAATCAGCATAGGCAATCCATTGGCATACTTGTAAATCTCATGAATCGTTTATTAGGCAATGCTGTCGCCCGCTGCAATCAAAGGAATAGGCTTATGGCAAAAAACAGCGCGGGAAATAGGCCAGCGTTTCTGTTTGACCTCATCAAACTCAAGCATATTTCCGGTTTGTCGATATTTAACGTTCTGTTTTGCCATGCAAGGTGCCAGCCAAAAGCCCATGGGCCACCTAACGCAACAACCAATGCAAGAAAGTTGCGGTCATTTGAATGAACAGTAACAACTGCTAACGCCATAAGCACGACAGAGATAACCATAAACCATTTTAACCACTTATGAGTGTTATTCCCAAAAAGGCGCGCGGTAGATTTCACGCCAATCAATGCATCATCTTCAGTGTCTTGATGGGCATAAATAGTGTCATAAAACATAGTCCAGAAAATTCCTGCTAGATACAAGGCGAAGACAGGCCAGTGCAAATCGCCGGTTACAGCCGCCCAAGCCACAAGTACACCCCAGTTGAAAGTTAGCCCTAAAAACGCCTGAGGCCACCAGGTAAACCTTTTGGCAAATGGATAGCCTGCCACCATAAGCAGTGAGCTGATACCAAGAATTATAGCCAGTTTTTGAAAAGTTAATAATATTAAAAAAGAAAGGAATAATTGAACTACCAGCCAAATGGCTGCGTTTCGAACACTGATTTGACCAGAGGGTATTGGGCGAGATCGGGTACGTTCAACCAGAGCGTCAATTTTTCGGTCGGTAATATCATTCCAAGTGCAGCCAGCCCCGCGCATTAGCCATGCCCCAATCGTACAGGCAATCATGATCCACAATTCACCCGCACCAAAAGAACTTTGCCAACTGGCAGCCAGTAGTACGCTCCAATAACACGGCAACAGCAATAGCCAGGTCCCAATGGGGCGATCAGCACGGGACAGACGCAGGTAAGGGCGCGACAAAGCTGGTGCCCATAGGTCAACCCAACTGTTGGCAAGCGCATCAGATACTTTGCCTGATCCCTCTGGTTTCTTTGAAGTGCCGGTCATAGGATTGGCCCCATGGAGCAAACGAAAATCCGACTCTTTGTAGACCAAGCACTAAGTGAGGGGCAATCGGTTACTTTGGACAAGAACCAGGCGCACTACCTATTTGTAGTGATGCGTTTGACCGTCGATGCTCGTGTTTTAATTTTCAACGGGGTTGCGGGTGAGTTTCTTGCATCGGTTTCCGTAGCGTCAAAGCGCAATGGCATTCTATTGTGCGAAAAACTAACCAAACCACTGCAAATGCCATCAGATTTATGGTTAATTTTTGCACCAATCAAGAAATCCAGAACTGACTTTATAGTTGAAAAAGCGACAGAAATGGGTGTTTCCCGGATCATTCCTATTTTGACGGAACATACAAATAATGACCGGATAAGGCAGGAAAAATTACAAGCTCACGCCATTGAGGCTGCTGAACAGTGTGGTGGGACATTCGTTCCAGAGGTTTCCGGATTGCAAAAATTTGACAATATTTTGGGAACTTGGCCCAATGGGCGCCGATTGTTGTTTTGTGATGAAACATTGGTGGGTGCGAATAAGACAATTGACACAAAAATCCGAGGTCCTTGGGCAATAATAATTGGGCCTGAGGGCGGGTTTTCAAAGCGCGAACGCGAATTTTTACGTGCGATGTCGTTGTCTAACTCGATAAGTCTTGGCCCGCGCATCTTGAGGGCCGACACCGCTGCCGTTGCTGCATTAACGATCTGGCAATCCACTCTGGGGGATTGGTAGGGTTACTTTTAGACTCGGCCATGATCCGCCGAAAATCAATAAAACCGATCGCTGCCAAGTAAACCGAAAGAAATTGACACAAAATAGACTAAGTTTGTTCGAAACCTGTTATTAAACTAAATGTTTTTGCGTGGTCACAATAAGTAGGCGGATATGACGTTTATTCGACCAGAATTATCAGAGGCTATCGTTCGGTTTCGGGATGCCATTGCCGGAGTGGCGGTGTCGTTGGTTGGCCTCTATTGGGCCCTGGGCAGTGTCGGCACTCTATCAGTATTAGGGACTTCTATGGTAGTTGCAGGTGCATTGTTGGTGTTTGCTGGCATACAGCGGGGCCGGTTTCGTACCGGCGCTGGAGGGGCAGGCGTTGTGCTTGTTGATGAAGGCCAAGTTACCTATTTTGGTCCTGTTGAGGGCGGAACAGTTGTGATTTCAGAGATTGACAGGGTGGCATATGAACCCGGGATCAATTCCAATTCTGAATGGATATTAGATGACAAAAATGAAAATCCACTGCGAATTCCGACAAATGCAGAAGGTGCTGAAGCCCTGTTTGATGTGTTTGCGGGCTTAGAAGGCCTGCACACTGAAAAAATGTTGTCAGTTTTGGAAAACTCCCATCCGCGGCAAGTAGTAATATGGGAATCAAACGCTACTTCCTTGCATTGACTTTGTTCCATTTTAGCACCAATTCTAACTTTACCTGAGGTCGCGAATATCGGAGCAGTAACATGTCTATCCCACAATCGGGTGGTGGCCCAATTGAGAACATTGATCAACTGGCCGAATATTTGTCACAGGGGTGCAAACCCAAAAAAGATTGGCGAATTGGCACTGAGCACGAAAAGTTTGGGTACTGTAAAGATACGCTGAATCCATTGCCCTATGCAGGCGAGAGGTCAATCAAAGCTATTCTGGAAGGCTTGCAACAGGAGTATAACTGGTCCCCTGTTTTTGAAGGTGAAAATCTAATTGGCCTAGAAAAAAACGGCGCGAACGTAAGTTTGGAACCGGGCGGGCAACTGGAGCTATCTGGCGCTCCGCTGGCTACGATTCACGAAACTTGTGACGAAGTAAATTTCCATTTGAAAGATGTGCAGGGTGTCGCCGAAAAAATCGGTGTGAAATTTATCGGTTTAGGTGCTGCCCCGATCTGGACCCACGAGCAAATGGATATGATGCCCAAGGGTCGTTATAAGTTGATGACTGATTATATGGGCCGGGTTGGTACACATGGTACGCAAATGATGTACCGGACCTGTACAGTACAGGTAAACCTTGATTTCGGTTCTGAGGCTGACATGGTTCAGAAAATGCGTGTAGCGTTAGCGTTGCAGCCGATTGCCACTGCACTATTTGCCAACTCTCCTTTTTTTGAAGGTAAGCTGAATGGCCATAAGTCCTGGCGCGCACGTATATGGCGTGATCTGGACCCAGCGCGTACTGGTATGTTGCCATTTGTATTCGAAGATGGGTTTGGATTTGAGGCATGGGTCGACTACATGCTGGATGTCCCCATGTATTTTGTTTATCGCGATGGAAAATATATAGATGCACTGGGGCAGTCGTTCCGAGAATTCCTGAAAGGAAAGCTACCAGCGCTGCCCGGTGAGACACCAACATTATCAGATTGGGCTGACCACCTGACCACGTGTTTTCCTGAGGCCCGGTTAAAGCAGTTTATCGAGATGAGGGGTGCCGATGGTGGACCTTGGCGCAGGCTTTGCGCATTGCCTGCTTATTGGGTGGGTCTGCTATACGATCAGAGCGCGCTGGACGCTGCTTGGGATATTGCCAAAGACTGGAGCGCAGAAACCCGGGAAGCATTTCGAATTGCAGCATCGATCGATGGTTTGCAGGGCGAGGTCAATGGCCAGAAAATACATGATATAGCGCGTGAAGTGGTTGCGATTTCTGAATATGGTTTGAAAGCTCGCGCCAAACCCGGTGCCGGTGGTTTGATCCCGGATGAAAGTCATTTTTTGAACGCATTACAGGAGTCTATTGAAAGCGGCAATGCCCCCGCAGATGAACTGTTAGCGCGATACAATGGCGACTGGAATGGGGATCTAACGCGCATTTATAAAGATTACAGCTATTGAATTTAGTTTAATCTTTTCGACTAACGGTTGGAATTGAAGACCTGTGCAATTGACCATCTTCAAAATTTCCCACGTGTTCAAAATAGTCGGAGCCAAATTTGTTAGGTCCATTTGTGCCTTTCATTGTCAACCAGATCAACAAGACGATAAATCCAATCATGGGAATTAGCATCAAGAATACCCACCACCCGGATTTGTCCAGATCATGCAACCGTCTGATTGTTACAGCTATATTTGGTATGAAAAGTGCGATACTCAAAAAACTACTAAACAGACCGAATTGACCCATGCCTGCTCCTAAAATCGTCGTATCGATAATGTTTGCACCGATGTTCAAGAGTACCGAAAATAGTACGAAATACCAATATTCTGACCGAATAGCGCGACCGGAAAATGTGGCGTATTTTGTTAGAACTGAAAGAATTGCTTGTGCGAAATCCATAGGCCGACCTCTGTTCTAACGATTACGTTCCAATTTTAGGTTCTGTCCCGTTGATAAGGCGCCGGATATTTTCACTATGCTTGTATGCAATCAGGGCAGACATAAGCAATACCAACACAGCACCATTTTGGTGATAAAAAATCAATGCAAGGATTGGAGAAATTGCAACGCAAACCAAGGAGGCCAATGAGGAAATTCTAAATACCAGCGCAGTAGCCAGCCAAGCAGCGCATGCGCCGACACCCAGAGGTAGCGAAAAGGCTAGTAGTGATCCAAGGAATGTCGCAACACCCTTACCACCGTTGAAACGTGAAAATACTGGGTAGATGTGGCCGAGCAATGCAAATAGCCCTGCCAATCCAGCGATAGCTTCGCCGCCAATTTGTCTGGCGATTAAAACAGCGACAAAGCCTTTACCAATGTCAAATATCAATGTCAGGAACGCCGCAGCTTTGTTCCCGGTCCGTAAAACGTTTGTTGCGCCAATATTTCCCGAACCGGTTTCGCGCAAATTCCCTAACCCGAATAGACGCGCCATGACCAAGCCAAATGGAATTGATCCAAGAGTGTATCCCAAGATTGCGGCTGCAAAATAAGTCATTCAGCGGTTTCCCAAATTTGTTTTCCACCAATCCAAGTACTTATAACTTTACCCTGCATCCGCTGCCCGTCAAATGGTGTGTTTTTGGATTTAGAGTGGAGATTAAATCGATCCAGCACAAACGGAGAATGGGCGTCAAACAGCACCAGGTCGGCCGGTGCACCCTTTGCAATCCGCCCAGTTTCCAAGCCAAGGCGTTTTGACGGGTTCAACGATAGTGCGCGAAATAATTGCGGCAAACTAAGATCAGATGCGTGGTACAGACGCAATGCTGCAGGAAGCAATGTTTCCAACGCTACAGCGCCGCTGGCGGCTTCTTCAAAGGGCAGGCGTTTGCTTTCTTCATCTTGGGGAGTGTGCATGGAGCTGATGATATCAATGGTTCCATCCGCCACCGCCGCCACCATCGCCAGCCGGTCATCTTCGGATCGGAGCGGAGGTTTAATCTTGAAGAAAGTTCTGTAATCGCCCAGGTCCATTTCATTAAGCGTGAGGTGATGGATGCTGATCCCGGCGGTGATATCCAGCCCGTTTGATTTAGCTCTCCGCATGGGGGGAAGGGACCGGGCTACGGTTAACTGATCAGCGTGATAGCGCACACCTGTCATTTCCACCAGAGCCAGATCACGATCAAGCCCCATGCGTTCTGCCATGGGGGATACTGAAGGCAGCCCTAAAAGCGATGCAAATTTTCCCGACGTGGTTGCAGCACCATTGCTAAGGCCGGGATCCTGGGGGTGACCGATCACTAGTGCACCCAAGGAACGAGCATAGGTAAAGCAGCGCGCTGCAACTTTGTTGTCAACCACTACATTATCGCAGTCGGTGAAAGCAATGGCACCGGCATCCAGCATGAAGCCGATTTCTACCATCTCACGGCCCAGCCGACCCCGGGTCAGAGCGGACATGGGGCGGACATTAACGGGGGCGTCCTTATTGGCGCGGCGGGTTACGAATTCAAGGACTTCAGGCGTATCTATGGCCGGCTGGGTATCGGGGCGCGTAACCATTGTAGTGACACCACCGGCGGCCGCGGCGAGGCCGGCCGAGCGGAAGCTTTCCTTGTGGCGTTCACCGGGTTCAGAGACTTTTACGCCGATATCAACGATCCCCGGGGCAAGGAATTTGCCGTTGCAATTGTATCGGAGTTGCAACGGAATTGAATCGGAACCAATTTCTGGATCCGGGATATCAAAAACGTCTGTGATTTTACCGTTTTTGATTAGCAAAGAACCAAGATTGTCGGTCTGTGCCTCTGGGTCGATAAGCCGAGCATTGGTGATCAGGGAAATCATACTATTTCGCTCGGGCGTTTATTGGTTTGCAAGTTCCGTGCCAGCAATTCCATAGCGGCCATGCGCACCGCGACGCCCATTTCTACCTGTTCCTGAATAACAGAGCGATTGATGTCGTCAGCCAGTGTTCCGTCAATTTCAACGCCGCGGTTCATAGGTCCCGGATGCATCACAATGGCGTCGTCTTTTGCGTGGGCCAGTTTGGTAGCATCCAGGCCGAAACGGTGGAAATATTCCCGTTCAGAGGGGATGAATGCGCCGTCCATCCTCTCCTTTTGCAATCGCAGCATCATTACAACATCAACATTCTTCAACCCCTTTGCCATGTCATCAAATATCTCGACCCCCCAATCGGCGGCACCGGGCGGGATCAGGGTTGGTGGGGCAATCAAGCGGATCCGGTTTTCCATTTTTCCCAAGAGGTGGATGTTGGAACGAGCGACACGGCTGTGGGCGATATCACCGCAAATGGCGATGCTCAACCGATGCAATCGGCCCTTTTTCCGCCGGATTGTCAGCGCATCAAGCAGGGCCTGTGTTGGGTGTTCATGTCGTCCGTCACCAGCGTTAAGAACCGCACAATTTACCTTTTCCGCGAGTAGATTTACCGCCCCTGAATGTGGATGGCGTACAACCAGCAGATCAGGGTGCATCGCGTTTAGTGTCAGTGCCGTATCAATCAGAGTTTCCCCTTTATTGATCGAGCTTGCTTGCATCGTCATATTCATGACGTTGGCACCCAACCGCTTCCCTGCGATTTCAAAACTGGCCTGAGTGCGGGTAGAGTTCTCAAAAAACATATTGACCTGGGTCAGGCCAGCCAGGGATTTTTGCGGCTCTGAATGATCACGATTGCCATCAGCGTAGGTGTTCGCCAAATCAAGGATCGATGTTATTTCTTCTGGGCTTAGGTCCCTTATTCCCAGCAGATGATTTTGGCGGAATGTCATAATATCCCCGGCAGTAATTTTCTGGCTTATAGGGGGCATCGTGATAACCAGCAAGTCGGGGGAACGAATTCGGTTTCAAAGGCTACACTAGGTGGCTATTTTGCAGCCATGGAAACAGGAATCACCCCACAATCTGCAAAAGACTTTTTGGAGTGGCAAATTGAAATGGGTGCAACGGAATCAATTGCTGACAGGCCTGTTAATCGTTATGAATTGGTATCAATACCAGTCAAAAAACCAGCCGCTCAAATTTTTCAACCGATTGAAAAAAGTACTGAGCTCGATGCGGTTTCAATTTCTGAAAAACTTGCGTGTGCTGCTGAAAATCTGGATTCTCTAAGGGAAGCATTGATCGGCTATGAGCATTGCGAATTGAAACGTGGCGCCAAATCTACAGTGTTCTCAGATGGAAATGCACAAGCCAAAGTAATGCTGATTGGGGAGGCACCCGGCCGAGAAGAGGACATAACCGGTAAGCCATTTGTTGGGAGAGCCGGCCAACTTTTGGACAGGATGTTTGCTTCAATTGGGTTGTCCCGTGGTGCAGAGGACGCGTTGGCAGCTTTGTATATTACCAATATTATTCCCTGGCGACCACCACAGAACCGCGATCCGGAGTCCGGTGAAATCGCAATGATGATGCCATTTATTAAGCGGCATGTGGAATTGGTTAGGCCAGAATTGTTGGTTTTGATGGGCAATACGCCCTGTCAGGCAATATTGGGGAAAAAGGGAATAACAAAATTGCGTGGGCGCTGGGTAACTGCGCTTGGGTTGCCTGTTATGCCGATGTTTCACCCGGCGTATTTACTAAGAAATCCAGTTATTAAGCGGGAAACGTGGGTCGATTTAATGGCAGTTCAAGCACGATTGAAGGTGGTCTAGTGGCCGAAGATTTTTTTCCGGTCAGGATTGCCGTTCTGACAGTTTCCGACAGCAGAACGGTTGAAAATGATAAATCTGGACGTGTCCTTGCGGAACGGATTGTAGCGGGCGGCCATGTGCTTGTGGAAAAGACAATCGTGCCGGATGAAAAAAAACTGATTTCAGAGCAATTGCGGGAGTGGTGCGAAAATTCGGGAATTGACGTCGTAATTTCGACAGGTGGTACCGGATTGACCGGACGCGACGTTACAATAGAGGCGCATCGTGATGTTTATGAAAAAGAGATCGAAGCATTCAGCACGGTTTTCACAATAATTTCGATGAAGAGTATTGGAACTTCGGCGGTTCAAAGCAGGGCAACCGGCGGGGTGTCAAAAGGTACTTATTTGTTTGCGCTGCCGGGAAGTCCGAATGCATGCAAAGATGCCTGGGACGAGATATTGGCACCGCAATTTGATATTCGCCACATGCCCTGCAATTTTGTGGAAATTTTACCGCGATTGGACGAACATTTACGCCGGAAAAAGTGATACTCTACGTTTGAACTATTATGACATAGATGCTCGCATCGCGTTGTCTATGCTGAGCATAGGAATTATTTCTCGCTGAAGAGGCAATAGGAATGCAATTTTTACGTCGAAGCCTTGTTGGTCTGTTTCTGATTTTTCTAACTGTAGGTTTGCTGGTATGGGCGGGTAGTATTTTGTTTGACGCAGTTCAGTTGCGCAACGAGCAATCCGAACGGGTACGCCCGGCACGCGAGAGAATTTTTACGGCAAACGTTGTGCTTGCTAAAGAACAGACAATTGCACCGGTTCTTACCAGTTTTGGGGAAATCCGCAGCCGTAGGACACTGGAATTACGGACCACAATTGGTGGGCCACTGGTTATGTTGGCCGACGAATTTGTTGAAGGTGGATTTGTCTCTGGTGGGCAATTGATTGCTAGGATCGACCCAACGAATTCCGAAACCACTGTTTTGTTAGCGCGGAATGACTTAACGGAAGCGTTGGCCGAACAGCGAGATGCAAATCGGGCATTTGGGCTGGCCACGGATGAACTGGTATCTGCGCAGGATCAGGTTCGGTTACGGAATAATGCATTGCGCCGACAAAGTGATTTATTGGCGCGTGGTGTCGGAACCAGCGCCGCCGTAGAAAATGCAAATCTGGCTTTGTCATCTGCACAACAAGCGGTTCTTTCGCGCCGCCAATCACTTGCAAACACCCAAGCTCGCGTGGATCAAGCCGAGACCACGTTGGAACGTCGCAGGATAAATCTGAGGGATTCGGAACGCAGGCTTTCTGAAACTGAAATTCATGCTGGATTTTCAGGAACATTGTCTGATGTCAGCGTTGTGCAAGGCGGCTTGGTTGTTGCGAATGAACGGCTTGCGGATTTGATAGACGCCAGCGCACTGGAAGTTGCCTTTCGGATATCTACGCAGCAATATTCAAGGCTGTTGGATAAAAAGGGGGATCTGCTTCTTTCACCTATTAGGGTTTTGTTGGATGTGTCAGGTGTCAATTTATCGACACAAGGAACCATTACCCGGGAAAGTGCCACCGTTGGAAATGGGCAGACCGGACGGTTGCTATTTGCAAAATTGGATAGTGCAAATGGTTTTAGACCGGGTGATTTTGTGAGGGTGGAAATTAAAGAACCTGAAATAAAGAATGCAATATTACTGCCCGCCAGTGCGGTGGATTCGACACCAAGTGTGTTGGTCGTCGGCGCTGATGATCGGCTTGAGGTTCACCCTGTTGAGTTGTTACGCAGACAGGCAGATAGCGTTATTGTGCGAAGCCAATCATTGATCGGAAAAGAAGTGGTTGCGGATCGGTCACCATTACTAGGTGCAGGTATTCAGGTTCGTGCGATAAAATCTGTTGCTGCTGTAAGCGAAGCTGAAACCAACAATCTTACGGATGTTGAATTGTTAGAGATTTCTGAAGAGCGTCGGGCAATATTAGTTGCTTTTGTTGAAGGCAACGATCAAATGCCACAAGATGCTAAGGAACGTGTGCTATCGCAACTTAAGATGAAATTGGTCCCTGTGCAGGTCGTAATTCGTATTGAAAAGCGAATGGGGGGCTAAAAGATGGCGCGCAGTGTTCCAGGGATTGCCGGTAACATTTTGTCCTATTTTGCGCGACATCGAACGGCCGCCAATCTGTTGCTGGTGGTTCTGATCGCAGCGGGCCTTGCCGCTGCGCCTAGAATGCGGTCGCAATTTTTTCCGGATATTATTATTGATAGTGTTTCGGTTTCGGTGGCTTGGAATGGCGCCGGTGCTGATGACGTTGACTTGGCCATTGTACAACTTCTTGAACCAGCTTTGTTGTCAGTTGAAGGTGTCGAAAGCTCATTTTCTTCATCCAACGAAGGGCGCGCATTTATTGGCTTAGAGTTTGAGCCGGGCTGGGATATGTCGCGGGCAAGCGATGACGTGCAGGGGGCGGTAGACGCTGTTAGAAATTTGCCGGATGCGGCTGAGGAACCAGTGGTCAGACGTGGGGCCTGGCGTGATCGGGTGACGGATGTGGTCTTGACCGGACCTGTTGGACTGGACCAACTGGGGCGATTTGCCGATGAATTTGTAACCCGATTGTTTGCAGGTGGAGTTACCAGAACTTCAGTACAGGGCGTCGCCGCATCAGAAATTATTGTCGAAATTTCATCTTTCTCGCTAAGGCGTAACGATTTTACAATGTCGGAGATTGCCAAGGCGATCGCACAAGAAGTGGATGCAAATCCGGCAGGGGATGTTGGCGACGGGCTTGCAAGGGTTCGCACGGGGGTTGCCAAACGAAGTGCGAACGACATTTCATCAATTGTCTTACGCACGGGTCTGGATGGATCAACTACAAATATTGGCGACGTCGCAAATATTCGGGTTAAGGGCATTGGCCGAGATTTGGCGTATTACGTAAATGACAATCCGGCAATTCTTGTGCGAGTTGATCGTTCGAACCAAGGCGATGCCATTCGAATACAGGAGAAAGTTGAAGAAGTAGCGCGAGAACTGCAATTGTCATTACCCGCGAGTGTGACGATGGACCTGATTCACACGCGATCTGAGGCGATAAGTAATCGTCTGAATTTGCTGCTTGAGAACGGATTGATGGGTTTGGGACTTGTCGTTTTGTTGTTGTTTTTATTTTTGAATGCGCGCACAGCATTTTGGGTGGCGGCTGGTATTCCAGTGGCGATGACAGGCACGATTGCGATGATGTATTTGGCCGGCCTGACGTTCAACATGATTTCTTTATTCGCGCTGATTATTGTACTTGGCATCGTTGTCGACGACGCAATAGTCGTGGGGGAGCATGCTGATTTTCGCGTTCGACATTTGGGGGAATCACCCATACAGGCTGCGGAAAATGCCGCTCGACGGATGTTTGCACCTGTGTTTTCGGCAACTATAACCACCGTAATTGCATTTTTTGGACTAGTAGTTATTGGTGGACGTTTTGGTACTTTAATCGCGGATATCCCCTTTACCGTTATTGTAGTTCTGACCGCCAGTTTGATTGAATGTTTTCTCATTTTGCCAAACCATATGGCACACGCCTTAGTACATTCTGCAAAAAATCATTGGTATGATTGGCCAAATCGTGTGGTAAATATTGGTTTTAATTGGTTTAGAAATGTTGTGTTTCGTCGACTAATCAAATTTGTGATTTGGGCCAGATACCCCGCCGTTGCGCTTGCTGTTTTGATTCTGGTTTCACAAGTTGCAATTTTTGTTCGCGGCGACATTCAGTTCAGGTTTTTTAATGCCCCGGAACAAGGTTCTGTTACCGGAAATTTCGCTATGGTGAATGGGGCGACGCGAAACGATAGTATAGCGATGATGCAAGAACTTCAAAGGGCAACCGAGGAAGTAGCGGTAAAATTTGAAGCAGAGTATGGTGTGAATCCGGTCGAATACGTTGTTGCGCAAATAGGAGGTAATTCAGGTCGTGGATTATCTGGTTCAGATACCAAGGAAAACTGGCAGCTAGGCGCGATTTCCATTGAACTGATTGACGCTGATTTGCGATCATATTCGTCTTTTGCCTTTGTTGCGGAACTTCAAGATGCAGTGCAACAAAATCCAAAAGTCGAGACGGTAAGTTTTAGGGGCCACAGATCTGGCCCTGGTGGGGATGCGCTGGATGTGGAATTTTATGGCGCGGATGCTGTAATACTGAAGGCCGCTGCTGAGGCACTAAAAACGGCTTTGTTGCGCTTTCCTGAAGTCTCAGCACTTGAGGATAGTTTGGCCTATGACAAAGATGAATTGGTTCTGGCCCTGACGCCACAGGGCCTGGCGCTGGGGATAACAGTTGATAACCTGGGATTGATCCTGCGAAACCGGTTAAATGGTATTGAGGCTGCAACATTTCCAGAAGGTGCGCGCTCGGCTGCAATTCGTGTTGAATTGCCGACGGATGAGTTGACCGCAGATTTCCTGGACAGAACTCAAATACGCACATCATCTGGTAGCTACGTGAATTTGGCAGATATCGTCACTGTTGAAACCCGAAGCGGATTCTCAACGGTTCGGCGGGAAAATGGCGTGCGACTGGTAAGTGTAAATGGAGATATTTCTGAGGATGATCCGGTCAGGGCAAGCGAAATTATGGCTGACCTGAAAGATAATATTTTGCCAAAAATTGAGGGCAAATTTGGTGTCGCATTCAGACTTGCGGGGTTGGCAGAGCAAGAACAAAAATTTTTGAATGATGCTTTGCTGGGTTTTATTCTTTGTTTGTTGGGAATTTACCTGACGTTGGCCTGGATTTTTTCCAGCTGGACGCGGCCTTTTGTTGTGATGGCAATAATTCCATTTGGATTGGTCGGGGCGATCTATGGCCATGTTTCCTGGGGTGTCCCGCTATCGATGTTTTCGATTGTTGGGCTAATTGGAATGACGGGAATTATAATCAATGACTCAATCGTTTTGGTCACGACAATTGACGAACACACGAAAAACCGGGGAGTCGTGCCAGCGATAATAGATGGCACCGCGGATCGGTTGCGGCCGGTGATGTTAACAACTGCAACGACGGTTCTTGGTTTAACACCACTTTTGTTTGAAACGTCACAGGATGCCCAGTTTCTAAAGCCGACGGTTATAACATTGGTATACGGTTTGGGTTTTGGGATGTTTCTGGTTTTGTTGATGGTTCCTGCCGTTATGGCGATGCAGCAAGATCTAGGCAGGCAGCTACGGGCAACCCGGCGCGCGTTTTCGATGCCCGGTCGGGGGAAATTTGTTAGCTACCCAAGCCTTCTTGTCGCATTGGTGGGGCTTGCTATATTTGGTGTGACAATCGGGGCAAAAGTAGCCACTGGAAGAATTTGGGATAAACTTCCTTTATTCGCTCCGGATGTCGGAATGCCATTTGTTTTTGCGCTATTTGTGCTTGGTATCTCGGCTATTGCGCTGCTTGCATTTCTGGCTGGCGCCCTTGGGTCGTTCAGGCGGCAGCGGCCCTAATTTCAGACGTGACAATAGCCAGAACCAAATCTGGGTTCGATTGTCAAAAATATATTGTCGAATAGACGATTGTTTGACTAATATTAACTGGCGCTACAACCCATGATATCGATTGCCCCTTTTTTGCCAAATACGGTCATTCGTACCTGCGAACGGACCAGCATGAATGGTTTTCCGTTGGCAGGTACGAGGTCCGTTATTGCGGTGAGACGACGACCATCACGGGTTGATTGCGCTTCATCGATCCAAATTGTTTTGTCGGGAAGTTCGAACACGACAATTTCATTTCCACCCTGATTGGGCATGTTTAGCTCTGCACTTATTCTCAACCCATCGGAAATGGGCTCGATTTTACACACGGCAGAAGTCAGGCCTGACCTCAGGGCATTTTTGGGCCGGTTCGCCAAGCTCGCTAATATTGCTGGGTCCTGCTTGCCAGAAAGCGGAAGTTCAGCCTGCAATTCTGCATTCATGGGAACGCAGATATCTTCACAAACTCCAATATCCAGTCGCACCCTGACCACAATTGGGTCATTTGGGAATTGTCCGGGCGTGATCTCAATTGGGATCACTAAAACGCCTTTGTACCCGTATGATCTGGAAGCCTCCGGATCAAACACTTTTGGTGTTGGCCAAAGTATTTCAACTGTGTCCAAATTTTCGGATCCAGACCAATCAAACTGTGGGGTAATGCCACTTTCGCCAGCCGATCTCCAATAGGTTTTCCAGCCTTCTGCCATTTCAATGCGGACTGCTGCCATATGGGTACCGGTTTTGGTTCGCCAACCGGGCAACAACGTGATCTTAGCGACATCATCAAGCGACAGAAAACTTTGTGTTACGCCTTTCGTTGGCCACTGAATTAGGATCAGGCTTGTGATGAGTATTAAAAGTATATTTTTTATCATACCGGGAACTTAGCGATCTGAGAATAAATAGGAAATCACAAATCAGCGACAGCGTGTGAATGTGACCATTGAAACCCTTGTACTGTGAATTTCCTGCTACCATGTTGTGACGATGAAAATGCCCACTGATTCCATTGATCTAAACGGTAAGCTATTGATTGCAATGCCGGGAATGAATGACCCAAGATTTGCAAACAGTGTTATTCTGATGTGCAGTCATTCTGAAGAAGGTGCGATGGGCTTAATCATCAATAAACCTACTAGGGGCTTGCAACTGACTGATCTACTGGAGCAACCGGAAATTTCACAAAGCGACACCAGCCGCGATATCTGCGTGCATTTTGGTGGGCCCGTGGAACATGGCCGTGGATTTGTTCTACATTCGACTGACTATTCGACAGCAGGTGCAACAACGGAGGTGAGCAATAATATTGGTATGACTGCCACTCAGGAAATTTTAGAGGCGATTGCCGAAGGATCCGGGCCAAAATCGGTATTGCTGGCGCTGGGATATGCCGGATGGGAACCTGGGCAATTGGAAAATGAAATTAGAGAAAATGGCTGGTTGGTGGCAGATTCATCAACAGATATAGTTTTTGGAACAGACAGTTCTGCTAAATGGACGGATGCTCTTCAGACGCTTGGTGTTGATCCGTTGTTGCTGTCATCGACATCAGGTAGGGCCTGACCGCGCGGCGCTGCAGCCCGTTTTAGCCTGTCATTGATTGCGCGGCCTAGTCCATGTTCAGGGATGGGTGAGACCGCTATACTATCTGGTTTCTGACTATCAAGTTTACGCAAATAACAAAATAGGTTCGCCGCGGCTTCGGTTAATTCACCAGTCAGCGACAGATTCAGATCATAATCACCGGGTCCGAACCCCAGCGTTAGCTCACCCTGAACTCTATCAATTGCATTTAGCCGAAGATTGGCATTTGGGGCGTAATGGGAAAGCAACTGGCCTGGTGCGCTTGGCCTATTGGTGGCCGAATATGCCCCCATTGGATAGCCAAGGCATTTTTCTATTATTTCGACGGGCATTCCACCAGGTCGCAATAAAACGGCCTTGGGTTCAAATCCTATAATTGTGCTTTCCAGACCAACCGGGCAAGCACCTCCGTCCAGCACCGCAGCGATCTTATTGTTGAGCCCGGATAATACATGACTGGCTACTGTTGGACTTATCGTACCAGACAGGTTTGCGGAGGGGGCCGCGACGGCACCACCAAAATCAGCTAGCAACTGTTGCGCCAGTTCGTTCGAGGGTACACGAATTGCGACAGTCTTTAGACCTGCGCTAACTTGCGAGGATAGAGGCGAATCTAAACGGGATGGTAAAACTAAGGTTACAGGCCCAGGCCAAAACGCGTACGCCAGTCTAAATGCTGTATTGCTAAATGTTACGTATTTTTGCGCAATGGATAGGTTTGCGACGTGGATTATCAACGGGTTGATCTGCGGTCTGTTTTTTGCTGAAAAAATATTGGCGACCGCGGCATCATTTGTTGCATCAGCGCCCAATCCATAAACAGTTTCAGTCGGGAACGCGACGAGTTGTCCCTGTTTTAGCAAACTGACCGCTTGGTTAACGCCCGAATTGGTGGGGGGCAAAGTCTTTGTATAGTGATTGACCATCTTACTTGACGCTGCGTTCTTGTTGAAGCACCCAATTCTTGGGATACCGTCTGAGAAGTTAAGCAGAATGCTTAGCCGTCAGAAGGCTTAATGCCAAGCCAGATAAAGGGAGAGCCTGAATGGACTATCGTGCACCAATCGCTGAATTTCAATTCTTGTTTGATCACGTCGTGGGGTATTCACAGGTTTCCGAAACTGAATTGTTTGCTGATTATAGTGCTGATTTGACCGCTGCAATATTGGCTGAGGCCGGGCGATTATGTGAAGAAGTACTTGCCCCACTGCAACGCGTTGGCGACTTGAAGGGTGCCGTGCTGAAAAATGGTAAGGTAAAATGTTCTCCGGGTTTTGGTGATGGGTTTAAAGCCATCGCTCAGGGCGGTTGGGTTGGAATGACTGCCAGCACTGACTCGGGCGGAATGGGTTTGCCACTAACGCTTGCAACCGCTGTAAATGATATGATGTCTTCTGCATGTTTGTCGCTACAGTTGAATCCATTGATGTCTCAGGGGCAGATTGAAGCCTTGGAGCACCATGCCAGCAAAGAAATTAAAGCGATCTATTTGCCAAAACTAATATCTGGTGAATGGTGTGGGACAATGAACTTGACGGAGCCACAAGCAGGATCTGACGTTGGTTCATTGCGAACAAAGGCTGAGGCAAACGGTGACGGCAGTTTTGCAATTAGCGGACAGAAAATATTTATCAGCTGGGGCGATAACGATTTTTCTGAAAATGTTTGCCATTTGGTGTTGGCGCGATTGCCGGATGGCTTGCCGGGTTCCAAAGGAATAAGTTTATTTATGGTGCCTAAATTTATTCCAGACGACAATGGAAATCCTGTTGCTGAAAACAGTTTGGGTGTTGTTAGCCTTGAACACAAGATGGGATTGCATGGTTCACCAACCGCAATAATGGAATTTAAAAATGCAACCGGCTGGATGATTGGTGCGCCACACGGCGGCTTGGCTGCAATGTTCACGATGATGAATAACGCACGGCTGGGTGTTGGCGTGCAGGGGATCGGCCAGGCAGAAGCTGCTTTTCAGACGGCGCGCAATTTTGCATTTGAAAGAAAACAGGGTAAAAGCCCTATTGGGGATGGAACTGGAACTATCATCGATCACGCTGATGTGCGCCGGATGGTGGCAACGATGAAAGCGGAAATTTTTGCCGCCCGCTCATTGGCGCTTAGCTGCGCAGTTGCTTCAGATATGGGCCGCGCCACAAAAGACGCAAACTGGAAAGCCCGTGCAGCGATTTTAACACCAATTGTCAAATCCTTTGGAACAGATATTGGTTGCGAAGTGGCACATCTGGGTGTGCAGGTTCATGGCGGTATGGGATATATCGAAGAAACTGGCGCGGCCCAATATTCACGCGATGTACGGGTGACAGCAATTTATGAAGGTACCAACGGTATTCAGTCTATGGATCTGGTTGGCCGGAAGTTTCTGGATGGTGGTGAAGCTGCGTATAGGGTGTTGGATGAAATTCAAATTGAAGCGGAGACAGCGAGGGCAATTCTACCGGAGCTTGCAACCACCGTTTGGGACTCGGTGGAAAATCTGAGAGAAACGACAGAGTGGCTACTTGAACGGACCGATATACAGGATCGATTTGCCGGATCCGTGCCGTATTTGCGGGCGTTTGCGCGTGTATTAGGCGGGCACTTCCACCTAAAATCAGCACTTGCAGAGGGCGGTGCCGGTGCTCGTATGCGACTGGCAGATTTCTACATAAACCGACTGTTACCCGAGCATATTTCGCTTTTGATTCATGCAAAGCAAGGGGCTAAAGCGCTATACGCTATAACCCCGGAAGATCTGGAAACAGCATGAACTTAAAAGCCGATCGGCTGGTGCATCCATTTGAAGTGCCCCCTGTGGCTGGTGAAGCAATTGAAGTTGCAGACGGCGTTTTATGGATGCGCCTACCGTTGCCAATGGCGCTGGATCACGTGAATGTTTATGCGCTGGACGATGGCGATAGCTGGACGATAGTAGATACCGGATTTGATTCAGAGAAGTCCCGTGGCATATGGCAAATGCTACTGGATGGACCGCTGAAAGGAAAACCGGTTGCACGAATTTTGGTTACCCACCATCATCCAGACCATATAGGGTTGGCCGGCTGGTTTCAGACAAAATATGGGGCCGAACTGATAACAACGCGAACTTCTTGGTTGATGGCGCGGATGCTTGTTTTGGACGAGCAAAAAGCGGTCGTAAAAGAGACAATTGAATTTTGGCGCCTGGCGGGTATGCCTGAAGATATATTGCAACGTCGTTTACGCGAAAGACCGTTTAATTTTGCTGATGTTGTCGCCCCACTACCTCTTGGATTTCAGCGCATTCAAGAGGGGAGTAAAATAGATATTGGTGGTCGGTCCTGGGATGTTCACATTGGGAATGGGCATGCGCCGGAACACGCAACCCTTTGGTCTGTAAGCAACGATATAGTGATTGGTGGAGATCAAATGCTTTCGACCATCTCACCCAATATCGGGGTTTACGCGACAGAACCTGAGGCTGACCCGCTGGCAGAATGGCTGGAAGCATGTGAGCGGCTAAGTGAATTTGCGCGGGCAGATCAATTGGTCTTGCCGGGGCACAAACTTCCATTTACGGGGCTACCATGGCGTTTGCACCAACTTATTCAGAACCACCACGGAGCTTTGAAAAGACTGAGGGCGCATTTACATAACCCACGTACAGCGGTGGATTGCTTTGACCTTCTTTTCAAGCGTGCAATTGGCGATGGCGAATATGGGTTGGCTCTGGTGGAAGCGGTGGCGCATCTAAATCACTTGTATCATCTGGATGAATTACAGCGATCACTAGATGAGGATGGTGCATGGCGGTGGCAGTTGAAAGGTTAAAGATGGTAAAAAAGTCGAAAAAAAAGAGAAATAAGTCAAAGAAAAATATTGATGATCCCTGTGGTGGCGCAGTCCATACAGATCCTAACGCTCCGGCCACGGTGGAGCAAAAACCGTTGCCAGCCGCATTGGCTAGAAAGCCAGTCGAAAATAAATCACAGGCAGAATGGGCCTACGAAAGGCTGGTACTTTATATCCAAAACTTTGAAGAACAGTTGGATGACGAACACGAGGTTGCGGTTGGTTTTGCAACCGGTGCTTCAGGGGAGTTGAGAATTGAAGGTTTGGGCTACTTTGACCCGGATATTGTAACGTTCTACGGTAAGGATAAGTCTGGAGCAAAAACCCAATTGATACAGCATGTTACCCAACTGGGCGTAACATTGCAGGCAATGCCCAAGCACGAACCGAAAGAACAGGCCGTGCGAATTGGATTTCAACTTGTAAAGGACTTAGAAAATCGCTGACTGCGGCTTTGGGGCGCGGTTATCATGCAGTGACACTTGCTTTGGAATCGGTTAAACCAATGCTGAATTGGCGCTATTACAGGTAGAAATTATGTCTAAACACGAGCATGGCTCAATGGATGTTGCAGATCATCAGGAAACTTTCAGTGGGTTTGTCAATTTTGTTAAATGGACGATCATACTAATTATTGCGTTTTTAATTTTTTTGGCAATCGTGAACGGGTAGCCCGAAATGTTTGGCATTCGCAGATCATTGGCTGCAAGCTTAGTCGTTATGATTTTCGTTCTTGCTGGATGCGCGGGACCTGCTGAGCCGATATGGGATTCAGATGAGCTTGTAGCCCGTTCTGTCTATATCGATGATGGGCCTCCAACCTTAACTTTATTTACGGTGATCAACAATAAAACCGGTTTTGGCGCCCATTCTGCGTTGATGGTAAATGGCACCCAGCGGGTGATGTTTGACCCCGCCGGAACTTGGTACCACCCGCAACTTGCTGAGCGAAATGACGTACATTTTGGTATGTCTGACGAAATCGTTGATTTCTATGTCGATTATCATTCCCGTATTACACACCGCACAGTTATTCAGGAAATTGAAGTTTCGCCTGAGGTTGCGCAAATTGCGATGGCTCAAATTATGGCGTATGGGGCGGTGCCAAAGGCACAGTGTTCGCGGGCAATCACGGCAATTCTGGCTAATGTGCCTGGGTATGAATCGATTGGGCGAACCTGGTTCCCAAATAAATTGTCAGAACGATTTGCAGAGCTGCCCGGTGTTAAGACGAGTGTAGTTTATGATGATAGCCCCAGCGATAATACGGGCTTTATAGAAGCGCCGAATGTACTATTGACCCAGTAAGTACAAAATCAAGTAGAGCGCAATTCCACCGCTAAACATCGCCGCCAGAACATTTTTGAAATACATCCCAACTGCCACCACAACTATGGCTGCAATAATTCTGGCGGCATCCGGCTGACTGTTAGTTGCTTCGGGCCAGAGAACTAATGGTGCAACCAAACCCGGAAGCACAGCAATAGGTGTGTACCGCAATAGCCGAACTGCCCAGGCAGGAAGTGAGATTCTTCCAAAGGCCCCAAGAAATGAAAATCGGATTAGGAATGTTCCTGTTCCCAAGCCAATGATTAAGAACCAGATTTGCAAGTTTGAATAGGTCAATTTGCAAACCCCGGCATTCGGCGTTCGATCTCAGAGCCAACCAACATTGCGATCACTGCCGCAATCAGCAATCCTGATGAAAATGGTAAAAAAGATAGCGCAAGTGCCAGTGCAACCGATGTCAGTGCAGCGGCCACATGTGCAAGAGATTTTAACATAGGGGCAACAATCGATAAGAATACGATCGCCGGAGCGAAATCAAGCGCCAGCGCCGTTGGAATGGATTGGCCAAACCAGGCACCAATAAAGGTCGATATGTACCAGAAGAACCAGGCGGGAACTGCGCAGCCAAAATAGAACGATATTTTTTGATCGACCGGCCGTTTTGGTCTAGCTTCAAACTCAGAAATACTAACTGCGTATGTGTTATCAACAAGTATATATGCAGCAATCGCCCTTTGCCAAAGTGGCGCATCTTGTAAATGCGGCCCGAGGGATGCGGAATACATCGCCATTCGCATGTTCACTGCAAGGGAGGCCGCCAATACTATAATAATTGGCGCATTTTCTTGCATCTGTGCGAGAGCTGTAAATTGTGCTGCCCCCGCGATGACAATTACCGTCATACTCATCACTTCAAGAATATCAAAACCGGCCTCGGTTGCGACGATGCCAAAGATCATGCCGAAAGGAATTGCCCCCAAAATAAAGGGCAACCCGTTCTGGAAACCGCTCCAGAAAGCCGATTTTGTTGTAGTGGTAGACATTTCGTGGCTCAAATATTGCCTTAAAATTTCAATACCTTGACAATCAACAGAGATCAAATGGCGATTTTAGATTGGTGCTTGTTCTTTGGCGAATGTTAATTATCATTCTTGGCTGGTAGATTGGCCCTGGAAATTTCACTGCTACATGGCGCTATTGGGGAACAAAATGTGTAATTGGGCTATAAACCGCAAATGAGAAGAATTCCTGGTGTAATTTTGGCGGGTGGGCTTTCACGTAGGATGGGCGGAGGTGACAAGTGTTTGTTACATCTGGGTGGCGTCAGCTTGTTGCAACACGTCATTAACCGGATCACGCCACAAGTAGGCAAGCTGGCAATTAACGCGAATGGTAGTGCTGAACGGTTTTCACAATACAAGTTACCAGTGATCAAGGATGTTTTTCCTGGCTTCGCCGGTCCTTTAGCCGGGGTATTAACCGCAATGGATTGGGCCGCCGGACTGGAGGCTGAATATGTCGCTACGGTTGCTGCTGACACACCGTTTTTTCCCGCAAACCTTGTCTCTCGATTTGAGGTAGAAATGTCTGACGATCAACCAATAATATTGGCAGCGACGTTAGACGCAAAACGTGGCGAGATCCGCCATCCCACTTTTGGCCTCTGGTCAGTTGAATTGCGCAGCGACTTGCGAATGGCTTTGGAGGCTGGAACAAGAAAAGTTGTGGATTGGACAGAGCAGCAGAGAGGGGCCTCTACAATATTTCCTTCGGAAGTAGAGCACCCATTCTTTAATATTAATACGGAGCAAGATATGGGTATTGCCCAGTCAATCCTTGCAGCCAACACATGAATGCCATTGGAATTGTAGGTCGAAATTTTTCGGATAAAGTTGATTTTATTGAACGGGTTATTTCCGAGTTGGAGAGCCGGGATATCAGCGTCTCCGTTATTATTTGTTCACTTCAGGAAATTCCAAGTAACGAAACTGGAATAGAATCCCGGCTGTTCAATGCAGGAGCCGAAGAAGTGCAACAAGCACCAAAAGATTATCAGGAATCAAAACAGGAATATGGAGACGATGCCAGATTGGCGTTGCAGAAGCTGTTGAGTAAAATTAAGCCCGTCGATCTGGTACTGATAGAAGGATATCTGGGCGGTGGGTGTTCTATTTCAGAAATTGAAAATGAAACGGGTAGTTTGGCAATTTCCAACGATAGGGACGAATGCATTAGAATTGACCTGAAAGACATAGGGGCAATCGCTGATGAATTGATGGCAACTGTCGGGATTCCCTTGTTGATGCGACAAGAAAACCAATCGGATATGGTTGAAAATGACTGCTTTGCACTTCCAGCGGGTATCAACTGGACTCCAGTGGATACAGCTTTGAATATTCTACGCGAGCAGGCGAAAACCTGTGTTGGCACTGAGAATATTCTAGTCGAGCAAGCCCAATCTCGTGTTTTGGCAAACGATGCGATTGCAAAGCGATCAAACCCACCTGCGGCCAATTCTGCAGTGGATGGTTATGGCTTTATGCATTTGGACAGCAGCCCCAGCGAAACAATTCTGACTTTGGCGAAAGGTAAGGCATTGGCCGGATATCCGTTTAGTGGCCCCCTGAAGAAAGGTCAGGCCGTTCGAATAATGACGGGTGCATTGCTACCTGAGGGTGTCGATACCGTGGTGATGCAAGAAGATGTAACCCTAAAGAATGGTCAGATTATATTTAACGGCCAAATTAGCATTGGGTTGAACACCCGTTCTGCTGCCGAAGATATTAAGATCGGTGATACTGCTTTGACGGCGGCACATGTGCTTCGCGCGCCAGATTTGGCATTTCTAACGGCTTCCGGGATATCAAAGGTCACTGTATTCCAGAAACTACGCATTGGGATATTGTCTACGGGTGATGAGATCGTTCCTGTTCGTGGTGGAATGGTTGGAACCAACACAATTGATGCAAATCGACCGATGCTGTTGAGTTTGGTTGATAGGTTCGGACACCAAGCAGTAGACCTTGGGCATGTAGGAGATAACAAGTCCGAAATACGGGACCTATTAGATAAAGCTGATGAGCATGTGGATTTGATCGTAACATCGGGCGGTGTGTCGGGTGGGGATACTGACTTTATGTCCACAATGCTTTTAGAAGAAGGCGACCTTCATACTTGGCGAATTGCAGTAAAGCCGGGGCGGCCCCTAGCGTTTGGGAAGTGGAAGGATACGCCTGTCTTTGGGCTGCCGGGAAATCCTGTTGCTGCGTTTATTTGTACGTTGATTTTTGTCCGACCAACTCTGTCCCAGATGTCTGGTGAAAAATGGCCTTCGCCCCAGGGTTTTAATGTTTCGGCAGATTTTCAGAAAATGAAAAAGCCCGGCCGTCGTGAATATCTGAGGGCTCGTATCAATGGTTCTGGGAGAGTCGAAATTTTCACATCTGAAGGCTCGGGCCGAATTTCTGGGCTTAGTTGGGCAGATGGCTTGGTCGAACTTAAAGAAGAAACTTTGCAAATTAGTACGGGCGATTCTGTGCGTTATTATCCCTATTCAAGTTTTGGAATTTAGTCGAAAGTTCCGGTAGCGCGCCCTAATAACATAAACGCCCGGGCACTGCGGGTCTCTGTGAATTCGGCAATATCCTGGTCACTGGCAGTTTTTTCAAATTCCGTAAATGTTTGATCAAACTTTCGAATAAAATGATGAACGGAATCGCGGAATATCGTGTCCTGTCGCATGCGGCCAGCTACAAGCGCAAGGCTGGATCGATCCCTTATCCCCCCGATCGCCGCTATCGGTTTGCCGCGTTCCCCCTGGGCAAATCGCCGCCAAGTCTCAGGCCGGGTGCGATCCGGTGAAAGATCATCCATATAGATACCATCTTGAGATAATAGAGTTAGTACATCCTGCGCAGCCTGCACGAGTTGTGAAATATTTCTATCCTGCAAAGCGCAGCGTAGCGCTCGAAAACCCTCTTGGTCATCTGCAGTTTCTGGAAAATGCAGGGCGCGAATAAAATCAGCAACAGATAGCGGTGGATTTAAAGCATCAGCCGGCGTGCCTAACTCAAGAGAAGCCTGTGAATGTGTTGGCAAAGGGGTTTGCGAAACCAATGCGGCATTTCGCCGGGCCGCCTCTTGTTCTGCTCTGGGTCGTATCGAACTAAAAGATGAAATAACTGTTTCCGTTTTGCGCTGCGCTGCAGCAATTTCATCCAGTTTTTGCTCAACCGCTGGTTTCAATCCAAGAACACCCGATTGTTGCTGTTGGATATGGCTATGACGCATTGCATTGATAGCAGATTGCAAACGCTCAGATTCTTCTCGCATAATTCGGTTCGACCTAGTTGTTGTTGCTGCAACCCAAATCAGAGCAACCGGCATGAACACAGCGATAACTGTCATTACAAACCGCAAAGTGTCGATTCTCGGATTGCCGTCAGGGCCTTCACCCCCGGCAAAAACGAAAAACATCGTAACTGCAAGAAGCCACAATACGGATAAGGCCCCCGCGACAAGTTCTGTCGTAGCGACCTGTGGGGTTTCACCTGTCCTTGCGAAAATTCCCAAGTCTATTGGCTTCGGATCTTTTTGCTCAGACATTGCCGTTTTTCACCAGATATTTAGACAAATTTAATCGAAAGTATTTCATACGATTTTTCACCACCTGGCGTGCGCACTTCGACGCTGTCGCCTTCGTTTTTACCAATTAATGCCCTTGCAATAGGTGACTTTATATTCAGTTTTCCAGTTTCAATATTGGCTTCCGGTTCACCAACTATTTGATATGATTTTTCTTCATCGGTGTCTTCATCCACAATTGTAACTGTTGCGCCAAATTTAATGGAGCCAGACAGAGTTGCAGGATCGATTACTTCTGTCCGGCCAAGTATACCATCAAGTTCTTTGATACGACCTTCAATAAAGGAATGTTTTTCTCGGGCTGAATGGTATTCCGCGTTTTCGGACAAATCACCATGATCACGCGCTTCCGCAACTGCACGAATGATCGCAGGACGCTCTACGGATTTTAGCCGTTTAAGCTCTTTGTTCAAAGCGGAATGACCCGCGTGCGTCATTGGTATTTTTTCCATGTCCGTCCAGATCTTATAATCGAAATTCAGGCAGCGAATTGTTCTTAACCCAACTCAGCCGATGAGAGTCAATAGAAAGTATAAGTAGAAGCATAAACTTGCAAATGGTGAACCTCGATGACAAAGCTGTAGAAATATCTAAACGGGCATTCTGAACTTTGAGATCATTCGCAATATTTAGCTTATTCTATTTGACTATAGCAATAATTGTTGTTGCCGTCTCACGTGAAGAGGGGCTTGAGTTTGTCACTGGCAGTCTTGGATATAACTCAAGATTAGCAACAACGTTGCTTTTCTGGGTAGCGGTTTTTGTTTTTGGTTTGGTGACTAATGCCATAATTGTCGGCAAAGTGGAGATGAAACGACGAATAATGCCTATGCTATTTGCATTTCTTGGGATCGTGTTTTTCCAGACTGCATTTACGCTTATTAAAACATCGCTACCTTATATCGTGCCGTTTTTTGCCGACCCGTATTTAGCTAGATTCGATAAATTTTTACATGGCGGAACTCAGCCAGTGTTTTTGCTACACTCAATCGATAACTATTTTTCGGTTCGTTTTTTGTATTCATTCTACTCAACTTTCTGGTTAGTATTCGCTATTTATTTTCCGGTTATACTGGCCGCATTTGATGGCAACCAGCTACGGGTTAGGCGTTTCCTGATCCTTTATGCACTGGCATGGGTCTTCGTTGGCAATGTTGTAGCCTTTGCTGGCAGCTCTGTTGGGCCGGTATATTTTGATCGGGCATATGGGGGGACACAATTTGCAAACCTTGAGTCGTTGATAATATCAAGCGGACTAAACACCGATTTTATTGGGATAATTCAAGAATTCCTTTGGGAAGTCTATTCATCCTATGGTCAGGCGACGGGAAGTGGTATCTCTGCATTTCCCAGCGTGCACGTTTCAGTAGCGGCTATGCTGGGATTGTATGCTTATGAACGTTCCAAATTGCTTGGGATTGTTGGGTTTATTTTTTGCGCAACAATTCTATTTTTGTCTGTATATTCAGGCTATCACTATGCAATAGATGGCTATTTTTCAATAGTAGCAATTTTCTCATTTTGGTTAATTATGCGCCGGTCCGAATTACGAGCCAATAGATTAATGGAACTGCAGAACAGTCCAAACGATTAAACACGATTGCTCCCACGATTTGGGTTGGGTATTTAGTGGTATCTAAACCAACTCTATTAGCAACAGGAAACAGGCAATGACAACATTTGAGCGCGAGTCGATGGCATATGACGTTGTCATCGTCGGGGCTGGTCCAGCAGGGCTTTCGGCCGCAATTCGGTTGAAACAATTAGATAGCAATTTAGACGTTGTTGTACTTGAAAAGGGGTCCGAGGTTGGAGCACACATTCTTTCGGGTGCAGTATTGGATCCTTCAGGTCTTGATGCATTGATGCCCAATTGGAAAGCACAGGGTGCGCCGGTTTCTGTGCAAGTTAAACGCGATAACTTTTATTTGTTGGGTTCCGCTGGAAAACTGAAAATCTCAAATTTTTTATTACCACCGTTGATGAGCAACCATGGCAATTATATTGTTTCGATGGGAAATGTTTGCCGCTGGTTGGCAGAGCAAGCCGAAGAGCTTGGGGTGGAGATATTTCCCGGTATGGCCTGTTCAGAGTTGATTTACGGCGAAAAGAGCGAACTTAAAGGCGTGGTTGCCGGAGAATTTGGTAAAAACACAGATGGGACGCCGTCAGATGCTTATGAGCCGGGTATGGAGCTGCACGGAAAGTATGTGTTTCTGTCTGAAGGTGTTCGTGGATCGCTGTCAAAGCAAGTGATAGCCAAATACGATCTGGACAAGGACTGTGATGTACCCAAGTTTGGGCTCGGGATGAAGGAAATCTGGGAAATTAACCCAGAGAAACACAAATTAGGTACTGTAACCCACACAATGGGTTGGCCGATGGGGTGGAAGCAGGGCGGTGGATCTTTCGTTTATCATCTTGATAACAATCAAGTCTACGTCGGATTCATTGCCGACCTAAACTACAAAAATCCGTACTTTAACCCCTATTTGACATTTCAAGGGTTCAAACATCACCCGATGATCGCGGATTTGTTGAAGGGTGGTAAACGTTTGGCTTACGGCGCGCGTGCGGTAACCAAAGGTGGCCTGCAATCAATTCCAAAAACTGTGTTTCCTGGTGGGGCGTTGCTTGGGTGTTCTGCCGGGCTGGTTAACCTGCCGCGTATTAAAGGAAACCATAATGCCATGCATTCAGGTATTGCAGCGGCCGAAGCGGCCGTTTCGGCTATGAAATCGGGACGCGCCGGGGATGAGCTGGCAGAATACGACATATCTTTACGAACCGGGACGATTGCAAAAGATCTTGCTCCGGTTCGCAATGTCGCGCCGATGAACGGCCGATGGGGGCTGTTGGTGGGTTTGGGATTGGGTGGATTTGATATGTGGTTTCAGTCAATATTCAGGTTCTCCTTATTTGGTACGCTTAAACACGGGAAAAGCGATGCACAATCTACGGAACCTGCCGCAATGCATAGGCCGATTGACTATCCAAAACCGGATGGAACACTAAGCTTTGATCGGTTAACTAATGTCAGCTTTTCCATGACTAACCATGAAGAAGGCCAACCCGCGCACCTGCACCTAATCGATGCCACTGTGCCGGTGGCCATCAACCTGCCTAAATTTGCAGAACCTGCGCAGAGATATTGCCCGGCTGGCGTTTATGAAATATTGGAAGAAGACGGTAAAGAACCAAAATTTGTTATCAATTTTCAGAACTGTGTGCATTGCAAAACTTGCGATATCAAAGATCCGAGCGAAAATATTACCTGGACTGTACCACAAGGCGGTGACGGACCGAATTATCCGAATATGTAAAGATCGTGTTAACACAGCGTACTAAACTGCCATTTGGATTGTTTTTCCAACTGCCTAACACTAGGTAGTGTCAGAACTTCCGACATCGAAAGGAACTGTCTTGGCTAAGAATAGTATTCGAGGGGCACTGGCCGCTTGTTGTTTGAGTGGTACGCTGTTTGCCCCTTTGGCCTATGCACAGGGGTTTTCCGGAGCCTATTTGGCCGCCCGACAAGCATTTTCTGACAGCGATTTTTCAACAGCCGCTCAGTATTATACGCGCGCTTTGATGCAAGATCCCACCAATACAGATTTGATGGAAAACTCTATTTTGGCTTTCCTTGGCAGTGGGGATGTTGAACGGGCCGTCGCCGTTTCGCGCCGCTTGACAGAGCAAGGAAACATGTTTCAGGTTTCGAATATGCTATTGCTGGCAGATGCCGTAAATGCGGGTGATTTTACGGCGGCGAATAATTTGCTCAGTTCGGAAGAAGCATTGGGCCCCTTAGTTGATGGTTTGGCGCTTGCTTGGGTTCAAGTTGGCCAAGGCAACATGACACAGGCATTGGCTGGATTTGAAAGAGTAGCAAATCAGGAAGGCTTACAAAGTTTCGGGTTGTATCATCAGGCATTGGCATTGGCATTGGCGGGTGATTTTGAAGGAGCAGATGGTATTCTTTCCGGTAGGGAAGGCCCTGAAATTCCAAAAACCCGGCGTGGCGTAGTTGCCCACGCTGAAATACTTAGCCAACTGGAGCGAAATGACGAAGCGATTGCGCTGATCGAAAGTGTAAATGGCAATAATTTGGATGCAGTTCTTCTATCGGTGCGCGAAAGACTGGTGAATGGCGAAACCCTGGCGTTTACCGCAGTGCGTGATGCCAAAGATGGACTATCTGAGGTGTTTTTTAGCGTCGCTGGGGCGCTATTAGGTGAAGCCAACGATGGCTACACCCTACTTTATACAAGGATAGCCGATTACTTGCGCCCAGATCATGTGGATTCTACTTTACTAACAGCGCAACTACTTGAACAACTGGGGCGATACGAATTGGCTACGGCGGCCTATGATCGGATTGCTAGGGATGAACCGGCTTTCCCCGTAGCCGAGCTTGGTCGTGCAGAGGCACTTCGATTGGCAGGAAATACGGACGCTGCTATTGAAGTCTTGAAACAGTTGTCTGAAACGCATTCAGAATTGCCAGACGTATTTGTAACGCTTGGTGATAATTATCGACGATTGAAAAATTTTATTGAGGCTACTAAGGCGTATGATCGGGCAATTGCGCTATATGGAGATCCAACACCTTCCCAATGGGTATTGTATTACACACGCGGCATCGCGAATGAACGATTGGAAAACTGGGAGCGGGCAGAGTCAGATTTGAGGATGGCGCTGAAATTGCAGCCAAATCAGCCGCAGGTATTAAATTACCTTGGGTATTCATATGTCGAGAAACAGTTAAATCTGAACGAAGCACTGGATATGATTGAGCGAGCAGTAGAGCTGCGCCCAAATGATGGTTATATAACGGATTCTCTGGGCTGGGTGCTCTATAGGTTGGGGCGATATGAAGAAGCGGTCGGACATATGGAACGGGCTGCAGAATTGATGGCAGTCGATCCTATTATCAACGACCATCTAGGGGATGTGTACTGGGCCGTTGGTAGAAACCTCGAGGCAGAATTTCAGTGGAATCGCGCCTTATCACTTGAACCAGAGGACAAAGATGCGAACCGCATACGGCGAAAACTTGAAGTTGGGTTGGATGTAGTTCTGGAAGAAGAAGGCGCGGACCCGATAAGTCTGGCCAATGACGGTTAGCGTATTTGCACCGGCAAAAATAAATCTGACATTACATGTCACCAGACAGCGGCACGATGGGTACCACCTGATCGACAGCCTTGTGTCTTTTGCCCCGGTTGGGGATCAGATTATAATTTCTGATGCGCCGGTTTCGTCACTGGTTGTTGAGGGACCGGAAGCTGAAGGTGTCCCGACGGGTATGGGAAATCTGGTACTGCAGGTGGCCGAAATAATGGCGCCGGGGCGCGGGCTGGCCATAACGTTGAAAAAAAACCTGCCTGTGGCGTCGGGTATCGGCGGCGGGTCTACAGATGCCGCAGCTGTAATACGCACGCTTCTTGATGTCGGCGATACAGATGCTGAGTATGAGCGGATAATGTCTTTAGATGAGGATGCTCTTGGTAACAAATACAGTGCTATTATTGAAAATGTATTCACACTTGGAGCGGATATAATGATGTGCGTTCTGCCCGGCCCACAAAGAGTGCGGGGAATTGGCAATAAATGCGACGCGATTGAACTACCTTCGCTTCCTGCGTTGCTGGTAAACCCGCGTATTGCTGTTTCCACCCGGGATGTTTTTAAGGCACTGGAGCAAAAAGAATTGCCACCTATGGCACAGGTAATTCCGACATTTGCGAGAGCGTCGGAATTTATTAATTGGCTGGCGCTGCAACGAAATGACCTTGAAACCCCAGCCTTCGAAATCTGCCCGGAAATTTGTGACGTTCTGAAAGTGTTGGAAAAACTGGATGGGTGCTTACTGGCCCGAATGTCGGGATCGGGTGCCACTTGTTTTGTGTTGTTTGACAATCTGGAATTAGCGCGTGCCGCACAAAAAAAGGTTACGTTCGACTATCCTGCCTGGTGGGTTTCAGAAGGGAAGCTTGGGGACTGGATCGAAAAATCTGCACCTGTTTTCAGCTAACCCGCGCCACAACGTAATCCGCAATATCATGCAGCATGTCTTTAATCTGATGAGAGGGCAAATCTTTCAGCGCCGCTTTTGCTTTGTTTGCCCAGCCGATCGCCTCCGCACGAGCTGCATCTAAGGCACCATGTTTGGTCAGCAATATTACGGCATGTTCCAGATCCCCATCGTCCTGTTGACCTTGTTCGATGACACGTTGCCAAAATTTGCGCTCTTGTGCGTCGGCCCGTGCAATTGCTTTGATCAGAGGAAGGGTCAATTTTGCTTCACGGAAGTCGTCGCCAATGTTTTTCCCAGTCGCATCCGAACCTTCATAATCCAGTAAATCATCAACGATCTGAAAACAAACGCCCAGAGCATCACCAAAGTTATACAATGCTCTGACTTGCGTCTCTGCTGCTCCGGCGATAACGCCGCCCACCTCTGTTGCTGCGGAAAACAAGGCAGCGGTTTTGCCACGCACAATTTGTAGGTAAATGGTTTCATCGGTGGCCAGATTCTGTGCTGCGGTCAGCTGTAAAACTTCGCCTTCCGCAATTGTCGCTGAGGCATTGGCGAGTATATTCAAAACCTGCAAAGAGCCGGTTTCGGTCATGAGTTGAAAAGAGCGCGCAAACAGATAATCCCCAACAAGAACAGAAGATTTGTTGTCCCATAACAGATTTGCCGTAGGTCGACCCCGACGTTGTGCGCTTTTGTCAACGACATCATCATGTAGCAATGTGGCAGTATGGATAAATTCAACAGTGGCTGCCAAGTGTATGTGATAGGGGCCGTCATATCCGCAAAGGCGCGCCGCCGCTAATGTCAGGAGGGGTCGAAGGCGTTTGCCACCAGCACCAACCAGATGGGCCGTTACCTCTGGTATGCGTGGCGCATGCTCTGAGGCCATACGCGCGCGGATTAACTCACCCACCGCTTCCATATCACCAGCTAGGTATTCAGCCAGATTTTCGTGCGGTTTAATAATTACATCGTCTAAGCTCATCATGCTCTCGTCTGATCTCTCGACAAGCGGGTAGTCCTGCCTTTAAGTCTGTATTATGAAAGAGCTTCTGCGCACAAACGATCCCACGATCATTGCTTATGCCTCTGCCCTGCTTCAAGGCGAGGGTATAAACTGCTTTCCGATTGACGTCCATATGAGTGCGCTTGAAGGAAGTGTTGGTGTTTTACCAAGACGAGTCATGGTCAGAAGGGAAGATCATTTTCGGGCAACTGCCATATTGTTAGATAATGACATTGATTTGGGCCTTTGAAGGATGGGGTTTTCTCAGGAAGAGTTGGGGAAAAATCAATTTTTAGGCGGTAAACTTCAGATATGGCAACCACTGAAAGGGTATCGGGCTGGCGCTGACCCGGTATTTTTAGCAGCGTCGGTATCCGCGCGGGCTGGACAGTCAGTTTTGGAGTTAGGGTGCGGTGCCGGCGTAGCAAGCCTTTGTTTAGGCCGAAGAGTATCAGGTCTGGAGCTGACCGGTGTTGAGTTGCAATCAGCCTATGCGGATCTGGCTCGACTAAATGCACGTGAAAATCAGATCGCATTGCAAGTTGTAACGTCGGATTTACGTAGTATCACCGATCCGGTTGGAAGACAGAGGTTTGACCATGTAATTGCGAACCCACCGTTTTTTCACCCGACAAACAGAACCAGTGCGAAAGATACGGGTCGCGAAATTGCTTTGGCTGGAGGAACCGCGCTTGTGGATTGGATTAATATTGCGATCCGAATGCTAAAGCCCCGGGGGGTACTAACGCTTATACAGAAACCAGAAAGATTGCCGGAAATACTTGGTGGAATTGGCAACCGATTGGGTGGAATTAAAGTTAAACCGTTGGTTCCCCGCTTGGAACGGGCGTCGGGGTTAATGATAGTGACGGCAAAAAAAGGCAGCAGATCTAAATTTGTTCTTTTGTCTCCATTGATATTACACAGCGGACAGCACCATGAGCGTGATACAAATAGTTACACAAGTGCTGCCGAAGGTGTTTTACGCAATTGCCAACCCTTGAAATTCGACTTTTAGGTATTTGTTAATAAATAGGCGCAACAAAGTTTTCTGAAGTTGGTCGTGACATAATATCAAATTTATGCTGCACTGACACAGGAAATAATTCAAACAGGAGGATACCCATGAGCTTGAGTTCACACCTGCAGGAACTCCGTAAGAAACATCAACATCTCTCAGAACAAGTTGAGTCTGAACAGCGTAGCCCAGGTAGCGATGATCTCCAGATTTCTGTGCTCAAGAAAGAAAAACTTAAAATCAAAGAAGAAATTAACCGATTGTTGGAAGCCTAGTTTCTAAATATTCTGAGTTTAGGGCATTTCCCAATACTGTCTGCCGGTTCTAGTTTGTGTCAAATTTTTTGGCGCAGCGCTAAACGAAAAACTGCGCGCCATTTGCTGAGATTGTCGAACCGTTAATAAATTCGGCGTCGTCGGAAACCAAAAATGTAACGCAGCGGGCGATTTCGGAAGCGTTGCCAAGCCGACCAGCAGGAATTTGAGATATAATGGAATCGCGAACTTTTTCCGGGACTGCCATCACCATTTCAGTGCCAATATAGCCGGGGCAAACTGCGTTCGCCGTTATTCCAAAGCGGGCGCCTTCCTGGGCCAAAGACTTGGTAATCCCTAAATCCCCGGCTTTTGAAGCGGCATAGTTCACCTGTGCGAACTGGCCTTTTTGACCATTGATCGAACTTATTGTTACAATCCTACCGAATTTTCGCTCGCGCATGCCCGGCCAAACCGGGTGAGTCATATTGAAAACCCCTGACAGGTTTGTATCGATAACTTCTTGCCATTGCTCGCGGGTCATCCGATGAAATGGAGCGTCCCGCGTAATTCCGGCGTTATTGACCAATATCTCGACCGGCCCAAGATCGGCCTCTACCTTTGCGATACCGTCAACACATGCGTCATAGTCGGCAACTGACCATTTATACGCTGGGATTCCGCTTTCTTGCGTGAATTTACCCGCTGCTTCATCGTTGCCCGCGTAGTTTGACGCCACGGTATAACCAGCCTCTTTCAGGGCAACACTTATAGCCGCCCCAATTCCACGTGTTCCACCAGTGACAAGCGCAAGTCTAGACATATAAATTTCCTTTTGGTCGGTAACTATCTGTTACTAAGCTGGTTACAATGCGCAATAAAATTGCGCAATGAAATTGTCAGTCTCTTGCCAGGCACATTGCAACGCCCATGCCGCCACCGATGCAAAGTGTCGCTAAACCTTTCTTTGCGTCACGTCGTTGCATTTCAAATAGCAAGGTGTTCAATATTCGGCATCCGGATGCACCAATCGGGTGACCAATAGCAATGGCACCGCCATTGACGTTAACCACATCTGGATCCCAACCCATGTCTTTGTTGACGGCGCAGGCCTGGGCTGCAAAGGCTTCATTTGCTTCAACAAGATCCAGATCTTCAGCATTCCAACCTGCTAACCCCAGTGCTTTTCGGCTGGCATGGATTGGTCCCGCACCCATGATGGAAGGGTCTAAACCGACTGTCGCAAAACTAGCGATCCGGGCAAGTGGTTGAATGTTACGCTTATTTGCATGGTCTGCAGACATCAGCAATGTTGCGGCGGCGCCATCGTTAAGGCCTGAAGCATTCGCCGCTGTTACGCTTCCACCGTCCCGCACAAATGCCGGGCGCATTTTTTGCATTGCTTCCATCGTGGCGCCGTGGCGGATGTATTCGTCTTTATCGACAATGATATCGCCTTT
>CAZETX010000015.1:52806-55604 GCA_964514925.1 uncultured Marinosulfonomonas sp.
CCCTGGCCAGCAGTAAGTACCTGCCCCAGGATAGTTTCATCAACTTCCGATTTATCAATACCAGCGCGTTCCACCACTGCTTCCAGGACAGATTTGCCAAGTTCATGGGCGGGCGTATTTGCAAAGGATCCTGTAAAACTTCCGACGGCTGTGCGGGCAGCGGATACGATAACTATATTGGTCATGGAGCGCCTTTTTCTATTTGTGTTCAAGGCAAAGAATTCTAAGGAGAAACACTAAAGTTTATGATCCCAGCCCTGAGATAATTCATATGCTGCACTTGCAAAAATATCAACTGGCTTGGGAAAGTAACATTTTGAAATGAGAGTGGCGTTGACTAAGCTACGCAATCATTTGATAATTTTCGTCCAGCAGCCAAATAGGGCGAATAGTTGGAACGCCGAAAAAGTATCCCTGCATGCAGTCAATTCCCGCTTTTACAAGGAAATCCACGTCCTTTTCGGATTCAACAATTTCAGCAATTGTGTACATTTCGAAGTGCTGTCCAAGAGATATCAATGCCTTTACCAGAACCTGATTGTCGGGGTTCTTGTGAATGTCACGAATGAAAGAGCCGTCAATTTTCAAGATGTCAAAATAGAAGTCTCGGAAATACTGAAAGGATGTGTAACCTGCGCCAAAATCATCAAGCGCAAATGACACACCTTTGGCTTGTAGATCAGCCATGAAGGCGCGGACGACATCGGGCATCACCATGGCTGAGCGTTCGGTAATCTCAAGAATTAGACGCTCACCAACCGTCGGATCTTTTTCAAGACCCCGTTTTAAAACATTTTTCCAAGGCATGTAAGAAATAGAACGAGCGGACATGTTGATCGACAAACGTAGGGTCGGCACTTTTGCCAATGTTGCCAGCCCAAGTTCCAGTGATTTGCAGTCAATCTTTCGACCCAGTTCGATCATTTCAACAGCGTCAATGAAATCTTTGGCCGGAATGATGCGACCGGATTGGTCCATGATGCGGATCAAGCCTTCGTAAAACGCAGGACGCTCTGGCGCGCTGGCCTGTACGATCGGTTGGAAGGCCAGCATCGCCTGATTGTTTTTCAGACCATGGCGCACAAGGTCAACAGCCGCTTTGTCACGCTGGTCAACGACGAATTCGAGCGGATCTTTTACCGTTTTGTTTTGTTTAGGTTTTTTCGACATTCTCTGAGCCTTTTACGATGTTGACCGGGCTCATACTTACGCGGGTGAGTCCTAAATTTAAGTAAATGTTCCTATTTAGTTTTAAATCGAATAAACTTTGATTGTCAGAGGGTTAGGGGCGAAATTTGTATGGAAAAAAGATGCAGTTGGTGCGGTGATGACCCGTTTTATGTGGCGTACCATGATGATGAATGGGGAGTACCGGAGTATGATAGCCGGGCGCTGTTCGAAAAACTGATACTGGACGGGTTTCAGGCCGGGCTATCCTGGATCACGATCCTGAAGAAACGCGACAACTTCAGGGCAGCATTTGATGGGTTTGATCCGTATAAAATCGCCCTGTGGGACGAGTCTAAGGTTCTGGATTTATTGAATAATGCCGGAATTATTCGACATCGGGGAAAGATTGAGGCAACCATAGGTAACGCGCGCGCCTGGCAGGTGATTGAAGCGGATCAGGGTTTTGACACCTACCTGTGGGCCTATGTGGACGGCAAACCGTTGCAGAATAATCCGAAAACCATGGCGGATGTTCCGGCGAAAACCGAGCTGTCAATTCGGTTGTCAAAGGACTTGAAAAAGGCCGGGTTCAAGTTTTGTGGCCCGACGATTGTCTATGCTTTCATGCAGGCCGTGGGGATGGTGAACGACCATATGGTGGGGTGCGATGCCCATGCAAGGGTGACCGCATTAGCGCGCTAAATGGCGAAATGTTTAAACTTTGTAACAAGTTTGGAGATGGGTGTTTAAAGAATGTAACACGGGTTTTAGGCGCTGTTTAAAGAAATTGCCCGGATTTTGGGTGCATTAATAATTTGTTATCATTCTGACCAGGGGGCCGGTGGGCTATGGGGAAATTGCTGCGGTTGCAAATTAGTTCCTTTTCGCCCGAACCGTAGATTAATCCTGACGCCAGTTCCAGGCGAGGTAGGCGATGTAGAGCATGGCAATCACTTCTACCGAGGCAAAGAAGATATAGTGGGGTTTCAATGAGCCGCCGCCGACAACAAACAGAATGGTGACCACCACCGCCACAAGATTGGCGGTGCGGCTGGCGCGCCGGCTTAGGGCGCGTGAAAAGTAGATCATCAGGATTGCAACCTGGATAAAGACAGCGGCCAGCAGCAGGAACATCGGCGTAATGGTGACGCCATCAACCACACCGGTGGCGACCTGAGTCAGAAATTTTGGGTCCATGAAAGACAGAATGTCAGCGAATGCCATGTTGAACAGGACGACGATCCATAGGGTCGAAATTTTAGTGGCAAGGGGCATTTAGTATTCTCCTGGGGTTTGGATGGCCGGTGCAATATATATACAGCGTATGTTTGACTTTAACAAGTCTTAAATGTACAGTGTATATATGTCAAGCCCACGCCACCGACCCGTAGATCAAGCCCCATGAGCAACGCAGATAAACCGAAAAAACGCAGAGTTCTGAACGCTGAAGATATCGTCAGTCGCGCGTTGAAGCTTGCTGATAAGGATGGCTTTGACAACCTGTCGATGCGCAAGCTGGCCGGATCGCTGGGGGTGACGGCGATGTCGCTATATAACCATGTTGCCGGAAAGGATGATCTGCTTGATCTGATGCTTAACCGGGTGGTGGCCGAGATTGAAAGCCCGAG
>CAZETX010000016.1:0-55514 GCA_964514925.1 uncultured Marinosulfonomonas sp.
CAAAATTTACGGGTAAGGGCGTACTGTAATCTGGGCATCATCCATGCAACAAGGCCAACCTGTAGGGCTAAACGGCCAACTGCAATTTTTAATACTTGGTCACCACGTCAGAGAATGGGTTGCCGCCAGATACCAGTCCGCTATCCTGTACACCCACTGATCTTTTAGAAAGCTAATAAATGTTGGGCCGTTTTCTAAATAATCAGCTTTCTTCGGGTATCCTGGGCCGCAGCGTGATTACCGGTGCGGCATGGACAACCGGTAGCTTCGTCTACAGATATGCTCTTCGGTTGTTGTCCACGGTCATCGTCACCCGCCTGCTCATGCCAGAGGCTTATGGTTTGATGAGTCTGGCCATGATCTTCGTGACAGGGCTGGCTCTTTTCAGTGATATTGGGATTGCACCTTCCGTGATCCAAAGCAAACGCGGGGAAAACATAGATTTCCTGCAAACCGCCTGGACGATCAAGGTCGCGCGGGGCCTGTTCCTTGGTCTAATGGGGTGTGCAGTCGCCTGGCCTGCTGCTTTGATATATGATGAGCCAAGGCTATTCGCGCTGATTAGTGCCCTGTCACTGGTTCCAGTCCTTGATGGTCTGATGTCGATTACACAGCTTGTCTGTGAGCGCCGCCTACAACTTAAAGCACTAAATATTATTGAAATTGTGACCTCTACATTTGCGACTGCACTGACGATATTTTTTGCTTGGCAGTTAGAATCAGTCTGGGCTTTAGTCATTGGAACCTTAGGCGGCGCCAGCCTGAGAACGATCGCCACATATCTGTTCCTGCCTTCATTTTCACATCGTTTCACCTGGAACCGCAAAGATGCGATAGAGATTTTGACATTCGGCGGATGGATTTTGTTGGCCACAGCCGCCTCTTTTGTAGGCACTCCGGGCCTTGTACTTATTCAAGGTGCGCTGGTTCCGATAACCGTTTTGGGGTTCATCACGCTTGCCAATACCCTTGCCTGGGCCATGGGTGAGCTTGTCTCTCTTATTCTGGCAAAAGTGTTGTTTCCCGCAATGGCGGAAATCGCCCGCGAACGCCCCGATGAACTTCGCGCGAAAGTGTATAAGGTATTGACGATTGTTTACGTGGGACTGTTGCCACTTTTTCTCGTTCTGGCCGCTTTTGCACAGCCCCTGATCAATTTTCTCTATGATGACCGCTACGCCGTAGTTGGTGAATTTCTGGCGATTATGGCCGTTATCAGCGCCCTCACCATTATGGTCATGCCCTACAGCAATGTCATGCTCGCGAAAGGCAACGCGCGGGTGCATTTTCAGCTTGTGGCCGCCGGCGCCGTTCTGCGCATCATCCCTCTGATTGCGGGCTTTAATCTCGCCGGCGCCTTCGGCATGATCATCGGAATTGGGGTTGGGGGTGTCGTCTATAACATTTATATAATCCAAGTGGCAGAACGACATGAAATAGGATGCCTGAAACGCGACTACGCGGTTCTGGCCCTCTGGACGGCCATCCTGTTCGGGGTATCGTATTTCGTCGTGACCGGAAGCAGCTACGAGGGGCTTTAGCCACTTCTACCAATACCCAGAACTGGGCCGGGTCATCATATGGAAGCTTGCACGGACATATACCACAACGTCAAAGCCAACCCCCAAAAGCAACATCAAAAGACTTTTCGGACCGGATTTCCCGCTTTCAGGATATGCTTTAAGCCGCCATAAAAGATAGGGGAAAGGAACATAGCCAAAGGGCCGCTTTGGCAGGCCCTCTTTTAGAACATGTCCCAACCAGTTTGCATCGGCACTTGCCGACATCAAAAGTTTATGAGCTTCTTCCTGAGTTGGGGCGTCCTGGCTAATTTTGGCGAAGAGAACTTCATTTACGGCACTCCCGATGACGATCCGAGTTTGATGGCGGATCAGCTCTGCGACCCCGCGAATGGATTCGTAGACATGGTAAATTTCGGGATCTCCGTCGATGCGTTCAAAATCCTCCGGTGCTGACAGAAGATCGGTAAGCATCATAGCGCGTATAAAACCGTCCTCGACCGGAAGGCCCGCAGGTAAACCAATCTGGCGTGCCATAGCCGTTCTCATCATGAACAGTTGGCCGCAGATAGAGTTGCGATAGTCACTCAGCCCACCACCACCGGCAGCTATAATCCGTGCGATCAAATTACTGCTTTCATTATTTTGATCAATGTCCTTAATCGGGCGGCTCGTGAAGGTCTGCAATAAAGGCCGGTCTAAAAGTTGGTCGACCATGTTTTCCAGTGTATCGGGTTCCGGCAACCGAATATCTGCGTCCATAAAACCAAGCAGGTCCGCCTCTTTACGGGAACAGTTTTGGATGAAGTGATGCATCGTGCGCGATTTTCCACCAGCTTCAAAATCCAGTACCTCAATGCAGTGCGCAAGATCAGGATCCAGTTGATTGCGCACGGCGTTGGCCATTGACACAGTGTTATCTGTGCAACCATTCGCGAGGATCAGCAGACGAAAATCTATGTCGGTCCGTCTAAAAACAGATTGCTTTACTACATCCTTGATCAGGTGCTCGATGTTAGCCGCCTCGTTATAGGCGAAAACAGCGACATCAATGACGCAGGCAATTCCCCCCTTCAATTGCGAATGCGGTAGCTTCATCGGAAATATTCCCTTTCAGACTCTATAGCGATAGTTAAGCGGCTATTTTATGTTTATCCAGCACCGGAAAGAAAATTATTTTGTCCAAACCAGTTTTCGAAACTCACCTATTCAAGTAACTCGTCGCTGATAAATCATTCCTATGAAAAGGCTTGAAGTTTGTATGTTTTGCAAATCTGATATAGCGGTCAAATATGTAGGTTCCCTCTGTGGGCGCTTTGTTTGGTGAATCCTTAATGGCACAGCTTCCTATCTGGTCAAAAACCAAAACCGGCATCGCATTTTCCGACATTCCAACTGTACCGGGCGGCAGGATGCCAGACTTTTGTATTGTGGGGGCCGCAAAAGGGGGCACCTCATCCCTGAACGCTTATCTGGATAGTCACAGGTCTGTTTTTATGTGCCCCTTAAAAGAGCCCAACTACTTTTCTACACCGGTGATTTTTGAGCGGGGGGAACAATGGTATCGAGGGCTCTATGCTGATGCGACTGAGGGTCAACTATGCGGCGAAGCTTCAACATCATATACCCGTTATCCCGCTGTCCCAGGTACAGCCAAGAAGATGGCCAAGGCTAACCCAGCAATGAAAATCATCTATTGTATCAGAGAACCTGTCAGTAGAACTGAAAGCGACTGCCTGCAGGTTTTGAAATATGTTCGTGGGGTTCTCGGCAAAGATTACACATCCATGCCGCTCGATGATTTTTACCAACTTCTGAGTGACCCATCACATGAGTTTTATTGCGCCCCACGTGAAACATCCATGTATGTCGATCAGCTCAAACATTTCGAAAAATATTTTCAAAAAGACCAGATCAAAATTGTCGAGTCCGAACAACTTAGTACCGACACGAAAACCGTAGTGAACGAGATTTTCGCTTTTCTGGGCCTTCCTACTTCTGAAGAAATTGATTTTAAAACCAGACAGAATGTGACGGCCAATTTTACCGATGCGTTGCGTGAAGAACAGGGATTATTGAAATATCGCGGCAGTACAGTCTACGTACTTGCAAACACTCTCCTGCCTGAGCGTCTAAAGGCGTATTTACGTAAAAGGATTGCACGGGATATCAGCCTTGGCCATTTGCATTTTTCGGATACTCTGCGTAAACAACTTGCCACGGGGTTTTCCGAACCAAATGCGCGACTTCAACAACGTTACGGGCTACAATTGAAGCACTGGTAACCAAGGCTCGCCTGCCACCATAACAACGGATTTTTATTTAGGAACAGTGATCATATTGTTGAATATTCGAACCATATCGATTTCCTTTGGTATTCTGCTTTTGACTGCTCCTGTTATCGCGTGGTCGCGGTTTGATTATGTCAATGGAGGGCACGGATGGCGTCAGGGTGACTGGCTTATTAATTTCGGAGACGGCCCTATTCGACGGGGCCTCATCGGGGAATTCCTGATTTTCATAAGTGATACCAGCGGCCTGCAGTTGCTCCTTACCACACAGCTTTTTCAGGTTTTTCTGTTTCTCGCCACAGCCTTTGTTTTCTGGCAAATCGCCCTGCGACATCGCAATCCGGGCTTGTTGCTGTTTCTGGCAGCCTCACCCGCCTTCTTTTTGATCTTTTTTGCCGCCAATCCCATGGGAAGCATGCGCAAAGAAGTTTTTGGGATTTTAGCACTGTCTCTGCTTGTATTGGACAGTCTCGTTAAAATACGACCGGGATGGTTGCCAGCACTGTCGGTTTTTACATTTACAGTCGGATGCATAGGGAATGTATTACATTCGTTGATGTTGCCGGTCATGTTGACCGGGCTATATTTTTTGTACGCACAATCGCGGCTGTCAAAATCTGCTTTTTTAGTTTTGTCCGCTATATCTGCTGCGATGGCTTTATTTTGGATGACCTTTGCCATCGTGTTCAATGAGGTCACTAACCTTGATGCAATTTGCAGGCCGCTTCTTGTCCGTGATTTGAATTTTGAAGTTTGCAATGATGCGATCAGATGGCTTGTGACCGGCGAAGTCGCGCATTCTTCTCAAGTTGTGCAGCGTTTAACACTCGTCTCTTCTGCAGAATACATTGTCGTGTTTGTTTTTAGCATCATCCCACTCTTATTGGGCTTGTATGTATTTTTCGAAAAGCGGCTGCTCCTTGGTATAATTGCCATATCCTTTCTCCCGCTTTTGCCGCTCTATTTAACCGCGACGGACTGGGGGCGGTGGCTCAGCATTTCTTATACAGCCTCTATATTGTTAATCGTGCAGGCACATGCGGCGGGACGGATCAATTATTCCGCCTTACCCCGCCCCCGAGTAATTATTTTTCTGATCGGAATATCGTTGCTGGTCGCCCCGGAACACAGCATCGGCTGGAAACCTGTCGGCGCTCTGGCCTCAATTGTAGAAATATTCCGGGTCTTTATTTAACCGGATCAACCAGGCAAGAACCGTTGTTGCGTCAATTCTATAAATTGCTGGACTGTATCAAGACCAGCTTTTTCTTTGGTACGCAACAATTCAAGCAACTGGCTTTGCGTATTGCGCGCATGCGCCAGTTCGGATGGTTCCAGCCCGTAAGCCACCCCATATTGGCCCAGTTCATTTTCCCGCGACCACTCTTTGCGATTCAAATGCTCGCCCGGAATTACAACACTTAAGCACCCACAGAGGGCGGCAAACTGCGAATACATCGTGGCCTCATCATAAGAATAAAAAACGTCACAGCGATTAAACACATCGTTTATTTCTTCGTGGGTCAACCCTTCAATATTGATCGCTGCTGGGTCCTCGGTTTCCGCAATGCGCGGCTTTCGGTGACCTTTGCGCACTGTATAACAAACGCCCTGGCGGGCCGGGTGATGTTCATTGCGGTAGCTGCGGTTGATCTTGTAAAGAAACAGATCCGGCGCCCCCCCGGTCAGCTTAGGCAGATCAGCTTTCTCGAACACTCGAAAAAACATTTCATTTTCGGTGAATCTGTACGGGTGCTGGTCTCCGGGTTTGTAAAGTAACCATCGGATGACATTTTTTACCTTCAGTGGATTACCGGGAACAATCTCTGGATAGATAACGGCGGTATTTTTTGCCTTAAGATTTTGTCTTGTGGCAATCGGTGTGTTTAGCGCCGGGTTTAAGGTATAAGGCACTGGCCGGAACATAGTTCTGATTCGAGCTCTGGTTCCTTGCCTACTAATCGGTGCCATGGGCCAAAGATAAGCATCCTCTCCCTGTTCATTGAGGGTGTGCACCAATTCATGCATAAATATCGTACCACCGCTGTCAGGATTGAAGCTGGGGGCGTTAACGATATATCTCAATCCTCCTGACGCCACCCCGGACATAGTTTTCCCCTCTGAAAAAGCTCTGCCCGATCCGGGATCTCTAATCTGCACGGCCCTGTCCAAGATATGCTAGGGACTCTTTTAGAACAGCGTTAATATCAGGCCCCAGCATAAAGAACATCGGCAAGCGCACAAGGCGATCTGACACTGTATCTGTGACCGTCATTTTACCGCTTATTCTGCCAAACCGACGACCAGCCGGGGCAGAATGTAAGGGGATGTAGTGGAATACTGCATTGATCCCGGCCAAGCGCATGTGTGTGATGAAAGCGTCCCTATCCTTGCGGTCCCGTAACATCAGATAAAACATATGCCCGTTACCAACTGTTTCAGGCCGACTATGCGGTACTCCTATGCGCCCGGTTTCTGCCATGGTCGCAAATGTACTCATATAGCGATCAAACAGCTCACGGCGGCGCGCACGTACAACCTTTGCCTGTTCCAGCTGGCCAAAGAGAAACGCCGCCACCAGTTCCCCCGGTAAAAATGACGACCCCAGATCGACCCAGGTGTATTTATCCACCTGTCCCCGTAAAAAACACGACCGGTCGGTGCCTTTTTCACGGATTATTTCTGCCCTTTCCACCAGGTCAGGTCGATTGAGGGTCAGAGCACCACCCTCACCACTGATGATATTCTTGGTTTCGTGGAAGCTGAAGGTAGCCATATCCCCAAGCGTGCCAACCGGACGCCCTTTGTAAGTAGATCCAAGTGCCTGTGCGGCATCTTCCACAAGAACAAGATCATGGGTCTTCGCGATGATCGCAAGCGCATCCATATCTGCAGGAAATCCTGCATAGTGGACCGCAAAAATGGCACGGGTCTTCTCTGTGACGGCCTGCGCTACGCTGTCTGGATCGATGTTCAGCGTCAGCGGATCTACGTCGACAAAGACCGGCGTGGCACCGCGCAACACCACGGCATTGGCCGTCGACACAAAGGTGAAAGAAGGCATGATAACCTCATCCCCTGGACCAAGATCACACAGGATCGCCGCCATCTCTAGTGCTGCAGTACAGGAATGGGTCAACAATGCCGTCTGAGCGCCTGTCATCTTCTCCAGAAGAGTGTTGCACTGCTTTGTATAGTATCCGTCGCCAGACAATTGGCCACGCGCTATAGCATCTTTAAGGTACTCAAATTCTTTGCCAACCAGTGTTGGTTTGTTGAAAGGAACATTAAATTTATCCATTCAATTATTCACACCAAAATTCAATGCTGACCATAACAATAAGGTTGTCAGCTGGTTTCAAAAGGGTCTCTGTAGATCCCCAGCTTCTGCTTTAACACTGCCCAGATAAACGGAGGCTCATGAATAACATAACGATGGAACCGGGCACGGGGCTCTTTTATCAAACGGTACAACCATTCAAGCCCCCCCTCAGTGATCCAGGCAGGCGGGCGCGCAAATGTTCCACTTTCATAGTCTATTGTGCCCCCAAGCGGCAACCACAGGCGGATATTGGGCATCCGGTCACGGTATTTAACAATAAATTTTTCCTGCCGCCCGCCACCCAGACCCACAAGGCAGACAGTGGCCCCAGAAGCATTGATCGCATCAATCATGCGGTCGATTTCCCCCTCGCGGGTTTCAAAATCAAATGGTGGGGCATCCGTACCGATGATCATTTCACGGCCGACTTTTTCGTTGACGTTCCGGGCCGCCATTTCTGCGATGCCGGGTTTTCCGCCACACAGGAAAACCGTCACATCCGGATTGTCCTTGTGGTGCATGTAGAATTTTGGAAAATAGTCCGACCCGGATACCCGTTCTTGAACCGGGCGGCCCAGAAATTTTGTCGAAAAATACATGATCTGACTGTCACATGTAATGACATCGAATTGATCCAGAATATCATAAAACTCACGGTCCTGTTGTAGCTTCATGATCATATCAACATGCAGCGTTAACATCAGACCTTCATTGAAATTTTCAACGATTTCATCCAAACTTACGTCATGCACAAAGGCATTTAATAGCGGCACTACAGGCCAGTCTTTTGTTTGTGTCATAGGCTGAGCACTCTGTGTTGATTGGCGTCCATCAGGCATGGTCTATTTCTGCCCCATATGGGTTGTCACAAGCTCACAGGTATTTTTAATGTTACCACGGCTTGACGCCCCGAATACAATCGCTTCAACACCACCCAATTCCGCAATCCATGAAATGGCTTCTTCGGCAGGTATCGCACCAGAGGCATAGACTGACATGGCAATGGCGCGCACCTTGCCACTTTGTAAGACTTCACGATATGCATCCGCCCCGCCGCACATCCGAAAACCAAGCTTGTTGATATTGGAACAGATAATTGGGTTTTTGATCCCCTCTTTTTCCAAAGCAGCCGCCAGCATCGGCAGGTTCATGGTGATGTAACCCGGTTCAGCACCATAAGTCTTTATCACATGGTCATGGAATGTCCGAAACGCTTTGGTGAACCCCATGCCAAGCAACAGATCAACAAACACATTCTGCATGAAAATGATCGGGGTCTTTAGGCCCTTGAACATTTTCATCTCGGCATCGATCAGAACTTTGGCAATGCCATCGGCATCTTTTGTGGCCAGCGCTGCCCCAGATCGCAAAACGGTTTTCAACATGCCACCTTCGGGCATGAAATGCGTTAACGCGCCCATCATTCCATGGTCAGTAACCGCATTGGCGTATTTATGGGCGTAAGGCATACAGGGATAAAACTGAAAGCCTTCATAGCGCGCAGGATTTGCTCGCACCACATCACAGACCTCTGCGATCCGGTCATGGGTTGTGCACATAAATGTGCGGATGCCTTCGTCGTATGCTGCGTCCAGCACCTGCATGATAGCGGACATGTCCTGAAACCGCATCGCCTGTGAGCGGGCTTTTTCTTCGGACATATGGTTGATGCCAAAGAACTGATTGTCGCCGAACAAAAGTTGATCCATCGTTTTATCCTTTGGCTCGGTTGAACCAGCCGCGTTTGTGGGCTGTATTGGCAGATTGCGGGGCTGGCGCTGCCGGCGCATCGGCGCGCGCGGCATCATTGATAATCATCGAAATCGATTTGTCGGTCATCGCTGCAGACCGAAAATCATTTTTCATAGCAGCCTTTTTCCCATCGCGTATCGCTTTGACAAAATCATCAATCTGTGCGGAATATTCTTCCCCGCGCAAATAGAACCACGGATCCTCAGTCAATTCGGTTGTGTACTGAACATTCCAACCCTTGCGGGCATCCGGCAGGGCGTCCACCTGTTCACGCAGGTAAAGCTGGCATTCCTGACGATCCACGTTGATCCGCCCGTTGGTGCCAATCATCGAAAGTTTGGTTGTCATTTTACGATGTGATTCATCCGACCAGTTTACTGTCAGATGCGCTGTTGGCCCATCTTGGAAACTAAGGGTTGAAAACACTTCATCATCGGTTTCAGTCGAAAAAATTGGATTTAGCACAGACCCGGCCACGTGGGTTGGCGTTCCAAACGCCCAGTTCAACAGGTTCAAAGGGTGCGCAGCGTAATCATATAAACACCCCCCACCTTCGGATTTCTGATTGCGCCAACTTTGGCGCTTAGGCTTAAGGATCACCGGACCATAGGCCTCGGCCAACACATGGGTGACACGTCCAAGGGCGCCACTGTCCAAAATTTCCTTCATCCGTTGGAAGGCACCCACATAACGATAATGATAGCCGACCTGGTTTATGAGGCCCTTCTCTTCCGCCAGCGCGGCCAGTTCCTTGGCATCCTGCCAGTCTAGGCAAAAAGGCTTCTCACAGAACACATGGATGCCCTTTTCAAGGGCAGCGCGCACCATGGGCGCGTGTAGGCGCGATGGCGTGGCGATAACCACGCCGTCCAGATTTCCCTGCTCCAGCAAATCTTCAAACTTTGTATAGATTTTCGTATCGGGCAGGTTCTTACTCAGAACATTCACCAATATCCCGGTGGCATCACAGGCCAGCGTATCGGTATTAGGATGGGCATTTACCAGTGCAAAATGCGACAGCCCCATTTTGCCCAGTCCAACGACAGCGATGCGGATTTTTTTATTCATAGATATACTCGTCAATTCTCAATTCAGATAATTTATTTAGTTAGCAAAGCCACCGATTAGCTCGGTTTTTGTTCCGTCAATAGGGCCTTTTGAGGGCAGGAGCGCAGTGGTTTCAAGGTCTGGTATTTCTTACCTCAGTTATTTGATGCTGAACATGCAATTTCGGGGGAAACAACTTAAGTTAAATCAATACTAAAATTGATCCAATACTATCCCAATTTTAGAAACAAATCTAAATCGTGATCATATTCAACGATATAACCGCACTTGGACGTTTCATGGTCTAATAATGTATGAGCCTAAATTGGGGGTAGGGCGATTTATGGCTTTAGCAACAACTGCCTCGCAGAGGTATCCCACTAAACATTCAGCGCCTCACGAATATGCTGTGGTGCAGTCTTATGCACCGCAACGTAGTCGTGGGCTTCAGCCCCGATTTCGACGGGAACAAGTTTTGTCAAAAATAGGGTTTTGGGTAGTGAAAATATTTCGTATCCTGAAACTGCAAGTAGTTCCAACACCAAGGGTAATTTTTTCCCTATTATAAGAGCGTGTTCTTCCACTATGAAAACCCAGGGTGGGGAACTCCTGATGTATTCAATTCCACCTGTAATGACCTCCGATTCGAAGCCTTCGACGTCGATCTTCACTAATGATACCGGACCCCACCCGAGGTTTTTCATACATTCGGTCAACGTTCGAACTTCTACGTCAAAAGTGTCGTCATCTGGCCATTCACTCGGCATCAAACTGGCTCTGCCGGCATTCCCGGGCGGCACACTTAACGTGAGTGTTCCAGTAGCGCTTCCTAGCGCAATCTCGTGCAGCGTTATGTTCGAAATCACTCTCCGGGAAAGTGTGTTTTTAAGGTAGTCTATCATTTGGGGTTGGGGCTCAAATGCGTGCACATGGCCGTTGGGTCCAACCTTTTCGGCCATTCTCAAACTAACCAGACCTAAATTTGCTCCGACATCAATACAGGTGTCACCAGCACGAACCACTTTATCAACGATATCAGAAACTTTTGGATCCAGGTCACCAAAGTACTTCATAGAGCGTCCTACGTAGTCCTTTGTTGGCACATAAACCGGGCCTCCAACTACATTAACCCAGTCGTCACCTTGGCCCCTTTGCTCGATCGATCGAAACAATCGGCAATTGGCAATGGTGCCACAGCCAGATTTCAATGGGTAGAATTTGCAAATTGAAATCAATATTCTCTCAACTAGATTCACTTTTCACTCCACTATCGCAACGAATAAATCTGACAAACTAAAACTACCGCGAACCTACCGTTGCGAGAGATTGTTTTCCAGCGAAGAAAATGTTGCTGTAACGAAGCCGCTTATGTGCGCTATCCTCAGCGCTTCAGGCTGAAATTGGCAAGAAAAGCGGCTGCCAAAAGCGCCATAAATGGAATCTGCGGCATATGATAGCGATCTTCAACGACAATGGCCGCATGAACAGCGACAAAATAGCCAATAATAAGAAACGGCGGTGTCAAAAACGCTTTGCGAGCATGCCCTTTGCGACTAAGTGAAATGAGGGATAAAAAGACCAGTGCAATCGCCGCAAGCCAATAAGCAGAAGAAATTACCTTCAGTAGATTTTCCCCTGTCGTACCTATTAGCTTTTGAATTTCTTCAGAATTCCAAGCGACGCCAATCGTTTCGCGATTGTTTAGTTTGAACGCTTTCAGAAAAGTCCTTTTAATAAATTCTCCCGGCTCATTCTTTATGTATTCGAATGCCAATTCTTTCAGTGCCTCAGAACGCTCGACTTCCCCCATTTCCTGCGTCCACTCGGGCAAGGGCGTATACCCGCCACTGGTACCTGGGTGGTTTCCCATCCAAAAATTCGCACCGAAATTTGTCGAAATAGAAACAGATGTGCCAAAAACCCGTTCATTCCGCGCGGACCATGGAGAAACTGCTGCCATGATCACTATTATAACCAGCCCCATTTTAACTACATGATGCCAAAAAGGTCGTTCCACGCGCAAAAGTGCCACTATAAGCAGAACGATGGGGATCAACTGTGCAATCGGCCGAATGAATGTCGCGGCAGAAAAACATAACCCGCTCAGCACTATATTGGCCCAGAAAGCCCTGGTTCCAAATTTGGATTTCTCCCAGAAATAAAGCGCGGCTGTCGTAGCAGCCATGAAGTGAAGTTCGCTTGCAATGACGGTCGTGAATTGAATTGTGACGGGCCAGAATGCAAAGATAAGGGCGGCAAGGCGCCCTGTCTTGTCATCAAAATAAAGTCGACCAAGCGCATAAATGAACCACAGTGTCAGTACCGTGGAAATCATGTTTACAAAGATTACCGCAAAGCTGTTAATGCCAAAGATCAGATACGCACCGGCGTAAATAGCAGGTGTACCCACTGCCCAATAAGCCCCGGGCTGATCCGGTCGGAGACCAAAAACACCATATTTGACAATGTTTATTGCAAACACATTATAGGCAAAAGAATCAGAAACCGGATTAACGTCTATAAACGCTATCCAGACAATTCTAAGCGCCAGCGCAACAACTGTGGTTATTAATATTGGTGGTGCGAAGTTTGCCAGTGCTGGCGACTTATCGGTCATCATTGGTCAGTTTTCAACAGTCTGATTACCAGACGATGCCTCTGCGAAGGGAAACACAAAAAGTCCGATGAGTATAGCAAACCAAAGTGTTGTAATTCGAATGACGAGGGTAGCCAGAAGCGCGGTTTCAAGTGGCAGACCTTGCAATAAAAGAAGAGCTACAGCGGTTGCTTCTGTTCCCCCAAGCCCACCAGGCAACCCGCTGAGTGCGCCAGACAATATTGCGATTAAAAAAATTGCTGTTGCGGTCCAGACCGAGATTTGAACGCCCAACCAAGTCAGCAACAAATAAAAGGCTACCCCTTCCAACATCCAACCAACAACCCCAACAAATATTGTTGGGGCCAAAACTGGCAGCCGCATAAAAGGTACAAGTCTGCGCGTCATGCGCCTTAGTTTGACGAATAGGCGCGTAAACCGTTTCCCAGTCAGAAGCCAAATATTAACCAATAGGCGCTCCAACAGACGCGGTCGGCATGCAACCCAAACAAGACCAAGCGACACTGCAAGTAGCCCCCAAGCAGCATTGGTTTCTAAGTTAACGAGCATCAGAGCCAAACCGATTAGAAATACCATCGCTGCCAATTCGATCGCGCGATCCGCAAAGACAATCGGCAGAAGCTGCCCGAATGATTTTCCACTATCACGACTTAGCCAACGCAAGCGCACCAACTCCCCTAGACGACCTGGTGTGGCTATCATCGAAAACCCGCCGAAAAAGTGCAGCATATTTCGTGACAAACTTGTAGATATATTACCGGCACGAACAATCAGATGCCATCTAAAGGAGCGGATCAGATAATGCGCGCCAGCGAATACACATAAAAGCAGTATTTTTGTTGGCCCAATAGAGGACAAACTGGCAACTGCTTCGCGCCAGCCCGAGATAGTTAGACCGATAGCCGCAAAAACAGCAAAGATAATAATACCGCGACTTGCCTTACTGTCCCCAGTAAAGAATGAAGAAACTGATTTGGACTTGGGGGCATCTTGCATGAAGTATTCCAAGTTTATTTGATCACACGTTAAGCAAAAAGGGTGCTGATTTATGCGTTTTGCACGCGATAATGTTCTGAATGGGGCGGGCGATCATAAACTCAAATCCACTGTTGCGAGTTTCGCACACGCTATTATCAGAAAATCTATGTTCTACAAAGAAATAATCGTCCTAATCCTGCCCTTCAGGCCGATCTTCTAATTGAATGACAGGGGTAACGGCCAGGTCCGCGACCCAAAGGCGACAATACCCATGATGATTAGAAAACACAGTAGGCTGGTCTTATCTTTAACCGCAAATACAATTGGGTCGTCGTGCATTAGCCCGCGGTGGGTCACCATAACCATACGGCTAAGCCAGTAAAGCAGAACCAAGCATATCCCCCAAAGAGCTGCCGGAGTGGCATAAAGCTCGGCCACTGAGGATGAGCTCAGGTAAAGCGCAAAAACCAATACCGATACATAAGCCGCCGAAATAGCCATCATCGCTACAATTGGCATATCCTCGGTCGTATACCCACGGCCTGAGGCCTGCAGCTTACCCCGCGCGATACCGTCGACAAGCTCCGCCTGACGTTTTACCGCAGCCAGTGAAAGGAAAAAGAAGACCGAAAATGCAAGAAGCCACACCGAAAGTGCAATATCGGTGGCGGCGCTACCGGCAAGTATCCGGAAAGTATAAAGGCCGGCCAACACACAAATGTCGATCACCAGCCGTTTCTTCAGCCAAAAGGAATAGGCAAGGGTCACGACGTAATAACCCAACAACACGGCGACAAAACCCCATCCCAAAAAATAGGCAACTACGCCACCTAGGATCAGCGGCAGGGCGGTTAGTATCGGTCCATGGGTTACTGGAATGGCCCCGCTGGCAAATGGGCGCTTGCATTTGCGCGGATGCGCGCGGTCAGCCTCAACGTCGACCAGATCATTCAATACATAGACGGAAGAAGCCACGAGGCTAAAAGAGACAAAAGCCAGCAGCGCTTTTGTCAGTGTTTCACCGACGAATTGATGTGCAGCCAGGACCGGGATGAAGATCAGGGCGTTTTTCATCCATTGATGCGGGCGCAGGACGCGTATGTGGGGTGGCAGAGACATGGAAATATTCTTTGTTTAATAACCGGAGATTGTTGACACTTGTCAGTTGGGTAGCCCGGTTTTGCTACCCTGGCGATACTTACCGCCCCCAAAGCCATGTAGACCTCCGTGTTTTTTGCGCCTGTTGCGCCCAAACCTCTAATCCGGCCTACATTTAGGCGAACCTGTGGCAAAAGAGACAGCAATGATAAAGCGTTTTCAACCGTTTCTCGGCCAATGTCGCCACTTCATTTAGGCTGATCTGATTGATCAATACGCCGATGCTCCATCACTGCAATCCGAAGACATCCATCCCAGCAGAATTTTTGAAAACAGACAGTAGAATGTGAATTAAGAAGGTGTCTGTAAAATTTTGGGTTGTCGCGTGGCTTACAGAACTTTTCAGTAAAAGAGAGCCACTGCCCGGTACTTTGATTGGCTGGCTGGCAGCGACAGGATCGATTGGGGTTTGGTCATTCAGGACGGATGAATAGTCAGATCACCGCTGCCTTTTTCATGGGGTCTGAACAGATACCCGAAGCTCTGACATCGCATGACAAGCAAAGGATACGGATAAAATGACAGCCGATACCATCGGCGTAGGTAATTTCAAAGAAACTTTGGATGTACACCACCTGAGCAATAATACTTTGGCCCAGTCTGACAATAACACTTCCGGTTTTGCGTCTTTGCTGAGTTGGACCAAAGCGCATAATGTGGCACGGTTAAATTATGAGCCGACCGGCCAATACAATCGCGCCTTCGAAGTTGTCATGCCTCCTGTTCCCCGTTGGTAAAAGTTAATCCGTTGCGATCTCAGCGTTTTACAAAGGCACGCGCGATCACGCCAAAATCGACAAGGTTGATGTTCAAATGCTCACCGTTATGTGGTGGATATTCTCACGGAAGGCATAGGTTCAAACATCAGACTTACAACGCAGTCTCAAAGAATTACATTTTGCATGGCAGGTTTTGGTCAAAGATCGAGCCCGTGCGCTCATTCGTCAGAAAAGGCTAACACAGTCAATCCTGAAACGTCTGGCAAAAACTCGAATTACCCTTTTGAACAATCAACTTTTCCAAGTGGATGGGGCGATTAATGCAATGCTGCATATGCATGAGAAACATTCCGCACCCGCGATATCATTTGTTCAATTCCAGCCTCTCTACGACCAGTGCTGTCGCCCTTTTTATTTAAATGTTCGAGCTTGAAACAGTAAACGAAAAACAGGTTACTAATTTGGCGAGCCTTGATCCAATAACACGCCAGTAGGGGCGATGGACAGGCAAAGCCTTCATTCTAGGTCGCTGGAAGCACTTGCAAGATGCATTATTTATGGCTGCCATTGCAGCGCTGCACAATTCGGATATGAAGCAGGTTTATAAGAGACACATCAATTCCGGTAAACTTGTAAAAGTAGCGTATACAGAAAGCATGCGTAAGTTGGTCTTGTGGGAAAACCTTCTGACAAAGCAGCCCGAATATGGATAAAAATGGCGCTTGAGTAAGGCGGATACCAGTCAGTTTACTAAAAATATCCTTTGACAAGCGCCTCTGAAATCAGTGTCCATCCATCCGCGACAACAAAAAATGCCAGCTTGAAAGGCAAGGCGACCATCGCTGGTGGGACCATCATCATACCCATGGACATCAACACGGCGGCCACAACCAGATCAATAACCAAAAACGGTAGGAAAATTAGAAACCCTATCTGAAAAGCGCGTTCAATTTCACTTAATAAAAATGACGGAATTAGAACCGCCAAAGCCGCGTCGGGCGTAAGTTCTTCTGTGCCACTTGTGTTCACACGTAGATCAGAAAGTGTCCTGAATGTTTCTGCGTCGATGCGTGAAACCATAAATTTTTGAAAAGGCGCCATGGTTTTTTTAAATGCGATCTCAGTGCTTATCTCGCCTTCAATCAGAGGGTTTATTCCCTCTTGCCAAGACTCGTTAAAAACTGGCTCCATTACAAAATAGGTTAGAAACAATGCCAGGCTGACAATCATCATGTTTGGCGGTGATTGCTGTAGTCCAATCGCCTGTCGCAGAATAGACAAAACTGTTACCAAGAATGGAAAGCAGGTTATCATCACCGCCAATCCCGGGACCAGACTCAAAACAGTGATCAGCAGTATCAGCTGAATACTACCCAGAGTCAGCGATCCTTCACTGTCAAGATTTAGTGAAATTCCCTGAGCACCCGCAACGGATACGGTCGTGAAAAGGATGATCAACGGAACAAAACCGTAGCGCCAATTCCGACACAATGCTGATCTCATAACCCGTCCTTTAGCCCGGCCACTTCTGTCAAGCGAACCGCCAATTGCCCAGCATTTTCACCGTCCAATTCCTGTAACTCGCCACGGGCGATTAATTTTGTACCAACGTAAAGTTCCACAGGGTCTTCAACTCTTTGATCCAATGTCAGGACAGAGTTATTTTCAAGCCGCAGCAAATCGGCAACCGATGGATGTGCCTTTCCAACAGAGATTATTACCTCAATCGGGACCTGCGCAAAAGGTTGCTTATCTAACGAGCCGACAATGGCTAAGTCTGGATCAATCTCATCAGCCATGGGCAAACGCTTCATCGCTATTATTGCCCAAAGCAGTGATTGCATTTGCTATTGTGGCAAGAGCGCTGTCCAAGTCTATTTGCTTTTCAATTTTTCCAGACCGCAGAAATACTTGCCCCGGACCAAGGCTCGGTTCTTCGCTTAGATCAAGTGGGCAAGTAGTTGCAGCAGTAAGTAGAGGCTCAAGGGCGATAAGGTTAGACGGCGATATCACAATCTGAATCGGTGCGTCCGCAATGTCTTCTACCAATGGAATCAATTCTTGTAATATTAGGGGCACCAGAGTCTGGGCCATTAGTTCCGGAATAAATTTCTCAACCAGGGCATTCAGCAACGGTTCCATTGAATGGATGACGTGGCTGCGCGCTTCATGAAATGTGAACCCAAGGTCTTGCAGGTTATGGGCAAATTCGGTGCTGAATTTGCTCTGGTCTTCGTCTGCCATTCGCGCGGAATCATCCCAACCAGCCTTATAGCCCTGCTCGTAAAGATTGACCCCCCCGGTCTCATCGAACTTGTTTGATTTTCCACTGACGGGATTTAGCCCCATTTCTTTAAGAAAAGTGCTTGCGTCGTTGTTTTGAAATTCTTCCAATTGTAGTTGCAGGCCCATTAAACGTGCTCCTCTTTTCCGTCGATCCAGTTTCGTAAGATGTCGACAGTTTCATCCTGCCGATCAGCTATCATTTCGCGCAACCGCTCAACCGGGTCAGCGGGGCTTGTCGACTGTACTGTGGGTCCGATCGCGGCTACCGGTGCAGGTTGTATGGTTTCAAGACCAGCGGGAATTGTCGTGCGATCATCTATTTCCCCCGTTAAAACCGCCCCCGGTGCTGGGGATTGTCCCACGGCCTCCGGGGTTACGATGGTTCTGGGGCCTGCCAAACCGGGCACATTACTCGCTTGCGGCAGTGCGGGAACGGTATTGCTGGTAAGAATTGGTCGCAGGACAAACAGGCCTAGTACCAGGCTAACAACACCTAATACGGCCAGTTGAATAATACGCATTACGTCCAAGTTTAGCCGTTGGAAAAGGGACAATTCAACGATTTCACCGGCAACTTCAATTTCCCTAAATTCAAGTGATTTTAGTGTTAGCGTGTCACCCCGGGTTTCGTTCAGACCAGAAGCAGAGGCCACTAGATCCCGCAATGTTGATAATTCATCCTCAGATCTTGGCGCCCAGACTTGGCTGTTCGTTGCCGGGTCAGTGCTTAAAATACCGTTCACCAAAACTGCGATGGACAATAATTTTATTGACCCGGGCACACGTAATAATTCACGTGTTGTTTCAGAAAACTCATAGTTTACCAACTCTGTCGTTTCGCTATCCTGACTTGTCGATTTGTTGTCACCCTGGGCTCCATCGCCATCGGGCAAATTACTGGCAACGGTCACAGCACCGCCACGTGTATTGTTCGAACTATTATTTCTTTCCGTTTTTTCAGAACTGATGGCAACGCGGCTGTCCGGGTCAAAAACCCTTTCAGTTATCGCTTCACTTTCGGTAGCGATATCCATGAAGACTTCAACTACAGCATTTCCAGGCCCAACCCTTGCCTCCAGCAAGCGTTCAATATTTTGTTTCAGTTCAGCAGCCCGCTCATTGCCCATGGATGCCCCTGACAATGCATCGTCGTTTGCAACAACAACACCGTTTCGTCCGTCAATCACCGACACGTTGTCAGCTGACATTCCCGCAACCGCAGATGAAATCAGGTATCTCAGCGCTTTTGCGTGCGCTGCTGACAACGCCCCTGACGAACTGGTGATCGTAACAGAGGCCGATGGGTCAATCGACCGTCTGAAGGGCTGGGACGCGGTATTTGAAATATGTACCCGCGCTGTTCTGAACTGGGGGCTTGCAGCGATGGTGCGGGCCAACTCACCCTCTTTGGCGCGCCAGTAGGCCGCATCAAACATTTGTGCGGTTGTCCCAAAACCTGACAGATTATCCAGGATCTCATAACCATTTCCGTTGCTCGCTGGTAATCCATCACCTGCAAGCATCATGCGCAACTGATCTCGTCTGCTTGAGTCCACAAAAATGGAATCTCCACGCACCTCAAACATAACGCCCTGTTGTTCCAGCGCGCTGATCACTTCCCCGGATGAACCGGGATCAAGGCTGGAATACAGTAATGAAAGATTGGGAGAGGTCGCCAGTTTAGAAATTCCAATGACAGCAGCAAACATTGCTATAACAGAAATGGCGACAACAGCACGGCGCTGCCCATCAATCGCAAACCAAACAGAAATCAGTTGCTGCAAGTCAGTATCCTTTTGTGTTGGGCTTCTGCCCGGTAACTCTGTCTTTCTGAAGCAACTGCCTTAACAATCGGTTAGCCAACTTGCGCCTATAACGATTTGAATAAATTTATTTTGGGGCGAAATGGCCGAATCAGAAGAACCAGATCAGGAAGAACCACCAAAACGGTCTAAGAAACCGCTGTTGATCGGCGTGGTTCTGGGGCTGGTTTTAGGTGGCGGCGGTTTTTATGCTGTCTGGTCTGGGTTGATTCTGGCGCCAGCGGTGGAAACCGAAATGACAGAAATGGCGGAAGACCCAAGCAGCCCCCTCCCGGATGTTGTGTTCGTACCGATTCCACCGTTGGTCGTCAATTTGGGGTCAGGCAGTTCGGCGCGCCACCTTCGCTTTCGGGCGGAACTGGAAGTGAAAAGAAAGGCGGAAGACGAAGTGATCGCCGTTCTTCCACGCGTAACCGATGTGTTGAACGGTTATTTGCGCGCCGTAGATATTTCGGCACTTGAACAACGTACAGCTCTAATCCGGCTTCGCGCCCAAATGCTGCGCCGTGTACAAGTGGTGACCGGTGAAGGCCGGGTGCGTGATTTGCTGATTATGGAATTTGTAATAAATTAGGGACTGCCATGGAACTGGTCGCTGACATCTTTCTCATATTCGGGGCCATCGCAGCCACCGGATACTGCATTGTACTTTCGCGCAGGCTGCGCCGGTTTACAGATCTAGAAAAGGGTGTGGGGGGCGCAATCGCTTTATTGTCTGTTCAGGTTGACGATATGACCAAAACCCTTGGTGTAGCGCAGACCTCCGCCGCGGGGTCGGCGCAGTCGCTCGATCAGCTAACCACTAAGGCCGAGGCTGCAGCGCGCCGATTGGAACTATTAGTTGCAGCGATGCATGACCTTCCAAATCAGCCAAAACCTGAGCCGCCGACACCGGCGCCTGATAACGATCAACAAACCGAGCAGCAAACCGAACCATTGTTTCTCAGCCAGCGCACTCAGACAAAAGAGGCCGCAGAATGACCACGGAAAAAATGCCAAAACGTAAATGGTCGTCTGGCCGCGGCGCGCTTGTCATTATAGCTGTCTTATTTGCGACGTCTGCTGTTATTCGGCTCAGTTCGGGCACCGGCCTTGCCATCGCCCAGGGCGTTACAGCCATTCTTCCGGAAACGAAAATGGATAATTCGTTACCACAATGTGAGACCCCGATCGGGGTCGCCGAACTTCTGGCCGATCTGACATCCCAAAAATCCTTGCTTGATGCCCGCGCTCGCAAACTGGATGAACTTAAAGCAACACTCGCTGTCAGCGAAAGTCAGCTGCGCATAAACCTCAATGCTCTGGTTGCTGCAGAGGAAAAGCTGGCAACAACGATCGCAACATCCGAGACAGCCGCAGAATCGGACCTGTCACGGCTAACCTCGGTTTACGAAAATATGAAACCAAAACAGGCCGCGACACTTTTTGAAGAAATGACACCTGAGTTTGCAGCCGGTTTTGTAGGTCGAATGCGCGCTGATGCCGCGGCGGATATCCTGGCTGGTTTGACGCCACAAGCGGCCTATTCAATCAGTGTAATTCTTGCCGGCCGGAACGCCTTGGCACCAACAGAATAGTTGCCCGTCTTGCAAGAATATTAACCTCGCTGGGCAACAGTGGGTTTTGAAGTCCTACCCAAACATCGGAGCGTGACGTGGTCGGAATAATTGGTATCGTTATTATTTTCGTTATGGTGTTTGGCGGTTACGTGGCGGCGGGTGGGAAACTGATGCCGATCATAAAAACACTGCCTTATGAATTTGTTATGATCGGTGGCGCTGCGGTCGGTGCATTCGTCATAAGCAACGACATTCCCGCCATTAAACACGCAATGAAAGATTTGGGAAAAGTGTTCAAAGGCCCTGCCTGGAAGCCCGAAGACTACCGTAACTTGTTGTGCCTGCTTTATGAATTGATCCGCATTGCCCGCCAAAACCCCGTTGCCCTGGAAGAACATATAGAAGCGCCGGATACTTCCGCGATTTTTTCCAAATATCCAAAAATCCAGAAAGATGCCGAGGCTGTGAACCTGATTTGCGATACGCTTCGATCTGCTTCAATGAATTACGATGACCCGCATCAGGTTGAAGAAGTGCTTGAAAAACGGATTGAAGCAAATTTTCATCACTCAATGCATTCAGCCCACGCGATACAAATTGTTTCCGATGGGCTGCCTGCTTTGGGTATTGTGGCGGCGGTTCTTGGGGTGATCAAAACCATGGGCTCAATTGATCAGCCGCCGGAAATTCTTGGTAAAATGATCGGCAGCGCGTTGGTTGGTACATTTTTAGGAATTTTTCTGGCCTACGGAATCGTTGGCCCCTTTGCAGAAAAAATAAAAGGTGTAACTGAAGATGACGGTCACTTTTATCAGTTGATACGTGAAGTTTTAGTTGCGAATTTGCACAACCATTCAACAAATATTTGTATTGAAGTCGGGCGACAGAATACGCCCGGCTCTTACCGCCCTTCTTTTTCAGAACTGGAAGAAGCTCTTAAAGAAGTGAAACGGGATGCAGCATGAAACGGTGTCTTATTTTGGTTCTGTTATTTTTCATTCCTGCGCAGATGCAGGCGCAAACCGCGGTCGTACAATCCGGGGAACATGCTGATTTCTCGCGTCTGGTTGTGCAACTGGAACAACTACAAGACTGGGAATTTGGCCGCGTACCCGGAGGGTACGAGCTGCGTTTTGACGCAAAGCGTGAAAACTTAGATACAAGTCGCGTCTTCACGCGGATCCCGCGTGACCGAATTTCTGATGTTACATCTGTCGGACCAGGTCGCATTTTTGTCAAATTGGCCTGCAATTGCTCGGGGGATGCATTTGAGATCAGGCAAGGCCGCTTGGTTGTGGATATCAAAGATGAATTGCCCGCCCAAAATTCGATTTTTGAAGTTACATTGCCAGGTTTAGAAAACGGGCTGGATTGGCGATCTGATAACCTGCCCCTGGCGGACCTTTCCAACATACTTTTGCTAACTGAAGCGGCAATTGCACAATTAATGGAACAGGAATTAACCAGCTTAAACACCAAGCCCGATAATTCAACTACCGTAGCGGTGGCTGATTTGGAAACTGAACTGCTGAAAATTGGCAATATTCTCCCAGAGGATGAAATTGTAATACTGACCGAACAATCTGTTAACCCTAAAAATTTAAAGGCGACAAATGGATCGCTGATACTCCCGCCTTGGCCAGTTGAATTACCGCTTCCATATAGCCCGATGGTCACTCGGAAAAATGATATGGAAAAGCAACTGCTCCAACAATTCAGCCGCGCGGCTTCCCAGGGCCTGTTTTCAGTTTCACTGCCTAAAATATCAGAACAGACTGCCCCGGCTCAGTTAAAAGTTGGCGACGCACCGCTGCAAGTAATACAAAGTGATAATGAATTAGAGCAATTGGGCGTGCAAAATTTGAGGATTCAGACAGCCGCAGACAGAGACGCACCCAATAAACCAAATCGACTGCCGCGCACAAATGATGGGTATGACTGTTTACCAGCGGCATCATTCCTGATTGCGGATTGGGCACCAGAAGGCAATGTTTCAGGCTTCTTATCTGGACTGCGCTCTAACTTGCTCAAAGAATTCGATATACCTGATCCCGAACTGATCCAGGCTTTATCTAGGCGATACCTGTATCTGGGTTTTGGCGCTGAAGCGAAACAACTACTGCAAAGCTTTGCAATAGAGATCCCAAACGCCGACATATATTCGCAAATGGCCTCAATCTTGGATTCTGATGCGTCTTGGAATGAGGGCAGGCTGGCTTCACAGATATCCTGTGAGACACCAGCGGCGCTATGGGCGGTTCTGGCGATACCGGAAATTCACGAAGGAACTGGCATCGACAAAAAATCTGTACTTCGGTATTTTTCCGAATTGCCCCCGCATTTGCGCCAGCTGCTCGGCCCGGAACTAGCCGGCAGATTTTTACAGGCAGACGACTTAACAACGGCCTCGGCAATCCGAGATATAGTTGATCGCGTTGCAAATAATCGCGACGCAGCCTTCAGCATGATGCAGGCCCAGATTGCCGCACATGATGGGGATATGCAATCAGCGATTAGTCAGTTTAAAATTGCGGCGACTTCAAATGGAATTCAGGCACCGCAGGCTTTGATAAGCCTGATAGAAGCAAAACTTGACGGCAAGCAACAGGTATCACAAAAGACCGCTCTTTTAGCTGAGGCTATGGCATCGGAATATGCTGGTACAAATACCGGGCGCCAGCTTGCGCGAGCTGCAATTAAAGCGTTTGCTACGATTCAACCGGCCATCCAGACATTTGAAAAAATAGCCTTGGCCCGGCAGAATGGATATTTAAATTCTGAGGAAGCACGTAATTTCGAAATTGAAATACACCTGTTGAATGCGGAAAAATCAACAGATGAGACCTTTCTGAAAACCATCTACCGGTACCCGCCAATGTTAACTGGCGATGCGCCAAAGTCAAAAGCAGCGCTTCGGGAAATTGCTGCCAGGCTGACAAATCTTGGGCTCCCGCAAAAAACAATAGAATTATATGATTTTGCCGGTTTTAGACTTGAGAAACGGGATAAGTTACTTTTGGCTAAGGCCAAATTAGGCCTTGAAAACCCAACAGATATTGACAATTTACTGGCAGATATTTCCACCCCAGAAGCAAAGTCTCTTTTGGCGTTGGCCCGTGAAATGCAACAAGATTATGTGCAAGCCGCAAGATATTTTGGCGAAGCACAGATGCCTGAAGAGCAAGAAAGTGCGAATTGGAGATCCGGCGACTTTGCCTTGCTCGAGCGGGATAAATCAGATCCACGCTACATTTTTTCGCAACTTGCATCGGACTTAATCATCCCTTCGCAACCTCTTTCTTCCAAACAATTCAAAACCGACAACGACATATCAGAGCAAGATCCGCGGCGCATCGCTGCAGGAGCAGACGAAATTCCCACTATTTTTGCCAGTAAGGGTTTGATCGCCCAAAGCCTGGCCACCCGCAACGCGATTCTGAACCTACTTGATATTAGGTAGTCCAGTTGCTGGTGCACTGTTGGTTACAATTCCTAAACCACTTTTGAGCTAGGATCAGGAATTGGTTCGACAGCAAGAATTGCAGCGATATGAATAACAAATTGAATGAGATAGATCACGTTTTTCGGGCCCGGTTTTTTATTCATTTCAGAAAATACTTCTCCCGGTTTCTGGTGACCGCCCTATTAGTGATGCCACAATCGACCTGGGCCACCACAGATACTTCCATGATTTGTGATCGCGCAGCCCAGGTCGCATCAGCTACAACAGGTGTACCTCTGGCCGTACTTCAGGCAATTTCTTTAACGGAAACCGGTAGAAAATCTGGCCAATCTTTCCGCCCCTGGCCCTGGACCGTCAATATGGAAGGAAGGGGTGAATGGTTTGATTCGCGCGATCAGGCGCAGTCTTTCGCAAACCAGAATTTTCAGCGTGGTGCCCGTAGTTTTGACGTCGGATGTTTTCAACTGAATTACAAATGGCATGGGCGGGCATTCGACTCGATTGAACATATGTTTGACCCTGATGCCAATGCTACTTACGCTGCAAATTTTTTGCGCGACCTTTATCAGGAAATGGGGAATTGGCCAGATGCTGCTGGCGCCTATCACTCGCGAACACCTTCATTTGCAAATCGCTATAAACGCAGATTCACCAAAATTTACGCACGGCTTTCTGCCGATCCTCTGCCCATTTTAGCAAGCGTTGAGTCAACCCCAATTGCCCCTGCCCCGTTACCACCGCCGGCCACCCCCATTATCGCAAGATTGAATAATTTTCCGCTTTTGCAAGGCGGTTCAGCTGCAATGGCAAGCCTTGGCTCATTGATGCCGGCAAGCGCGGGTATTGGTAAAAAACCACTGTTCGGTGGCAGCTAAAATGAAAAATGAAACGCTGTTGTCAAATATTTTTCAACCCACGATCTTAATTGCCCTGGCCCTAATGGCCATTATCGTCATGATGATCCTTCCGGTTCCCGCCTGGGTGTTGGATCTTGGATTGGCGGCGTCGTTCGCGCTGGCGATTTTGATGTTCACAGTGACTTTGTTCATCGAACGACCTTTGGATTTTTCAGCGTTTCCGACTGTCCTATTGGCCTCATTGATGTTGCGCCTTTCACTCAACGTGTCTTCTACAAAACTTATTATCGGTGAGGGTCACACGGGTACGAATGCAGCCGGGGATGTGATCGAAGGCTTTGCAAATTTTGTTATGGGCGGCAGTGTTTTCATGGGGCTCGTGGTTTTTGGCGTACTGCTGATCGTCAATTTTATAGTCATCACAAAAGGCGCGGCGCGAATGGCCGAAGTCGGGGCAAGATTTGCTTTGGATGGAATGCCGGGCAAACAACTGGCGATTGACAGCGACATGTCAGCCGGCGCCATAGACCACGCGGAAGCTAAATCGAGACGTGAACAGGAATTGGCTGAGACAACATTCTTCGGCTCACTGGATGGCGCGTCTAAGTTCGTAAAAGGCGACGCCGTTGCAGGATTGCTAATCACACTACTAAACTTGGTAATGGGTTTAATCATGGGCGTTGTTGTTCAGGGAATGCCCCTTGGACAAGCATTTGAAACATATGCAATTCTGACTGTTGGCGATGGTTTGGTAACCCAAATACCCGCCGTCATAATTTCTATCGCATCGGCATTGTTACTCGCCCGTGGCGGCGCAACCGGGGCGATTGATATAACGCTGGTTGCCCAGCTCGGCCGGCACCCCTCCGCCCTTAATACCGTTGCCTTTCTTATGGTACTGTTTGCGCTGGTCCCAGGCTTGCCATTTCTGCCATTTTTGATTGGCGCAATTGCACTGTTCGCCAGTGCATGGGGGTTGAACAGGGCGGCAAAAAAACGCGAGCAGGAAGTGGAATTACCGAAGCCGGATCAATCCAACCCGGCCAAACCTTCGCTTGGTGATATACTGGATCTTGACGATATTCACGTTGAGTTTGCACCAGACCTGGTGTCGATGGTGCTGGATCCAAGCAGCGGCCTTGAAGCCCGGGTTGAAAATATTCGGCGTCACATAGCAACAATGTTTGGTATTGTTCTACCGGAAATCCGGTTAACCGATAATGCTGCCCTGCCAACTGGAACCTATGTCATCAGAATACTGGGCGTCGAACAGGCGCGTGATAGGCTTGAAGCGGATAACGCATTGGTTCTTATTTCGGAAGGCACCGAAAACCTGCCCGTTGGACGGGACGTTAAGGAACCTGTGTATGGCGCACCTGCCAGATGGATACCGGCGTCTCAAAAAGAAAATGCAGTCTTTGCGGGCGCTACCCTGGTTGACCCTGCTGAAGTCCTGGCAACGCATTTACTTGAAGTGCTGAAACGTAATCTGCCGCGCCTGTTGGGGCTGCGATCATTGCGCCGTTTGCTCGATGAACTAACGAGCCTTAGTGAACAGAGCCGAGCAGATGCAAACAAACAAATATTTGACGAATTAATTCCAGACAAAGTTCCGCTTGATGTACTCTTATCAACTTTAAAGCTGCTGTTAAGAGAGCGCGTCTCAATACGAAATTTACCTCTCATTTTGGAATCTATTGCCGAAATCCGACCAATCCAAAACTCAACCGAAGGCATTTGTGAACATGTCCGTCAAAAACTTGGGTTTCAACTGGTGGCGGAATTGCGCCGTGATGATGGAACGCTACCGTTAATTCAACTTGCCCCAGAATGGGAAGAACGGTTTTCCCAATACCAGATTGAAGGGGAACTTGGCGGAGACGTCGCGTTGCCCCCGGATGAATTCAACCGTCTTGCCAGCCTGATCGCTGAAAAAATAGCTTCGGCTGGTGACGCTGGAAACTACCCGGCACTGGTCACCAGCACGAAACGGCGCCGCTACCTACACACTTTGCTCAGCGCGAAGGGCATTTCGAATTCGGTACTCTCTTATGACGAAATTGGTGCGGATTCTAAGCCTGCCATTGTTGGACTTGTCCCGGCGTGATTGAGCTTTTGGCAAGGACCACAGAAATAGGGCCAGACCTGCTGCTAGGATATTTTTTGGTTTTCCTGCGTGTCGGGGCTGCAATGGCACTTTTGCCCGTGGTGGGCGAACAATCCATTCCCAATCGTGTGCGACTTGTACTGGCAATTGTATTTACAACAATATCTGCTCCCGCAGTTATCGATACACTTAATATTTCTGAAGCTACAGTGGCATCAGGAATGCTTTATCTCTTCACCGAAGTCACGATCGGACTCAGCATTGGTATCTCGTTGCGGCTGTTTGTTTTCGCCTTGCAAATTGCGGGCTCTATTGCCGCTCAATCAACATCACTATCCCAGATTTTTGGGACCTCCGGAATTGATCCGCAACCAGCGATCGGACATTTGTTGGTGGTTAGCGGTCTGGCATTGGCCGTAACACTGGGCCTGCATACGAAAATGGCGGCCCTGCTGATCTATTCTTATGAATTATTTCCGGCCGGAAAACTGGTCCCAGCTGTTGATCTGACCATCTGGGGCGTATGGCAGATAGCCCATGTTTTCGGGTTGGCATTTTCATTGGCGGCCCCCTTTGTTGTCGCATCACTAATATATAATATCGCGCTTGGTGCGATTAACCGAGCTATGCCGCAACTTATGGTTTCATTTGTTGGCGCCCCGGCGATCACAGCTGGTGGTCTGTTATTGCTCATTGTTGTTTTACCGCTGATGCTGTCAATCTGGTACGAGGCGGTAGATCGTTTCCTGTTGAATCCATTTGGTACATCCCCATGAGCGGTGGATCGGAGGAAGAAGACAAACAACACGAACCGACCCAGAAAAAATTGGATGATGCCCGAAAAAAAGGCGAGGTGCCAAGATCGGCTGACCTGACCGGAGCTGCCGCATATGCGGGTTTTGTGCTCATCGCGTCTTCTGGGGGGGTGATCATTCTGTCGGGGCTGGCTGCCACCCTGTCCGGTTTACTGGCCAATGCGCCGAACATTGCCGCGGACATTTTTTCCGGCGGTGCGAAATCGCAGATCGGTGGTATATTTCTTGATATTGCATTTTGGGTAGCGCCCTGGTTTGCGGTTCCCGCAGTGGCCGCAATACTTGCTGTAATATCCCTTAAATCATTCGTTTTTGCCCCCTCCAAATTAGAACCCAAACTTAATCGAATTTCGCTATTGGCGAACGCAAAAAACAAATTTGGCCGTCAGGGCCTGTTTGAGTTCGCAAAGAGTTTTGTCAAGCTCCTGATTTATTCGACCACCCTCGGAATATTTTTGGCTGCCAATACGCCGGATATGGTGGTGGCTGTCAGTTTGCAGCCAACGCTTGTCGTTGCGTTCTTGGCAAAAACGGCTTTGGGGTTTTTGATGATAGTTATGTTGGTGGCAGCAGCGATTGGGACGATCGATTTCTTTTGGCAGCAAAGTGAACACATCCGCAAGAATCGCATGTCCAGAAAAGAGGTGACGGACGAAGCAAAACAAATGGAGGGGGATCCGTATATTAAACAAAAACGCCGGCAAAAGGCACAGGAAATCGCAATGAATCAGATGTTGGCAGATGTGCCCACTGCCGATGTGATTATTGTTAACCCAACACATTACGCTGTCGCCCTGAAATGGAGCAGGGCCCCCGGTTCCGCCCCGGTCTGTGTCGCTAAGGGCGTTGATGAAATTGCCGCACGAATTCGGGAATCCGCCAGTAAATACGGTGTCCCAATCCATAGTGATCCCCCAACCGCGCGGGCTCTATTTGCTACCGTTGAGCTTAAAGCAGAAGTTCCACCGGATCAGTATAAAGCCGTGGCGGCAGCCATCCGTTTTGCCGAAGAAATTGGCAAACGAGCCCGGCAGACTGGCGGACGCGGTTGAAATCGAAGACGTCAAAACTTTCTGCAATCCTAACGCTTATTCAAGAGTCTGAGTTGATGCACCTATCTTCGGTTGCCGAGCAAAAATCCATAATTCTGGCGGAAATTGTAAATCTGAAAAAATTGATGCGTCAAACCCAACCTCCTATCTCCCAAGATGATACAATTCCGCCCTGGCAAATACTTGGAGGTGATCAGAAATGGCATAGCTGGTTAAATGTCCGGATTGTAGAAAAAAATTCAGAGCTTGCAATTTTGTCTGCAAATTTCGAAGAGCAAAAAATCAAAACACAACGGGCGGTCGGCCACCATGATGCTTTCATTAAGCTTACCAAAAATATTTGAGGATAGCGCGCAAGTATTCAACCAGCTATTGCGGCAACCTTCAAACGGTCAAACGTCTTGGCGAACAACATCCGCTATAAGAACATCTGTTACTGTTGTGCCAAGGGTTTTGATTGCAGACTCACGAAGCGCAGCGCGCAACTGATCCATTTTCCGCCCCGTTGTAAAGTTCCCGTCGAACCCTCCAGTATTTGCATGATTAAACAACACCTGCAGAAAACTGTCCCTCAATTTCGGTTCACGTTTATAGACCAGCTCAGCCCCCCCTGATGTCATTTCAAGACTAAGTGAAACAACCACAAGTGCAGCAACGGATCCCTGCTCGACCACCGGGATAACAAATTGATTGTTCAATTTTACATAGTCCGGATCGGCCGTTGATGGCGCAACTTCCGCACTGTTGTCGCCATCAGCAATTGCTGTGTGCACCTGTTCAGATTCACCGCAGGGGCCGGCATCACTAATTTCAACTGCGGCCGGGCGTAAAGCTATGCCACCACCAACGCCCGCACCGAGTCCCATCAACGCCAAAAGAACAGGTAAAATCTTTTTCATTTTCTCGTCCTTCTAAAATGGCAGGATTTGGTCGGCTAATCGTTGTCCATACCGAGGCTGCTGTGCATCCGAAATTGCACCCCGGCCAGCATATGAAATTCGCGCCGACGCGATTTTATCATAGGTAATTTCATTTTGTCTGGAAATGTCTTTTGGTCGGATATACCCAGTAACCAGCAGCTCTCGGATCTCAAAATTCACACGGACCTCCTGTGAACCTGAAATGCGCAATACACCATTGGGCAATACTTCTGTAATGGTTGCAGCCACCCGCAATGTTAGCTTTTCTTTACGTCGAACTGATCCATCTCCAGCCGAGCTGCTGGTGGACGATGTCGAAACCGCATCGTTCAAACTTGCACCATCTGATAGCACGGAATCTATTCTCTGCGGAATTCCAAACAATGAGGGTACCGATAAAGACTCTGACCCGCTGCGCACGCGAGACGTAGAGTTTGATATTTCTGCCTTGTCATCTATTTCGATAACGACAGTCAGGATATCACCGGTGGAAATTGCACGACGATCTCCCAATAAAGATTGCGGGCCACCATCCCAGAGCGACGCTGTATCAAGTGCACTTCTGCGCCCAACCTGCACAGGCAATCCAGGCGACATCATTGCCAGGTATTCAGGGCTATCCGAAGCCGGGCTTAGTTCTGGTGGGCGTGTTGCATCGCGAATTTGCGAACAACCGGAAAGCAATGCAAATATTAGTAGAATTTTGTACATGAAATTTCCAAATCCTTATTTAAGGGGTGCCGACTGTACCGACCACAACTTCTCCGTCTTCACTTATCACACCGAATACAGTGATTTTTGAGGACAGGTTTATCACCCGAACGCGATCGCCAACCCCACCTCTGGCAAGTGACCTGCCTTCAGCAGAAATGGTCAACAGACCGGCTGAATAGACAAGTTTCACGGTTTGGTTTCTTTCAATTATAGCTGCCGGTCCGATATCGGATATTGAAATAGGGCGCCCTTTGTAAACAGTGACACGGGTTTCTAAACCCACAACGTCAGAAATTTTTGATACGGTTCCGGGCAATTCAGACTCTAGCAAAATTAGATCTGACGCAGTTAAAATTGTACGGCTCCGAAGTGTTCGTGCGGCCAATACAACATCCGCAACAGCCAGCTCGGGAATCCAAAAAAATATAAGAATGGTCAGAACGGCCCGCCGCATTTTATCGAACCTGTGTGGTAGCAGCCAACATTTGGTCGGCCGCTGTTATAACCTTGGCGTTTAGTTCGTACCCACGCTGCGCTTCGATCAACTCTGTAATTTCACGCACCGCATCAACCGAGGAATCCTCTAAATATCCTTGACGCAGTGTTCCTAATCCGTCCGTACCGGGTGTTGTTACCAGCGCAGAACCAGACGCTTCGGTCTCAAGAAACAAGTTGCTGCCATAGGCCTCTAGGCCTTTTTCATTGATGAACCCGGCCAGGGTGAACTGACCCAACAATTCCGGGGCAGTCCTGTCGTTAAAGTAGGCGTAAACCTCGCCCTCATTGTTGATAGAGATACTACGCGCATCCGAAGGAATAACAATATCCGGTACCACGGCGTGACCATTGGCGGTAACAATTAACCCGTCCGCGGATCGCTTCAAAGAGCCGTCGCGCGTGTAGGCCGCGGTACCTGAGGGCAACGTAACTTCAAAATAGCCTTTACCTTCGATCGCCAAATCCAGATCGCCGCCGGTTTCAGACAGTGATCCTTGCGCAACATTTACTGTTACCGAAGACGGCCGCACACCCAGCCCCAATTGTACACCGGTCGGTAAAACGGTTCCGTCTGACGCATTGATTGTGCCCGCTCGCGTGACTTGTTGATAATGTAAATCTGAAAATTCCGCCCGGCGAGCGTTGTATCCGGTGGTATTCATATTCGCCAGATTGTTTGAAATAACCTCGACCCGCATTTGTTGGGCGCTCATTCCGGTAGCGGCAATCTTTAGTGCTCGCATTGTAGGCTCCTATCGACCAAGTGTTTGCAGGACACCGCGAATGCGTTCGTCCTCTTTGTCCAGCAATTTTTGCCCCAACTCATAGGCTCGCTGAACTTCGATCATCCGCGCAATTTCGCTAACAGCATTGACGTTCGAACTTTCAAGAAACCCCTGTAAAATCACGCCATCTTCCATTGGCTCAACGCCGTTTTCTACGGAAAAACGGACACCATCACGCCGTGATAAATCTGCGGTTTCGCTGGGCAGATACAATCCAATCTGCGCAATTGGTCGACCGTTTGCTGACATGGTTCCGTCTGCCGCAACGCTCATATCCCTGGCGTCTGGCGGTACAAAAATTGGCGCACCACCATTGTCCAACAACCGGTAACCGTCTGGCGTTACCAACTCCCCATCCTGATTGGGGGTAAAGCTGCCAGCGCGGGTCAATTGCTCGCCTTCTGATGTTTCGATTAAAAAGAAACCATCGCCCTCAATGGCAAAATCAAACCGGCTACCGGTTTCGCTTAGAGGCCCCTGTATCTGCTGGGTTGCCCGGACATTTGCCGAGGCCATCGAAAGGCTGGGATCGCCATTTTCCAATGCATAAATCTGTTCGGAAAATATCAACCCCTCTTTTCTGTATCCGGTGGTGGAAATGTTGGCGATATTATTGGCTACCAACTGCATTTCGCGCAATAGCCCTGACTGCCGGGTCAGTGAAACGTAAACGGCATTCTCCATCTCTCAGATCCCTGCAATCAGTGGTATAATCTGGTGAGTGAAAAACGCTGCCAGCGAACTGGTCATGAAGTCCATGGATGCCCAAAAAACCAATAGTATTGCAGCAAGTTTTGGAACAAAAGTCAGTGTCATTTCCTGGATGGATGTCAAAGCCTGAAACAGGCCAACTGCCACACCGGTTAATAGGGCAACCGCCAGGATTGGCATTGAAATTATTACCGCAATCCACAGCCCCTGTCGCAGCGTATCAAAAAATATCATTTCCTGCATCAGCTACACCGGCATCCGAAGAATTTCCTGATACGCTTCAACCACTTTGTCGCGCACGGTCACGGCGGTTTCTACCGCCAGTTCCGTTTGCGCCAAAGCCTGAACCAATGCGTGGGGGTCGGCGTTACCGACCATCGCGGCCTTGGCCGTTTCTTCACCGGCTTGCAATGTCGCTGCAAAATCACTGGCCAGATTTGCCAGCCCGCCGGTTCCGCCCGGTTCCGGCTTTGCTGCCGTTGCCGCGCGGGTTGCTGCATATTGTTGGGCAGCAGCTGAGGGTCGTATATCCATTCAGGAGTCCCTTATCGTCTGAGTAGTTCAAGCAGGCTTTGCGACATTTGTCGTGCCTGATCGAACATTTTGAGGTTCGCCTCATAGCTGCGCTGCGCTTCGCGCGCGTCAGCAATTTCGACCACCAGATCGACATTCGATCCATCATAGTAGCCGGTGTCATCGGCCATCGGGTGGCCGGGGTCGTAGATGCGGTTCAGGGCGCGCTGGTCCAATTTAACAGCGCCGGTTTCCACCATGCCGGTTTCACGTCCGCGTTGCATACTCGCTTCAAATGAAACCAGTTTGCGCTGATATCCTGGGGTATCGGCATTGGCGATATTTTCTGACAAATGCCGAATACGCCCAGCCTGTGCCTTCATGCCGCTGGCAGAAATTGCAAGGGAATGGAAAAAATCACTCATCTGTTCTACCTCTTTCTACCGGCGGCCCAGGCTGGCGCGTAAGATGTCTAAAGATGATGAATATACCGCCAGTGCCATGTCATACTGTTGGCGAACTTCGCTGGCCTTCACCATTTCCATTTCCAGAGAAACAGAGTTGCCATTGGGCGAAATCGGGCTTTCCGAACCGAAAAATCGAGTCGGCCTATCACTGGCCGATCCACCGATATGGCCCGGACGTGTGGTTCTCAGATCGACATTGGATGTGTTGCTTTGATAGCTGTCGGCAAACGACACGATGTCTTGGCCACGATATCCCGGTGTATCGGCATTCGCCACATTTCGGGCGATAACAGACTGACGCTCAGCGGCATGGGTCGCCATGCCAGTGGCCATCTTAAAAATCTCTAATTTTCCGAACACCGGGGCTTCTCCCTCGATTGGCTTCAACTAAGGCTTAACCCTGATTCCTTTAGAAACAGTTTCAATTACAGCAAGAGGATTTGCATGACTGGTCTTGGGTTGGATGTTTTACAGGCAGAAATTGAGGCCGCTGAATTGGTCAGATGGGTCGGCCGGGTCATAGAAATAGGACGCGGCACCATCACAGTGTCCGGGCTTAGTCAGGTTTCAGCCTTGGGTGATCTGGTTCAGATTAATCCGACAAAGGGTAAAAATATTCGCGGCGAAATCCTGCAACTTGGTGCAGATTCGGTGACGATCCTGCCGGATGGTGGGCTTGAGGGTCTGCAAATTGATGACCGTGTCACCCTTTTAGGGGCCGACAGTATTGCACCGCACGATAGTTGGATCGGTCGGGTTATTGATCCCTATGGCAATGCAATGGAAGGGCATCCGATATTGCGGGGCACGCATCACCGCCCCTTACGTGCCGAACCATTCAACCCGACAGAACGCCGGGGGCTGGGCAAAAGGCTCCAAACTGGGCTGGCTGTTTTTAACACATTTCTACCCATCGTGCGCGGCCAGAGAATAGGGCTGTTCGCGGGCTCGGGGGTCGGAAAATCCACCCTGCTGGGAAAACTGGCGATCGGATTGCAAGCCGATCTGGTGGTGGTGGCAATGATCGGCGAACGGGGCCGCGAGGTGCGCGAATTTGTTGAACGTATATTAGGCCCCAAAGGAATGGAGCGCGCCATAATCGTCGCCGCCACCTCCGACCAATCCGCCCTGACTCGTCGACGATGCGCCTGGACGGCCATGTCGGTTGCTGAACATTTTCGTGATACCGGCATGCATGTCCTTTTTATAGCCGACTCAATTACCCGATTTGCCCAGGCACACCGCGAAGTGGCGCTCGCAGTTGGTGAAACCAACAGCATGAGCGGCTATCCCCCTTCCACGGCTCATCTGATCACCGCACTTTGTGAACGCGCCGGGCCCGGTGCCGCCACCAGTAGTGATATAACAGCCATTTTCAGTGTGTTGGTTGCGGGTTCGGATATGGAAGAACCAATCGCAGATATTTTACGCGGTGTTTTGGACGGCCATGTAGTCCTTGATCGCCAAATCGCGGAACGGGGCCGTTTCCCAGCAATCGACATTTTACGTTCTGTGTCGCGTTCTCTTCCCTTTGCAGCCAGCGACGACGAAAATAATACACTGACGGCCGCCCGGGCGCTGTTGGGTACCTATGATCGAAACGAAATGATGATCCAGGCAGGGCTTTATACGCTGGGAACCGATCCAAATGTCGACGCGGCGATCACGGCTTGGCCAAAACTTGACAGCTTCATTGCCCAAAGCGAACATGGCACAGTTATGAACAGTTTTGATCGTCTTTCCAGCTGCCTGTTGGCAGACGTGGAACAACCCATCGATCAACAGGAAGATCCATTAGAATAGTGAAGAACGAATACCGGCATTTTGTAAAAGTGTCAGGGCCGCCATGCCCGGTGCGGTTGCGGCAATGCCAGTACTCGTATCAGAGCGAACAAGAAATAGCCGCGTTAATTTTTCCCGGACGTTGGGGTCAGAAAACTGGCGAATTTCACCATCTCCGAATATCTGTTCAGCCTTACGGCGAAATGTTGTTACCTGTTGGTCCAGATCAGTTGTTGCCAGCGAAGCAGGCAACCCAAAGGCAGTTTCAAACACGCGTCGCAATGTCGGTGTTCCCAGAATTGAAAACCACAACCCATTGTCGGTAATGTCCTTGTCCAGAATGGCATCAAGATCACGATCCATGCCAAGCGCCAGACGCATATCGGTATTTTGCTCCCCTATGGCGATTTCAAACTGCCGCTCCTGAAAACCCGCAATTATCTTGTCCGGAAAATCCGACAACTGGGTGTTTGCCGTGTCAAAATCACCAAACCCAAACGCCTTTGACATTGCCAAATACCGCTTATCCGCCAACCGGTTTGCCAATGCGTCGGATTCCTCCGTGCCATCTTCCAGGATTTTTTTGATAAAATACTTGTTGCCAATATCATCGTCCAGCCCAAAGGCCCCCAACGCCACGCGTAACAACCGACGATCCGCCACCAGATCTTCGGCGGATTTTATATTGCCGATATTCTCCCGAAAATAGTCAGTGTCCCGCTCAATGGCAGAAGAATTGTTGAAAACAACCTGCTGACTGGCACGTGACCGTTGTAAAAAGGACCAGCCGGGGACACCCGCAAATGGCAGTACCGGCCGAAAGCTCATGTGCGACCTGCCACCATCAGACGTTCTTCACGGGGCAGCAACCCACGCAATGCCTTCAATGTCTGGTAAAATTGTTTTTCCAACACGGTTTCGGTTGCGCGCGATAGCAGTTTTCGACTGTCATAGTCGGTTAAAACCTGGCTTAATTGTTCTATGCCCCGCAGCAATTGCATTTTGGCATCCGCCGGTTCCGCATCCCCCGAGCAGACCAGTTGGGCAATGTAGCAAACACGTCGCACCGGTGTAGTTACCTCCTCAGGGTGGATCGCATCACGTAACCGTAAAATGTTGGCATTAGGCGTCATGATTGTCAGCCGACTGCGCCGGTCACCATTTTCGACAACGGCACCATTTATAAGTACTCGTTCACCCGGACCAAGTTTTAGAACCAGACCACTCATTGTACTGTCCTTTGTTGCTGTAATCCCCGCATAATATTTGTATTGATATCCACCAATGCGTCGACTGTGGCCTTGCCCGCTAACACCTTTGATGTGTGCAACAATGTAAACTCCGCTAAATAAAATATCTGCGCCCGCAAACCATTTGGCAAAGCGTTATTTGCATCTGCGACATCCACAGCCAACAAAGTCCATAACTGTCGGTTTTCATGCAAAACCGCTGCAAAAGCCGGATAATTCGTTTTCGCAGAGGTGTTTCTCAAGGCCTGCGTAACGCGAGCAAATACATCATACTCGGTGCCGCGATCCGTTCGAACTGGTGTGCCGGATTGGGAATAGGCGTTTTTTGCCAAAGAAGTTGCGTTCACGATTGGTCCTTCCTGTGACCTGATATTACTGCTGACGACGTTGTAAAGGGGCACCCATTACAGATGCCCCCTTTCTTATTCTATCGGAACAGTGACAGGATCGACTGCGGCGCCTGGTTGGCAATTGACAGCGCCTGAACACCCAGCTGCTGTTGCACCTGCAAAGCTTGCAGGCGGGCGGATGCTTCTTCCATATCCGCATCAACCATGGTGCCAATCCCTGCCCGCAGGGAATCGGTCAGCTTACCGATAAAGTTAGACTGGGACTCAATTCGGCCCATTGCCGAACCAAATGCAGCCGCCCCGTCGATTGAGTTGTTGATCAGCGTCTCAATGTTGCCCAATGCGGCATTCGCCCCGGCATTAGTGGTCACATCGATTGTATCCAGACCAAACAATCCACCAGAGGCAGTACCCCCAGTGGCCCCGGCACGCGCCAGTGCCTGAGAAGTCGAGGCATTGTTATCAATTTTCAACTGCCATTGACCGCCCGAATCCTGGGTCGCCCGGGTGCTGATACCGTCAATTGTACCACCATCAACGGCCGCCTTCAGACCTTTGGCGACATCTTCAAACGACTCACCTTTGCCAGCTACATAGGTAAACGTATTGCTGCCAACCGTTACCTGATAGCCGTCACCTTCGCCAACATTTGCCGATCCGGAAAATGTCAGATTTTCAGAACGCTCTGCGATTGTCGCGTCAGAAGCGGTCGCGCCAGTTGCCGTCAGGGACACATCTTCAAAGGCCCGTGTTGACGTCAGCGTAACCACACCACCAGCGGCACTGGCTGTAACACCCACAATCCCCAGGGCGTTAATGGCCCCTGAAATTGTTGCGGCGCCCGCATCCTGATCTCCGCTCAACTGACCAGTGGAATAGGTTAACGTTGCACCGCCAACATTGACGGTGATTGCGTTGTCGCTCAGGTCAGCATCAGCTGCAATAGTAACCGTAGCTGAATTTCCGGTGTTTGTCGCAGCAACAGCGCTTAGGGTTGCGTTCGGTGACAGGTCAGTGCCGCCCCCCAGTACACCTGCCGTGGTGGACATATCCTGACGCGAAATCGTGATATTACTTGCCGTAACCGACCCATCCGCTGCCCGGTCAAGAGAAGACAGAATATTCATGTCATCCGTACCCTTCAGCAGGTTCAGACCGTTGAACTGGGCCGCATTTACCACCGAAGTAACCTGATCGCGCAGGGCCGAAATATCAGTTTGGATTTTTGAGCGGTCAACGTTTTCTTCCTGGGCGGCAACAATCCGTGCCTTAATATCGGTCAGAAGATCGGTGATTGTTTCAGAACCCTGACGGGCCACACCAACCGTTGATTCACCCAGTGAAAGACTTTCGGCGATGCCTTTGAAGCCTTTGACATCGGCCTCCATCACCTTTGAAATCGCCCAGATAGAAGAACTGTCTTTCGCGGATGCCACCCGCTTACCGGTGGAAATTTCACCCTGGACTTTCGCCAGATTCATGTTGATGGTTTTTAGCGTTTGCAGCGCAACCATGGCGCTTTTGTTGGTCAGAATACTCGACATTGTTTATCCTTTGATCGGATGGCGCGTTTTGCGCCCATTGAATTTTGGTGCCAGCGGGCACCGTGATGTCATTCTGACGGTTACGTAAACCCGGCGTTTTGCCGGTCGTGCCACCCCTTTGGAATGCCCGTTTCTTTTGGTACGAAAAACCTAAGGGAACGCTAAAAAGCCAAACCCAAATACGCGGGATTTTAGCTAAATTGTGCACCGATATCAGGCGCGGCGTTCCAGATTATGTGGTGTATCGCCTAAAATTGAAACGCGACCGGACTGGTTGTATGTTTGTAGGGGTGTATCGCCGGCCAGATGTTCGCTTAGTTTCTTGTGAACACTGCGTATGCCCTGCGCAGCGGCCATCAACATGGCCTGATTGCGCTCTGATTTTTGCTGCAACGGGGCCAGCTTTTCCAGTGTACCGCCGTTTATGGCAGCTTTGATCAGGCGTTCTTTTTCCACCAAAATGCGTTTCAATCCGCTAAAGTTCCCCACCAGAATATCGCCGCGCTCACGATCAAGCAGATCTTCCAGCGCGTCCAGGGTATCGCGCCTGTCAAACAGTCCCATTATTACGCTCTTTCAATGCTTCAAACAGTGATTGTGCTAACCCGATCCCGCCGGATTTTACCATCATATCGGCCTGCTCCATTCGCAAGAATGACGCAAACTGGTCTTCACCGACGCCCCCTCCAAAGTTTTCACTGGTGGCGCCCAGCCCGGTAGATTTCAGCATCTCTGCCAAGAAATTTGCCTCCAAAGCCTGGGCTGCTTCCCACAGTGCCTGATCCTGCTTTGGCATTGCCGACATTGGGGTGTGGCTGATGGACGATATACTGGTCACAGGGATAACTCCAATTTTTTGTAGTTTCTCAAATCTAATCGCAAAACGGTAAACATACGGTAACCGGTTTGCTTCAATGTACCCCAGAAGGCGAAGAAATCGCGGATGGCAAATGAAAACTGACACACTCTTAGTGCCAATTACACAACTGAAAATCGGGCTGGTCCCGGCAGCTAAGCGCGGGGTTCCGGAACAGAACCCGCCTGCACCGGAATTGTTCGATTTTGCTGACCTGACGATGCTGAAGGGTGAAACCCCCACAGACGGAACACAGGGTTTCACATCAGATATCCCCGCCGCAATTCAGCCCTCGATGGGCACTCCCGCAGGTATCACTATCGCTCTTAATCAGGCGGGTTTGGCCCTGCCACAGGCAAACAAAGCGCCGGAAAATCCCCCGATTGCGCCTCTTGAATTACCACTCAGTGCCGCTAATAAAACACCTGAAATCGCAAGCAACTTCAACCCGCAACCGGAACAGCCGCCGGTCAGCAAGGTTGAAAATCCTATTCCAAATCAGATTGCTGTCGCAAAGGTATCAGCCACAGATCCTTCGCAACTGCCCATGAAAACCGCCAACTTGTTGTCAGTCACACCCGCCTGGACGCCGGAAACAGGGTTGCCACTACCGGTACCATTACCATTACCAGCTAAAGGGCAGGTATCTGACTCGTTGACACCAGCTGCACCGTCCAAATCAGTACCGGATTTAGTGTCGAAAATAGTTCAGGCACCTGCACCAGTTGAATTTTCCAAACCAGTCCGGTCCCCTGAAACCGGCCCGAAGGGTGGCAAACCAGAAGCGCAAACAGCCCCCTTTCCGCTGAACCCTTCTTTCGTCACTGCAGTGGCCCCTGAACTGAATAAAACTGTTCCGGCGGTGCAGATTGTTGACACCGTTGTTAAGTCAACTCTCGCCGAGCCGACATCACAGCCTGCAATCCAACAAACTAGCGCACCGTCTGATCGTGCTGAACCCTCGCTTCTGCCGACGATAGCCGCTTTGCCCCAGTCAGTTCAAAAACCAACTGAAACACTCATTCAGCCAAAAGCCGCTGAGCAGGCAACCCAACCGAATACGACCCCGCAGATAGTGACCACTGAAAAACAAACTGCGCCAAATGTCCTGGCGCAACAGGTTAATCCAACTCCAACTCCAACGGCAACCCCAGTACCGGGACTGTTGCCGACAGTACCTGTCAGCGCCCGGAAATTTTCATCCAATCCCCTTACTTCGCCACCTGTCGAGCGTGCCCCGACCATCCCAGCCCAGCAACAACCGCACACCACACCGGTCCTCGAACCCAAACAACAACCCATAACTTCTGCACCGCCCTCCATGCCAAATGAGCTGGCACAATCGGAAAGTGTTGAACCCTTAACCATCCCGGATGTCGCCCCAATAGAAACCCGGAACTTCACGTCGTTGACTTCGTCGGGTCAACCGGCCCCGAACGCCCAACCCCCCGGTTTCGTGATGCGCGCGTTGCAGACGATCACACAGGCGGCCCTGACTCTACAGGATCGCCCGATCGAACTTACCCTCAACCCAGAGGAACTTGGCCGGGTTCGGCTGACGCTTAATTCGGCCGAGGGCGCCATGGCCGTTTCAATCACCGTTGAACGCCCCGACACCCTGGATCTGTTGCGCCGCAACATTGACATTCTGGCCCAGCAATTGCGCGATATCGGCTATCAGAACCTTAGCTTTAGTTTCGCAGGGCAGGGCGGCGATTTTGGCGGCGACAACGCTGAAAACCCGCAAACCCAGACCCCTGCCGCAGGTGGTGACGCCCAACCCATTGATGCGACTTCAATGCCGCTTCGCATTAACCTTGACGGCACCAACGGTGTCGATATCAGACTTTAGGAACCCCCATGGAAATCAATTCAGCAAACGCAACATTTTCCCCGCCCACGCCCGAAATTGCCCGGGATGACAGTGTCAGTGCCATCAGCTCAGACTTTGAAACATTTATCCGAATGCTGACGGTGCAAATGCAAAACCAGGATCCGCTTAACCCGATCAACTCCACCGATTATGCAACCCAGCTGGCAACCTTTTCCGGGGTCGAACAACAGGTCCGAACCAATGACTTGCTTCAGGGTCTGGGCGCGCAACTGGGGGCCAGCGGGTTGTCGCAATATGCCGGCTGGGTTGGCATGGATGCACGGGTAACTGGCCCGGTTAATTTTGATGGACAACCCATCACCATCTACCCCGACATCGCCGCAAATGCGAACGCCGCTACACTGGTGGTGACAAATCAGGCCGGGCAAGAAATATCGCGCCAAAGCATCGCCACCGATGGTGAACCAATTGACTGGGCCGGCACAGACGGCAACGGACAACCACTGGCCCCGGGCAACTACACTTTCAGCGTTGTAAGTGTTGAAAATGGCGGCGTCGGCACCACCAGCCCTGCCCAAACCTATGCCCGCATAAATGAGGTTCGGTTTAACGCCGGAGGTATGATCGCCGTGCTTCAGGGCGGAATTGAGATTGCAGCCGAAAACGTAACAGCCCTGCGCGCGCCCGATAGCTAGGCTCAAACCTCACCGCTAAAACAGCGACACAACCCAATATCCCAGTGCCGCCAAACCAGCGCCCACGCCCATATAGGCCGCCGCGCGAAATGGTCGATGCACCGGCGTTTCCTGTGGTAGTTCGGCCTGTCGTATCAGTGCGGCTTCCGCCAGCGCCGGCAGCTTTGGCCCAAACCGCGACAGTACCTTAACGGTTTGCATCAGATCACGCGCCATCGCTTTGGGGCCAATGTTTTCCGCGATATACCGCGCCACCACCGGTTCTGCGACGCTCCAGATATTGATTTCCGGGTCCAGTGACCGCGCCACGCCTTCAACCACAACCATGGTGCGCTGCAACAGGATTAGTTCGGTACGGGTCTGCATGCCAAACCGCTCGGTTACCTCAAACAGATAGCTGAATAATTTTGCCATCGACACCTGACTGGCATTCATCCCGAATATCGGCTCGCCCATGGCGCGCAGGGCGCGGGCAAACTCATCCACATCCCGATCTGCCGGTACATAACCTGCCTCAAAATGCACCTGCGCGACCCGGCGAAAATCGCGCTGGGTAAAGCCATACAGAATTTCGGCATAGGCTCGGCGGGTATAATCGTCAATATGGCCCATGATGCCAAAATCCAGCGCGATAATATCACCGTCGCTGGCCACCTTCAGGTTCCCCTGATGCATATCAGCATGAAAAAACCCGTCCCGCAATGCATGGCTCAGGAACAGCTGCATCACCCGCGCGCCCAGCGCCGCCCGATCATGGCCAGCCGCGTCCAGCAACGCCAGTTCATGTATCGCAATGCCTTCAGCCCAGCCCAGCGTCATCACCCGCTTGCCCGACAGGTCCCATTCAACCGGCGGCACCCGAAATCCGGCATCGCCGGATGTATTGGCGGCAAATTCGGCCGCTGAAGCAGATTCCAGCCGTAAATCCAGTTCCCCCAACACCACACCTTCAAAATGCGTGATCACATCACCTGCCCGCAGGCGTCGCGCACTGGGGGACAGAAATTCAATCACCGAGGCGGCGAAATAGAACGCATTTATATCGCGCTGAAACGCCTGCTCAATACCGGGCCGCAGCACCTTGACCGCAACTTCCAGGCCATTGTCAGCCCGCCGCGCCCGGTGCACCTGGGCAATGGACGCCGCCGCCACCGGTTCGCTGAACTCAGAAAACATCTCTGAAACCGGTCGCCCCAGCTCTTCCTCAACGGTGGCTTTGGCTATCTCCAGCGAAAACGGCGGCAACTGGTCCTGCAATATCTGCAACTGTGATGCCAGCTCACTGCCCACCACATCCGGGCGGGTCGACAGTATTTGACCAAACTTGATATAGGCCGGGCCCAGCGCCGTCAGCGCCCGGGTGATCGGTGGCAATTCGGTGTCGCCTTTGTAGCCCAGCCACTTAAACGGCCAGACCAGTATTTTTAGCCCGATGCGTAAGGATGCCGGTGCATCCAACGCGTCCATCGCCACCCGCATGGCGCCGGTGCGCTCCATCGTGGCACCGGTGCGGATCAGCCGCCAGATGTTATGCGGGCCGCGCATCTAAAGCTTCCAGCCTGAATGCAAGGCCGCGACACCCATGCTCAGATTGCGGTATTTGACCTGCTCAAATCCAGCCCCGAGGATCATATCGGCAAATCTGTCCTGATCCGGAAATTTTCGAATGCTTTCCACCAGATATTGATAACTGTCGCGATCACCCGCAATCAGCTGCCCCATGCGCGGGATCACATTGAATGAATACAGATCATAGGCCTTTTGCAGACCCGGGTTGGGCAACTGGCTGAATTCCAGCACCATCAAGCGCCCGCCGGGGCGCAGGACCCGGTAGGCCTCCGCCAATGCTTCATCAATCCGGGTCACGTTGCGAATGCCAAAGGAAATGGTGTAAACGTCAAAACTGCCACCCTCAAACGGCAATGCCATGGCATCCCCAACAACCCAGTCCAGCCGTTCCGCCATACTGTCGGCCTCGGCCCGTTTGCGCCCCTCAACCAACATGCTTTCGGTCATGTCCAGCACCACGGCGCTGGCCACATCGGCGCGCTTTAAAAACCGAAACGCCACATCCCCGGTGCCCCCGGCCACATCCAGCAGGCGCTGCCCGGCGCGCGGCGCCAACCAATCCATCATCGCGGCTTTCCAGATCCGGTGAATGCCCCCGGACATGACGTCATTCATGACGTCATATTTGCCGGCGACATTGGTAAACACCCCATGCACCATGCCGGCCTTTTGGTCCTCGGCCACATCCTGAAAACCAAAATGCGTGGTTTTTTGCCTGCTGTTATCCATAACGCCTTGCCGTCCAACGAAAACTAACCCTTCTTATAGGTCACTTGGGGGCCGATACAATGCGCCCCGATAACATCGGGGAAAACCATGCCGGAGCTGCCAGAGGTTGAAACCGTCCGCCGCGGCCTGCAACCCGCTATGCAGGCACAGGTGATCAAAACCGCCGATATCAGACGCCCGGACCTGCGCTGGCCGTTTCCGACTGATATGGCCGCGCGACTAACCGGTAAAACCGTACAAAACCTGCGCCGTCGCTCTAAATACATTCTGGCCGACCTGTCCTCGGGGGAAACCCTGATCATCCACCTGGGCATGTCCGGGCGCATGCAGGTGTCCACCGGCACCCATGAACCCCTGCAAAAACACGACCATGTGGTACTAGACATGGCAAATGGTACGCGCATCACATTCAATGACGCCCGGCGGTTTGGCTCAATGGACCTGATCGCCACCGATGCCGTTGAAACCCACCGCCTGCTGGCCAGCCTTGGCCCGGAACCGCTGGGCAACACCTTTGATGATGCCTACCTTGCCGGTCGCCTGAAATCCCGTAACACACCGATTAAATCGGCCCTGTTGGACCAGCGCATCGTTGCCGGGCTTGGCAACATATATGTCTGTGAAGTGCTGCACCGCACCGGCATCTCACCGATAACCAAAGCCGGCAAACTCAGCCGGGCCCGTATTAACACCCTGATCCCGGCGATCCGTGATGTGTTGAACGAAGCGATTGAAGCCGGGGGATCATCCCTGCAGGATCACCGCCAAACCAGCGGTGAACTGGGCTATTTTCAACACCGGTTTCAGGTCTATGACCGTGAAAACCAGCTCTGCACCAAGCCCGGCTGCCCCGGCACAATAACCCGTATCGTCCAGTCCGGACGTTCTTCGTTCTATTGCACTAAATGTCAAAACTGACTTGATCGACTGCACAGGGCTGCTACACCCTTTGTCTGACCATAGCAAAACGGGGTTCAGATATGACCTACTCTACTATAATCGTTGAAATTGAAGATGATGTCTGCCTGATCCGGTTGAACCGCCCTGATGCTCTGAACGCACTTAATTCAGAATTGCTTGACGAACTTGTCGCTGCCCTGCAAGACGCCGACCAAAGCAAAAAAGTGCGTTGCATTGTCCTGACCGGCTCGGACAAAGCCTTTGCCGCCGGCGCGGATATTAAGGAGATGTCTGAAAAATCTTCGGTGGACGTGTTTACCCAGGATCTGTTTGCCGCCCAGGCAAATGCAATAAACGGCATCCGTAAGCCCATTATCGCGGCAGTTGCGGGCTACGCCCTTGGCGGTGGATGCGAGCTTGCAATGATGTGTGATTTCATCATTGCCGCTGATACTGCAAAATTTGGCCAGCCGGAAATTAACCTGGGTGTCGTTGCCGGAATGGGTGGCACGCAGCGCCTGACACGCTATGTGGGTAAATCAAAGTCCATGGATATGCAGTTGACCGGCCGGTTTATGGACGCAGCAGAAGCAGAAAGTTCGGGCCTTGTCAGCCGTGTGGTTTCGGCCAATAAGCTGATGGATGAAGCGATGTCAGCCGCCCGGAAAATCGCAGAAAAATCGGCCATCTCAACAAAAACCGCCAAAGAAGCAGTGAATCGGGCCTACGAAACCACATTGACGGAAGGGCTGTTATTTGAACGCCGGGTCTTCCACTCTCTGTTTGCCACCAAAGACCAAAAAGAGGGTATGTTGGCGTTTCTGGAAAAACGCGAACCACAATTCCGCGACAAGTAAGATTTTTCTACGAAAAATCGACCCAATTCTTCTGCGAAGAATTGTCAGCGCAGACGTGAAAAACTTGCCCTGCCCCCGTTGACTCGCGCCAGATCAGCGCCTAGAAGCGCGACTTCAGATTTAACTCAGCCCGAACGGGAATGATATCCATGGCAAATTCGCCCCAAGCCAAAAAACGCGCCCGCCAGAATGAGCGCCGCACAGCCATCAACAAAACGCGCCGCACCCGTATTCGTACCTACCTGCGAAAAGTAGAAGAAGCGATTGTGTCGGGCAACAAAGATGATGCAACCGCTGCGCTGCGCGCTGCACAGCCAGAATTGATGCGTGGTGTTACCAAAGGCCTGTTTCACAAAAATACGATTGCGCGCAAAATGTCGCGCCTGTCGTCCCGGGTTAAGGCCATCGGCTAAACCACAATCGGCAATTTTTTTCCGAAAAGCGCGCCAATCCGGTGCGCTTTTTGATTCTGGCCAAGATATTTTTGCAACGATAAATCTGGGATTCAGGCGGCTTAGCAGATTCGGTTTCACAAAGGTCTGAGTCAAGCACGAAGATCAGTTGCACGCTCCGCAAACAGCTTGCTAGTTTGCCCTAACGATTCACATCGTCTTGGGGGACAATTGATTGAGCACGGGGTTAGATCCGGGCATCGGGGAAGTACTGCCAACCGACGCCTGGAATATTTTGGATACAGAAAAATCCGCCCGGCTCATAGATGTCAGGACGCAGGCAGAATGGAATTTTGTCGGCGTCCCTGATGTTTCGGAACTGGACCAGACGCTGATTTGCGTTGAATGGGCCAGCTTTCCGGAAATGTCCAAAAACCCGCGCTTCGAAGAAGCGGTGACAGGGGCTCTGGGGGATACGCCCCCCGGCAAGCTGCTGTTTCTGTGCCGCTCCGGGGTGCGCTCGCTGCATGCTGCGCGCGCAGTCTCTGCCTGGTATTCTGCACAGGGCCAGACAGTTGCTTGTTTTAACGTAGCCGAAGGCTTTGAAGGTGATCTGAATACACAAGCGCGGCGGGGCAGCCGCAATGGATGGAAACATCGGGGACTGGCCTGGCGCCAGACCTGAAAAAAGAAATGGGTTGAGGTAAAGATGACGGAAGACACCTGGGGACAAGTGCAGGACGCGTTGCAAAAGTCGGTTGGCAAAAACAACTATAAAAACTGGATAGAGCCGCTTGAATTTTCAGCTCTAACCAACGGTATAGCCACGTTTTTTGTCCCGACAAATTTCATGGGAAACTGGGTTTCGCGCAATTTTGGTGATAAAATCTTGCAGGAACTTTCCTCAGCCGGCGCCAATGTCAGCCGGGTCGAATTCAGCGTTCCAAAAGTTGCCAAATCGCCTCGGCCAAAGAAAAGCGCCACGTGGCAAAAAGAACAACAAACAGCAACGGGCCCGGATAACCTGCCCGGCGCACCGCTGGACCAGCGTTTTACTTTTGACAGCTTTGTCGTGGGCAAACCCAACCAATTGGCCCATGCTGCCGCCAGACAGGTCGCAGAGGGCAAAGATGTCGCCTTCAATCCGCTGTTTCTTTATGGTGGTGTCGGCCTTGGCAAAACCCACCTGATGCACGCAATTGCCTGGGAACTGCGTAAAAACAACCCGCAAATGCGCGTGGTTTACCTGTCCGCTGACCAGTTTATGTACCGTTTTGTTCAGGCAATTCGCGAAAACAAGATGATGGATTTCAAACAGATGTTCCGCTCGGTGGATGTGCTGATGGTGGATGATGTGCAGTTTATCGCCGGTAAAAACAGCACCCAGGAAGAATTCTTTCACACATTCAATGCCTTGATGGATCAGAACAAACAGATCATCATCTCAGCAGACCGCGCCCCTGATGATATCAAAGACCTTGAGGATCGCATCAAATCGCGCATGCAAAGCGGTCTGGTGGTTGATCTTCACCCCACCGATTACGAATTGCGTCTGGGCATCCTGCAAACCAAAGTTGAAACCTACCGCAAACAATATCAGGGTCTGGTGTTTGACGATGCGGTGCTTGAATTTCTGGCCATGCGGATATCCACCAATGTCCGCGTGCTGGAAGGCGCACTGATGCGGCTGTTTGCCTTTGCCTCACTTGTCGGTCGTGAAATCACACTGGAACTGGCACAGGATTGTCTGGCTGATATTCTGCGCGCCTCAAACCGCAAGGTCACCGTGGAAGAAATTCAGCGCAAGGTCTCGGAACATTACAATATCCGCATGTCCGACATCATCGGTCCGCGTCGGGTCCGCGTGATCGCCCGCCCAAGACAGGTGGCGATGTATCTGGCCAAACAGCTTACCACCCGCAGCCTGCCGGAAATTGGCCGCCGGTTTGGCGGACGTGACCACACCACGGTCATCCACGGGGTGCGTCGCATCGAAGAACTAAAGGCCCATGATAGCCAGATCGCTGAAGATGTAGAACTGCTGCGTCGCTCGCTGGAAGCCTGATCCTTTCTCCATCCAACCCTTTGCCTTTACCGGTCAACTAAATTAATCCTTGAGCAAGACGCTGAATGGGCTACATTCACCGCCCGGAGCATGAAAAGGGTAGGCTATGAAGATCAGTATCGAACGCGGCACCTTGCTAAAGGCATTGTCACAGGCGCAATCCGTCGTTGAACGCCGTAATACCATCCCGATCCTTGCCAATGTTCTGATCGAGGCTGACGGTGCCGAGGCATCATTTCGCGCCACCGATCTGGACATTGAGGTGGTGGATAAAATAACGGCCGTTGTAGAACGTGCCGGTGCAACAACGGTATCGGCTGTGATGTTGCACGAAATCGTCCGTAAACTGCCCGATGGGGCCCTTGTCGCCCTAACCGATGACGGCACCTCCGGGCGCCTGACGGTTGAGGCGGGGCGTTCAAACTTTTCGCTGGCCACCCTGCCAAAGGAAGATTTCCCGGTGATGGCCAACTCGGAATATGACTGCAACTTTTCCGTCGCCGCGCCCGTTCTGCGCCGCCTGTTTGATAAATCGAAATTCGCGATTTCCACCGAAGAAACCCGTTATTACCTGAACGGCGTCTACATGCATATCGCCACCGGCGAAAATGGCCCGGCCCTGCGCTGTGTCGCCACCGATGGCCACCGGCTGGCCCGGGTGGATGCCGCATTGCCTGACGGGGCCGATGGTATGGCCGGGGTCATTGTGCCGCGCAAAACCGTGGCTGAGCTGCGCAAGCTGCTGGACGATGACGACATGACAATCGCTGTGTCAGTATCCGAAACAAAGGTTCGCTTTGCCACACCGCAAATCACCCTGACCTCCAAAGTTATCGACGGCACTTTCCCCGATTACACGCGGGTCATTCCGCAAGGAAATACCAAGAAAATGGAAGTCGACGCTGCCGAATTCGCCAGGGCCGTTGACCGGGTGGCAACGGTGTCATCGGAACGCTCACGCGCCGTTAAACTGTCGCTGGAAGAAGACCGCCTGGTCCTGTCGGTAAACGCCCCGGACAGCGGTGCCGCCGAAGAAGAACTAAGCGTCGCCTATAGTGACGAGGCGCTGGAAATTGGCTTTAATGCCAAATACCTGCTGGAAATCGCCAGCCAGGTGGACCGCGAAAATGCAGTGTTCCTGTTCAATTCCTCGGGCGATCCGACATTGATGCGCGAAGGCGATGACGAAAGCGCGGTTTACGTCGTCATGCCCATGCGGGTTTAGCGCTTGTTGTTTGGCTGGGATGCCTCCGGCGGGGTTATTTAAGGAACAAAGATGGGCAGGCTTGCGGTTACTGAACTGACGGTATCGCATTTTCGCTCGCATCAGTTAGCGCGGCTTGAATTTGGCCCTGGGCCGGTGGCCATCCATGGCCCCAACGGCGCCGGCAAAACCAACCTGCTGGAAGCCATATCACTGTTGTCGCCGGGCCGCGGATTGCGCCGCGCGACACTGGAAGAAATGGCGCGCCGCCCGCAATCCCTGGGCTGGAAAATCAGCGCCAACCTGACCAGCCTGCATCAGTGCCATGATGTGGAAACATGGGCCGAACCCAACACGCCGCGCCAAACCCGCATTGACGACAAATCTGCCACCCAGGTGGCGCTGGGCCGCATTGCCCGTATCCTCTGGCTGGTGCCGTCCATGGACCGGCTCTGGCTGGAAGGCGCAGACGGGCGCCGCCGGTTTCTGGACCGCATGACCCTCAGCTTTGAACCGTCCCACGCCGAGGCAGTTCTGGCCTATGAAAAAGCCATGCGCGAACGCAATCGTCTGCTGAAAGATCAGGTGCGCGACGCCCATTGGTACGCCGCCCTTGAGGATCAGATGGCCAGCGCAGGGGCGGCCATCATAACCAATCGCGCCCAGGCGCTTGACCGGGTAACCGACGCCCAGAAATCCGCCCAAACCGCCTTTCCCCGCGCCGACCTTTCGCTGTTCGGACCAGAGGGCGCACCACTGCCAAAGGGCCAGGAAGAACTGGCGCAGGGGTTTGCCGAAGGCCGTGCGCGTGATCTGATGGCCGGTCGGACCCTGATTGGCCCGCACCGCGCCGACATGGGCGCGATCTATGCGGATAAGGGCGTGCCTGCGCGTGATTGTTCCACAGGTGAGCAAAAAGCACTGCTGATCTCGCTCATTCTGGCCAACGCCCGGGCGCTGGCGGATGATTTCGGCGCCCCCCCGATCCTGTTATTGGATGAGGTCGCCGCCCACCTTGACGCCACCCGCCGCGCCGCGCTTTACGATGAAATATGCGCCATCGGTGCACAGGCTTTCATGACCGGCACCGGGGTCGAATTGTTTGACGCGCTCAAACGGCGCGCGCAATTCCTGCAGGTCACCGAAACCGACAACATTTCCAGCGTTCAACCCGATTAACCGCCCAGCATCGCCATGGCTTCCTCTAGCATCGTGTCGCGCCCGGCCCCAAAGCCATCCACATCAAATTCGCGCTCAATATCCGGTGGAATGCCCGGGCCTTCGTAAACCGTACCATCCGGGGTTTTGTAAACCTGATGGGAAAACCCAAACTCCCAGCCATTGGGCAGATTGCGCGATAACACATCGGAATGCGCCCCGCTGGTGGCCTGCCCGATCACCGTGACCTGGGGCAATTCCCGCATTGCCATGGTGAAAATCTCGGCTGCGCTGATCGAATAACCGCTGGTCAACAAAATCACCGGCTGGCTCAGATAAACATTGCCATTGGGTTGCGTCATCACTCTGTGCGGCTTGGTAAAGCCGTCCAGCGTTTTGGTCACTTTGGAAAACGCGGCCACCGGCTGATCGGTAAACGCCCCCGCATAGGCCAGTGACGTCTGATCATCGCCTCCGGGGTTAAACCGGATGTCGGCAATGATGCCCTTGGCGTCCTTAAACACATCTGCCGCCTGTTCAATGGCACGGCGCGCGGTTTCCGCCCCGGTGCTGCCAAACGGTGCATCCGCCTCCATATGGGCAAACCGCATATAGCCGATATTGCCCTCCAGCCAGCCATAGGACAGCCCGGTTTCCTCAACCCCGAACACCGCATCACTCATATAGGTTTTGGCCGTTAGCCGGGCGGTGTCATACTGATCAATCCACGTTACATCGATATCCGGTGAATCGCCGCGTTCCCCAACCGGATCAAATACAAAGACATGCCCATCATCTAAACCCAACACCATATTGACGAAAATATCGTACAGTTCATCCTGGGTGGTGTCGGCAGTGACCAGCGGTCGGAATTCGGTATAAACCGCATCCCAATCGACACCGTAAAGATCAAAGAACGCATATAGCTCATCAAACGCATCCCAGTAGACCTGGAAATTCCACTCAGGGTCCATTGCATCGGGTTCATCATCGCGGTCGCAAGCCGCGGGCATCGCTTCCAGACGATTGGTGGTGATCGGGTTGACGGTACTTGCCTCGCGGATAACCAGATCGCCATCGGACATCTCAAACTCAATTCCACCAAGGTTTTTAAGCAACCACAGGTTTGCCGGCGCCAGTTGATACCGCTCACAGCTGGTGCGGCCCTGTTCGCGTATATCAATGGTGAACCGGCCGATATCGGTGACAATGCCATAACCTTCAGTCTGCCACTGTCCGCGCATTTCACTTTTGGGCATGCCCCACGCCCAAAAACCCGCCAGGGCCACCAAACCAAGGCCCGCCAATACCAGCGCAGCCCGGGCCAGTTTACCAATGAATGATGATTGTCGCCCTGGCATAAAATGATACCCCTTACATATGTTAATGCGCTAAACATATCCCATAGCCTTCCCTTTACAACCCGGTTCTGCCAGCAATTGATCAGCCACAAAACAAGAGCATTCAACATGACCCCACAACGTGTCACCCTGATCACCCTTGGCGTTGACGACCTTGATCGCAGCGAAAAATTCTATGGCGATATGGGCTGGGTACCCACAAAACGAGATAAATCCATCATTTTCTACCAGATGAACGGCCTGATCCTTGGCCTGTTTGGCCGCGCCGCTCTGGCCGATGATCAGGGCAGACCCGGCGCAACCCTCGGCACCGGGGCGATGACACTGGCGCAGAATTTCACCACCAATGAAGAGGTCGACGCCGCCTACGCGCTGGCCCTGAAATCCGGCGCTACCGCAATGAAAGCCCCGCAAAAGGTATTCTGGGGCGGCTATTCCGGTTACTACGCCGACCCCGATGGCCATGTCTGGGAAGTCGCCATGAACCCGTTTTCGCCGCCCAGTGAAGATGGCAGTTTGACCATGTCCGAATGACACTGACCGCCACCGAACTGGTAATCTACGCCGGCGCCCTGTTCATCCTGTTCCTGACACCGGGCCCGGTATGGCTGGCCACGGTCGCGCGCACCCTTAGCGGTGGCATCCACGCCGCATGGCCGCTGGCCCTGGGGGTGGCCATCGGTGACATGATCTGGCCGATAGCCGCCATCCTTGGCATCAGTTGGATCACTTCGGTATTTGCCGGGTTCATGGTGGTCCTGCGCTGGGCGGCCAGTGTAATTTTCATCCTGATGGGGCTGGCGGTTATCAGAAATTCCGGCAATGCAATCAACAGCAATAATCGCCTGACCCGCCCCGGCGCATGGGCGGGTTTTGCCGCCGGCGTGGCCGTTATCCTGTCCAACCCCAAGGCCATCCTGTTTTACATGGGCGTGCTGCCGGGTTTTTTTGACCTGACCCGGCTGACCATCCTGGACATCACCGCCATTGTTGCACTGTCAATGATTGTCCCACTGCTGGGCAATCTTTTGCTGGCACTTATGGTCGCCCGGATGCGGGTGTTCCTGACATCCCCAACTGCGCTCAGACGCACCAGCATGGTTGCCGGGGCCCTGTTGATCAGCGTCGGAATTTTGCTGCCGTTGCTCTGACAGCTACCAAATTCCCGGGTCCAGACCGTCCTCGGCCAGCCGCGCCACCGCCGCCCGCAGATACGGTTGGAAATTCATGCTTTCAAACGCCCCGGAAGAAAAATAGTTCAGCGCCGAAAAGTAATAAAACGGCGGCAAATACCCCGGCAGACGGAAGGTCTCGGCATCCTGCCATGTCACCTCATCCGCGTTATCGCCGGAAAATACCATCGTCGTCGGGGTGAAATTTACCCCCCACTTGCGCGCCAGATCAGCTTCGCTCATCGCGGTTCCGTCAAAATCGACAACGCCGCGTTTCCCCTGTAAATCCAACTGGACCACCAGAAACCCTTCTTTGATCAGGTCGGTGATTTCGCTGCGTGTGAAATTTTTCTCGTGTAGCTCAACACAGTAAATGCAGCCCTGTTGCTCATACAGGATCAATAAATCTTTACCCTGATCCGACGCGGTCTGCAGATCTACAGACAGGTTGCGATCGCTGTCATAAAACCAGTCCTGAATATGCAATCCGTTTTCGTTCAGCGCGACTTTGTGTTCGTCCGCATTGCCCGCAACAGCGGTCAGAAAAAATACCATTGCAACAATCAATCTATGGGCCATGTTGCCCCCTCCTTAGTTCGGTATGCACATTCCCCCCAACGATCAACAAACCTCGGGGGGAAAGTATCGTATCAGGGTCGAATATAGGCGTAGCCCTGTTCCTGCAGTTCGATCAGGCGCACCACACCGGACGTTACCATCTTTGCCTCGCTCATGATCTCGATGTCCATCCCGGCCTTTTCGCTCATTTTATTAAGCGTGTTGCCACAGGCGGCAAAGCTCAGGTTTTCAAATTGCAATGACATCGTCTCAATCCGGTCTTCCACCGGGCTTTTTCCGGGTATCAGCATGTTCAGCCCCGGCCCATAGGCCACCATTTCGATGATCACCGTGTCACCGATACTTTCATAATATTTGGTGACATTTGCAGCATTATTCAGCGCCAGGTTCATCACTTTCGGATCAGACTGATCAACATGTATCGCCACATAATGGGTCACACCCTGGGCGATTGCACCCTGAGTTGTCACCACTGCAGAAATCAGCGCCGCAGCAATTATAGCTAAGAAATTCTTCATTATTTCGGTCCCCGTTTTTATGTTTTTTACTTAGGACTTGGCGCAATAATTCGCGCCGACATCCCCATCAAAGAACTTAGATAGTCGGAAATTTTGACGGTTTTGGCAACACTTTTGGATTTTCAAACAACCCGGCAGAAAAAATTTAAAAAGTATCGGAAAATTTATCGGATGCGTCAGCTCTGTTACGTGTCTGGGGGCGTGACACTTCCCCGCAAATATTGTAAATAAAATCACCGGTTATACAGGAATTCATCAATGTCAGACGACACCCAGACGCCAGAAGAATACGGCGCTGATTCTATCAAAGTTCTCAGAGGCTTAGAGGCAGTGCGCAAGCGCCCCGGCATGTATATCGGTGACACCGATGATGGCTCTGGCCTGCACCACATGGTCTATGAGGTGGTGGATAACGGCATTGACGAAACTCTGGCCGGTCACGCTGACCATGTCAGCGTTACAATCCACGCCGATAGCAGTGTTTCGGTTTACGATAATGGCCGTGGCATTCCCGTGGGCATCCACGAAGAAGAAGGCGTGTCCGCCGCCGAAGTCATCATGACCCAGCTGCATGCCGGCGGTAAATTTGACCAGAATTCTTATAAGGTCTCAGGCGGGTTGCACGGCGTTGGCGTGTCGGTGGTCAATGCGCTGTCCGATTATCTGGAACTGCGCATCTGGCGTGAAGGCAAAGAACATGTGGCCCGATTTGAACACGGCGACAC
>CAZETX010000017.1:0-53300 GCA_964514925.1 uncultured Marinosulfonomonas sp.
GGGTCAGACCATATATTGCGCCACGGCTTTCCGCGTCCCAATAGGGGGCACCAAGCCCGGTAAATGCCGGAACGATATACACCGATTGGGTGTCATCGGCCTGTGTTGCAAGCGCCTGAGTTTGCGCCGCATCTTTGATAATGCCCAACCCGTCGCGCAACCATTGCACCACCGCCCCAGCGATAAAAATTGATCCCTCAAGTGCGTAGGTTGGTTTGCCATCCAGCTGATAGGCAATGGTCGACAACAGGCGGTTTTCAGAACGGACAATATCGCTGCCCGTATTCAACAAAGCAAAACAGCCAGTACCGTAAGTTGATTTCATCATACCGGGTTCAAAACAGGCCTGCCCGACCGTTGCCGCCTGTTGGTCGCCTGCAACGCCAAGAATGGGGATAGGGGCACCGAAAATGGATGGGGTGGTTACGCCAAAATCATCAGCGCTGTCTTTTACAACTGGTAATATGGACATTGGGATATCAAGCGCTGAACAAATCTCTGAATCCCAGCACCCTTTGCGGATATCATATAGCATCGTGCGCGCCGCGTTTGTTGCGTCGGTTGCATGGGTTTGTCCGCCAGTCAAATGCCAGATCAAATAACAATCAACCGTTCCGAACAGTAATTCACCGCGATTTGCCTGTTCTCTGGCACCACCCACATTGTCCAGAATCCAAACCACTTTCGTTGCAGAAAAATATGGATCGAGCAACAGACCGGTTCGTTCGGTGATGACGGGTTCTAACCCGTCGGATCTCAGTTTTTGGCACAGATCTGCGGTTCGGCGGTCTTGCCAAACAATGGCATTGTAGACAGGTTCCCCGGTTGATTTATTCCAGACCAGCGTGGTTTCTCTTTGGTTTGTAATGCCTATTGCCTGGACTGAGTCCACGCCACTTGGCAGCTCTGCCATCGCCTGAATACAGGTTGAAACGGTTGTATCCAGAATTTCCTTGGGGGCGTGTTCAACCCAGCCCGATTGCGGAAAATGTTGTTCAAATTCCTGCTGGGCACTGGCGACAATTTGCATTGCGCCATCAAATACTATCGCGCGGCTTGATGTGGTGCCCTGATCAATTGCCAGAATATGTTTCATGCTGCGCCTGCTCCATCCAATTGCTCAGAATTGAAACCTGTTCTTCTGACATCTGCAACCCAAGTTTTGTGCGACGCCACAAAACATCTTCGGCGGTTCGGGCAAATTCTTTTTCCATCAGCCACCGGATTTCAGCCTCGGACAGCGTTGCGCCAAAATCCTGGCCCAGATCTGATCTGGTCTTGGCTGCGCCCAATATTTCAGCCGCCTCGGTTCCATAGGTGCGCACCAGCCGGCGCGCCCATTTTTCGCTCAGAAACCCGTAGGTTCCGGTAACTGTGGTGATAAGGTTGTCAACTTCATATACCGCAAAATCACCACCCGCCAAAGGCACCCCGGCGGTCCACGGTGTGTCCGGAATTTTCGCCACTTCCGACAGGGTTTTAAGCGCCTCTTCCGCCAGCTTACGATAGGTGGTTATTTTGCCGCCAAAAATATTCAGCAAAGGCGCTCCGGCGTCACTGTTTAGCGACAGAACATAGTCGCGCGTCGCCTCGGTCGCGGATGATGCCCCATCATTATAAAGTGGCCTGATACCAGAATAACGCCAGACAATATCTGCCATTGTTACCGGTGTTTTCAGATATTCAGATACGAAATCACAAAGGTACTGCGCCTCGTCGTCGCTACATTGGGCATTCCCGATCGGTCCATCGTGTTCCGCTTCGGTTGTGCCAATCAGCGTATAGTCTTCCTCATAGGGAATAACGAATACGATCCGATTGTCAGAACCCTGCAGGATGTAGGGTTGGTCGTGGTCAATAAGTCGTTTGGTAACAATATGACTGCCCCGCACCAACCTGATGCTTTCACGGGATGTCATGCCAAGCTGGCCGGTGATAACATCACTAACCCACGGGCCAGCAGCGTTGATCAGTGTTTTTGCCTGAATATCCCGGGTTTTCCCGGAAACGGTATCCTTTACTGAAATTGACCAGATATCCCCGTTCCGTTTCGCACCGGTGACACGGTTGCGGGTCATGATACGGGCACCGCGTTCTTTTGCATCGCGTGCGTTTAAGGCGACAAGCCGCGCGTCCTGTACCCAGCAATCTGAATACTCAAAACCAGTCCGAAATTCCGGTTTTAGGGCCTCACCTGTCCTGTGGTTTTTCAGCTTCAGTACCCGGGTTGCCGGCAGAATTTTTCGGCCGCCGATATAGTCGTAAATGAACAGACCCATTCGGATCAGCCACTTTGGCCGCAGGCCTTTGTGGTGTGGCAAAACAAATCGCATGGGCCAGCTGATATGGGGCATCGCGGTTAGCAAACGCTCCCGTTCGATCAAAGAATCGCGGACCAGTCGAAATTCATAATACTCAAGATAACGTAATCCCCCATGGAACAGCTTGGTAGAAGCCGAGGACGTCGCCTGTGCCAGATCGTCCTGTTCAGCCAAAATAACTGACAGGCCCCGCCCCGCTGCATCGCGGGCAATTCCACAACCGTTCACGCCGCCGCCAATAATAAAAATATCTGCGGGCTCCGCCACTTTTGCGAGGGTGTTCATATCAGAATATTCCGTACAAGTAGATCAGTGTTGGAAACCAGACTGTTTGGATTTGCAACCCGGGGCATCATATTTTGTCAGGTATTTCGACGCAAGGTTTCACCCGCTGACAGTTTTGGGTTCAACACTTGTATATCTCCGGTCTTGAAGTTTTCTTCGCCAGCTCTGTCGGCAATGTTGCGCGCGGCGGCCCGCCCTATTTCCAACCGGCAAGCATCCATTGTCGCCAGTCGTTTGGGCAGACCTTCCAGCAGCTCAACACCGTTAAATCCTGCCAGTCCAATGTCGCCGGGAACATCAATTCCCTTATCCAGACAATACAGCAGACCACCGGCGCCGATCATATCGTTTGAGTAATAAATAAAATCCAGGTCAGGTGTTCTGGCCAGAATTTTTTCTGTCATTTCACGTCCCTTAACAAGCGCTGATCCACCAGAGTAAAATGCCTGATCTGCTACTTCTAATCCGGATTTTGCAAGGGCCTGTGTGAAGCCTTCAAACCGTTTTCGCGCGCGATGGTCCAGCGGCATTTTTGTACCAAGGAATCCAATTCTCTTGTATCCCGCTTCGATGATTTCCTGTGCCATTTCACGCCCCGCGCGCCGGTGGGAAATACCAACGGCAGAATCAATCGGGTCACCATCGACATCCATGATTTCAACAACTGGAATACCCGATGATTTCAACATGGCTTTGCTGGCATCGCTGTGCTCTAGTCCGGCAATTATTACGCCGGATGGGCGCCAGGACAGCATTTCATACAGTACTTTTTCTTCCCGTTCAGGATGATAGTTTGTGACACCTACAACCGGCTGAAGATCAGTTTCGTCCAATACATCAGTGATCCCGGTCAACACCTCCGGAAATACCATATTGGAAAGCGAGGGGATAATCACCGCCACAAGATTGACCCGCTGAGATGCCAGCGCGCCGGCGATTTTATTTGGCACATAGCCAAGCGATTTGGTTGCTGCCAGAACTTTTTCACGTGTGGCCTGTGAAACATCACCCCGGTTTCGCAATACCCGTGAAACCGTCATCTCACTCACACCGGATGCCTCAGACACATCTCTTAGTGTCAGGGGTCGCCGAGATGGTTCAGCTTTTGAACTAGCCAATACGAAACCCTTTCCTGAGGCTTAGCTCACTTGTTGCCGCATTACGCGCGATTGTTCAAGTAATCTGTGTTTGCTGTTTGTTTTTCCTGCCAATTTGGCCAATTGGACAGCGGCCAATACTGGTTGTCTGATTAATTTTCTTATCCCACAGATAACACGGCTCTGCTAATTTCAATTTGTTTGAAAATGAAGGTATCAATTTTTCAACGGTTAAGCCTCGCTTCACGCTGCACTGTTACGCCAATTCCGGGTGTTAAATGAGGTGGTGGTATGAGCGGTGATAACAAAGCGCCAATAATAATTATAAAACGTAAGAAAAAGATTATTGCCGGCGGGCATCATGGCGGTGCCTGGAAAGTCGCCTACGCGGATTTCGTGACGGCAATGATGGCGTTTTTCATGCTGATGTGGCTATTGAACGCGACAACTGAAAAACAAAGAAAAGGCATTGCGGACTATTTCAGCCCAACGATCCCATTAAGCCGGATATCCGGTGGTGGGGAAGGTTCATTTGCCGGGAACAGTGTATTTTCGGAAGATACGCTGGCTCAAAACGGAACCGGCGCCTCCTCGAAAAAACCCACGGAATCCGATGCTGCAAAAGGCAGCACCGGGTCTGACCCCTCCGCCGATACTGAAGGCCAGGGCCAAAGCAGTTTTGCGAAGATCGAAGACGCGCTTAGCGGTATGTCGGGCGAAAGCATGGTCAGCGATAACCTGCTGCGTCACATTGTTACAAGGGTGACCGATGAAGGGCTGATTGTTGAGATATTTGATCTTCCGGGTTACCCGCTGTTTTTGGAAGAAACATCAACCCCAACAGAAACATTGAATGATCTGACAGAAGTGATCTCTCGTATTTTTGGATTGGTTGAAAATAATCTTGCTGTAAACGGTTTTTCTCAATCGTATCCAATTGTACTGGCCAATAACCCAATCTGGGAAATCACGGTTTCCCGTGCGGATCAGGTGCGCGTATCGTTGATTGACTTTGGTATAACAAACAGCCGTGTGCAGCGGGTATCAGGTTTTGCAGATCGTAAGCCGGCGGCGCGAAACCCGATGGCCATGCGCAACAACAGAATTGAGATTATTTTGTTAAGGGATAAAATTACTAGATAACATTTTACATGTTAGCGCGCTGTTAAGTCTGCTGATCTAAGCATTGGCTCCAACACGGGGTCCATAGCATCAGAAAGGCGCTTCCCATGACAATATCATCCTCGCTTAACGCAGGCGTTGCAGGTCTAAATGCAAACGCAACCCGGCTTGCAACCATTTCCGACAACATCGCAAATTCCTCTACCTATGGCTACAAACGTGCCCAGGCTGACTTTCAGTCACAGGTTATTAGCGGGGCATCCGGCAAATATTCTGCCGGCGGTGTCAGAAGCTCAACCCAGCGTATAATAGACGAACGCGGGCCACTAATTTCAACATCTAATCCAACAGATATCGCCATAAACGGCCGCGGGATGTTACCTGTTACAACTTCGGTATCGCTAAATTCCACAACAGGGAATTACCCGATGATGCTGATGACAACAGGGTCTTTCAGGCCGGATGCCGATGGCATTTTGACCACTGAAACAGGGATGGTTCTTATGGGCTGGCCCGCGGCCAGTGATGGTACGGTACCCACTTTCCCAAGGGATACGGTTGCCGGACTTGAACCGGTTCAGGTCAATCTAAATCGATATGTCGCCGATCCGACAACGCGCCTTAATTTTGGTGTAAATTTACCTGCAACCGAAACCGTGGCAGGGGCGACTGGTACAGTGCAAAATTTATCCGTTGAATATTTCGGGAACCTGGGAACGTCCGAAACTTTGAATGTCAGCTTTACGCCAACAGTACCTGCAACCGGGGCGTCAAACACCTGGACAATGACAATTGAAGATTCGGCTTCAGGCGGGGCAGTGGTTGGTGAATACACCCTGGTTTTTGATGCGTCACAGGCGAACGGTGGTACATTGGCGTCAGTAACAACAGTGTCAGGCGGGGTTTACAATCCTACGACCGGCGCTTCCACTCTCACCCTGGCGGGCGGACCGCTTGAAATGACAATCGGTACAATCGGCAGTTCCTCAGGTATGACGCAGCTATCAGACAGCTTTGCGCCCGTATCAATAACTAAAAATGGCTCCCCCGTGGGCAATCTGACCTCTGTTGAAATTGATCAGAATGGGTTTGTAAACGCAGTCTATGACATCGGATTTACCAGGACAATTTATCAGATTCCGCTGGTAGATGTTCCTAATCCGAATGGATTAATCTCACTGAACAACCAATCCTATCAGGTATCACCGGATAGCGGTGCGTTCTTTCTGTGGGATGCCGGTGATGGGCCAACGGGCGAAGTAAACGGCTTTTCCCGTGAAGAATCTGCAACTGATGTTGCGGCAGAGTTAACAGCACTGATCGTCACACAAAGGGCATATTCATCCAATGCCAAAGTTATTCAAACCGTAGATGAAATGTTGCAGGAAACCACAAATATTAAACGATAGTATGGGCTTGGTTATCGAGGATAATGGATGACAATCTCTGGCTCTCTTTCAAACGCGCTTTCAGGGTTGGCCGCCTCGGCCCGCGCGGCCGAAGTCGTTTCTTCAAATGTCGCTAATTCTTTAACCGATGGTTATGGCCGACGAGAGATTAACCTTGCATCAAAAGTGGTGGGGGGAAATGGCGCTGGCGTACAGGTTCAGAATGTTAGCCGAACAGTGGATGCTGTTGCTATTTCGGAAAGGCGATTAGCAGACGCCAGTTTGGGAAATTCTTCTGTTGGACTAGCATTTTTTGAACAGCTAGAGCTGGTGTTTGGCAACCCGTCAGATACAAATTCACTTACCGGCAGGCTGACACAGTTTGAAGCCACATTGATCGAAGCGGCAAGCCGGCCAGAATCCGAAGCCCGACTGAATTCTGTCCTTAATGCTTCAAAACAAGTAACAGAGATCTTCAATCGCAGTTCCGAAAAAATCCAGAACCTTCGACTTACCGCGGATCAGAATATTGACCGGGAAGTTGGCAAACTAAACACTAGCCTATCGCAGATTTCAGAAATCAATTTCAAAATTCGCAGTCAGTTAGCATCTGGAAATGATGCAAATTCACTGATGGATCAGCGCCAACAGCTGATTGATGGCATCTCCGGCATTATCCCCATGCGGCAAGTTCCCCGTGAGGGCGGGCAAATAGCGCTTTTCACAACAGGGGGGGCCGTATTACTTGATGGCAAACCTTCTGTGGTTGAATTTTCGCCTGTGGGGTTAATTGTACCCGAAATGGTATTTGGCAGCAGCACACTGTCCGGTTTGTCAATAAACGGCCAACCCGTTTTGCAGATCTCCGGCGGCCCCCTTGGCGGGGGCAGTCTTGCCGGTCACTTCAGCGTTCGGGATGATTTTGCTGTTACGGCTCAGGCAAGATTAGATGGCGTCGCGCGCGACCTGATTGAAAGGTTCGCTGACCCCTCGGTAGACCCAACATTATCGGCTACAGACCCCGGAATTTTTACTGATGCATCGCTCGCATTTAACGCCTTGAATGAAATTGGAATAGCATCCAGAATTTCCATAAACTCATTGATTGACCCGGCGTCCAGTGGCGAACTTTGGCGCATCAGGGATGGCTTAAACGCATTAAGTCAGGGGGATGTGGGTAATTCTTCTCAGATCCAGTCGTTAATTGATGCATTGGGGGTTCCTAAGATCCCGGCCTCTGGTGGTTTCGGAGCAGCCGCTCGCTCGGCTAGTGGGTTATTCAGCGACCTGATGTCGCTTACAAACACAGATTTGCGAACACTGGAAACACAAACAAGTTTCGCATCGTCTCAAGTTTACGTGTTTAAATCGATCGAATTACAGGCTGGTGTCGATAGCGATTATGAAATGCAGCAATTGCTGTTGATCGAACAGGCATATGCGGCAAATGCGCGGGTAATCTCAACAATTGATGAAATGATACAAACAATAATTGGGCTATAAATGGGTTATGTTTCCTTCGGAGATCTTGCGCTTACCTATCAAAGCAGGCGCCAGAATGTTCAAATAAAATCTGACATCGCACGGCTTTCCCAAGAGCTGGCCAGCGGTGAGAAAAGCGATATTTCCACTAAATTTACCGGTGATTTTGCACCGCTAATAAGCATAGAAAGAGACCTTTCAAAAAACCTTGCATATGCCATTTCGAATAATGAAGCCAATATCTTGGTATCGACACAGCAATCTGCACTGCAAGTGATTCAATCTACCGTTTCAAATTTGGGTGTGGCTCTGCTGAATGCCGGAAACTCAGCTAGCAGCGCCCTCATTGAAACAACAGCCGCTGATGCAAAAGTTAAATTTTCATCGATCGTTAGCGCCCTGAACACGCAAGTTGTTGGCAGATATATTTTTTCCGGTGCAGCGACAAATACGCCCGCATTGGCGGATGCCGAAACGATTTTGAACACATTAGAGGCAGCAATTGCAGCACAAACCACAGCTGCCGGAATAGTGTCAGTTGTTGACGCCTGGTTTAATGACATTGGCGGTGGATTTGATACAACCGCCTACACGGGTTCAACAAATGCGATGGCGCCGGTACGGCTCTCGGATTCTGAGACCGCACAGATTGACACAATGGCAAATGATACTGAAATTCGTTCTGTGCTGCAAAGTTTTGCACTTGCCGCCCTGATAGACCGTGGCGCCTTGGGATCAGACATCACTGAACGTTCGAATTTGGCTAAAATCGCAGGTGAACAGGTGGTAAACTCAGATACCACTCTTGCGCTGATCCGCGCGAAAGTTGGATCAACCGAGGCTCAGGTTGACGGGGCTTCTGCAAGGAACAACGCGCAAAAATCCGCGCTGGAAATCGTAAGAACCGACTTAGTTTCAATTGACCCTTACAGGGTAGCCACCGAACTTGAGGCCACGAAAACGCAGCTTGAAACTGTGTTTGCGCTTACAGTTCGCCTTTCCCGACTATCACTTTCGGAGTTTATGAGATGAGAGTGTTTATTGCGACTTTTTTTCTTACCTTAATGATGTTTATCACAGTGGCTGGTGCCGTAGAAGTTCGTATTAAGGACCTCGTCGAATTCGATGGCGTGCGCGGGAATGACCTGGTTGGCTATGGTCTTGTCGTAGGGCTGAATGGCACAGGCGACGGAATACGAAATGCTCCGTTTACTGAAGAAATCATGTCAAATATTTTGGAGCGCCTGGGTGTAAATATCACGGGTGAGCAATTCCGCCCCAAAAATGTGGCGGCCGTTTTTGTGACAGGAACGCTACCGCCCTTTGCGCGCGCGGGTGGTCGCATAGATGTAACGGTTTCGGCGATTGGCGACGCCAAAAGCTTACTCGGTGGGACATTGGTACTAACCCCGATGAACGCTGCAGATGGGCAAATTTATGCCGTTGGCCAAGGCACAATTATCGCAGGGGGAATTTCGGTTGAAGGCAACGGCGCAAGTGTAACTCAGGGTGTTCCAACTTCCGGGTCTATCCCGGGGGGTGCGCGCGTTGAACGGGAGATTGAGTTTGACTTTTCAGCACTTGAATCAATTCGACTCGCGCTTCGTTCGCCCGACTTTACCACGGCCGGTCGGGTCGAGAATGCAATAAATGCATCCTATGGTCGCGTGGTTTCCCGGATGCTGGATTCAGGGACAGTAATTTTAGACATCAAGGCAACTGGGGAAATTTCACCGGCCCACGCCCTGGGGCGTATTGAAAACATAAGAGTTGAGCCAGAGAGACGGGCCAGGGTGGTCGTCGACCAGAGCTCGGGAACAATAGTTATCGGGGAAAGCGTTCGCATATCGAGCGTCGCCGTATCCCAGGGAAATTTAACGTTGAGTATTCAGGAGCAGCCAATTGTTGTTCAACCAAACCCCTTTTCGGAAGGTGAAACAATTGTTATTCCCCGAACAACTGCCTCAATCACTGAAGACGCTGGAACAGGCCTGGTTGAAGTCGAAGAAGGTGCTTCACTGTCTGAAGTAATTAACGGCTTCAATGCGCTTGGGGTTTCCTCAAGGGACATGATCAATATACTGAAAAGTATTAAGGCTTCGGGCGCGCTACACGCGGAGTTTCTTGTTAACTAGATACTTTCTTGTAGCGTTTGTTTGATAAGCCCTCGTATTCCAGTCGCCCTCTGGATTTGGCGTTTCGCCGGGTTCTGCGCAGGAATGCACTACACAGAAAAACGGGCCCATGCATTCAGCTTTAACACGTGTCCTGAGTACCGGCGAATTCCTATAACCCGCTGACCGAATTACCCAAAAGGCAAATTAGTATTGGCGATAAATGGCATTCAGACGGGGTTGTTGCGAAAATTTGGGGTACGCTGGTTGCGGCGCGTCGTGTACCAATTCGGACATTCATTTAATATCCCGGCGCAATGCCGTCAAAATACGCAAGCTGATGAAGCGATACCGCGTGTAAGATGTATTATTACCGATTAGGTGCGCGCATCTAATGCGGCTAAATAATGATCCCCTGATTGGCACGCCGCCACGGCTTTAGAAACGCTGCTTCCAGTTTTTTGCCAAATCACATCGCACTGAGCTCTGCGATTATTGCGTCTCCCATCTGTGACGTGGTTGCGGCTGCCTGGTTTTCCGCAGGCATCAGGTCGGGCGTGCGAATGCCCTTGGCCAATACTGCTTCAACAGCAGCCTCCAGTCGATCGGCTTCATCGCCCAGATCAAAAGAATAACGTAAAGCCATTGCGAAACTTAGGATACAGGCCGATGGGTTTGCCTTTCCCTGCCCTGTTATATCGGGTGCGGAACCATGTACCGGTTCATACATCGCTTTTGGGCGGCCGTTTTCCATTGGCGCGCCAAGTGATGCAGAGGGCAACATGCCCAATGAACCGGTTAACATCGCTGCAACGTCCGACAGCATGTCACCGAACAGATTGTCAGTGACAATCACATCAAACTGTTTCGGCGCACGCACTAATTGCATGCCGCCATTATCGGCATACATGTGGCTTAGTTCGACGTCGGGGAATTCATTATCATGGACCCATTGCACTTCTTCGCGCCACAGGATGCCACTTTCCATGACATTTGCTTTTTCCATTGAGCAAAGACGATTATCCCGTTTTCGCGCCAGTTCAAATGCGGCTCGGGCTACCCTGCGAATTTCATGGGTAGTGTAGCGTTGGGTATTTACCCCCACCCGACCGCCTTCGTTATCATCCTGAATCCCGCGCGGCTCTCCAAAATACACACCGCTGGTCAGTTCCCGAACAATCATGATATCCAGGCCGGCCACTATTTCGTGTTTTAGCGATGAAAAATCTGCAAGGGCATCAAAACATTGCGCAGGGCGCAAATTAGCAAACAAATCCATTTCTTTGCGCAACCTTAACAGGCCCCGCTCCGGCTTTACGCTAAAATCAAGATCATCGTATTTCGGCCCACCTACCGCGCCCAGCAAAACGGCATCTGCCGTCTGTGCTTTGGCCATGGTTTCATCCGTAAGCGGCGTTCCATGAACATCATAGGCCGCCCCGCCAACCAAATCTTCGGTGATGTTAAACTTCAATCCCCGCTTGGTTCCAAACCAATCTATAACTTTGACAACCTCAACCATGACTTCGGCACCGATGCCATCACCGGCAAGAATCAAAAGTGAGGGGTTATTCATGGTATTTCCTTTGATAAATAGTCGCCAGCCACCGGGTAAACCTAAGGTCTGGTTGGGTCAAGTTGAACGTAGAACAAATGCATTTGCTAAACGGTCCCAAACCTTTCTGATCCGAATATTTGAGCGCAACGCATCCGGCGCGACCAACCAAACCGGCAAGGTTGGCAGCTTAAAATTTGTTGGAATTTTCTCAACCGCAGGATCTGGATCACCGATTACCGTCTGCATTCCCCCAACTCCGCAACCGGCGCGAACCAGTTGCCAATGGGCTGCCTGATCATCGCAACGCACAGGAAAGAAATCACGGTTCACGTTCATCCCAATGTCACGCATTTCCCGTATAATAAGATCATTCTTATCCAGACCGACAAACTCTAATTTTAGCAACTCTTCGAAACTGGCAGGCCGTCCGACACGGTCCAGATAATCGCAGCTTGCAAACAGGCCAATCTCCTGATCAGCGACATGGCGTGTGATGATATCCAGCTGGGTCGGCCGGTACATTCTGACGGCGATATCCGCTTCCCTGAATATCAGGTTTTCAGCAACATCTGAGGGCACCAGTTCAATCTCAAGTTCGGGCAATTCCTGTCGCATTTTTGCAATTATTTTGGGCAAAATAAAATGCGATACAACCACGCTGGCCGTAATTCTGACGGATCCCCTTATTTCATCGGCTTGTCCTTCTGCCGTCAGGCGTAATCTGGCAGCGGCCAGTTGCATGGTTTTCGCATGGTCATAAATTTCCTGTCCAATCGGTGTAAGCAAAAGCCCGCGGGGCCCACGTAAGAACAACTCAACCCCAAGCGATTTTTCAATTGCTTTGATATGGCGCCCGATGGTCGGCTGACTTTGCCCCAACCTGCGTGCAGCCGCCGAAAGTGAGCCCAGTTCACCCACAAAACAAAAGGATTGGATCAATGACCAATCCAGTGACTCAAGTTTTCTACCCATACATTAATGTATATATAATGATCATTTTTCGTCAATATCTATTCTTTTTCGAATATATTAACCTGGTGCTCTAAACAAAGAGGTTACAAAATTATGGCACAAACAGTTCTGATACTTGGCGCTACCGGAAAAATCGGCAGCCATGCTGCTATCGCTTTTGCCCAAGCCGGCTGGACAGTAAAAAAGTATGATCGCAGATCAAACGACATGCTAAATGCGGCAAAGGATGTTGACGTTATTGTTAACGGATTAAATCCACCAAACTACCATGATTGGGCACGCCTTATTCCAGAGATCACCGAACAGGTGATTGCAGCGGCAAAAATATCCGGTGCGACGGTTATCATCCCGGGAAACGTGTATAACTTTGGCGCGACGCCAGGGGTCTGGTCTGAAAACACGCCGCAAAATGCCAAGTCCAGAAAAGGCAAAATCCGAATTGAAATGGAAAATTCGTATCGGAATTCTGACGTTCGAACCATCATCTTACGGGCCGGAAATTTTATTGACCCGCTTCACAACGATGACGTGATGGGTTTGGTGATCATGCGGTCTGTCCACAAGAATCGCATAACTTCACCCGGTGATCCCAATACGCTTCAAACCTATTGTTATTTGCCTGATTGGGCCAACGCGGCCGTCGGGCTTGCCAGGTCGCGAAGTGAACTAAAACAATTTGAGGATGTGCCCTTTCCGGGTCACGTTTTTACAATTGAAGAATTGCGTGCCGAGATTGAACAGGAATTGGGCAAACAACTAAAACTAACTGGTTTCCCATGGGTTGCCCTATACATGGCAATGCCGTTTTGGGAACTGGCCCGGGAATTAATCGAAATGCGCTACCTCTGGAATATCAACCATCAGCTGGATGGAACCAGGTTAAAACAGCTATTGCCCGATTTTCAGGCGACACAGCTATCAGCGGTGTTCAAAGCATGCCTACCCCGCGATATCCACCCAGACAAGCCCATGCCAGCCACTGCCACCCCGTTCGTCACCTAGCATATTTTCAACATCCCCGGGTGACGGCCATTGTATGCCAGCACCCAGTGTTGTTTGCCCGGCAGAGGGAAGAACATAGTCCACACGCAGGTTGCCGGGGCCAATATCGTCATTCCAATTTGCCGTGTCCAATGAAGGGTCACCGATATGGGAAATGTTTTTGCCCAGCTGATCGATGGCAAATTTGGCCCCGACCGCACTTCGTGGCTCGGGGTCAAAAACATACCCGCTTTCTAATAATGTCTGGATGGCCTGATGCCTGCCTGCCCCGTCAACCGGGTCCAAATTTGCGTCACCAACGATCACAAACTTACCCGTTGGGGGCATCTGGCGTAATTGTCCTTTTAGATAACGAAGCCAAAACAGGGTTTCATCCTGATTTCTGTATCCGTTAAAATCTTCCGGCCCATCAAAAACCGGGGTGGTGGCATGATAGGCCAATATATTCAGAACTGACTTATCCGCCAATAATATCGGAATGTCCCAATGGGCAACCGAAGATAATCTTTGGGTCAGTAGCTTTGCCTTTTCATCGTCGGCCAATTCAGGCATTCGCGCATCCGGAATATCGCGCCACAATAATTTCGAAAAATCCTTTTTACTTTCCGCAAGGATCGGAAACCGCGACAGGATCGCCATCCCCCCCTGCCCGGAAAATTTACCGTAACCCTGCGCAACAAATTCTGTGTCTGAATTGCTGGAATCGTATCTGTTCACCCGCCGGACGACGCCAGAATTTGGTGCCGCCGAAAATATATAGGGGTATCGGATACCAACATCAGCAAGCGTTTCTGAAAAAGCCAGAAGGGCCCTGTTCCCGGCATCAAAGTCAAAACGCGTCAGCAGTAAAATATCCGGATTTGCGACCGCAATTGTGTTTCTTATCGCGATGACCTGCGCGTCGTTTCCGCTAAGAATATCGCGCAACAATAGCCCCGGCCCGGATCTTTTAAGCCCGACATTATATGTTGCTACACGGATGCTATCCTGAGATTGGGCAACGGCGCCCATCAACAGGAAGACCACCAAAATCAGGTTACGAAGATACCACCGTCTTTTGCATCGGCCTCGGCTTTTGCGTATGTTCTGCGCCGTTTCGCTGCGATCATCTCGGCTACTTTTGCCAGCGCAATTCCACGCATGAACAAACTCGCCGGTAAAAATGCCCATGCTGACACAGTCCAAATTAACGTCTGTGGGTTGCTAAGTGAAACAGACCCAAACAATGATGCGGCTGCTTTTACCGCTGCTGGTGTCAAAAATGGCAGCAAAAACCCTAACGCAATATTAATACGCGCATCTCTTTCAAGTCTGCTGACAACATCCTTGCCCGCTGTGGGATCAAATGTTGGCAAGTTAACCCAAACGTTGAAACTGCCGTTTACCGAGGGCCAGTTTTGCAAACGCAGGACAATTAAGAAGATTGCCAATGTTAACAGCGAAATTAAGTAGCTCATTCCAGCTGTGGTACGCACCAGTACGATTTGTGCTGCGCTGGTATTTTCCGGCAGCATTAAGACAACCAGCCGGACCGGGCTGTACGGAAAATCAATTGCGTAACCGATCAATCCACCAACTGCCTGAACAAATTGGGTCAGTGTTGTGGGTTCAAAATTTCCGCGGGTGATCAGGCTAAGTAGAAATACCGTGCTGAAAAGCGACAGGAAGCGAATTCTGTTAAATGGTGGTGCATCACGAAACTCAATCAGCCCGGGATAGCTGGAAGCGTACTCAAAAATAGTAAGTGCCGCCCCAAAAATGGCAACAAGCGCCACGATCTGCTTGCCGTCGGCGCTAACGCCGGGCAATAAAACCGATGGCGTTGCGATAAGCAACACCACTAATATTGCGCGGACAACCGCGCCTGATAGCCGTGAAATCACTGCCCCATATCCTCAAAATGGCCGAGCGCAGTACGATGCCACACTCTTTTTCCGTTTTGATCCCGCCAATTGTGGCGGGCTGCCTCATTGTTGCCCAATTTCTGCCTTCTTTCGTCTCATCCAGCAAGTAACCGGTAAGATTAATAAAAAATTTGAGGCTAAATCGTGGAGAAACTGGTGCGGCTTTGCATCATTTTATGTCGGCACTTGCGCCTATCGGGCTTAGTGGCACTATATCTGGTGTTAATTCAAAATCTAAACCCAAGGGCGTTTTGTTGCGATGATGCCTTCATATCGTTCGATGGATTTGGATTTTTCCATGGTTAACCCAATATCGTCCAATCCGTTAAGCAAACAGTGCTTTTTGAAGGCATCCACTTCAAACGAATATACTTCGCCATCCGGGCTGGTAATTTCCTGCGCCTCCAGATCGACGGTAAGCTTGGCATTTGCACCCTTTTCCGCCTCTTTCATCAACGCAACAACCTGATCCTCTGGTAAAACCACCGGAAGAATTCCATTCTTAAAACAATTACTATAGAAAATGTCGGCGAAACTGGTTGAAATTACACAGCGAACTCCAAAATCCAACAACGCCCATGGCGCATGTTCCCGTGAAGACCCGCAGCCAAAATTTTCCCCCGCAACAATGATTTCTGCGTTCCGATAGGCTGGTTGGTTCAGGATAAATTCTTTTATTTCTGTGCCGTCATCAGCAAACCGCATTTCGTCAAACAAATTTGCGCCAAGACCAGAGCGTTTGATTGTTTTCAGAAATTGCTTTGGAATTATCATATCTGTATCGATGTTGACCAAAGGCATAGGTGCCGCGACACCCGTTAGTTTATCAAAAACTTCCATTACAACATCTCCCGCACATCAGTCAGTTTTCCTGTAAGCGCCGCTGCCGCCGCCATTTGTGGTGAAACCAAATGTGTGCGTCCGCCCCTGCCCTGGCGTCCTTCAAAATTCCGATTGCTGGTCGCAGCACAGCGTTCACCGGGCGACAACTGATCCGGGTTCATTGCCAGACACATTGAGCACCCTGCAAGCCGCCATTCAAAACCTGCATCCTGAAAAATCTGCGCCAGCCCCTCTTTTTCGGCCTGCGCTCGAACCAAACCAGATCCCGGAACAATCATTGCCCGCATACCTTCTTTGATCTTCTTACCTTTTACAATTTCAGCCACTGCGCGGAAATCTTCGATCCGGCCATTCGTGCAAGACCCGATGAATACAGTGTCGATGGCCACATCGGTCAGCCTGGTTCCCGGCTTCAACCCCATATAGTCAAGCGCGCGCTCTACGGCTTCCACCTTACCACCGGTAAAATCCTGGGGCGATGGAACCAGACTTGTTATGGGCAACACATCTTCTGGTGAAGTCCCCCAAGTTACCAGCGGCGCTATATCTTCGCCTTTAATGGTAAGGATCTTGTCAAAATGGGCATCTTCATCGGTGTATAGTGTCTGCCACCAGCTAAGTGCGGCATCCCATTGTTGATCTGTCGGTGCATGGGGGCGGCCTTTGACATAATCAAATGTTGTCTGATCCGGGGCAATCAGACCCGCGCGGGCGCCACCTTCTATTGCCATATTGCACACCGTCATCCGACCTTCCATTGAAAGGTCACGGATTGCCTGCCCGCAATACTCTATTACATATCCTGTACCACCGGCCGTTCCGGTCGCACCAATAACCGACATGGTGATGTCTTTCGCGGTAACCCCCGGGCTAAGTTTTCCGGTGATTTCAACTTTCATATTAAGCGATTTTTTTTGTATCAGGGTCTGGGTCGCCAATACGTGTTCAACCTCAGATGTTCCGATACCGTGGGCCAGTGATCCAAATGCCCCGTGGGTAGCGGTGTGGCTGTCGCCGCAAACAACGGTCATTCCGGGCAATGTCCAGCCCTGCTCGGGGCCAACAATGTGCACAATCCCCTGCCGGACATCATTTACCGGATAATAGTGAATACCAAATTCACGGGCATTCTTATCCAATGCTTCGACCTGAATGCGGCTTTCTTCGTTTTCGATACCGTTTTCACGGTCCAATGTGGTGGGCACATTATGGTCGGGTACCGCGATGGTTTTCTCTGGTGCGTGAACCAGCCGGCCCGCTGCACGCAATCCATCGAAAGCCTGGGGGCTGGTCACTTCATGTACCAAATGTCGATCAATATACAAAAGACAGGTACCGTCTTCTGCTTCATCTGCCACATGGGCGTCCCATATTTTATCGTAAAGTGTTTTTGCTACAGTCATTGCAATTCCCCATTGGGTTAAATCAAACTTTGTCGGAAAAATTTGAAACCCTATAGCGCCGCGAGGATGGCCTTGGTTGCACCGAAAAACCGCCATGGAAGGCGTGAATGTTCAGCAATATCGAAAACTCTGATCATAGGCGCTGAACTACAATGACACACAGCGTCATTCAAGCAGACTTTAATTCTCAGATTACTTTAATTGATACCGATATGTTTATATTGGTAAGTAACGACATTATTTGCCACCGACAGTTTGCCCCCGCCAAATTGTGTGTAAAAGGCCTGATATGGAAACTGAAATTCAGACAGCTCTCGAACAAACAGCCTCACTGTGGTCAACCATTGTGACACGCTTCAGCTCGTTATTCCTGTTTCGTGGTCAGGTTCAGATTGCAATTTTTGCTGCATGTTTATTGGTCGCATATTTGTTACGGCGTTGGTTTGCCCCCAAATTACATGATTGGATGCGGGCACGTTCGGGCTGGCCAAAATGGAGGTTGCGGTTATTGGTAATTATCCACCAAAGGCTGCAGCTGATATTTTTCGTTTTTCTCGCCTGGTCGGCCAATGCCGTCGTTGCACAGATCTATACTTTCCCTTCATGGCGAAATATTTTGGTGCTGGTTGCAACCATCGCAACCGCCTGGCTTTTGGTCAGCCTGGCCGTCCGACTGATAAATAACCCACTGGTCCGGCGAATAGTTACATGGGGTCTGTGGATCTATGTAACGCTGTTTTACCTCGGATTACGGGAGCCATTTGCGATTTTTTTAGACGAACTTGCGATCGAGTTCGGTGATTTTCGCCTTTCGGTTCTTGCCATAATCAAAGCGCTGGCGGTCACCGGAATACTGTTGTTAGTCGCAAGATTAACCGCAACAACAACCGCCAAAAAAATCCGCGAAAGCAAAGACATTTCACCCTCGATGCAGGTGCTGATGATCAAAGCCCTGCAGATCGTGCTTTTCAGTGCTGCATTTTTTATCGGATTAAAAGCAGTTGGGTTTGATCTTACCGGGCTTGCAGTGCTTTCTGGTGCAATCGGCATTGGGCTTGGATTTGGTCTGCAAAAAGTTGTTTCCAATCTGGTATCCGGTGTCATCATTCTGTTGGACAAATCTATAAAACCCGGCGACGTGATTTCGCTTGGCGAAACGTTTGGCTGGATCAACACTTTGGGTGCCAGATACGTATCAGTGGTAACCCGTGACGGGCGCGAATATCTTATACCTAACGAAGACCTGATAACTTCTCAGGTGGTGAACTGGTCCCATTCCAATGACTTTGTTCGCCTGGATATCCCATTTGGAACGGCCTATAGCGACGACCCGCATCAGGTCAGAAAGCTGGCAATCAAAGCGGCAAGCAGTGTCGGGCGCGTGCTGGATACCAAATCCCCGGTTTGCCATATCGTTGGATTTGGCGACAGCTCGGTTGATTATTTGCTGCGATTTTGGATCAAAGACCCAACCGGCGGGTTAACAAATATTCGGGGTAATGTTTATCTGGCATTGTGGGATATTTTTAGGGACAATGATATTTCGATCCCCTACCCGCAACGTGAAATTTCTATTCTTAACAATGGTGAATCCCAGTTGAATACACCAAATAGCTAGGGCGAATATTGTGCGGGTATCAGCCGACCCAAAAAATAATTCTCCGCCTCGTTATTGAGATTCACCCCGGGCGATGTTAAATTGAATTTAAGCCCAGCGTCAGGGATTTATGGCGATTTGAAAAGGAGAATAATGCCCTGTCCGAATCTACAATGGTGGTCCATCAGGTGACCGCACAAAAGAAGCCCGTGAAACGCGGCAAAAGCAATCCATCCGGTGACAAACTGCTTAAATTTGTTCTGACTTGCCTCAAAAAAGAAAAGGCAGAAGAAGTAGTTGCTATTAACCTGCATGGTAAATCCGAAATGGCTGACCATATGGTCGTCTGCTCCGGCCGGTCCACACGGCAGGTGACAGCCCTGGCTGAGAAGATTGGTGATTATATCAAAAAAGAATTTGATATTTTCTCCAAAATCGAAGGCAAAGATCAGGGCGATTGGGTGTTGATTGATGCCGGTGATGTAATAATCCATATTTTCAGACCTGAAGTGCGCGAATTTTATCAGCTTGAAAAACTCTGGATGGTATCCGGTCAGGCACCGGCAACCGGATAATGCAAATCCAAATTTGTGCTGTTGGAAAAATGAAGGCCGGCCCGGAAAAAGCCCTGGTCGAAGATTACCTGACCCGGTTCAACCGTATCGGTCGTAATTTTGGGTTTGGGTCCATCGAACTTAAGGAAATTGAAGATCGCAAAGGGGGCGGCGCAGCTGCCGAGGCGATATTATTAGACAGGGCTGTACCCAAGAATTCATTCGTCTGTATCCTTGATGAACGCGGGCAAACCTATTCTTCTCCGCAGTTTGCAGAACAACTTTCCAATTGGCGGGATAGGGGCATTGATGGGGTTTCGTTTATCATCGGTGGTGCAGATGGCATAGATCTAGATCTTCGCGTTCGTTCTGATATCAGTATTTCCTTCGGCAAAATGGTTTGGCCACATATGCTGGCGCGTGTCATGTTAACCGAACAACTTTACCGCGCCGCCACAATTATCGCGGGTTCACCTTACCATCGTTCTTGATTTTTTCCCTATGTCACCCAACCAAACCATCCGAACCCAAAGTTCCCGTGCCTCAGAAAAATAGATTGGCCCGCTAAAATGAAAACTCCAAAGCCTGTCGTTTTATGTATCTTAGATGGGTGGGGTTTGCGAAAAGACACAACCGCAAACGCCCCGCTGTTGGCGAATACGCCGACATTTGATCACCTGATGGCAACCTGCCCAAACGCCACGCTGATCACCCACGGGCCGGATGTGGGATTGCCAAAGGGCCAGATGGGAAATTCAGAGGTTGGCCATACAAATATTGGCGCCGGGCGTGTGGTTGCGATGGATCTTGGTCAAATTGACTTGGCAATAGAAGACGGGTCATTCGCTCAGAACGATGCCTTTTTGGGCTTTATCTCGGATCTGAAAAAATCCGGTGGGGTCGCGCACTTGATGGGTGTGCTCTCAGATGGCGGCGTTCATGGCCATATCGATCATATGCGGGCGGCCGTCAGAATACTAAAAGATGCTGATATCCCTGTTGCTCTCCACGTCATCACCGACGGTCGCGATGTCGCACCAAAGTCGGCGCTGACATTCCTGGAAATGTTGGGGCCTGCAAAAGCGTGGATCGCGACAGTCTGCGGCAGATACTATGTGCTTGACCGGGATAAACGGTGGGAGCGGGTAAAAACAGCATATGATGCGATTGTCCTTGGGGAAGGGGTTGCCAAAGCGACCCCTGCTGACGCAATCAATGATGCCTATTCCGATGGCATTTCAGACGAATTTATCCCCGCCAGTGTGATTGGTGATTTCAAGGGAATGCAGGACGGCGATGGATTGTTCTTCCTGAATTTTCGCGCCGACCGGGCGCGGGAAATTCTTTCTGCTATCGGGGAACCAAAATTTGAACATTTCACAACCGGCAAGCGTCCAGAACTTACCGCTTTGCTGGGGATGGTGGATTACTCAACAGCACACAGCGAATTCATGAGCATCTGCTACCCGAAACCCGTTATTCCAAACACCCTTGGGCATTGGATTGCCGAAAAAGGGTTAAAACAGTTCCGAATTGCCGAAACCGAAAAATATCCACATGTGACATTCTTTCTGAACGGCGGGGTGGAACCACCCGAGACCGGTGAAGACCGGTTCATGCCAGAAAGTCCAAAAGTTGCGACCTATGATTTACAGCCAGAGATGTCAGCAGAGGCAGTCACCAAACACCTGATTGCTGCAATTAACGATGGCTATGATCTGATTGTCGTAAACTACGCAAACCCAGATATGGTCGGGCACACGGGTGATCTGGGCGCCGCTGTTCTTGCCTGCGAAGCTGTTGATCGCTCCCTTGGCAAAGTTATCTCTGCTTTGGCAAATGCCGGTGGGGCAATGATCGTGACTGCTGACCATGGCAATTGTGAAACGATGATTGATCCTGAAACCGGTGGGCCACACACCTCCCATACCACCAATCTTGTGCCGGTAATTGTGGTGGGCAGCGCAAAGGAAACAACGTTGAAATCTGGTCGGCTGGCCGATCTTGCCCCAACGCTTCTTGATTTGATGGACCTGAAAAAACCGCCGGAAATGACCGGTAAGAGTTTGCTGAAATAATGCTGCGCTATTTTACCCTAATTTTCGTAACTATTTCTTCCTTCAGCGCGGTATTTGCGGGCGAAGATCCGGCGAAGCTGGCGCGCGACGCACTGGAAAAAATGGACGCCGCACATCTTTCCTTAGGTGATGCAAGTCAGGCAAGTGACCGCATCCTTGCCCTCAGTCAGACCGTTCGGGCCTTCGAAGACGGGCTTGAAGCCCTGCGTGAAAGCCAGCGCCACGCGGCCCTGCGTGAAACAGCTATTAGCCGCGAATTTGAAATCAAAAGCGCCAAAGTATCTCAGTTTCTTGGTGTGTTGCTTTCTGTACAGTCTTCAACCGGCCCAATTGCACTATTGCATCCAAGCGGTCCTTTGGGCACCGCCCGCTCGGGTATGATTGTCTCCGAAATCACCCCGGCGATCCAGAAACAGGTTGCAGCGCTAAAAATCCAGCTAGAGGAAATCAGCCTGCTGCGCGGGTTACAGGAAAACGCCAAAACCACCCTGAGAAATGGGCTTTCAGGTGTCCAGAAGGCCAGAACTGAATTGAGTCAGGCCATTTCGAATCGCACGAAACTGCCAAATAATTATCTCTCCGACCCTTCTCAGCTGCAAAGCCTGATTGAGAGCGTAGAAACGCTTGACGGGTTCGCCAGCGGGCTGGTGGGAATTGAGTTTTCGTCGTCTGAATATTTCCCACTGGCTGACTTTCGGGCTGCAAAGGGCATTCTGGAAATGCCCGTCGCGGGCAACATTCTGCGAAGATTTAATGAAACCGATGCAGCGGATGTCAAACGACCGGGGCTATTGGTCGCCACACGGTCCCAGGCACTGGTTACAGCCCCCTGGGCGGGCACATTGCGCTACATCGGACCATTGCTGGACTACGGGAACGTGATAATTCTTGAACCGGATCCAAGTGTCTTACTGGTTCTAGCGGGCCTGGATAAACTATATGGTGAGCTTGGGCAGGTGGTTACCCAGGGCACGGCATTGGGGCTAATGGGTGGTCCAGACCCTGACCCGGACGGGTTTTTTACATCGCCAACGAACTTGACGGGTTCCGATGCGACCGAAACGCTCTATATAGAAGTCCGAATGGATGGTAATCCTGTGGACCCCGCAAATTGGTTCGCCAAGACAAAGGAATGAAACTGAGATGAAAAAATTCGTGATGGCCGCAGCTGCCGGTATTTTTGCCGGGGCTATTGTTACGACACAGGTCGCTGGTCCGCTTTTGGCACAGGAAAATCAACGCAACGCATCGGTTTATGAGCAACTCGATCTGTTTGGTGATATATTTGAGCGTATTCGTGCGCAGTATGTTGAAGATGTTGACGAAAGTGAACTGATTGAAGCGGCTATCAATGGCATGCTTACCTCACTTGACCCCCATTCAAGCTACCTTTCGCCCGACGATGCCGCAGATATGCGTGAACAGACCCGCGGGGAATTTGGCGGCCTTGGCATAGAAGTCACGCAGGAAGACGGCTTTGTAAAAGTCGTCACACCGATGGATGGAACACCCGCTGACCGTGCCGGTATGGAATCAGGTGACTTTATTACACAGGTCAACGGTGAGACATTATTGGGTCTGACCCTGACCGAAGCTGTTGAGTTGATGAAGGGGCCGATTGGCTCGGAAATTATTATTACCGTCGTGCGAGAGGGTGTTGACGAGCCATTTGATGTCTCCATCATCAGAGACATCATTAAACTCACAGCTGTACGGACACGCGCGCAAGGCAATAGCGTTGTCATGCGAATTGCTACATTCAATGACCAGACTTACGTTAATCTGGCAGAGGGCCTTGCAAAAACGGTTAAAGAACTTGGCGGGATCGATAAAGTTGACGGCTTTGTTCTGGATTTGCGCAACAACCCTGGCGGATTACTGAACCAGGCGATTAAAGTTTCAGATGCGTTCCTGAATGCCGGCGAAATTGTTTCGACCCGCGGGCGCGACCCACAGGATGGCGACCGGTTTAACGCGGTAGATGGCGACCTGGCTGAAGGAAAACCTATTGTCGTGCTGATTAACGGCGGCTCTGCTTCGGCTTCAGAAATTGTCGCCGGGGCTTTGCAGGATCACCGCAGGGCGATCGTTGTCGGAACAAAAAGTTTTGGTAAGGGGTCCGTGCAAACCGTCATGCCGCTGCGCTCAAATGCAGCAATGCGCCTGACAACTGCAAGGTATTACACACCATCCGGAAGATCCATTCAGGCATTGGGTGTTTCACCTAACATCATTGTCGAGCAACCACGGCGAAAAACCCCCACCGAAGAAGAAGCAACCGATGAGCCGCGCCGCAACAGAACGGAAGCAGATCTTCGTGGTTCATTGGACAATGACAGCCTAACAGAAGACGAAATTGCGCAAATTAAAGAAGAACGCGCAGTAGCAGAAGAAGCAGCCAAACTGCGCGACAGTGATTTTCAGTTAGCATATGCAATAGATATTCTAAGGGGCCTGTCGGTTATCAGCTCTAAATAAAAGGAATGGGGGCAGTTAATCTGCCCCCAACCAGCAATGACACCAGAAGAAATACACGCCCTGCCCTACCGCCCAAATGTTGGGATCATGTTGGTTAATCCAAGTGGAAAGATATTTGTCGCCCAGCGTTTGGATAGCCCCGGACCGGCATGGCAAATGCCACAGGGTGGGATCGACAAAAATGAAGATCCCAACGTTGCGGCTTTGCGTGAACTAGAGGAAGAAACCGGAATTAGCCCGCAAAATGTTACTGTGATTGCGAAAACAAAAAACTGGCTGCAATACGATTTCCCGCTGGAACTCATTTCCAAAATCGCAAAAGGAAAATACCGCGGGCAAAAACAAATCTGGTTCTTAATGCAATTTCATGGTGAGGATCATCAGATCAACATTGAAACTGCGCATCCGGAATTTTCAAATTGGAAATGGAGCGACCGACAAGATCTGGTGGCAAATATCGTACCCTTTAAAAGGCACATTTACGCCGGGGTGCTCACCGAATTCAAAGATTTTCTAATCGGTGCCGGCTAGAAAAAACTTGGCCGGCAAACGCTGGTGGGAACGGCCAGTCCTGATCAGGGCGCGCGCCTTGCCCTTACTGCTGAAAAAATGGCGCTTGCCGGCAACCTGAACTCCGACGGTACTTTCGGGCGACAATGTCGACAATTTGGGAACCTTGGTTCAATCCTCCCCCGTCACGCGCCCCCGCAACCCTTTCACAACCCCCCGCTTCGTCTTGCTGTCCATCCGCCGCCGCTTGCTCCCCAGCGTCGGTTTCGTTTTCACCCGCCGTTTTGGCCGCTCCAGTGACGCCAGCACCATCTCCACCAACCGCTCCCGCGCAATCGCCCGGTTCCTCGCCTGGCTCCGCGTTTCATCGCACTGAATGACCAGCGCCCCGTCCTTGGTCCATTTCCGGCCCGCAATCACCCGCAGCCGGTTCTTGGAATGCGCCGGCAGGCTGGGTGAGCGCGCCGCCTCAAACCGCAGCTCCACCGCCGTTGACACTTTGTTCACATTCATCCCGCCGGGCCCCGAGGCACGGGTGAAGCTCTCGCTCAACTCCCAGTCCTCAATGGTTATATTTTCGTTAATTTCCAGCATATCCCCGTGTTACACTCTTTAAACAGGGGGGTGCAAACCTGTTACAAAGTTTAAACTTTCCATCAAAAAGGGCCACCGATTGCACGATGGCCCTTTCGAGTTTTAAGGAGACGGGCCAGTTAGAGCACAGGCCCAGTCAAAGGTTGTTAACCCTTCGGATTGCCGTCAGGTTGCGATACCTCTGATTGTTCTAACTCCGCTCTCCAATATCACTCTGGACACTGGCCACCTCCTTTCGTTTGTGAACTGATAGGGGCAGCTTGCCATAGATTTTGTGTTTGTCAAAAGGTTTTACGCAACCTGTGCCGTTAAGCGGTTCACAATGATGCGAAATGGTACAAGCGCAAGCAGCGCCAGCGACAGTTTCACGCCCCAGTCGGCAATCGCCAGCGACACCCATAATGGCGCCCCGGGGCCCATGCCCAGAACCGGTAAAACCTCACCCGCCCAACTTACATCATTGCCCGGTTCCAGAAACGTCAGCGATCCGGAAAAAGCGATTGAAAAGAACAGGATAGTGTCAACGGATGCGCCCACCATTGTGCTGACCAGCGGCGCTTTCCACCAATCGGAATTGCGCAATCGGTTAAACACCGCCACGTCCAGCATCTGCGCACTCAGAAACGCGATACCTGATCCAACTGCGATGCGCCAGGTAACCAATGGCCCGAACTCTCCCATGATCTGCGTGCCCACAAGCGAACTGGCAACACCCACTAAAAACCCAATGAAAACAACGCGCCGGGCAACATTCGCCCCATAAATACGGTTCATCACATCGGTGACAAGAAACGCCAGCGGATAGGTAAACGCCCCCCATGTCAGCCATTGGCCAAACAGGCGCTGCACCAGAATGTTTGAGGCCACTACAACAATGGCCATGGCAATAACGCCCGGCAGAATTCGTGTCATGTTAAATTTCCGTTTTATCAAGGTTGCGGATACTTGGCCCCGTCTCAGGACGCGCCCTGATAACCCGCAACACGGTGTTATTCAAGTTATTCCGATAGCCGGTATTCCACGAACTCAGTCTTCTGAAAGGCGCGGTAATTATCATCTGAAATCATGGTGATACGAATGTCCCCAGACGCGTCCCGCCACACCGAAATACCTTCCAGATTGTCATGGGTACCGGGTGTTGTTTCAAACAAAACCTCTTCGTTTTCCACCCCGGTTTCAGTGAAACTAAACCGGCGCACCCGCGATTGAAATCCGAAAATTCCGCTTAGATGCCGCTCCAGCAGATAGAACTTTCCATCCGGTCCAAAATCCCCCCCGACCGTCAGAAAGGGTGGCCGACGGGGTATGCCAAACGGTTGATCCCATTCATTATTTTTGAAACGATACACCGGAAATGGCCGCGTCAGGACACCGGATCTTTCGGGTATTGCATACAGCACACCATCCCTGTCATAGGCCAGAGTTTCAAGCCCGGAATTGTTCTGTAAACCGTCGAAGGCTTCATTATGCTTGTGCCAGACCGCCTTGGCGTCAGATGTTTCATAGGTCATTATCCGGTGGAACCCTTCAAAGGACACAACCAGGGTTCCATCGCGCCGTATCGCCAAGCCCTCCGCGTCATTGGTAAAGCCCTCGGTTGGTTCACCCTTTGAGGTTTTCAACGGCCCGGACAGATACCCCGAAACACCGGTTATCTCACCCGTTTCAGCGTCGCGAATAAACTGCCCGGTCCCAACAATCCCGCCATCACTTACTGTGGTAAATCCATTGCCATCCGCGGTCACTTTCAATCCTGAAAACCCGCCAAACCCATCATTGTCAGCGCGCCACCTATACGACGAAATCAGCGACGCCTCACCGGGGGACTGGGCAAAGCTGCCCAATCCCAGAACCAGCGCCATCAGGGCGACTATCGCGACTGTAAAACTGCTGCGCATTGGTTTGGTAAATCTGCCAGAACATACTCGCGGCGCGGGGTGGTGGGGTGGGGATCATGCTCGGGTGGGTTCAGGATATCATCCACCCATTTCTGAGCCGCAGCGCAGCCATCACCGGGCGGCGGCGGTGCCTGATCAACACAGTTTTTGGCGCCTTTGGGGCAGGCCAGGCGCACATGAAAATGCGTATGATGCCCCCACCAGGGCCGGATCTTTCGCAACCAGTCACGGTTGCCTTTGGCGTCTTTACACATCTGCACTTTGGCACCGGGAAAGACAAAAATTCGCGCCACTGCCTTATCGGATGCGGCAGCTTTCAACAGCGCCATATGCTGGGGCGTCCAGTTTTCGTTCACAAAAGCCCCGCCCTCACGGCGCATGGAAATTGATGACAGGTTCTCCCGTTCCCGACGGGTCAGGTTCAGCCGGTCCGGTGGCAACATCCAGATGTCCGCGTCCAATCCGATTTGGTGGCTGGCATGGCCGGTCAGCATCGGACCGCCACGGGGCTGGGACATGTCGCCAACATAAATCCCGCTCCATCCCGTTAGCCGCGCCGCTTTGCGTGACAATCGTTCAATAAATGCCAGCATGTCCGGGTGGGCCCAGTTTCGGTTGCGACTAAGCCGCATCGCCTGCCAGGTCGCCCCGTTTTCGGCCAGCTCCGCACCCCCGGCCAGACAACCCTTGGCGTAGCTGCCAAGGGCTGCGGATGATTGATTAGAAGCAGCCTCTAAACGGCCAAACAGTTCCTTGGCCAAGGTCTGCGCTGATGCTGGCGCGGCCATCATCAAACCAAAAGAAAGGGCAATTACGAAGCGGATCATCAATCTACCGTGTCAGGATCAGGTTTCACCCAGATTAACAGGATCAGCCCAAGAATAAAGAGCCCGATTAACGGACTGACCCCCAATCGCGCACTTCCGGTCAGATAGGTCACACCACCGATCAGCGCCGGGGCCAGAAATGAGGTGGCCTTGCCAGATAATGCATATAGCCCAAAGGCTTCAGTTGCGCGGTCCGGATGGGCATGGCGCACCATCATGGTGCGCGATGATGCCTGCAGCGCCCCCCCGGCCGCGCCAATGATGCCGCCGCAGATGAAGAATACCGTATCCGGCAAACCCGAACCCGGTGCCAGTGGTACGCCAAAAAAGCTCTCACGGGACATGCCGACAATGGTGGCGCACACGGCAATCAGTGCGATGATGCTGACGACAATCACTGGTTTCGGGCCGTACTTTCGGTCAAATTTTCCACCCAGCCAGGAAAATATCGCGGCTGTTAGTCCGCCAACAATCCCGAATATCCCAATGCTGGTGATCGACCAGTCCAGTACCAACGTCGCGTAAACCCCGCCAAATCCGTATAGCCCGTTCAACGCATCCCGGTAAAATAATGACGATCCCAGATAGGTTGCAAGCGACGGATTTTTTGGCAGGTTCTTCAATGTCCGGCCCAGCTCAGCCAGCGCATTACCAACGGTTGCCGCGGTTTTGCTGGGCTTTGGTACCTCTTTCACCCAAAGGAAAAAGATCGTCATCACCACAGCAAACCAAATGGCACTGAAAGGCCCAACAAATCGCGTACCTTCGCGCGCCTCGGCATCAAACCCGAACAGCGGTGAAATCCCCAACATCGTCTTGCCGGCTTCATTTTCGGCAAACAGCAACAACATGATGAACAATGAAATCAGCCCGCCCCAGTAGCCAAAGGCAAATCCGGAACCTGAAATCTGACCGATTTCTTCCTTGGTGCCCAGTTCCGGCAAAATGGCGTTGGTGAATATCGTGGTAAACTCCATGCCGATGAAACCGATGATGAAAGCCGCCAGCATGATGTTGGTATTGGACGCATCCGGTACCATCCACCATAGGCTGGCAGCACCAAAAATATAGAATGCCGAAAACAGATAAATCCACGGCATCCGCCGCCCGGAAATATCCGCCATCGCCCCCAATATGGGTGCAGATAATGCGATCAGTATGCCGGATATTGTCAGCCCCAGCGACCACAGGCTCTGGGTGCGCGCCCCGGCAAGATCAGCGTCCATGCCATCGGCAATATAGGCGTCCGCCACAACCGAGGCGAAGTAGGGTCCAAAGATAAAGGTTAGTAACAGCGTATTATAGGGCTGGCTGGCCAGATCAAACATCATCCAGCCCCAAATGCGTTTCTTTGCCGAAACTTCAGCCATCACCATTCCCCAATATTATTTTTGACGATTGAACAGGCAAAGCCCCCACAGTGCAACCGTTTGTATCGACGTGTCAGACAGGCTCGGGTGGCCAGGGGCGAATGGCATCTGCTTTAACCCAGGCCTGAACCCACTTTGGCAAATCCGGACTTGGATGTTCAAAGCCCAGTTGGCGGGCCACCTCCCGGGGGGATACAATACCGGAAGAACTGGTAATGGCCATTCGAAACAGCCCCTGAGTCGTACACTCATTGGCCCGGTTCCACATTGATTGATCAAGATAGATAAACCGGTCATCCCACCCCACCGAACGGCTGCGCATTTCAACTGTTTCAAATACCCGGATACGTTTTCTGTAGCGCACCGAAACACCGGCAACCGTCATGCCCCATTTGCTTTGCTTCAGTACCGCCATCATCCCGATACGTTGCGACAGCGGCAACCGCCCCAGATCAAACAAGGTCAGGGTGCGCCCGTTGTTCAGCTCCATCCACAGGTCAAGATCCCAGGGCCAGCACATGTGCCGTGACACATGGGTATCCAACATCCCAAGACCGGGCTTATTTTTGTGGATCGCCAGCTCTTTGGCCATACGAAAAAACGGATACATTCGAATTCTCCTTTGCACCCTTAGAAATCGCTAATCTAAAGTGGGCAAGGGGAAACGTTGCGTTACTTGGGACTTGTCAGACCACCCTTCGGCACTTAGGTGTTTGTTGGAAATTAAACAGACGGATAGAACCATGACATCGCTCTTTCAAATCCTGATGCTGCTTCTGGATGTGGTCTGGTTTATCCTAATTGCCCATATCATAATGAGCTGGCTGATTAACTTTCAGGTTCTGAATCTGCGCCAGCCGCTTGTCGCCCAGCTTTGGTATGGGCTGAACCGGTTGCTGGAACCGCTTTACAGTCCAATACGGCGAATGCTGCCCGATATGGGTGGTCTGGACCTGGCGCCATTGGTTGTATTGTTGGGGATTTACGCCCTTAGAATTATCTTGATCAACAATGCAGCCGTGTTCTACTGATCGGACAAAATCGATTTTTCTACGAAAAATCATGCCTCCGGCGGGGATATTTCTGAAAAGAAGAAAGTGGCTTGTTCGGCGAACTTTCATGTGGGAAGTGTCACTGAACAAATGCAGCCAATCACACAGAATTAATTCATGACGTCAGCCTCAGAGCTATTATCATCGGTTTTTGGTTTCGATGAATTTCGACCGGGCCAGGCGGAAATTGTTGATGCCGTAATTGCCGGGAAAAACACACTTGCGATCATGCCAACCGGGGGCGGCAAGTCGCTTTGTTTTCAGCTGCCCGCATTGATGCAAGACGGTGTGACGGTGGTAATTTCACCCCTGATAGCCCTGATGCGCGATCAGGTTCGCGCCCTGCGTGCCGCCGGGGTGGAAGCCGGGGCGCTGACCTCGGGCAATACTGAAGAAGAAACAAACGCAGTTTTTGCAGCCCTTGATGCGGGGTCACTAAAGCTGCTGTATATGGCGCCTGAACGACTGGCATCCGGTGGCACGCTTAACCTGCTCCGGCGCATCGGAACATCGCTTATCGCCGTGGATGAAGCCCATTGTGTCAGCCAGTGGGGCCATGATTTTCGCCCGGATTATCTGCGCATTGGTGAGCTGAAACGCGCGCTGAACGTACCATTGGCGGCCTTCACCGCCACCGCGGATGAGGAAACCCGCGCCGAAATTATTGAGCGGCTTTTCAAAGATCAGACACCACAGGTTTTCCTGCACGGGTTTGACCGCCCCAACATTCACCTTGCCTTTGCAGCCAAAGACAGCCCGCGCAAACAAATACTGGCATTTGCCGCCGTCCGACGCGGCCAGCCGGGCATCGTTTATTGCGGCACGCGGGCCAAAACCGAAACCCTGGCAGCGGCCCTGTCCGAAGACGGCCACAGCGCCTGCGCCTATCATGGCGGAATGGATCCACAAAAGCGCCGCGACGTCGAGGCCCGTTTTCAGCAGGAAGACGGCCTGATCGTGGTCGCCACCGTCGCCTTTGGCATGGGGGTGGACAAGCCCGATATCCGCTGGGTCGCGCATGCCGACCTGCCCAAATCCATCGAAGCCTATTATCAGGAAATCGGCCGCTCGGGGCGCGATGGTGCCCCCGCCGACACGCTTACATTATTTGGCGCTGATGACATCCGTTTCCGGCGCTCCCAGATTGATGAAAGCCCGGCACCGCCGGAACGCCGCACCGCTGACCATGGCCGCCTGAACGCATTGCTTGGCCTGGCCGAGGCCCTAAAATGCCGCCGACAGAACCTGCTGGGGTATTTTGGCGAAACCGTCGGCGCTTGCGGCAATTGTGACCTCTGCGCCACGCCCCCGGAACTGTTTGATGCTACACTGGCGGTGCGCAAAGCCCTGTCTGCCGCCCTGCGCACCGGCGAATACTTTGGTGCCGGTCACCTGATCGACATTCTGACCGGCAACGAAACCGACAAGGTGCGCCAGCGCGGCCATGACCAGATTCAAACCTTTGGGGTCGGGCGCGAATATGACCGCCGCCAGTGGCAGGCGATTTTTCGGCAAATGATGGGGCATGATCTGATCCGCCCTGATCCGGAACGCCATGGCGGCTTGCGCATGACAGAAAACGCCCGCCCTATTCTTCGCGATGAAGCCAGCATCACCCTGCGCCTGGATACCGTCAGGTCTGCGCGTTACAGCAGACCGGCCAAATCAATGGTATCCGAAGAAGATACGCCACTATTATCCGCCTTAAAGGCCAAGCGCCGGGCGCTGGCAGAAGCCGCGAAAGTGCCCGCCTACATCGTATTCAATGACCGGACATTGATTGAAATCGCGCAAAAGCGCCCGGAAAATCTGGACGATATGGCGGGTATCAGTGGTATTGGCGCCACCAAACTGGAACGTTACGGCAACGATTTTCTGGGTGTCGTTACCGGCGCGCCTGCCCCCGAAATCCACCCATCGCGCCGCAAGCTTGCCGGCCGGGAGCAGGGTGTGGTGTATGACCGTTTACTGGAAATTCAGGCAGATCTCCGAACCGGTAAGAACGGTACAGAAAAACCGCTGACCTGTTCGGCCTCGCTGCTGGCCAAAGTTGCGTCGGCTCGCGCGATGGACAACAGCATATTGGAAAAATTACTGGGGCAGCGTCGGGCCGACCGGTTCGGTGCGGCATTCATGAAAATTTTGCGCGATACACCCTGACCTACAGGGAACGGGCCGCGGGTTAAACTTCGGCATCGACCACATCGAAAACCGGTTCTGAACCGTCCGGAACCGCTTTTTCAATTTGTTCAAAAATCGCGGGTTTTCGCAGGGGCTTGGTCAGATAATGATCCAGCCCGGCCTTCAGAATTTCGGCATCATCCCCGTCCATTGCATGGGCGGTCAGCGCCACAACCGGCGTGCGCAGCAGTCCTTTTTCAGCTTCCAGTTCCCTGATTTTCCGGGTGGCCTCCTTTCCGTCCATTACCGGCATGGAAATATCCATGAACACCAGATCGGGCTTGAAACTCTGCCATTTCTCTACAGCCTCAGAACCGTTCTCGGCGAATTCCAGATCAACATTCAGCTTGCCAACCAGCTTACTGAACACCAGTCGATTGGTGCGATTATCCTCCGCAGCAAGTATCCGCATTTTGCGGGTATCGGTTTCGGTTTTAACCTGCGGCACCTTCTGGGCTGTCGGTTCCTGCATATTTTCGCCGGCCTGCCCATTCACCTCTGGCGCTTCAATTGCACAAATCCGTTTCACCAGTGCCTGACGCCCGACCGGCTTATTCATATAGCAGATGCTGTTGCTATCCTGCATTGCCTCCCCGGCGCGCAAATTTCGCAAATAGATCGTTGGGATACTGGCAACCTGCGACTGCAATACCTGTTCAATTTTTTGCTCAAGCTCTTGCGAACGGCTGATATCGGCGACAAGAACATCACCTGTTGTCAACGCCGGGCCATTTGCAAAACTTTCAGGCGTCCGCTCAGCGACGTCAACGCCAAGCTGAGCCAGTTGTTTTGACAATATCTCTGCTGAATGGCTGGGCGAACTTAGCATGACAACCCGCTTTACCCAGTCCGGCATCGACGGTGTTTCCATCACAGAATTTGCTACCGCCGGCAAACTGACGCGAAAGCCAAAATTTGACCCAATGCCCACTTCGCTGTCGACCCAGATGTCTCCTTGCATCAACTCAACAAGCTGTTTTGTGATCGCCAAACCCAATCCGGTTCCTTCGAATTTTCGGTTTTTCTCATCCTCAACCTGATTAAACTCACCAAAAATATGGCCAATCATATTTTCCGGAATGCCGGGTCCGGTATCTTCAACGGTGATGTGCAACCGAACAAGATTGCTATCCGCTTGTGGAACGCCAACAACACGCACCAATACATGACCGCTTGCGGTAAATTTTACCGCATTGCCAACAAGGTTGGTCAGAATTTGGCGCACCCGGCCCGGGTCACCGACAAACCGGGTGGGCTGAAACATGTCATAGTCAATGACCAGCTCAATATCCCTGTCCATCACCGCTGGCTGGAACAGCGTCAAAACGTCCGCCAACAGGTTTTCCAGATTAAATTCTTCCGAATGCAAGACCAGTTTGGCGGCCTCCATTTTTGAAAAATCCAACACATCATTGATCAACTCCAGCAGCGCCTCACCTGATGATTTGATGGTATCAACAAACAGTTGTTGCTCCTCATCCAGCGTGGTTTCCACCAGCAGATCGGCCATGCCAACAACACCGTTCATCGGGGTGCGCAGCTCATGGCTCATCTTGGCCAGAAACGCCGATTTTGCCCGGTTCGCAGCCTCAGCCTTTTGCCGCGCCTCCTCCAGTTGTTTTTCACGCCGGATCGTGTCGGTGATGTTCAGCGCCATTGACACCGTGTCACCATTTTCAGACCGCCGATCCACAAGTTTTATAAACTGCCCGTTCCACAGTCGGATTGTCTTGGGCGTCAGTTCCGGGCTCTGCCAGCGCGCCGTCAGTTCGTCGCGCCACTCCTGTCGGCTTTGCCCGTCTGTATCAACGATCCCCTCTTCCGCCATGAACTTCAGAACATCCAGATAGGTAACGCCGGTCACCATGGACTCAAGCCCGTCAAACACCGACAAATAGGCTTCATTTGCCGCTACCATGCAGTTGTTTCTGTCAAATACAGCAAACCCGTCTTCCACCGTTTCAACCGAATCCCACAATCGCCGTTCGGCAATATCCACCGCCTCGTGCGCCTGTTCCAGATCCTGCAACACCTGGGTTTTTTCACCCCGTAGCTGATCGGCGACAACACGAACCTCGGCAACTTCTTCGCGTTTTTCGATAATTTCATCGGTCAGTGTCAACGCGTGTTTGGACAGCTCAGCATTTGCTGCAAACAGCTCATTTTGTTTTTGATCAAGCGCGCGTTCGGCTGCCAGCCGTGCCCGTCTTTCCTGCGCCAGCGCATCCACAGAACCCATGTTATATTCTCCAAACCCCGCACTATAGCGTGCGATCTGTCCGGACAATTTTAGACAGTTTCAGATGAATAGTGTCTTAACCAAATAGCAAAAATTATAACCGTTCAATCGCCAGTGCAATTCCCTGGCCACCACCGATGCACATGGTGATCAACGCGCGCCTGCCACCTGTACGTTCCAGTTCCGCCAGCGCCTTGATAGTGATGATCGCCCCCGTGGCCCCCACCGGATGCCCCAGCGCAATCGCACCACCGTTCGGGTTCACCTTTGCCGGGTCCAGCCCCAGACATTTATTGACCGCCAGCGCCTGTGCGGCAAAAGCTTCATTGCTTTCAATCACGTCAAAATCGCCCGCCTTCAATCCGGTTTTGGCCAACAGCGCTTCCACCGCCGGCACCGGGCCAATGCCCATCACCTCGGGCCGCACCCCGGCATGGGCGTAACCGATAATCCGCGCACGTGGCTCTAACCCCGCCGTCTTGGCCGCCCCGGCGCGCGCCAATACCATCGCCGCCGCACCATCATTGATGCCGCTGGCATTGCCCGCCGTCACCGTGCCGTCTTTCTGAAATACCGTGCGCAATCCGGCCAATGCGTCGGCGGTACTTGCCTTGGGGTGCTCATCAACCGCAAAATCCACCATGTCCCGGCGCACCCTTACCGGAACCGGCACAATCTGATCCTCAAAATACCCCGCCGCAATCGCCCGCGCCGCCCGCACCTGACTTTCCAGTGCAAACGCATCCTGATCGGCGCGGGTTATTTCATGCTCGGCGGCGACATTTTCCGCCGTCACCCCCATATGCCCGGTGCCAAACGGGCAGTTCAACGCCCCCAGCATCATATCCATTGCCGCCACATCACCCATCTTCTGACCCCAGCGCGCCGCGGGCACAATATAGGGCGAGCGGCTCATATTTTCCGCGCCCCCCGCAATCGCAAAATCACCATCCCCCAGCATCAGTGACTGCGCGGCGGACACAATCGCCTGCACCCCGGAACCACATAACCGGTTCACATTCATCGCCGGAACCGCAACCGGAATACCCGCGTCAATCGCCGCGATCCGGCTGATATACATGTCCTTGGGCTCGGTATTGATCACATGCCCATAGGTAACATGGTCAATTTGATCCGGCTCAATCCCCGACCGCTCCATGGCCGCAACCGCCACGATTGTTGCCAGCTTACCGGGGGGTGTTCCCGCCAGCGCCCCGCCAAATGCCCCGATCGCGCTGCGCGCCGCGCCTAAAATTACAATATCATCCATTGGATTACCCCATATGTTTCCACTACACCTTAGCCAGAAACCCGAAACACGCCATAGGGAAGCCCATGAAAATCGACCACCTGCAATTGGCTATTCCAACAGGCGCAGAGCCAGAGTGCCGCAATTTCTGGATCGACCTGCTTGGTTTTACAGAACTGCCAAAACCTGCCGAACTTGCAACACGGGGCGGGGCCTGGTTCGCCCTAGACGGTGTTGAAATTCACCTGGGCGTCGAAACAGGGTTTTCGCCCGCCAAAAAGGCGCATCCGGCATTCTCAATCGCGCAAATAGACCTGCTCGCGGATAAACTGGACAACGCCGGCCACCCCGTCAACTGGGACGCGGCCATTGCCGGACGCCGCCGGTTTTTCACGTCAGACCCGGTTGGCAACCGGCTTGAATTTATCGCTGGCTAACTGGCATTAACGGTTCCCGCCCCGCCGCCGTCAGGTTCCACACCTCACGCCCCTCAACCACCACCACAGTCAACGGGCCGCCAAAGGCCACGCCGCTGTCAATGTTCACCCGGTTTCCATAATGCAACGGCGCATCAATTGGCGTGTGGCCATGGATGATCAACGGTCCGTGGTCGCGCTCATCGCTTAAAAACGGCTCCCGTATCCAGATCAGATCGTCCTCATCCTGACCCTCAATCGCCACCCCGGGTTTGATCCCGGCATGGACAAAAACCGCGTCATCGGTGCGATAAACAGTGTCTAACCCTGCCAGAAACTCCCGATGTGCCACGGGAACCATATCCCGCGCCCGCGCATGAAAAACCAGATCAGCGTCACTGCCCTGATCAATGCCAAGCGAGGTCACCGTGCCGCCTCGACCGCGCAACCAATGTGCGCCCCTGGGCCGCTTCTGATCGGTCTCCTGCATCGGCAAAACACCATAAGATGCCAGCGTCGTCAGCCCGCCCAAACGGTGATGTAACCAGCTATAATCCGGGCGCAGCCTTGGATCGTTTTGCTGCTTTTCTTCCAGATACAGCCCCATCATCCGATCATGGTTGCCGCGGATAACAACCCAGGGCTGACCCGCCGCAATGCCGTCCATCAGAAACTGCAAAACCCCGGCACTATCCGGCCCGCGATCCGTCAGATCACCAACATGCACCACCACATCATCGGCGCGGTCGCGGTCTTGTTCAATCCATTCATGGACCTCCCGCAAACGGTCAAGATGCCCGTGAATATCACCGATGGCGTAGGTTCGTTGCGTCATAGGTTACCCAATTCAACTCACTTCAAATTCCAACGGCCGTATCTGTTCAAACAACCCGGTTTCGCCAAGCGCATTTAGCAGCTCTTTTGGCAGCGCGTCATCCACATAAAGCAGGGCAATCGCATCACCACTCTGCTCAGAGCGCCCAAGGGTAAAGTTGGCGATATTCACCCCGCCAGCCCCCAAGGTTTGCCCCAATGTCCCGATAATCCCCGGCTCATCATTGTTGGTGGTATACAGCATGTGCCGGCCAATCTCGGCATCAATATTGATGCCCTTAATCTGAATAAACCGCGGTTTACCGTCAGAAAACACCGTCCCGGCAATGGATCTTTCACGCTCGGTCGTCACCACCGTCAGCTTTATATAGGCGTCAAATGCCCCGGATTTATCCTGTTTGGTGGTGGCAATGGCTATGCCCCGTTCCTTTGCGATCACCGGCGCTGACACCATGTTCACATCCGGGTTTGTGGCTTTCATGATCCCGGCCAGTGCCGCTGCATTCAATGCCGCTGTGTTCATCTCGCCGACACCACCATCATACAGGATATTGATCGCCTTGATCGGCTCATCGGTCAGCTGTCCAACAAACGCCCCCAGATGCCCGGCCAGCTTTAGCCACGGCCCCATGACCTTGGCCTCTTCCGCGGTGACAGAGGGCATATTCAGCGCGTTAGACACTGCTCCGGTCAATAAATAATCCGACATCTGCTCGGCCACCTGTACCGCCACGTTTTCCTGCGCTTCACTGGTGGATGCCCCCAGATGCGGGGTGACAACCACGTTTGGCAGGTTGAACAGCGGGCTGTCCCGGGCCGGCTCCACAGCAAAAACATCAAACCCGGCACCGGCGACATGGCCCGATTTCAACGCCTCTGCCAGCGCCGCTTCATCCACCAGACCACCCCGGGCACAGTTGATGATCCGCACCCCCGGTTTCAGTTTGGCAATGGCCTCAGCCGACAGAATATTGCGGGTCTTGTCAGTCAGGGGCACATGGAAAGTGATGAAATCGGCGCGCCCCAGCAATTCATCCAGCTCAACCTTGCTCACCCCCAGCTTGTCGGCACGTTCTTCGCTTAGAAACGGATCATAGGCGATGACTTTCATTTTCAGCCCCAGCGCCCGCTCCGCCACAATAGATCCGATATTACCGGCACCGATCAGCCCCAGCGTTTTGCTGGTCAGCTCAACCCCCATGAACCGCGATTTTTCCCATTTACCGGCATGGGTCGAGGCACTGGCCTCAGGAATTTGGCGCGCAACTGCCATCATCAGGGCAATGGCATGTTCCGCCGTGGTGATCGAATTGCCAAATGGCGTGTTCATCACGATCACACCCCTTTTGGACGCGGCCGGAATATCCACATTATCCACACCAATCCCGGCGCGGGCGACAACCTTCAGGTTGGTGGCATTGTTCAGGATTTTTTCCGTAACCTTGGTCGCCGAGCGGATCGCCAGCCCGTCAAATTCGGGAATGGCCTTAAGCAGGGCAATCTTGTCTTTGCCAAGGTCGGGTTCAAACACCACATCAATTCCGCGGTCGCGAAATATCTGCACGGCGGTTTCAGAAAGTTTGTCAGATACAAGCACTTTAGGGGCCATTTTGCGGCTCTCCTCATGTTACAAAGTTTAAAGAAGGGGGGGTAAAAGTTGTTACAAAGCTTAAAGAACGCCCCCGAATGATAGCTCAGGGCTGGTTTTCAATCTCAGTTTCAAACGCCCATTTGATCCACGGCATCAGTGCTTCCAGATCAGATGTTTCAACCGTGCCACCGCACCAGATGCGTAATCCCGGCGGTGCATCGCGATACGCCCCGATATCATAGGCCACATTTTCAGTGTCCAAACGCTTGGCAACGGCCTTGGCAAACCCGGCAGCGTCCTTGATGCGGGGGTCATTAAACCGCAGACAAACACTGGTATTTGACTGGGTTTCCGGGTCAGTGGCAAGGTTCTCGATCCAGGGGTTTTCGTTACAAATAGTGTCTATTAAGGCCGAATTTGCATCAGCGCGGGCAATCAACCCTTGCAAGCCTCCCACTGATCTTGCCCAGTTCAGCGCCTGCAAATAATCCTCAACCGCCAGCATTGACGGGGTGTTTATCGTCGCCCCTTCAAAGATGCCCTCAATGATCTTTCCCCCCTTTGTCAGGCGGAATATCTTCGGCAAGGGCCATGGCGGCGTATAGCTTTCCAGCCGCTCAACGGCCCGTGGTGACAGGATCAACATCCCATGCGCCGCCTCCCCACCCAGCACCTTTTGCCAGCTGAACGTGGTGACATCCAACCTGTCCCATGGCAGGTCCATCGCAAAGGCGGCACTGGTGGCGTCGCATATGCTAAGCCCTTGACGATCAACAGGAATATCATTTCCATTTGGCAGTCGAACACCGCTGGTTGTACCGTTCCAGGTGAACACGACATCGTTGTTGAAATTGACCTTCGACAGGTCAACAATCTGCCCATACTCAGCGGAATGAATGTTTGCATCCAGCTTAAGTTGCTTGACCACATCGGTCACCCAACCCGCCCCAAAACTTTCCCAGGTCAACATTTCCACCGGGCGTTTGCCCAGCAAATTCCACATCGCCATCTCCATGGCACCGGTATCGGATGCAGGCACAATACCGATCCGATAATTTTTCGGAATACCCAGAATTTCCCGAGTATCTTCAATAGCTTGTTTAAGTTTGGCCTTACCAATCGCCGCCCGGTGCGAACGTCCCAAAGGCGCGTCAGACAGGTTACTCAATTGGAAATTGGGGGGCTTGGCACAGGGGCCGGAAGAAAAACGCGGGTTATCCGGCCGCGTTGCCGGTTGTTGTATCGTCATCGGTGGTATCCTCACAGATATATGCCCTTCGTTGGGGAAGGGTGTCCCACCGCCGGACCTAAGTGAACGGATCTGCTTTCGCAAGGGAATAAATGTCGCTATAGCGGCTCATTATGAATTAAACACGACACGACCCAACAGGATCGGACCTAACTCAATGCACATAGTAACCCTGCTGGTGAACCCAATTTCTGCTGTGTTAGAGCCTAATTTGGTTGAGAATTTGCGCAATGCGTGGGGGGGAAACGATGTCAGATGGCTCGCCCCCCGCGAGGCGGCAGAATTTTCAGTGATGAGTAAACCAGACTCATTCTGGGAGAGTTGGTCTTCGTTGCAGAAGATGGGTATTGATCTGGTTATTCAGCCCGCAAAGAATCGACGCAAACAGGCCCTTCTGGCGGACATGGATTCAACCATGATCCAACAGGAATGCATTGATGAACTGGCGGAAGAAGCTGGGTTCGGCGTTCAAGTCGCAGCGATCACTGCGCAGGTAATGAACGGCGAACTAGATTTTATACCAGCCCTCAAAAAGCGGGTTTTGATGTTAAAGGGCCTGAAAGCTTCCGTAATAGACACTGTTTTGAAATCCCGAATTACCTTGATGCCCGGCGGCCCAACATTGTTGGCAACGATGAAAGCCGATGGAAGCTATACGGCATTGGTATCAGGTGGCTTCACCGCTTTTACCCAGCAGGTGGCAAATCAACTGGGGTTCGATGAACACCGGGCCAATACATTGCTGATGGCTGATGGCGTGCTGACTGGTAAGGTCGCGGAACCAGTTCTGGGTCGAGATGCCAAGGTAACTGCACTAACAGAAATTTCTGCGAAACGGGGTATCACACCAGATCAGGCGATGGCCGTCGGAGACGGCGCCAATGACTTAGGGATGCTACAATTGGCCGGGGCAGGTGTTGCCTTGCACGCTAAACCGTCAGTAGCGGCGCAATGTGATATCAGGATAAACTTTGGCGACCTGACGGCATTGCTTTACCTACAGGGATATTCCCGGGCCGATTTTACTATTTAGGCAGGAAATCCCTTGGCTGGTTTTATGCTACCGGTCTCTAATCCTGCGCAATTACGCTGCTTTACTGTCATCCACCGGGTCGCGGCAAGATTTCGGCATTAGGATCCCCCCAAACCTTAATAATGTTGCTCGCTGCATCACAGACAACAGCATGGCCAACATGAACACATTCAAGAAAACCGCCGCGCCATACTTCAGCCATTGGGACAGCGATTACCATTTTAGTTTCCTTGCTGGAGATGTGCGATATTTCGCTTATAGGCCCTTTAATACCATAGCCACTGACGTTAAACTGAAAATATCGAGTTGGGATGGTGGTCGTTGTTTAATCGCTCCGATAGTGAGCTTGGCAACACTTTAGTTGAGGCAATACAGCTGGAGGCTGTAATATGAATATTAATACAATACTTGGATTGGCGTGTTTTTCGTTAACATTAACGAGCACAGCGGCATTCGCTCAAAGTGAAAGTTCAAATCGGGTTGATGCCAAAACGGACTGGAGCGTTTTTGTTGAAACCGACCCAACATCCTGTTGGAGCGTGTCTAGCCCAAAAGAAACTGTAAATACCCGGGATGGTCGAGTTGTGGCCGTAAGGCGCAGCGATATATTATTGTTTGTTTCCTATATACCAAGCAAAGGTGCAAAAGGGCAGATTTCGTTCACCGGTGGATATCCGTTCGCTCCGGGTTCTCAGGTGGCACTTGAAATTGGCGGGCAAACTTTTCAGCTATTCACTGATACGGCTACAAACAAAGAAATGGCCTGGGCGCCAAGCGAGGCTGATGACGCCAAAATTGTAACCGCAATGAAACGCGGAGCTGAAGCAATATTAACCGCTAAGTCAGCCAAAGGAACCACTACAAAAGATACGTTTTCATTGTTGGGATTTACAGCAGCACTAAGTGAAACTGAAAGTCGCTGCGCCAGTTAGGCTATCAGAATACCTGTTTTTGTTTTTGGTTAAGGCATGTAAGAAGACGAAGTCTAACGCAGGCCCTAATCATGTCCAACGTTCCGCTTAACCCAGAAGTTAAAACGATTTCAAGGGCGCCAGATGAAGGTCCAACAAATTTGGTTGGCCTTTCTCGCCCGCGACTAAGCGAATTGTTGGCCGATGTAGATATTCCTGAAAATCAAATAAAAATGCGCGTCGGGCAAATCTGGCAATGGATTTACAATAAAGGTGTGCGCGATTTCGATCAGATGACAAATCTGTCAAAAGAAATTCGCACAAGCTTGGCAAAACATTATGTCATTGCGATACCAGAAGTGGTTTCTCGACAAGTGTCTAGCGATGGCACGCGCAAATACCTTGTACGAATTCAAGGGGGCCATGAGGTTGAAGTCGTCTATATACCTGAGGAAACACGCGGAACACTATGTATTTCGTCACAGGTCGGATGCACATTAAACTGCTCTTTTTGCCACACAGGTACCCAGAAATTAGTACGCAATCTAACCGCGGGTGAAATTGTTGGGCAAATAATGCTGGCGCGCGATGACTTAGGTGAGTGGCCACAACCAGGGCGATCCCCAGCACCTCAGGCACGGTTACTCTCAAACATTGTATTAATGGGTATGGGTGAACCGCTATATAATTTTGATGCAGTACGTGACGCCATGAAAATTGCGATGGACGGAGAGGGTATTTCTTTGTCGAGACGCAGGATCACATTATCGACCTCGGGCGTTGTGCCGGAAATCGCTAAAACGGCAGAAGAAATTGGTTGTTTGTTGGCGGTTTCATTCCACGCAACGACAGATGATGTACGCGATATTCTTGTACCCATTAATAAGAAATGGAATATCGAGACACTTTTGGACACCCTGCGTGAATATCCAAACCTTTCCAATTCCGAACGGATTACTTTTGAGTATGTGATGCTGAAAAATATCAATGACAGTGACGTAGACGCGCGTCGTTTGGTAAAGCTGATCAAGGGTATTCCAGCTAAAATCAACCTTATACCATTTAATGAATGGCCAGGTGCACCCTACCAGCGATCAGACCCGGACCGGATAAAAAGCTTTTCTGATATCGTATTTAACGCTGGCTACTCTGCCCCGATCCGAAAGCCGCGGGGTGAAGATATCATGGCCGCCTGTGGACAGTTGAAGTCTGCCTCTGAAAAGCTACGTAAAAGCCGGACAAGATCGGTGCAGAATGCAGGCACGATCGAATAATTGCCAATCATCGACCGGGAATTTTACCGCGCTTTTCGCCCGCTCCTTTCCAAGTATCAATAGCACCAATCGCATCTTTTGCTGTTTCAACAAATCGAAACAGCTTAAGATCATCTGCGGAAATAGTTCCTGCGTCAGCCAAAGCATCCCAATTGACAATGCTGCGCCAGAATTGTTCACCAAATAGCAAAATTGGAACCCGTTGCATTCGACCTGTTTGAATAAGTGTCAGGCTTTCGAACAGTTCATCCAAAGTTCCAAAGCCACCCGGAAATACAGCTATTGCTTTCGCTCGCATCAAAAAATGCATTTTTCTAATCGCGAAGTAGTGGAAGTTAAAACAAAGTTCTGGGGTCACATACTTATTTGGCGCCTGTTCATGCGGCAGCACAATATTTAGCCCGATACTTACGCCACCTGCATCTATGGCTCCTCGATTTCCAGCTTCCATTACACCCGGCCCGCCGCCGGTAACTATAACGTCTTCACGATAACCATTCTTCTTGGCGCGCAGTGTTATCAAACGGGAAAACTCTCGGGCTTCGTCATAGTATTTTGAAAGGTCGGCCAACGTTTTGGTCCGGGCGGTTTCTTTCTTGCCTGGTTCAGGAATACGTGCGCCTCCAAATAGAACCACGGTTGATTCAACTCCGTACTCTGCCATTAGCATTTCCGGCTTCAACAGTTCCAACTGCAATCGCACAGGTCGTAATTCATCCCGACACAGGAAATCTTCGTCATCAAATGCCAAACGGTAAGCGGGAGCACGTGTCTGTTCTGTGTCCGGAGTTTGATGGCTTGCGTCGCGATCCTGTTTTGAATGGCGAAAAGGATGTGTCCGTGAATGGTCGTTCATTGCCTGCTCCTTGATTGCGCGCAGTTAAGGTTGTGCTTATAGCCTGCCTTTAACAGAGTAAAAATATAAATTTGGAGACCACCATGTCCAATGCACAACTAGAATCAGCGATTGAGGCTGCATGGGATCAGCGCGACACGATTTCCCCCAATACAACGGGCGAAATGCGAGAAGCTATTGAAGATACGTTGAATGCGCTGGATTCGGGCGCCCTTAGGGTTGCTGTAAAGCAACCTGACAACTCCTGGCAGGTTAATCAGTGGGCCAAGAAGGCGGTTTTGTTAGGCTTTCGCATTAAAGATATGGAAGCCCAGGAAGGCGGTGCACAGGGGGGCGGCTGGTGGGACAAAGTTGACAATAAATTCAAGGGATGGGGCGAAAACCAATGGGCAGCGGCCGGTTTTCGAGCCGTTCCAAGTTGTGTGGTACGCAAGTCCGCTTATATTGCACCGGGCGTAGTGCTGATGCCTTCGTTTGTAAATATAGGCGCCTATGTCGATACAGGTACGATGGTCGATACTTGGGCTACCGTTGGGTCATGCGCACAAATTGGAAAAAATGTGCACCTTTCCGGAGGTGTTGGTATCGGTGGTGTATTGGAACCAATGCAGGCCGGTCCGACGATTATTGAGGACAATTGCTTTATCGGTGCACGTTCTGAAGTTGTGGAAGGCTGTATCGTGCGAGAAGGCTCGGTTCTGGGGATGGGTGTATTTATTGGCCAATCAACAAAAATACTGGATCGTGAATCAGGTGAAATCATGTATGGCGAAGTGCCCCCATATTCGGTTGTTGTAGCCGGTTCGATGCCATCAAAAAATGGTGTACACCTTTATTGTGCCGTCATCGTAAAACGTGTTGATGAACGTACTCGTTCAAAAACGGCAATAAATGAATTGTTGCGGGACTAGCGTGGCTCAAGAACCGGTAAAAACCAAACGCCCACACTATGTTTATACCTTGCTAGTCGAGGTGGGTCGTAAAGCAGGTGATGACCTGCCGATGCAAGCAACCGGCGCTGCTCTTATGTGCTATACATCCGGTGTCGATGAAGCCGAGGCAGTCCGGGAAACAGTTGCAATCCTTAAGCAAGCGGGCTTGGCACCATTGGATGTATCTGGGTATGGAACCGTGAAAGAGAGATTGGCCGCTGGCCACGATATCAGTGACGATGAACGCAAATTGATGGACCGCGCTTTACGCGAAAATGCAGTAATCATTGCACAAATGACACCGTTTTTTGAAGATAACTAAATAGCCCGGTCTTTAACGCTGTCCACCGAACTACAAAGTTGCCCTAAACTTATGTGGTGGAGCCATCAAATAACCTACAAATTTGACGTATCGCCAAACCATTTTCGAAAGATTTTTTCATATGTTCCGTCTTCTCTAATTCTTAGTAAACTTTGATTGATGGGTTCAACCAGGGGACTGCCAGTTGGCAATGCGATACCATAATTTTCTCTTCGAAACATTGACCCGGTCATCTCAGCGTTGTTTTTCGGATTTTTTGCATAGAAAATCAAAATCGGTGCATCAAATATTATGGCATCAAGTTCACCATTCTCAAATTCAAGAAACATTTTTTTAAGATCACCAAAACCGGTGTAATTTAGGTCGCGAGAGTCCAGAAATATACTTGCCGTTGAGCTCTCGATAGTGCCGACGCGTTTGTTATAAAGATCATTAATCGTGTTCACATTGTTCTGAATAGCATCAATTGTCAGCGTGGCTGTTACCTTCGCGACAAAAATTGACACAACAAATAGCGAAGAAATTACAAGCAGAATACCAAATAATCTGCCAAGAATAGTCGTGGGTGGCCGTTCCTCAAAACCACCATTTACTACTAAATTTAACGCCCACCAAAACGCTGGAAATGCTGCGTCTTTTGCAGATTTATCGAAATAGGGCTGCGTATTTCTTTCTAATCTCCACATCAACATTCCGGCGCCAAAAAGTATAGCCATTGATATGGCAATCATTTTCAGAAGGCCGGGTGATAACAGTAACTTAATAATAGACGCATTGGGTGTACCATTGTTCTGTACCATAATTTGCAGACCACTTTCGAATATTGGCTGCGAAAAATCCATCAAAGCTTCTCGATCTGCAGTAATAGAAATATTAGCCACGGCCGCATCAGCTTGGCCAGATTGAACTAAACCAAGCATTTCAGAAAAGCTTTCGGCACGGGTGATCTGATATTCACGACCCAGATCAGTTGCAACGGCAGCCCATAAATCCATGCTAAAACCAATATCATTCCCCGCCTCTTGTAAAGAAAACGGTGGCCTGGTGACCGTTACAATCTTTAATTCCTGAGACTGAGCAGGCCAAGTCTGAAAAAGAACAATAGAGAGTAGAACATAAATAAGTTTCATACCCATCTCCATGAAAGTTACATCGACCAAATAGTAACACGGTTACAGCTGATGTTTTTCAAGCTGAAAGAGACTCTAACAATACGCGTTTCTCGTACTCATGAAGGTAAGCAAAGGCACGCGATTTATGGATTGGAACAACCGCAAGAGGAATTTCTGACAAACTTGTTGACGCTAATATTTCTGGAAATTTTTTGAGATTACCGACAAATAGGCTATCAACCCACGCGCCGGAAATTTGGATACACTCATGCGTATCAATAAGAAGTTGAAAAAAAATGGTTGAGCGTTTTTCTTCCACCCTGGATGCCGCGAGATGGTCAAAAAAGTGATGCGCTTCGAGCAAAGCAGCGTTTACTCCCAAATTGTATTCAGCTTCAAAGCCGGTAAATAAAATACGCTGGTCTCTGGCTACCACAATATCTTTGTCCAAGCCGAAATAAGGTGCCCTAACCACTACCGGAGTGGTGTGACCCATGGCCGGTAAATCCTGCATTACAATTGCCCGAACAGGGAGAGGCCCGCTATTTTTCGTCTGAACCATGTCACCAACGCGAAGTCGTTCAATGGCTCTGGGGCCATCCGTTGTTGAAACCATCGTGCCTAAAGATATGGATGCAGCCGGCCCAATCGGAACTACTTTGTCATTTAACGCAATTGACAATAGGCGTTGGTCAAATTGAATTTCGTTTGAAGCTTGGACAATCTTAAGCGCATCCTCAGTTGGGAATGGTACAGGTTCTCTGGTGGCAACTTGGTGGATAAAACCTTTTGAAATTTGCTCAACTGTTAACATTCCTACTTTCTTAGGAGCATCCCAAGTATAAGTCAGGCGTAGCAAACCGGCTTCCGACAGGCCCGCTGTCTTTATCGTCGCATATGAATGACTTGTGCCCTGCTGGGTCTCTACAGAAATAGAATAGTCTGCGTTCAAAAATATCGTAAACCGACGTTGCCAGCCAGAATCGGAATGAAAATGTACCAAACGACTTGGTGCCTTACGCAACAATGAGAAATCAAAATCAAATACGAATGACCCTGTGGCCAAAATGGAGTCGTCGCTTCCAACGCCAATTGTGTCGGAAGCCCGATTCGAACCAGTAGTTTTATTGATCGCGAGCCAGCTCATCTATGGAATATTCGCCTTTGATCGGTCATACATTTCATTCTAGCCGCTGAAAGCACCGGCGCAAATGTCTTCAGCGCTTCCTGTATGGCGCATCCGATTGAATCTGTTAATGAAAAGGTCAATTTTCTTGATGCTCTGTGGCATTTTTGTGAGTATTTGACCCAAGGCTGAGGTGTTGTATTTCAGTAGGAATGGAAGTTAGGGCATTAAGCTAAGGCGAATAGAGGAATAGATGTCGGAAACTAAAATTGATCCAGTTTCGTTGACCGTCAAATTGGTTCAATGTCCTTCTGTAACTCCAGCAGAGGCTGGCGCACTTAAATTGCTCCATACAATATTGAAAGAAAATGGTTTTGAATGCTATTATGTAGACCGTGGTAAGGTCTCAAACCTGTTCGCCAGATGTGGCAAAAAGGGAGCCACCAGAACCTTTGGTTTTAATGGGCATACTGATGTCGTTCCTGTGGGTGACAGGTCTGCCTGGACAACTGACCCATTTGGCGCGGAAATTCGCGACGGGTACGTTTGGGGGCGTGGATCCTCTGACATGAAATCAGGGGTTGCGGCGTTTGTTGCAGCTGCAATTGGGTTTGCCTCAGAAATGCCGACTGATGGCGCAATCATTTTGGCAATAACTGGTGATGAAGAAGCAGAAGCAGTCGATGGAACAACTGCAATTTTAGATTGGATGGCTGATCAGGGTGAAGCAATGACAGTTTGCCTTGTTGGAGAGCCAACCTGCCCAAATCACATGGGTGAAGCAATGAAAATCGGACGACGCGGTTCTATAACGTTTCAGCTGACGGCGACAGGAATACAAGGCCATGTCGCCTACCCAGACAAAGCGAATAATCCAGTGCCTGCAATGTCTGAATTGGTTAATCGTTTATGTAATAAAGTACTGGATGAAGGATCTGAATATTTTGACCCGTCAACACTGGCTGTCACGACATTTGACACAGGTAATTCAGCGACAAATGTCATCCCCGCCGAATGCCGTGTAACGTTGAATATCCGTTTCAACGATATACATACTTCCGAAAGCCTTTTGAATTGGATCAACGAAGAAATAGAGGCAACGACCCAAGACACCGGGATAGGGTTTCAAATGAAATCCAAAGTCTCGGGCGAAAGTTTTTTCACACTACCTGGGCAATTGTCCAGTCTCGTTTCAGATGCTGTCGGGCTTGAAACAAATCGAACACCCGAGCATTCGACCTCTGGTGGGACTTCAGACGCGCGTTTCATTAAGCAACATTGCCCGGTTGTAGAGTTTGGCCTGGTGCCCCACAGGATGCATGGCATAGACGAATGCGTAAACATCGCCCATATCCAACAACTAAGTGCCATTTACAGTCGGATACTACGTGACTATTTCGCCTGAGTATCGTCGTTGGCTTGTTATTATGGTCAAAGAACCGAGGCCAGGTAAGGTTAAAACCCGACTTGGGAAAGACATAGGAATGACAACAGCGGCGTGGTGGTTTCGTCATCAGGCTAATTTGACGATCAGACAATTGCGTCACCCAAGTTGGAACATTGTGCTTGCGGTTTCACCAGATGTTGAGGGACTCAATAGTCGTATTTGGCCCCGAGATATTAGTCGGTGGCCACAGGGGGAAGGAAATATAGGGCAACGCATGCTCCGGATTTTTGACGAATTGCCGAAAGGTCCTGTGATTATTGTAGGTGCGGATATTCCTGACATAACAACGGCACACATCATGCGCGCATTTAAGTGTCTCGGTTCCAATGAGGCCGTTTTTGGCCCTGCTACTGATGGTGGATTTTGGTTGGTTGGTTTAAAACGAATGAGACCCAAACCCGTGGCAATGTTTTCTGGTGTTCGCTGGTCATCCAGATACACCCTTTCCGATAGTGTTAGATCCATCAAAGGATTGAGAATTGCCATAACTTGCACCTTGGCTGATGTAGACGAAGCAAAAGACCTTTAGATTGTTTCAACGCGAAGAATATGATGGGTTGTGTTAGAGGATTAGTATGAAAAACTTTCCATCCAAACAGGAAATCATTGAATGGGTTTCCAACAATCCAAATAAAATATCAAAGCGCGATATTGCCCGCGCCTTTGGTGTCAAAGGAGCAAAAAAAGTAGATTTGAAACGTATTTTGAAAGAGCTTCAACAAAACGGTGATCTGCAAAAGCGTCGGAAACCATATCGCGATCCAGAACGATTGGCACCGGTATCGATATTGCAAGTTTTGGCCCCGGATTCCCAAGGAGACCTGTTCGCGCAACCAGTTGAATGGAGCGGGGAAGGTGGCCTTCCTTTAATCCTGTTATCCTTACGTCAGGAAGATCCCGCATTGGGTGAAGGTGATCGTATACTGGCGCGATTATCTGAAGTTCATGGGCATTCTTACCAATATGAAGGGCGACTAATCAGACGCATCGCAAACAGCCCGACACGTGTTTTTGGAATATTTATGAGAGGCCAGGAAGGGGGAGAGATTCTACCAATAGAACGAGGGTTTTCTAAGAATTGGCAGGTCGCAAAGGGCGAAACAAATGGCGCGCAGGATGGTGAGCTGGTAGAAGCAGAACCTATCGGAGCGAAGAATAGAATTCGTAAAAATGAAGTAAAAATTGTTAGTCTCTTGGGTGACCCAAGCGCGCCGAAAGCAGTTTCACTGATTGCCATTCAACAACACAACATCCGCAATATATTTCCAGATGAAGTTATTGCGGAAGCCGCAAAAGCAAAGCCCGTTGATCCTGCAAAGCGAACTGATCTTTCCCACCTCTCATTTGTTACCATTGATCCCGCTGATGCCCGTGATCGCGACGATGCAATTTATGCTTCTGCAGATAAAGATTCCAAAAATAAAGGCGGCCATATTATCTGGGTAGCAATCGCCGATGTTGCCGCATACGTTGCCCCCGATTCTGCGCTTGATATTGAAGCCCGTAAGCGCGGAAACTCAACATATTTCCCTGATAGAGTCGTGCCAATGTTGCCTGACAAATTGTCAGCTGATTTGTGCTCGCTTCATGAAAATGTGCCTCGGGCATGTATTGCAGTTCGTCTTATATTGGATGCAGACGGTAACAAACTGAGCCATAGTTTTTCGCGTTGTTTGATCAACTCAGCCGCCTCGCTTAACTACACAGAGGTTCAAAGGGCAATTGACGGGCAGGCTAATGAAAAAACGGCGCCGCTTATTGATAAAGTAATTAAACCTCTTTTTGCGGCATACATTTCAGCGAAATTAGCGAAGTCTAAGCGCCAACCACTTGATCTGGACCTTCCCGAACGTCGTATTGAGATTTCGGACGATGGTGTCGTTTCCGCAATAAGTTTCAAGGAAAGACTTGATACTCATCGTTTGGTTGAAGAATTTATGATACTTGCAAATGTAGCCGCCGCCGAAGAGCTGACAAAAAGGCGACAACCCCTTGTATTTCGAGTGCATGAAGAGCCTTCACCAGAAAAGCTAAAGTCATTGCGGGAAGTTGCGCAGGCGTCGGGTTTTGTATTGGCCAAGGGGCAGGTATTGCAAACCAGCCATCTAAATTCACTGTTGCGCCAGGCGGAGGGAACAGACTTTGATGAGTTGATCAATATTTCGACACTGCGTTCGATGACACAAGCCTATTACAGTCGTGAAAACTTTGGCCATTTTGGCCTGGCGTTAAAATCATACACTCATTTTACATCTCCTATACGACGCTATGCGGATCTAATCGTTCATCGGGCGTTGATCACCGCACATGGCTGGGGAGACGATGGATTGCGCCCACAAGACTTGGATAGTTTGGGCGAAACCGCCACCCATATCTCTGAAACAGAGCGTCGTTCAATGACTGCGGAAAGGGATACAACCGATCGGTATCTGGCATCGTATTTAAGCGAAAAGGTGGGTGGCGAGTTTTCCGGTCGCGTCAGCGGAATAGCTCGATTTGGCGCATTTATTAAACTTGATGAGACAGGCGCAGATGGGCTGATACCGGTTCGGACATTAGGACGAGAGTTTTTCGAATTTAATCCCGATACTCAAAGTCTTCTAGGTACGGATACTGGGTTTTCTATCTCGTTGGGTCAACGCGTGACAGTTCGATTATCCGAAGCGGTGCCCGAAACCGGAGGCATATTGCTAGAGCTTTTGTCAGTAGAAGGCAAAAAAATTCCCCAGGCTAAGCAAAGTTATCGGCGTGGCACTTCCCGAAGATCTGTAAAATCACCGCGTCGAAAACATTCCCGCAAAAAATAGTAAACAGAGCGTTCCTGTGCAATTAGAACCAATGGAAAACGATTTTCAAAATTGGCTTGGCCGGTTTGCGAATAAGGCGCAGAGGAATGGAATATCTCAACACCTATTCGAGCACGTATTTGCTGATGTGTCATGTGATGTAGGAGTAATTTCTAAAGACAATTGTCAGCCAGAAAATAGTCTACAGATTTGGGAATATTTAGATGCAGCGATGTCGCCAAATCGTACCTTATCGGGGAAAATTGCGTTAAAAGAAAACGGGCTCACATTAGAAGAAATCAGTACAGAATTTGGTGTCTCAAAAGAAATTCTTGTCGCTATCTGGGGACTTGAAAGCGCCTATGGCTCGTTTAAGGGTGAATTTTCCGTCATTCGGTCATTGGCCACATTAGCCTTTGAAGGGCGGCGGCGAGGGTTGTATGAATCCGAATTGATAGCTGCCCTTAAAATTCTACAATCTGGAAATGTTAAGCAACAGTCTTTCGTAGGTTCTTGGGCGGGGGCGATGGGGCACACCCAATTTATGCCAACGAGCTTTCTAGCCCATGCAGTTGATTTTAATGATGACGGCAAATGTAACATTTGGGGAAACAGCCCAGTCGACGCCCTTGCATCGACCGGATCATTTCTAGATTTCTTTGGATGGGTTGCAGATGAACCATGCTTGGTAGAAATTAAACTAGGGGCAGAATTTGACTATTTATTGGCACAACCTGACGTGTGGAAGTCGTCAGATATCTGGCGCGAATTTAATGTGCCTGTGACACCCGATAGTAAATTTCCAACTCAAATCGTCGTGCCCGCTGGTGCAAATGGCCCGGCGTTTATGGTTTATGAAAACTTTCGGGTACTCTTAAAATACAATCGGGCTGTACCATACGCATTTGCGGTGGCGCTATTGGCGCAATCCTTAGCTGGTAAGGGATCCACAAATTTACCGTGGCCAAGATGTGAACCAACTTTGGATAAAGCCCAAAGGATAGAATTTCAGCAACAACTTACAGGTCTTGGCTTTAGAACCCATGGAATCGATGGTATTTTTGGTCCGAATACCTTTGCCGCATTACGTAGGTATCAAGTTTCGCGCGGGCTGGTCGCTGACGGATTTCCGACACTTAAAATCCTGAAGCGTTTTTGAAAAAATGCAAATGTTTAGATGGACGAAATCCGGGTTTGAAATATTCGCCTGATTGTTCATGGAAATGGCGGACGTGGTATTGACTGGGCCTGTGCTCTAACTGGCCCGTCTCCTTAAAACTCGAAAGGGCCATC
>CAZETX010000018.1:0-52888 GCA_964514925.1 uncultured Marinosulfonomonas sp.
CACCTATATGCGGACCGACGGCATTGATATGGCGCCCGAGGCGATCACCGCCACCCGCGACGCAATTGATGCGCGCTACGGCAAAGATTATGTGCCAGCCAGCCCGCGGATCTATAAAAATAAGGTCAAGAACGCCCAGGAAGCCCATGAATGTATCCGCCCAACTGAATTGGCAAAATCCGCCAGCGATCTGAAAATTCTGGATGCGGATCAGCGCAAACTTTATGATCTGATCTGGAAACGCACCATTGCCAGCCAGATGGCCGCCGCCCGCATGGAACGCACAACCGTTGATATTGGCAGCCAGGATGGCCAGATCACCCTGCGCGCCACCGGGCAGGTGATGCTGTTTGACGGGTTCATGCGGGTCTATGAGGAAGGGCGCGACGATGTTGTTGTTGATGACGACGACAAGCGCCTGCCCCAGATTACCCAGGGCGAACCGGCCGAAAAAGGCACCATCACACCCGAGCAGCATTTCACCCAGCCGCCGCCGCGCTATACCGAGGCATCGCTGGTCAAACGGATGGAAGAACTGGGCATTGGCCGCCCGTCAACCTATGCGTCGGTGGTCACCACCATCCAGACCCGGGAATATGTGCGCAATGAAAAGAACCGCCTGATCCCGGAAGACAAGGGCCGGTTGGTCACGATCTTTCTGCTGAATTATTTTCGCAAATATGTCGGCTATGAATTCACCGCCAATCTGGAGGAAGAGCTGGACGATGTTTCGGCCGGCAAGCGCGATTACAAAAGCGTTCTGGCGCGGTTCTGGACAGATTTCTCCGCCGCCATTGGTGAAACCTCTGAGCTGCGTATTCGCGAAGTGCTGGACAAAATTGATGAAGTTCTGGAACCCCATGTGTTCCCGCCCAATGAAGATGGCAGTGACCCGCGGGTGTGTAAAAAATGCGGCAATGGCCGTCTGGGTCTGAAAACCGCGCGTTCAGGTGGCGCGTTTATCGGGTGTTCCAACTACCCGGAATGCCGCTTTACCCGGCCCCTGAAAGCCCCAAACGGGGATGAAGAAAACGCCGTCGGGGATCGCGAGCTTGGGCAGGATCAGGGCGACGAAATATCCCTGCGCACCGGGCGTTTCGGCCCCTATGTGCAGCGTGGTGAGGCGTCAGAAGAAACCCCGAAACCACCCCGCGCCAGTATTCCCAAAACCTGGGACGCGGCCACCATTGATCTTGAAAAGGCGCTGATGCTGCTGTCCCTGCCCCGCGAAATCGGCCCCCACCCGGAAGATGGTGAAATGGTTGAGGCCAGCATAGGACGCTATGGGCCTTACGTGAAACATGGCCGGCTTTATGCAAATATCGGCGAGGTTGATGACGTTTTCACCATCGGCATGAACCGCGCGGTGGAAGAACTGGCCAAAAAACTGGCGACACGCGGCGCTGGTCGCGCGGCTGCCAAACCGCTGTTTGAACTGGGTGAACACCCGGAACATGGCGGGCCGGTCAATGTCATGGATGGCAAATACGGCCCCTACGTTAAATGGGACAAGATCAACGCCACCATCCCGAAAGAAACCGAGCCCGGTGATGTTAAGATGGAGCTGGCGGTTGAACTGATTGCCGCGAGGGCCGCGAAAAAAGGCGGCCGTAAGAAAGCCGTGAAAAAGAAAGCTGCGCCAAAGAAAAAGGCGGCGGTGAAGAAAAAGCCTGCGGCGAAAAAATCCGCCTGAGCTGATGTTGCGGGACAATATCTGCGCCGCGATGCAGCATTACAATTGACTTACCCGGCTTAATTTCCGAGACATCAGACCAACCAATAGCCGGGGAAGTCTGATGGATAAGGTTTTTGACACTGCACAAAGCGCGTTGGATGGTCTTTTGCATGACGGCATGTTCATTGCCGCCGGCGGGTTTGGCCTGTGTGGCATTCCCGAACTGCTGCTGCAGGCGATCAAACAGGCGGGCACCAAAAACCTGACATTCGCGTCCAACAACGCGGGCGTTGATGATTTTGGCATCGGTATTTTGCTGCAGACCAAACAAGTTAAGAAAATGATCAGCTCATATGTTGGTGAAAACGCCGAATTTATGCGCCAGTACCTGTCCGGAGAGCTGGAGCTTGAATTTAATCCGCAGGGCACCTTGGCTGAACGCATGCGCTCTGCTGGCTGCGGCATCCCCGGGTTTTACACCAAAACCGGCGTTGGCACGGTGATTGCGGATGGCAAGGAACACAAGGATTTCAACGGCGAAACCTATATTCTGGAAACCGGGTTATTTGCTGATCTGTCGATTATAAAAGCCTGGAAGGCCGATCCTACCGGCAATCTGGTGTTTCGCAAAACCGCGCGCAACTTTAACCCGCCTGCCGCCATGTGCGGCAAGGTCTGCGTTGTCGAAGTTGAAGAAATTGTGCCCACCGGCAGCCTTGACCCCGATGGCATCCACCTGCCGGGCATTTATGTGCATCGCATCATTCAGGGTGCGCATGAAAAACGTATCGAACAGCGCACAGTAAGGGAGGGTTAAATATGCCTTGGGACCGTAATCAAATGGCCGCCCGCGCCGCACTTGAGCTGGAAGATGGCATGTATGTGAACCTTGGCATTGGCATCCCGACGCTGGTGTCCAACCACATTCCGGACGGGGTAAACGTAACGCTGCAAAGCGAAAACGGCATGCTGGGCATGGGCCCGTTCCCGACCGAAGCTGAAATAGACGCCGATCTGATCAACGCGGGCAAACAAACCATCACCGAACTGCCACAAACCGCTTATTTTGACAGTGCGGCCAGCTTTGGCATGATCCGGGGCGGCAAGATCGCCATGGCCATTCTGGGCGCCATGGAAGTGGCCGAAAACGGCGATCTGGCCAACTGGATGATCCCGGGAAAACTGGTCAAGGGCATGGGCGGCGCCATGGATCTGGTGGCCGGCGTTGGCCGGGTAATTGTGGTGATGGACCATACCAACAAACATGGCGACAGCAAAATTCTGAAGCTATGCACCCTGCCCCTGACCGGTGCCGGTGTTGTTGACATGATTGTCACCAATCTGGGGGTTTTGAACGTAACCAAAGCCGGGCTTGAAATTGTTGAACTGGCACCGGGCGTCAGCCGCGATGAATTGGTCGCCGCAACCCAGGCGACGATAATCTAACGCAACAGCCTTGCCCAGATGCAAACCCTAAAGCGCTTTGCACGATTGTGTCATTCACCGTTCTAAATTCAGAAACAGTTTCATATTGTCGCCAGAATCTGCCACTAGCAGGGCCGGTAATGACAATGAGCAGTACGATTTCAAAGCAAGACCCGCAAACTGACGCCGACACCAAACGGCGTTGGTTCAATATTGCGTTGCTTGTCGCCCTGCTAATTTCGGTGATTGCCGGGTTGGCGGCACTTGCCTTTGCCACCGGCTGGCAAGAAACCATTGAACAAATCGCAAAACTTAGCTGGGGGCAATTCACCGCCCTGCTGGGTCTGAGCCTGATAAACTATGCCATTCGTGGCTGGCGCTGGCACCTGTTTGCCAACCGGCTTGGTCTGAAAACCGGATTTTTGCAGGATATGCGCCACTTTCTGGGCGGTTTTGCGATGATCGTGACACCTGCGCGCGTCGGTGAATTGGTGCGCATGCGCTGGATCAAACGCGAAACCGGCTGGTCGCCGGAAAAGTCCGCACCGCTGGTGCTGATGGACCGGGCCTCTGACCTGGCGGCGATGGCGCTTATTCTGGGTGTGGCGATCGCATTGTCCAAAACAGATATTCCCGGTGCCATTCCTGTTGCAATCCTGGCATTGATCGCCGCCATCGTCGCCACCCGTCCGCGCTTACTGATAACAATGGCAAATATCGGCTTTCGGGTGATTAAACGTGGGCCACGCCTGTTTGCGCGCCTGCGATCCGCCGCGCGATCGCTTGGCAGTTTTTCCAACCCTACCGTATTAACATTCACCACCCTAATCGGCGCCATCGGCTGGTTTGCTGAGGCCTATGCATTCTATCTGCTACTGGTCTGGATGGGCGCCGGCGTGACACTGGCAACCGCAACTGCCATCTTCGTGCTGGCAATTATTGTTGGCGGGTTGTCCGGCTCACCCGGCGGTGTAGGTGGTGCTGACGCGGCGCTGGTGGCGCTATTGGCCATAGAAGGTGTGCCGCTGGATATCAGCCTGGCGGCCACGGCCATCATTCGGATAACAACGCTGTGGTTTGGAATTGCCATCGGCATAATGGTATTTCCCATAGCAGAACGAGTTTCAAAAAGGGCCGCAAATGCGCTGGAAAAAGACTGAATATACCGGCTGGGGGCGCGCGCTTAGCGCCACGGCTGAACTGGCACGCCCGGAAAGGGCATCGGCGCTATTGGCATTAAGTGCAGAGCACCCGGCCCCGGCCATCGGACAGTTGCGCTCCTATGGCGACGCGGCCCTGAATGACGGCGGCCACGCCATTGATATGACCCGTCTGAACCGGATCATCGGTTTTGACGAAAAATCCGGCATCGTCGCGGTAGAGGCTGGCATGTCGATCGGTGATCTGGGCCGCCTGTTTGCCCATCGTGGCTGGATACCACCGGTGATGCCGGGCACTGGTTTCGCCACCATTGGCGGGTGTATCGCCAATGACGTTCACGGCAAGAACCACCATGTTGTCGGCTCATTTGGGCAGCACGTTACGGAAATTACGCTGATCCAGAACGGCAAACCGAAAATTATCACACCGGATAAGGGCGTTGATCTATTCCGTGCAACTGTTGGTGGTCTGGGACAAACCGGGATCATCGCAAGTGCCAATATCCAGCTTGCCCCCTGTAAGGGCGACATGATGGTACTGACCGAACGCCGGGTGGATGACTGGGATGAATTCCTATCGCTTCTGGACAGTTCAACGGCGGATTATAATGTCGGCTGGATTGATGCGACCGCCACGGGGGAAAACCTCGGGCGTGGCATTTTGGAAGAAAGTGAGATCACTTCAGGTGTTTCACCTTCAAGCGGTAAATCACGCGAAGTACCGTTTAACGCCCCGCACTGGGCCCTGTCCGCCCCCATAGTTCGCATGTTCAATGCGGCCTATTTTCGCCGGGTTCCGGCCGCGGGCCGAACAACCGTAAAACCAATCACAGAACCATTTTTCCCGCTGGATAAAATCCACAACTGGAACCGGTTATATGGCAAGCGGGGGTTTCATCAGTTTCAATGTGTGGTCCCCATTGATCAGGCCCCGGCCCTGCGCAAAATGTTGGAAATTATTGCGAATTCGGGCCTTGCTTCACCGCTGGCGGTCCTGAAACGCATGGGCAGCGGGCGCGCCGGCTACATGTCATTCCCGATGGAAGGCTACACACTGGCGGTTGATTTCCCCAACCGGCCAAGGGCGGTTTCGCTGATCGAACAACTGGAACGCCTGACCAGTGACGCTGGTGGTCGAATATATTTTGCCAAGGACGCAACCGGCACCCCCGGCTCCGTCGTAGGAATGTATCCGGAGCACGGAAAATGGCTAAAGGCGGTCACCAAAGCTGACCCGGACGCAGCCCTGACAACTGACCTGATAAGACGATTGAAATTAAGGGACGCGACATGACCGAAACATGGATCATACTTGGTGCGACATCTTCCATGGCGCGCGGCTTTGCCCGTGCGGTGGCCGACAATGGCGATGCCGTATTGCTTGCCGGTCGCGATATGGATGATATCAGCCAAACGGCTGCCGATTGTCTGGCCCGCGGTGCCAGACTGGCAGAACCTGTCAGGTTTGACGCGCGCAAACCCGCCGGATTTGCCGCTATCATCAAGCGTGCGGAAGCTGAAGACGGCCAGATAAACGTGGCCGTTTTTGTCGGCTCAATGCCAGAGCAGGACGCGATAGACGCCGATCCGGCGTTGATTGACGGCACCGTTATTGACAATTTCGCCGGCCCGGCCCGGTTTCTGCAAATGCTGGCCCCAGTGTTAGAGGCACGCGCGGGGGGCACTGTGGTTGGCGTCGGCTCGGTTGCCGGGGATCGCGGACGGATTGGCAACTATGTCTATGGATCAGCCAAGGCCGGGTTTCACACCTATCTGGCGGGTCTGCGTAACCGGCTGACACGTTCTGGTGGGCATGTGGTTACGGTTAAACCCGGTTTTGTCGACACGGCAATGACCTGGGGCATAGAAGGTATGTTCCTTGTCGCCACCCCTGAAAAGGTGGCCGCAGATATCCTGAAAGCCGTGAAAAAGAAAAAGAATACAATCTACACACCGTTCTTCTGGCGCTATATTATGCTGATCATCACCCATATCCCGGAATTTATTTTCAAGAAACTGTCGGTCTAGGGCGAAACCGCCATACCAAACCATTGCTGCCAGAGCCCGGCGGCGTAAAACATCATCGACAGGGTGATCAGCAGCAAGCCAATGCCGCGTTTGTCGCGCAGGGCAAAAACAATCGGGTCATAATCCTGTTTGCCAATATACCCCAGCCGCAGCATGCGGATCATCCACATGGCGATCGGGATCAACGCCAGCCACAATATCCATTGCGTTGGATAAAGTTCACGGGCCTGTTCTGACAGCGAATACAGGAAAAAGATCACCAGCGCGCCAACGATGCCCAGTATGCCCACATTGCGCAGATCCCCCCGGTCCGGCTTGCCATAACCGCGCCCGGGCAGGCGTTCGTCATTTGTAGCTTTGGACAATTCGGTCAGCCGCTTAACGCATCCTAAGGTGATGAAAATCGGAAATACAAACAGCAGCATGAACCCGGATACAAAGACTGACCCGGCGGCAGCCCCGGCAATGACCCGGGAAGTATATAGCGCGGCAAGGGTGGCGATATCGATCCAGCGCAAACGCTTAAGGCGCAGGGAATAGGCCAATGACAGTACCATGTAGCATGCAACCACCGCCAAAAATACCGGGTTCAGAAAAGCCCCCAGCCCAAGGGCCAGCACCCCAAGCAAAACGCCGGTGATCATCCCGACAGAAATCGGCACCGCCCCACTGGCGAATGGGCGCCCGCGTTTGGTTTCATGTAAACGATCCGCTTCCAGATCCAGCAGATCATTCACTATATATATAGATGAAGCGGCGGCGGAAAATGCGATGGCCCCTAAAATAACCATTAACAACACCTGCACCGAAAACTCATGCGCGGCCAGCATCGGTAAAAACAGAAGCACATTTTTTACATATTGATGGGGGCGCATTGCCCGCACCAGATCTTTGAAACGCCAGTCCCCGGCAAATTCGGTTACACCTTTGCCCAGACCCAACAAATCACGTTTAATTTTCGGATGGTCACCGACAATCAGCACGTTTTCAGAAACCTGCCAAACCGGGATATCGGTTTTTTCGTTACCAGCGTAATCAAAACCACCCTCACCATAGCGCTCAACCAGTGCCGCGGCTTTTCTGCTGCCCTTCAGGTTTGTATTTCGATCCGAGGCCAGTACATCGCCGGACAACCCATGATCTGCGGCCAATTGCTTAACCAAAGCATTGTCCGAGGCAGATGCCAGAATGACATCCCGACCATTGACCATTTCACCGTCCACAAATTCCATTAGCTCAGCATTTACCGGCAACAGATCGGTGCGTAGCCCAGCCAGTGCCACCAGTTCATTCTTTAATATCTGTGGTTGTCTGAAGTTTCGCACAGCGACGCCCAGCGTGGCCATCGGGTTTTTTCCCAATCCAGCCCAGAAACATTCAAACAACATGTCGGTCTTAAGAAAAGTCCCGTCGACATCCAGAACCAGTGGCTTATTTTCACTCATACTCTATTGGTTCCTTCGTTGGGTAAACACACAGCCATCTGACACCAGCTCTGGCGGGGTGATACACAGACCGCGTGCCACTGACCATGCCGCTAACACTTTGGGAACGTACTTCCGGGTTTCGGGGAAATCCGGAACACCATCGCGCTGTTTAATTGCATTTTCACCGGCATTATATGCCGCCAACACGATTATCGGGTCTTCATTGAATTCTTTCATCAGCCAATCCAGGTATGCAACGCCACCACGAATATTATCTGCGGCATTTTTTGGATCGCGCACGCCAAAGCGCTCTGCAGTTGCCGGTATCAGTTGCATCAGCCCCTGTGCACCAGCAGAACTGACGGCATCTGTCTGTCCACCGCTTTCCACGCCAATGATGGCCAGTACAAATGCCGGGGAAACCCGCGTGCCAACGGTCGCCAATAAAATGTCCTTCCCATAGCGTTCAGCAAGGGACTGCATGCTTTGTAATCTTGGCTGCTGTAATCCATTGCTTTGCCCTGCAGCCGCCAGATGGATCACCGCCTGTTCCATACGCTTAGCGCCTGCCTGCGTCCGTGCGGGGGAAATCTGATCCCAGAACCACGACGCGGCCCCGGCTGAGGCTGCCGGCGGTTCTTCAGCTTCCGGTTCCTCCGGAACGGCCTCTGGAACTTTAAGACGCGCCGCCTGTTCAATGGGATCAATCTGAATGTTGATCCGACCAATTGATCCCGCTGGTGGAATTTTCACCCGTTTAAAAGTGAACTCCGGAAAAGGAGTCGCTTCCTGAGCCCCAGAGTATACAGGCCAGCTAATAGCTAAACCCAACCAGAAACATATATGTTTGATATAAATTGAACGCCCCATCTTAATTTTCTTCTTACCGGAAGTTATTTTTTTAAAGTATTCGCAAAAAATTGTCCGAAAATCCAGAAGTCTGTTTTTGAATTGAACTAAATAACGCATAATATGATGTCATTGTTCGCGCATGCAAATCAATCCGAAGAGTCAAGAACACTACTATATTGTTTAATTTCAATCACTTAAACCTGTTTTAACGAGGTTTACAAGGTGTTTACAAAATTACCCGAACAGCGCCGCACTGTCGCCCCAATCAACCGGCTTATTAGCGTCATACCAAGTCGGGGATTGGACCAAACGATCGGTCCGGGATGATCTGACAGGGTGACTGAAAATTGAACAACCATGTCGGAGGGACAAAATGAAACTGTTCAAACTAATGCAAAACTTCAAGCGCGATGAAGATGGCGCTGTAACTGTTGACTGGGTCGTTTTGACCGCTGCTATCGTTGGCCTCGGCATTGCCGTTCTGACATCTGTTTCCGGCGGTACAACCAGCCTGGCAGACAAAATCAGTTCTAATCTCGCGACGATGACTGTCGCAACTTACTAATACGCATTTCGCGTTTCAATCAAATCCTGGAGAAATACAATGACACTTATTAACTTTATCAAAGACGAAGACGGCGCCGTAACAGTTGACTGGGTCGTTCTGACCGCAGCCATCGTTGGCCTGGGCATCGCAGTTCTGACATCTGTTTCTGGCGGTACAACTAGCCTGGCAGACAAGATCAGCTCGAACCTGGCGACCATGACTGTTGCGACTTACTAATATCTAAGTCTTTCGAACAAAAGGGGCCGTGCATTAACTGCGCGGCCCTTTTCTATTGGGCAATCGTAATTAATCATCTGGTATTGTTTCCGCCTGATACATTTTTTTCCCTTTTGCCGCCCTAATTCCGCCGTACTAAATACCTAGTTTCAGACAAGGTTTTGAAGTGCTTGGAATACCGGGGCAGCAATAAATTGGAGGACTAACATGCGAAGCAATTTTAATCGCTTTGTGGCAGATGAAAACGGCGCCGTTACAGTTGACTGGGTCGTATTGACCGGCGCAATCGTTGGCCTGGGCATTGCTGTCATTACCACGGTTAGTGGCGGTGCGCTGGACCACGCAAATGGACTTGGATCAAACCTTGAAGCCAAAGACGTCTCCAGCTACTAAAATCAAACATTCTGGGTGCCCTGCTGCAATGCTCGGCACCCTTTTCATGCCGACTTCAATTGTCTGCAATCTTACAAAAATCCTCTCATCAGACATTCTTTGTACACGGTTATGCCGCAATTTGCGGTTAGCCATGGGCAGGAAAATATTTGTGTTTCGTCATGATCGCCATGTGGCACTGACGTAGCAAATTCTGAAAGGGCTGTGAAATGCGATTGGTATTTGGATTGGTTTTAGTATTGGGAATGGGGTTGGCAGGTTTTGCCGTCTACATGGCCCGTGGATATATTAGTGAACAAAATGCAGCACTTGCCCTTGAACGGGAAGCGCGCTCGCAGATGATCGAAACGGTTAGCGTTTATGTTTCAAAGCGCTCCCTGAAATACGGTGAGCGGTTGCGCGATGAAGATGTCCGGGTTGTTCGCTGGCCGGTTGAATCACTGCCGGAAGGCGTTTTCCACAAACCAGAGGCCCTGTTCCCTAAAGGCACTGCCGACAATGATCTGCGCACAGTCGTGCGCGCCATGGAAAAGGGTGAAGCAATCCTGGCCATCAAAGTAACAGCACCTGGCGAAGACGCCGGCGTGTCATCGCGCCTCGGCAAAGGCATGCGTGCTTTTGCCCTCAAGGTCGATGTTTCCTCAGGTGTGTCTGGTTTCCTGCGCCCCGGTGACCGCGTTGATGTCTATTGGACAGGTCAGGGGGTAAATTCTGACAATGAACGTGGCGGTGGTGAGATCACTCAGCTGATCCAAACAGCTGTTAAACTGTTGGCGGTCGATCAGATTTCCGATGTAGACCGAAATACAACCAGAGTAGCGCGGACTGTAACCGTTGAAGCCACACCACAACAGGTTGCCGCATTGGCACAGGCCCAGGCCACGGGCCGTCTGGCCCTGTCATTGGTTGGCGCTGAAGAAGATTCAACAGCCGAAGCGGTTTCAATAAACAACCGTGATCTGCTGGGGGTTCAGGCCCGCCAGTTAGTTGAAGCTAAGGTTCAACGCGTCTGTACAATCAAGACACGAAAAGGTGCCGATATCATCGAAACACCGGTTGATTGCCCGATCGAAAACTAATTTCTGCCGAAAAAATCAGGAAGTGCAGTCCAAATATGGTCTGCGCTTCCGCAGAGAACGGCAACATATGGTAGGGGTGTTGCGACTTATCCACATAAGCACTGCCGTCTAGTAGATTGATTCTTGCAATAAAAATCTGATTCAAGCATGGTGCGGACAAATGGGCGATTTAAATGACCCATAATGAGGCGTGATCGGAGAGGCAGGTCATATGAAAATCGATAGATTCGTAAAAGCCGTAATTTTAGGCTTTGCAATTTCACTTGGCACAACGCCTTCGGGCAACTCAGAAGTCTTGCGCGTTATGCAAGGTACTGCGTCCAGTGCTTTAAAAGTAGCTATGAACCGTGCGGTGGTCGTCGAGTCTGACGAACCATTTGCAGAAGTGTCCATTGCCAATCCCGGGATCGCGGATATTTCCACGCTTTCGGATCGCACATTATATGTGTTGGGCAAGGCACCGGGGCGCACGACGTTAACCCTTTTGGGCCCGGACGCGCGCTTGATCACCAATGTAGAAATACATGTGACGCCGGATATCGCAGAATTCAAAGAGCGTCTGCGCCAGATCTTACCAAATGAACGCATAGAAGTACGCACTGCCAATGACGGTATCGTACTTTCAGGCACCGTTACCAGTATTCAGCGCCTTGATCGCGCTTTGGATCTGGCCAACCGGTATGCACCGGATCGTGTTTCTAACCTGATGATGGTGGGTGGCACACAGCAGGTAATGCTAAAGGTTCGCTTCGCCGAAATGAGCCGCTCAGTATCAAAAAGCCTTCAGGGTGGTCTGACAGCTGATTTTGTCGGCGCAAATGTCGGCCTTGTATCTGGTGGCGGTAGCGGTGGTCTATTTAACAGACTTCCCGGTGCCGACGGCGTTGGTACAATTGAAGCCGTTAGCACACTATCGCCGGGTGCCGTTGGTGGCGCCAGCATCGGCTTTTCCATTGGCGGTGTTGAACTTAGCGTGATGCTGGAAGCCCTTGAAAGCAAGGGTTTGGTGCGCACACTGGCCGAACCCAACCTAACAGCACTATCGGGGCAGCAAGCCAAGTTTCTTGCCGGTGGTGAATATCCTGTTCCCGTAGTAGACGATCAGGGCCGGATATCGGTTGAGTTTAAACCCTTTGGTGTTGAACTGAACTTTACCCCAACCGTTGTTGATGGTGACGTCATTAATCTGGAACTGGCAGCCGCCGTTTCCGGGATTGACCCGACCAACTCTTTTCAGGGTGACGGATTTTCAATCAGTTCGTTCCAGCGCCGTGAAACAGCTACAACCGTGCAGATGCGCGACGGTGAAAGCTTTGCCATCGCCGGGTTGTTGCAGGATGACTTTGTCGATCTGGCGGGTCAGGTGCCATGGCTTGGGGATATCCCGATCCTGGGTGCCCTGTTCCGCAGCTCTGAATATGAACGCAAACAAACCGAGCTGGTGATCATCGTAACACCACATCTTGTCTCCCCTACCCGTGGTGAAGCTTTGGCCCTGCCAACAGATCGCGTTCGCCCGCCAACCGAAGCAGAATTGTTTCTGTTCGGAAAAACGGCGTCAATCAATCGTCCTACATCCGGCGCAGCCGGGGAAGTCGCTAAGCAAGACTTCAGTGGGTCCTACGGCTACGTAATGGAGTGATCGACATGATTGGGAATAAAAAAGCACTATTTGCGGCAGCAAGCCTTATGACACTGTCCGCCTGTGGAGGCGGTAACGTATTCGGTGATGGCACGGTGTTCGACAGTTGGAACCAGGAAGCCGGATCGTTTGTGGACGAAGGCCGTTTCGGCAACCCAACCATGCAAAACATGCTGGTTCAGACCGGGCAACGTAGTTTTGTTGTTGATCTGAACCTTCGTTTTGCCGGTGATGTACCGCCAATGGTGAATTTCGCCTTTGACAGTGCCCGTCTGGACGCAGGCGCAAGGGCGATACTGAACAGGCAGGCCAGCTGGATCAAACAGTTCCCAGAAGTTCGCTTCAAGGTATTTGGCCACACTGATCTTGTCGGCTCTAACGCGTATAATAAGCGCCTTGGATTACGCCGTGCCCGCGCAGTTGTTTCTTATCTGGCAAGCCAGGGTATCAGTCGGTCACGATTGCAGGCGGTTGCCTCATTCGGGGAAACTCAACCACTTGTGGTAACCCAGGACCGCGAACTCAGAAACCGCCGCACGGTCACCGAAGTGTCCGGACTGGTTGAAAAGAACCCTGCCCTGCTGAACGGAAAGTATGCTCAGGTTATTTTCCGTGAATATGTTTCCAGTGCTGTTCCTGTCCCTGGCTTGGACACGACACAACTGCAGGAATCCGGAAGCGCAAACTAAGTGTAAAAGACTACAATTGGGGCCAAAAGACCGAACAATAACGGTTTTTTGGCCCCAATCTTGCCCAGATTACCCATCAAATTCCCTACAGGAGCAGTGTGACAAGTATGAGTCGCACACAGCACCGGCGGTGGGACCCGAACAATAAAGTCATAAGTCCCTTCCGCCACATGTGTTGGAATTTGGAAGGACCACGGCAATGACAAGTACTGCAGCTTTGCAGCCAGAACCCGCCCCGATCGTCGCGTGCACGATATCACGGGACGTCCAGAACTTTGATCTGTTGATCGAAGATATGGAAAGTGAACTTGGTGAAAGCTGGGGCGATCTGTCGTTTGAAGACGCAAAACAATTTTTGGCGCAACCGGATTCAGCCAGTCTGGAATTCGTCGCAATTGCGATGGATGCAGAAGATGAAACCGAGCTTTCCAAAATATCCGAACTGATACGCGCAGCAAACGAACAGAAAATCAAAGTACTGGTTATCGCCGAAGAAGTTAGCCCAATTGCCCTGCACCAGTTGCTAAAGCTGGGCGCAGAAGAATTCGTTCCCTACCCGCTTCCGGATGGGGCATTGCACGATGCAATTGAACGCATGCGTGCGCCCGAACCCGAATTGAACACGGCCCCTGTCAAAAGCGGCGGCGGTGATTGCGACGGTGTGGTTCTGGCAGTTCAGGGGTTGGCCGGTGGTGTCGGATCAACGACTTTTGTCACCAATCTGGCTTGGGAACTGGCAACAATTGATAAAAATACTCCAGCCAAAGTTTGCATCCTTGATCTGGATCTGCAATCCGGCTCAGTCGCAACCTATCTGGACCTGCCGCGCAAGGAAGCTGTGTTTGAACTGCTTTCTGATACTGATAGCATGGACAACGATTCATTCTTACAAGCGCTTTCTGTCTATAACGAAACAATGTCTGTCTTAACGGCACCAGCTGAGATGCTGCCGTTGGATATCATTACTTCTGAAGATGTGCAGCGCTTGCTGGAAATTGCAAAGTCAAACTTTGACTATGTTGTTGTGGATATGCCATCAACCGTCGTTCAATGGACTGAGGTCGTGTTGCATTCCGCCCATGTCTATTTCGCACCATTGGAACTTGACATGCGCTCTGCGCAAAACGCATTGCGTATGATCCGGGCGCTGAAAGCCGAAGAATTACCTTTTGAGAAACTTCGTTATGTCATGAACCGGGCCCCTAAATTTACCGATATGAACGGTAAAAGCCGGGTAAAGCGCATGTCCGAAAGTCTGGATATCGACATCGAAGTAATGATCCCGGATGGCGGCAAGCAGGTAATGGAGGCCGGTGATAACGGTAGCCCGCTTGCTGAAATCGCACCCAAAAATCCGATGCGCAAAGAAATCAATAAACTCGCCGTATCTGTCCATGAACTTAATCTTTCAGTCGCACAGGGCGGATGAAAAAGGGGTAACAATTTATGTTTTCGCGCTACAAAAAATCCGATGAAGGTAAGCCACAGCTGGTAGAGGTGCCCGCGGGTGCTGAAGCCAAGCCACAAGGTGCCGCCGCTTCTAAGCCAAGTGCAAAGAAAAAACCCGCGCCAACTCAGGCGGGTCGTGTTGTGCCCATGGACAAAGAGAAAAAGCGCAAAGAGCGCCTTGGCGAAGTTAAGGTTGAACTGCATAAACGTCTGTTGGACAACCTGAACCTGGCCGCCCTTGAAGGTGCCGCTGAGGCGGATTTGCGCGCTGAAATTTCGGCCATCGCCGGCGAAGCACTGGAAGAAATGGCCGTTGTCCTGAACCGGGATGAACGGGCACTACTGAACCAGGACCTTTACGACGAAGTCACCGGGCTTGGCCCGATTGAGCCGCTTTTAAAAGACGAAACCATCAACGATATTCTGATCAATGGTCCACACCAGGTGTTTGTGGAAATTGATGGTAAGCTTGAACTGACTGATACGGTTTTCAAAGATGAACGCCATTTGTTGCGGATCATCGACAAAATCGTGTCCGCTGTTGGCCGCCGGGTTGATGAAAGCAATCCATATGTGGATGCGCGTCTTGCCGATGGCTCTCGTTTCAACGCCATGGTCCCGCCTATTGCGGTGGATGGTTCACTGGTTTCCATTCGTAAGTTTAAGAAAGAAAAACTGGCGATTGATGATCTGGTTACATTTGGTGCCTTCACCGAAGAAATGGCCGCCTATCTTCAGGCGGCTGTGTCCACGCGGCTGAATATCATCGTTTCCGGTGGTACAGGTTCCGGTAAAACCACTACCCTGAATGCGCTTTCATCGTTTATTGATGATAGCGAACGCATCCTGACAATCGAGGATACGGCGGAACTTCAACTGCAGCAAACCCATGTTGGCCGGATGGAAAGCCGCCCGCCAAATGTGGAAGGCAAAGGTGCTGTTTCCCAGCGTGATTGTCTGAAAAACGCCCTGCGGATGCGCCCGGACCGGATTATCGTGGGTGAAACCCGGGGTGAAGAAGTTATCGACATGTTGCAGGCCATGAACACCGGCCACGACGGATCAATGACCACAATTCACGCCAACTCGGCGCGCGATGGTGTGTCACGTCTGGAAAACATGATCGCCATGGCCGGTATTGAAATGCCGCTAAAGGCGGTGCGTGCGCAGATATCATCAGCCGTTAACCTGATCGTACAGATCAGCCGTTTGCAGGATGGCTCGCGCCGCATGACCTCAATCACCGAGATCACCGGCATGGAGGGCGAAGTCATTTCCATGCAGGAAGTGTTCCGCTACCAGCGCGTGGGTCTGACGCCAGACAACAAAATCATCGGTCATTTTACGGCCAATGGCGTGCGCAGCCACTATTCGGAACGCTTCCGGATGTGGGGCTATGATCTGCCCGCCAATATTTTTGAACCCTTCGAAGGATAATATCAGCTATGGTTATTAGCGCAGAACCCCTAATATACGGCCTGATATTTATCGCCGTGCTGGTGCTGGTGGAAGGCATCTATCTGACGGTTTTTGGTAAATCCATCAGCCTGAACAACCGCATTAACCGCCGCCTTGACCTGATGGACAAAGGCGCCGGTCGCGAACAGGTTCTGGAACAGCTCCGCAAGGAAATGGGCCAACACCTGAAATCGCGCTCCATTCCGATTTACTCAATTCTCGCGGCGAAAGCACAAAAGGCAAATATCGCTTTTACGCCACCGCAATTGATCATTCTGATGGGCGTTCTTGGCGTTGTGGCTTTTGTTGGTCTGACATTCGCCACCGGTGCCAGCCTGACCATTCGCATCTCAATTTCTGTCATGATGGGTATTGGTGGTGTGTATGTCTGGATAAACAACAAAGCCAAAAAACGCATTTCAATGATCGAAGAACAACTGCCCGACGCGGTGGAACTAATGGTGCGTTCCCTGCGTGTGGGGCATCCGTTTTCCGCAGCCCTGACCATTGTTTCAAAAGAGGTGCCTGATCCGCTTGGCTCTGAGATGGGTATTATTTCGGATGAAAACGCCTATGGCCGCGATGTCGGTGAAGCGTTAAAGGCCATGGCCGAGCGTCTGGATCTTCAGGATATGCGGTTTTTGGCCGTGGCCGTGACAATCCAACAATCCTCGGGTGGTAACCTGGCTGAAATTCTGGACGGCTTGGCCAAGGTGATCCGGTCGCGCTTTAAACTATTCCGCCGGGTCAGCGCCATTACTGCTGAAGCGAAATGGTCGGGTATGTTCCTGTCGGTATTCCCGGTCGGGGCGCTGGTGATGATCAATGTTATTCAGCCCACCTATTTCGACGAAGTAAAAGAAACCGCCTATTTTATCCCGGCTGCACTGGTTGTTGCGGGATTTCTGGTGGTCAACGTTTTTGTCATGCGTTCACTTGTGAACATCAAAGTGTAAGGGGCTGTTATGCTTGAGAACATTCAAACAACACTAACGGATCAACTTGGTCCATTCGGCCCGCTATTGGTGGTGGGTATATTGGGCTTGTTCCTGATACTATTAACCCTGCCGATCCTGCTGAAAAAGCGTGTTGATCCGCTGGACAAATTGCGCACAGGCGCGACCAGAACCCAGAAAGTTACGGAAGAAACCCAGAAACTGCGCCATGGCAATGGCAAGGATAAGCTGGAAAAGTACCGTGATTTCCTAGAGCCTAAGGACGAAGAAGAATACTCGGCCGTCAAACTGAAACTGCTACAGGCTGGCTATCGCTCCAAGACTGCGGTTCGCACCTATCATTTTCTGCAGTTTGCCCTTGGTATAGCCCTGCTATTGGTTGGCGTAGCCGTCGCAATATACAGAAGCTCCACCGGCGAAGTGACCACGCAAATTATGCTTTTAACAGCTTTGGGGCCCGGATTGGTTGGCTACATGCTGCCGAAATACTGGGTGACAAAACGCCAGCAAAAACGGCAGGAAGAAATCATCAACGGTTTCCCGGATTCGCTGGATATGATGCTGGTTTGCGTTGAGGCCGGGCAATCACTTGACCAGTCCATTGTCCGTGTTGCGGCTGAAATCAGATCCGGTTTCCCGGATCTGGCCGATGAATATCAGATGGTCGCCCACGAAATGAAGGCCGGTAAAGACCGGATACAGGTTCTGCGCGACATGTCAGAACGCGCCGGTGTGCCGGATGTATCCAGTTTTGTGACGGTTCTGATCCAATCTGCCAGCTTTGGTACCTCGGTTGCTGATGCGCTGCGGGTCTATTCGGCCGAAATGCGTGACAAACGTGTGATGCGCGCCGAAGAAAAGGCAAATACTTTGCCGACAAAGATGACACTGGCCACAATGATGCTTACAGTGCCCCCATTGCTGATCATTCTGATTGGCCCGTCGATTTATCGGATCATAGAAACGTTCAAAACAGCGAATTTCTAATGTAATGCCAAAATTAAAATGGATGGGGATCACAGTTGCCTTCGGGCTATTAGCCGCTTGCGAAAACGCAGGCGGCTTTGCTGGGCGCGATGGCAACCCCTTCGCCCCCTCCGGGTTTGCCCAAAATCAGGCATCGGTTGACGGGTTGCTTGTTGGTCATCGACTGATGGCCGCCGGCGAATATGAACTGGCGCTTAAATCTTACCTGCGCGCAGGTGGCGAACAGGGCTTAAATGTTGATGTTCTTTCCGCGCTGGGGTCGGTCAATCTGAAGCTTGGCCGCCTTGGGCAGGCCGAAACCCTGCTACGGCGCGCCGTTGCAAAAGACGAAGGGTTTCCACCCGCCTGGAACAATCTGGGCGTCGTCCTGATGGAACAGGGCAATTTTGGAGAGGCCGAGCGTGTCTTTCGTACCGCATTTGCACTGGACAGTGGCGAAAGTGTCGAAATCCGCGATAATTTGCGCTTAGCACTCGAAAAACTGGAAACACCTGACTATTCTGAGCCCAATAATTATACGTTCGCACTGGTGCGACGCGGGCCGGGAAATTACCTGCTTTTGTCGACACCATAAAAAAACCAGCGAACACCATTGAGCAGTTAGAAGGACGCAGGCAAATGCGCCATAAATTATTCGTTTCGCTGTGCCTTGGCAGCGCCGTCGCGCTATCAGCGTGTGCACCCAACTCACCGGATTCAGAAGTCGAACGCGCCCTAAGGGGGGTGAATGTCATTGATGAAAGCAATTTGAACGACATTATGCTGTCATCGGCTGATCCGAATGAAGCCGTCACATATTTTCGACGCACCTACGCCGAATATCCGGATCGGATAGATCTGATGCGCGGTCTGGCAAATTCTCTTGTCAGGGCTAAAAAACCAGGGGAAGCAGCTGGCGTCTGGGCCACAACCATTCAGCACCCAGAGGCGACGGATAATGATCGGGTGAACTATGCCGATAGCCTGATCCGGGCGGGCAAATGGGATCAGGCCGAAACCGTTCTGGACGGCATTCCGCCGACATTTGAAACTTTCAAGCGCTACCGTCTGGAAGCAATGATTGCAGATGGCAACGAAGAATGGGCCAAAGCCGACAGTTTTTATGAAATTGCCATTGGTCTGACCACGCAGCCCTCTAATGTACTGAACAATTGGGGTTATTCCAATCTGACACGGGGTAATTTCACCCAAGCCGAAGATCTGTTCGGTCAGGCGCTTAAGTATGACAGTGACCTGTTTACCGCCAAGAACAACATGGTTCTGGCCCGCGGTGCGCAACGCAATTATGATCTGCCGATCATCCCCATGTCACAAATTGAGCGGGCGCAGTTGCTGCACACGCTGGCTTTGGCGGCGATCAAACAGGGCGATGTCATTACCGGCAAAGGCCTTTTGCAGGAAAGCATTGACACCCACCCGCAGTATTTTGAGGCCGCCGTGCGTTCGCTGCGCGCCCTTGAAAACAATGTGACCAACTAAACATGGCCATTACGGCCCTGTCGGCATACTGGTTTCTGCCGTTCGCGCTGCCCATTTCAATATGGGTGGCGTGGAATGATATGAAATTCATGAAAATCCCCAACAAGGCGGTTCTGTCCCTGATGGTGGTCTTTCTGGTGATCGGGTTGATTGCCCTGCCTTTTGGTGAATATGCTTGGCGGTTGCTGCATTTCGTTGTGATCCTTGGCATCGGTTTTGGTTTGAACATGATACGCGCCATTGGCGCCGGGGATGCAAAATTTGCCGCCGCAATGGCGCCGTTTATCGCCCTGGGTGATCTGCGCAACCTGTTGTTTTTATTGGCAGCTGTCATTCTGGCGGCCGTTATCACCCACCGGGCATTTCGGCGCAGCGAAGCGGTAAAAAAGCTAACACCTGATTGGGAATCCTGGACCAGAAACGACTTCCCGATGGGTCTGGCACTGGGGGGGGCGCTGACAATCTATCTAATTCTGGGCGCGCTTTACGGCAGTTGATCAGACTTAACCACCTGTTGGTTGATACAGAACATACAATTGCGTGCGGCGGATTTCAGTAAATTCCAGCCCGGCTTGGTCAATCTTGGCCAATATCTTTCCGCGCCAACCCTGCGTCAAAGGACACAAGGGAACCAATAGGTAGTCTGCATTTTCAATCCCCGGCAGGCCACCATAGTACCAAGGCGCCCCGCCCTTCAGGGGCTCCAGATCGCCAAACAACCAGTAGGATGAAATCAGATCGGCTGCAAAAATTGACTTGCCGGCGGTCAGCCCTGCCCCGTCCAAATCACCTGCAATCGTATCAAACCAGGCTGACATCCCCAGCGATAGTTCACAATCCGGCAAGGTTTCTCCATTAAAAACTGTTGGCTCTTCCCTTTGTGCCATCTCCCTATAGGCAAGTAATTCTGTGCCTTCAGCCGCCAGTGGTACGGTCGCGTTTGTGCGTGCCGTCCGAACGTCCAGGGTCTGAATATCACCCTGCAAATCTGCCTTGGGCAACATTTGCGTATACTCAGTTGTATCGACAAAATAATGCCGGAAAGGGCTGTATGCCAAATTGAAAAAGCTGGGTGCTGTCAGGGCAAAAGATATTGCCGCCGCTGTTTTTATAGCCGATCGCATGTCCCACCCCAATCCATTTCGAACATCGGTGCGGGGAATGAAGGCGATCAACAAAACCCCCAACATCAACAACCATTGCGGGTCATTGGCAAAATTCTGATAGGTTACATAGAAAAATGCCGGCGCCAGTAGTAACAAAACCAGCCCGCCAATGGCTTCACGGGACTGGCGCAACAGAATAACACCGGTGATCAGCATCATACTGCCCCCGATATAGGCCGGTGCCCCAATAACGGTGCCCAATGGTTCACCGGGCTTGGGGCGAACGTCAGACAGCGCCACTTCCAGCAGATTGCTCAAATAGGCCTGCCAGAATTCTATTCCGGCAAATATGGTGACCAGCCCAACAAAAAACAGCGCACTTCCCAAGGAATATAGCGTGGTCCAATAGCTGCGTCGCAACAGCAATGCCACCAGTATCGGCACAGAAAACGCTGCGAAAAACGTAACCTTTGTCAGCAACAGAAACGTCATCGCCAGCCCGATGATAATCCCGTCCACACGGGGCCTGGCGCGCCCAAGGGTCGGCAACAACGCCGTGGCAATCGCCACAAATGCAGCCGCCCAGGACCAGCGGTTGTAATGCATCGAAACCGACACCGCCCGCTGGGCTTCTCCATGCACAAGGGCGGCAATCAAAACAAAAATAATCAAACCAAACAAATACGGCAGAAATCCCCGCATCCGGCTATAGGCCACCCACCAGACAACAGGCAAAAATACAATTGCCATCAGGGTTTGCGCCAATAGAAATGACATGCCAATACCATAGCCAAGTTTGACAAACAGCACGATTGGCGCAAATGCCATAATGCCGATGGGGGTCACAAAATCCAGATGTGGCACCTGCCCCTGCGCCATACGGAACACAATTTGCATAACATGCAGCGTGTCGCCTTCATGTCTGCCGATATACAGGCCACCCTTCAGCAGCGCAGCACCACACAATGCAACGATCACCGCCACAAAAAAGCCAAATAATACAGTAGGATTTGCCCTGCCCATAACTGTCATCCGTTGTTCAATTTTTTAAGCAATATACTGACAATTAGGGGTGAAGTGAAAACCCTTCGGTGGTTTGTCGCTTTATTCCCCGCACACGCGGTAGAATAAGCACATTTTCACCAAGGCAGGAATTAAAATCTGAGGTGACCCAATGAATATGCAGACCCGACCGGTAATGGAACCCCCCGCCCCGCGCTCGCTTGAAGACGCTGGCCTGTCCATTGTTATGATGCGCGACATCCTGTTGAAAACCATGTTCCGCATGAACCTTGATCAGGTGACCGAACTGTCACGTGTGATGTGTCTGCCGGTGAACGTGGTGCAGGAACTGGTGGATCTGTCGCGCGATCAGGCATTGCTGCAATCCACGGGCACGTTGCACGCCAATTCGGGCAACGAAATGGGCTATCAGCTGACAGATGCCGGCAAGGCGCGCGCGCTGGATGCGCTGTCACAATCCGAATATTTCGGTGCCATGCCGATCCCAATGGGTATTTATGCCGAACAGGTGAAACGCCAGTCGATCCGCAACATTCAGGTCACCCGTGACATGCTGATCGGGGCCATGGGGCACCTGATCCTGCCCGATGAACTGCTGGACCATTTGGGGCCCTCGGTTTCCGCCGGTCGTTCCATTCTGATGTATGGCCCCCCCGGCAACGGTAAATCGTCAATTTCCAACGGCATACGTGACGCCATTGGTGACAACATATTCGTGCCCCGTGCCATTGAATATTCCGGACAGGTGATCACGGTCTATGACCCGATCGTTCACAATATTGCCGAAGAACTGGTGGATGACCCAAACAACCTGCGCCGTACCTCCAACCGTTATGATCGCCGCTATGTGCTGTGCGAACGTCCCACCGTGGTCACCGGTGGTGAACTGACCCTTGATATGCTTGATCTGGTTTATAATCCGACCTCACGCACCTATCAGGCACCGTTGCAGATGAAATCGACCGGTGGCATCTTTATTGTGGACGATTTGGGCCGACAGGCCGAACCGCCACAGGCCCTGATTAACCGCTGGATTTTACCCCTGGAAGAAAACAAAGATATTCTGGCCCTGCAATCGGGTGAAAAATTCGAGGTGCCGTTTGATACGCTGGTGGTCTTTTCCACCAACTTCCACCCGAATGAAATATTCGATAAAGCCGCCCTGCGCCGGATCTTCTTTAAGATTAAAATTGATGGCCCCTGCCAGGAAGACTACCTGAAAATCTTTGCCATGATGGCCCGGAAACGCAAAATTCCGCTGGATGAAAAGGCGCTGGTCTACCTGATGAAGACAAAATACCCGACTATCGACAATATTTACGCCAATTATCAGCCGATCTTTCTGATCGACCAGATGATTGCGATCTGTGAATTTGAAGGCATTCCCTATCAAATGTCTCCGGAACTGATTGAACGGGCATGGGCCAATATGTTCGTCAAAGAAGAAACCATCGTTCACTGATAATACATTAATGCGCTAAAACTGTTCATACCGGTTTTAGCGCATTAGACTGGTCAGATGTCATATCTGCCCGACACATTTAACAACTGGTTTCACGCCCGCGGCTGGGCGGCCCATCCGCATCAGGAAATGATGCTGAAACAGGCTGATTTGCCGGCATTATTGCTGATTGCCCCCACCGGGGGCGGTAAAACACTTGCAGGATTCCTGCCTTCTTTGGCCGAATTGGCAGATGGAACCCACACAGGCTTGCACACACTCTACATTTCTCCGCTAAAGGCACTGGCGGCTGATATAAGGCGCAATCTGTCCACCCCGATTGACGATATTGGCCTGCCAATCCGGGTTGAAGACCGCACAGGTGACACCTCCGCCACCCGCAAAAAGCGCCAGCGCGCCGATCCGCCCCATATCCTGCTGACCACCCCCGAAAGCCTGGCGCTGTTGCTTTCCTATGAAGATGCGCCACATATTTTCGCCGGATTGCAACGGGTTGTGGTGGATGAAATCCATGCCCTTGCTGAGTCAAAACGCGGTGATCAGCTGATGCTGTGCCTGGCGCGCCTGCAAACACTTTGCCCGGATATGCGCCGTGTTGGCCTGTCGGCAACCGTGCAGGACCCGGATGCCATCGCCAGCTATCTGGCCTGCCATCCGGACCGGTGCAAAATCATCCATGCGGATCCCGGCCCGGACCCGGATATTCAAATGCTGACCTTGCCCCAGGCCCCACCCTGGTCCGGTGGTGGTGCAGCCTACGCCATCCCGGCGGTTCTGGCGGCGGTGAAAAACCATAAAACCACGCTGATCTTCCACAATACCCGGGCGCAGGCCGAGATTTTTTTTCACAAGCTTTGGCTGGAAAACACCGGTGATTTGCCCATCGGCATTCACCACGGATCATTGGCGCGTGAACAGCGCGAACGGGTAGAAGCCGCGATGCTGGCCGGGAAATTACGCGCCATTGTCTGCACCGGCAGCCTTGATCTGGGCATTGACTGGGGTGATGTTGATCTGGTCATCCAGATCGGCGCGCCAAAAAATGTCAAACGACTGGTGCAACGCATCGGGCGGGCAAACCACCACTACAACACCCCGTCAAAAGCACTGTTGGTCCCGGCCAACCGGTTTGAGGTGATCGAATGCATCGCCGCCCTGCAGGCCGTGCAGGAACACGATCTGGACGGTGATCCGCGCAGCCCCGGCCCCCGTGACGTGCTGTGCCAGCATATCCTGATCCGCGCCTGTTCCGGTTCGTTTGGTGCCGATGAACTGTTCAATGAAATCAAAACGGTAGGTGACTACATCGGCATAACACGGCCAGAATTTGATGCCTGTCTGAATTTCGTTGCAACCGGTGGTTATGCGCTGAAATCCTACGATCGCTGGCAACGGCTACTGCAGGACCAAGACGGCAACTGGCGCCTGCGCGACCCGCGTCTGGCGGCTAAAATCCGCATGAATATCGGCACCATTCAGGACACTGACCTGCTGCCGGTGCGGATGAAAAACAACCGCGGCGGCAGACCATTGGGTGAGGTTGAAGAATATTTTGCCTCAACCCTGACGCCGGGGGATACGTTTTTGATCGGCGGAAAAATCGTGCGCTATGACAGCCTGTTGGAACAGGTTGTGCGGGTGACGCCAAACCCCGCGAAACGCCCGAAGGTGGCGGTGTTTTCCGGCACTAAATTTTCCAACTCGACCCAGCTGTCCGAACGTATCCTGCGGATATTTCAACAGCAATCATGGCCAGACATGCCAAGGCACACCGCAGACTGGTTATCGCTGCAGTCGCGGCTTTCAAAACTGCCCCAGGCCAACCGCATTCTGGTGGAAACCTTCCCGGATCAGGGCCGGGAATACACCTGCATCTATGGCTTTGCCGGGCGCAACGCCATGCAAACCCTTGGCCTGCTGCTCACCCAGCACATGGAAACCGCCGGGTTGCATCCGCTGGGATTTGTCGCCAACGATTACGCAACCCTGATCTGGGGGCTGGATCGCGTGACCGACCCGGCATCGCTGTTTGAAACATCGGTTCTGCGCGACGTATTTGAAACATGGCTGGCCGGAAACGCCCTGATGAAGCGCACCTTTCGCGCCAGCGCCACCATTGCCGGGCTAATCGAGCGCCGTTCGATCCACACAAAAAAATCCGGCCGTCAAACCAGTTTTTCGTCTGACATTTTGTATGACACCCTGTGCAAATATGACCCGGAACACGTGATGCTTAAAATAACCCGGCAAGAAGCCATGAAAGGGCTGGTGGATTTTGCGCGCATCGAAGAATTGCTGGCCCGCACCCGTGGTGCCGTGGATCATGTTACCCTTGATCGCGTTTCGCCCTTCGCCGCACCGATGTTTCTGGAAATGGGCCGTGTTCCGGTGGCCGGTTCGGCCGATGAACGCCTGCTGTCTGAGGCGGCCGCAGAAATGATGGCGGGTGACGCCCTTGCATGAATCCAACAATAACCGCATTGATTTAGGCAAAACCGCCCCATGAACGCGCATATATTCAACATTGCCGGTGAAAACCTGTCGGCGCTGCCCTCAGGTGCATTATGGTGGCCCAGGCAGAAAACCATGACGGTTTCTGATCTGCATTTCGGCAAGTCTGAACGCATCCTGCGGCGCGGCGGCCCCATCCTGCCCCCCTATGACACCCGCGAAACCCTAACCCGGCTTGAGATGGATATCGAACAAACCGGCGCGACAACCGTGATCTGCCTGGGCGACAGTTTTGATGATCTTGCGGCCGCCCGGGGCATGGGCAAAGATGAAAAACTCTGGCTGACGCGGCTTCAGGCGGGTCGGAAATGGATATGGATTGAAGGCAACCATGATCCGGGGCCAGTCAATCTGGGGGGCAGCCATCTGGCAGAATATTCCCGTTCAACCCTCACCTTTCGTCATATTGCAGAACCCGCAGCAACCGGCGAAATCTCGGGGCATTTTCATCCTAAAATGACGGTTAGAACCCGCGGCCGTTCCATTACCCGGCCCTGCTTCATATACGATCAGAACCGCGTGCTAATGCCCGCCTACGGGGCCTATACAGGTGGCCTGAATGTCACCCATCAACAGATTCAATCGCTGTTTAACCCCGGTGCCATCGCAGTTCTGACTGGCAAAACGCCCTATGCGATGCCGCTTCCGGTTTTAAGTTGAAACTGCTCTAAACAGCTTTCCTGATTTGCCCGGCTAACCGGCAATAAAGAGCCGTCGCTCATGCCAACAAACAACCGGCCCTTTATCTTTTTCATTTCGCGAACATCATCACAGGACACCCAATGGGAACGGTGTATCTGATTGCCATGCTGCCCATCCATTTCTGTAAGGGCGTCAGAAAACCGCATCAAAAGTGTTTCCATCCCCTGATCAGTGTAAACATCCACATAGTGATCCCGAACGGTCAGTCTGTATATTTTTTTGACATTCGGATTGGATAGTCGCTGATAAAGGGCAGGCAGGCTTTTGAACGTTTCATAGCCCAACAGGTACTGAATAACGATCACTAGAATTGTTAGTGAAAAAGTAAGTGTGACATACAACCAGTATGGTGCGTCGTGGGAATGCTTTTCGCCAATTAATAACGCTGTGAGACCAAAAAGAATTGGCGGTACGATCAGAGTCAGCGCACTTGCTATGTACAATGCCTTTTTCCAGCGCGCGTGGTGAACAAAGTTAAGGTCAATAAATACTTTAACCATCTGCGCCAAAAGCACGCTGACAATTACCACCGCAGACCAATAAAAAGACCGCTCCCAAAATTCTATGTCGGTAAAGGTTCCAAATGGGCCCGTAATTGCCAAAAGTACAATCGCAGCAATAACCAGCACAATGCGAACAGGTGATAATAGGTGGCCAACCAGCTGTACAAAATACACATTCATCCTGAAACTTTCAGCAACCCAATACCCGCATTCAAATATCAATATAAATATATATAGTCAAAAATCAATAACGTCAGATAGTTAGCATTGCTCAGACAGTCAAGTCAGAAGTTTCGGCAATCCCATTTGAGCGGCAACACGCAGTCAAAGTGTTGGCCAGCAAACAGGCGATGGTCATGGGCCCAACACCGCCGGGAACCGGTGTAATCGCCCCGGCCACTTCTACCGCCGAGCTAAAATCAACGTCCCCCACCAGCCGGGTTTTACCGTCACCCTTTTCAGGCGCATCAATGCGGTTGATGCCCACATCAACCACGGTCGCACCGGGCTTAATCCAGTCCGCATTAATCATTTCCGGGCGCCCCACTGCGGCCACCAGTATATCAGCGCGGCGGCAAAGTGCTTCGATATCTTTGGTTCGGCTATGGGCGATGGTCACCGTACAGCTTTCCCCCAACAGCAGCTGCGCCATGGGTTTGCCAACGATGTTTGAGCGCCCGACAACAACAGCGTTCAATCCTGAAAGTGAACCGTGGTGCTGGCGCAGCATCATCAGACAACCCAATGGCGTGCAGGGCACCATTGATTTTTGCCCGGTTGCCAGCAACCCGACATTGGAAATATGAAACCCGTCCACGTCCTTGGCCGGATCAATTGAATTTATGACCAGATCTTCATTCAGATGGTTCGGAAGCGGTAATTGAACAAGAATACCATGCACTTGCGGGTCGTTATTCAGGTTATCAATCAGCGCCAGCAGCGTCGCTTCATCGGTTTCAGCATCCAGTTTATGCTCATAGGAATGCATGCCAACTTCGGTGGTCATCTTACCCTTAGAGCGAACATAAACCTGACTGGCGGGGTCCTCGCCCACCAAAACAACGGCCAGACCGGGGATGATGTTATGCTCAGATTTCAGCTTACTTACATGCGCCGCCACCCGGCCCCGAACATCCGCGGCAAAGGCTTTTCCATCAATAATTTTAGCGGTCATAATTCCCTCAATCCAATAATAGTTTTCCCTGATCTGACGCGGTCAGAACAAGCCTTCGATATTACCGGCATCATTCAGCATGATCGCCTCTGCCGAGGGCACACGCGGCAGGCCCGGCATGGTCATGATCTCACCACAGACCACCACAACAAACCCGGCACCGGCCGACAGGCGTACCTCTCGGATGGGCACGGAATGGCCTGTGGGGGCCCCGCGCAACGTCGGGTCGGTGCTGAATGAATACTGCGTCTTGGCCATGCAAATCGGTAATTCGCCATAGCCCTGCTCTTCCCAGGCGCGCAACTGATCACGGATTTTCTTATCCGCGATCACCTCATCCGCACGATAAATTGATTTCGCAATCCGCTCAATCTTTTCCATCAGCGGCAATTCATCGGCATAAAGCGGGGCAAACTGGCTGGCACCCGAATCCGCAATCTCAGCAACTCGGGTGGCCAGTTCAACGGTCCCCTCGCTGCCCTTTTCCCAATGCTGGCACAGGATCGCCTCGGCGCCTTGCCCAACTGCATAATCTTTGATCGCCTGCACTTCGGCATCTGTATCGGTGACAAAATGGTTGATCGCCACCACAACCGGCACACCGAAAGATTTCAGATTGCCGATGTGACGCCCCAGATTGGGGCAGCCATCGGTAACGGCGGCCACGTTTTCCGGCCCCAGATCGGCCCGCGCCACGCCGCCGTTCATCTTCATCGCCCGAACCGTTGCCACCAGCACCACGCAATCGGGCGCCAGCCCGGCCTTGCGGCACTTGATATTCATAAACTTTTCAGCCCCCAGATCGGCACCAAAGCCTGCCTCGGTCACCACATAATCGGCCAGCTTCAGGGCTGTTGTGGTCGAAATCACCGAATTGCAGCCATGGGCGATATTGGCGAACGGGCCGCCATGCACAAAGGCCGGGTTGTTTTCCAGCGTCTGCACCAGATTGGGCTGCATTGCGTCTTTTAACAGAACCGTCATGGCGCCATCGGCCTTCAGATCGCGGGCGTAAACCGGGCTGCGATCGCGGCGCTGTGCGACGATGATATCACCAAGGCGTTTTTGCAGGTCCTTCAGATTATTGGCCAGACACAGACAGGCCATAACTTCAGACGCCACGGTAATATCAAATCCGGCTTCGCGCGGAAAACCATTGGCCACGCCGCCAAGCGACGCCGTGATCTGGCGCAACGCCCGGTCATTCATATCCACAACGCGTTTCCAGGCAATGCGGCGGATATCGATGTCCAGTTCATTGCCCCAGTAAACATGGTTATCAATCATCGCACTCAGCAGATTATGCGCCGATGTAATGGCGTGAAAATCGCCGGTGAAGTGCAGGTTCATTTCCTCCATCGGAATAATCTGCGCATAGCCACCACCTGCGGCCCCGCCTTTCATACCGAAACACGGGCCCAGTGATGCTTCTCGGATACAAACAACTGCGTTTTTCCCGATCCGGTTCAACCCGTCACCCAGGCCAACCGTGGTGGTGGTTTTACCCTCCCCCGCCGGTGTCGGCGTGATCGCTGTCACCAATATCAGCTTGCCGTTCTTCTTGCCCTGAACCCCGTCGATAAAGCTCTGGCTGACCTTGGCTTTATCATGACCATAGGGCAGCAGATCATCCGATCCGATGCCGATTTTCGCGCCAATTTCCTGAATTGGCAATTTTGTAGCTGCGCGGGCGATCTCAATGTCTGATTTATAGGCCATGGGGGCTCCGAATAATGGGCTTAATTCATAATAATTATAGTAGTGGTAGACAATTGCATACAGCGGCGCAATTACGACATTAACAATAGCGAAATCGCCATACACACGGCTTCGTGGTTCAGATCACCAGTGTGAACTCAACTGATCCGATTTCCTGACCATTCACCTGAACCCCAAGCCGATGCGCGCCGGCATAATCCTTGCGCGTGGTGACTTTCCGATAGGGGTGGGTTTTCGTCAATATCCGGGTCTCACCAGCCTTCAGGCTCAATTCGCACCATTTGAAAACCTTCGCCGATTGACTGCCATTGGCGCGCAGATAATGCAGCACATAATCCACCAATAACAGCTGCGGCCCACCCGCTGCCTTAATCTCCAACTCAATCCCCAGACTGTCGCCAAGCCTGACCACATCATGGCTGATTGAAACACCGGTTCTGCTCAGATCAGGTGGCTTAAACCCAAACGCCGCCAATGCCTGCGGATGGCCCTGCTTTATCAAACTACGGCAGGCGTGTTTCACCAATCTGATCCGGTTCGGGTTGGCCCCCTGCAGCCAGTCATGGGCCAGATCCGCCACCAGATCGGGGTGATCCTTGGCAATATCATTCAGATTATTGGCAACTGAGCGGCGCACGTATTCGTGCGGATCATCGCGCAACATTTCCAAAATTGGCAGGATCGGGGCCGGGTCACGCACAAAATCATGCAGCCGGATGCCCCAGGGCAGGCGTGGCCTGCTGCCTTCGGATGCTAACCTTCGCACATGCAGGTTCGCATCGCGCGCCCATTTTCGCGCCGCTTTCAGCGTCAATTCGCCATGATCACGGAAAAACGGCCGCACCTCAAATTCAGAGCTGCCGCGCATGGTCATTTCACGCAGTGCGGTCAGGCTAAATTCGGGCCGGTCCAACCCGTTGCGCGCAATGAAACTGCCCAGCGGCATCAGTGCGAAATTCGCCAGCCCGGTATCGTCGCTTTTCATCTCAGAAAATTCGGCCTGTTTTTCCGGGTGCAACGCGGCCACGAACGCATCAACGGTTTGCACGAAATCGCCGGGCATCGCCGCTTCAACGGCAAATGAAAACTGCTCAGAGCGTTGCTTCAGCTCAAGCTTTTCCAGACCGTCCAGCGCGCGGGCCTCAAACAGAGCCGCATCAAACCCATCACTTACCCGGGCCAGATTGCTTGATATTGCCTGCACCATTTCGGGGCCAAACCAGTTTTTGAACGGCTCTGGCATCAGTTGCCCTGCCATGCCCGTTGATCCGGCACGTGCAAACGCATGCCATCGCCCACCCGGATCGGCCCAACCCGTTCAACCCATGCCGTGACACCGCGCAGGTTCCTGGCGGCCACCTTAAAACCCCCGCCCTTACCCGGCGCGTCCTGATCAATCACCTTGGCAGGCAGGTGGCAGGGGCCGTTTTGCAGGTTCACCACCAGCGTCGCACCGCTGTCAAATTGCAGACGCGCGCCGGGTGGCAAGTGGCTGAAATCGTCGATGCCACGGATCACAACCGACGCCCCAAGCCAGCCGGGATCAACCCGGGGCAGGCCCATATTCTTGGCAATGATCACCAGTTCTTCGGCGCTCAGGATCGAAACCTGCCGGGTATTTCGGATCAGCGTGCCAACCGGGTATTGCCCGGACATCCGGCTGCAGGAAGGCCGCGTCAAACCGGCGTGATCATCCGTATCGATGCCGGCAAAACCGACCAGAAACTGCGCAACAGAAGTTGAGCGCAGGCTGTCTGCCCGGTCCGGCAACCGACCCAGCCATTCAACAACTCCACAATGGTCCGTTGGATTAAGTGCCGGCATATCGCCCCCAATATTCGCCGCCATATAGTCACAAAAAAAGCCGCGAGGCCAGATGGCGTCGCGGCTTTTTAGGAATGCGTTTTAGCCTTAAGTAACCGGCTCCAGCCCACCCTTTGGCTTGCGCTTGGGCTTGGGTTTGGTTTTTGGAATGGCCGTCAAAGACGGTGCACTTCCCTCGTCCGGGCTGTCATCGTCGTCATCGCCCGAAGTCAGCGGCTCACCTTTGATGACTTTCTTGATGTCATCCCCGGTCAGGGTCTCATATTCCAGCAGCCCCTGCGCCAGGCGCTCAAACTCTTTCTTTTTCTTTTTGATGATGGAAAACGCGGTCGCATAGCCTTCGTCGATCAGCGCTTTCACTTCTTCTTCTATCAGCTCTTTTGTCGCCGCGGAAATCGACAATCCACCGGCGCCATTGCCCATATAGCCTTCATGGGCCTGTTGGTAATCAATGTTACCAACCTTGTCAGACATGCCCCAGCGCAACACCATGGCGCGGGCCAAAGTTGAGGCTTGTTGAATATCACCCGCCGGGCCGTTGGACACATCGTCTTCGCCGTATTTGATAATCTCGGCGGCTTTACCGGCCATGGTCATGGCCAGTTTTTGCACGCATTCCGATTTGTGCCAGTTCAGACGGTCAATTTCCGGCAGCGACACCACCATGCCCAACGCACCACCGCGCGGAATGATGGTTGCCTTATAGACCGGGTCACATTTGGGCAGGGAAATACCAACAATGGCATGGCCGGCCTCATGGTAGGCGGTCTTTTCCTTTTGCTCAGGCGTGATCACCATGGAACGCCGCTCGGCCCCCATCATCACCTTGTCCTTGGCCCTTTCCATATCCTCCATGGTGACGAACCGGCGCCCGATCTTGGCGGCACCCAGCGCGCTTTCATTGATCAGGTTGGCCAGATCGGCGCCGGAAAATCCCGGTGTGCCGCGCGCGATAATGCGCAGATCAACATCCGGTCCCAATGGCACTTTGCGGGCGTGAACCTGTAAAATCTGGTCACGACCTTTGATATCCGGGTTTGGCACCTGAACCTGCCGATCAAATCGACCGGGGCGCAATAGTGCCGGATCCAGCACATCGCTTCGGTTGGTGGCGGCCAGAATGATGACGCCTTCATTGGCCTCAAAGCCGTCCATTTCCACCAGCAACTGGTTCAGTGTCTGTTCACGTTCGTCATTGCCGCCGCCATATCCGGCACCGCGCGAACGGCCCACAGCGTCAATTTCGTCGATAAACACAATACACGGCGCATTCTTTTTCGCCTGCTCAAACATGTCGCGCACCCGGCTTGCACCGACGCCGACAAACATTTCCACAAAATCGGAACCCGAAATATTAAAAAACGGTACCCCGGCTTCACCGGCAATGGCACGCGCCAGCAGTGTTTTACCGGTACCCGGCGGGCCGATCAGCAGCGCGCCCTTGGGGATCTGCCCACCAAGGCGGGAAAATTTCTGCGGGTTGCGCAGGAATTCAACGATTTCTTCCAGCTCTTCCTTGGCCTCATCAATGCCCGCGACATCATCAAAGGTGATGCGGCCCTGCTTTTCGGTCAGCAGCTTGGCGCGGCTTTTGCCAAAGCCCATGGCCCCGCCTTTGCCGCCGCCCTGCATCCGGTTCATAAAGAATATCCACACCCCGATCAGCAACAGAAACGGCAGGAACGTCATAATGACAGAGGACAGGCCCGATTGTTCCTGCGCCTTGGCCGTTACCGGCACATTGCTGTCGATCAAACGGTCCGTCACTTCAGCGCCGCGTGGCTGGATGGTAATATATTCCTGACCATCACTGCCCCGGAACAAAACCTTTTCGCCGTCAAGCGTTACTTGCGCAACTTTACCATCATCCACCAACGCGATGAAATCCGAATAGCTGACCGAGCGGGAACTGATGGTAGACTGACCACCGCTAAAGACATTGAACAACGCCAGGATCAACAAAAACAAGACGACCCAAAAAGCGATATTTCGTGCGTTACCCAAGGCAACTCTCCTTCGTAAAACCTATATATTCCGCAATTTGCGGCTTACCATCTAAAATAGGCATGAATACGGTTAGATCAATGCGATAAAACCGAACTATAGAAATGATCTTCATTCTGCTTCAATTTAGCGCGCCATCCATTGCTTAACCCGGCCAGCGGTGCGGCCAGCAATTCAGCACCATTCCAAACCGCAGGCGTTGCTAAAACCGTTGCCCTGTCCAACCCCGATTCACGCCATTCCGGACATGATTTCAATCCCTTATCCCCGATCATACGAATTTCAGCCCCTGACATTTCGGGCCCGGATAGCAGCCATCGACCATCCCATAACTCTGTTGGTTTCGCACAAATGTCAGAAATCGCGGCTGGTTCCCGCCCAAAAATGATTTGTTCATTTTTTGGTGTGATCAGACAGCCATGCAAGGTTGTGGTGGACATATCCCAAATATCCGCCTCAAGCCGCAATAATGCTGAATGGCGTGGCGGGTATGGATTGCCCGATATCCAGCAAAGCGTGTGTGCCATCACCCGGCGTCTGGTTTCCTTTGGCAGTGTTCGCAAGCCTTCGGTTTCAAAAAATACCGATCCGGCGCGTGTTGTCGCAATTTCCTTCAGCGCCCTTAACGCGGCCTGTTCCAACACCAGTCGCGCATCGGCCAAACGCGTGGCAGTCTCTGCCAACCCGGCCGCGTCAAATCCTAAAGGCTCCAGTATTTTCAAAGCGTTGCGCAGCTTCACGCGGTCATATTTCGGGTCAAGATTACTGGGGTCTTCTGACCAATCCACGCCCAATTCGCGCAAACAGGCGCGCAATTCTTCGCGCCCGAGCCCTAAAACCGGGCGAAGCCAATGCACCTGTTCAGAACTTCGCACAACAGGGATCGCTGACAATCCATCAACGCCGGAACCGCGCAGCAGCCGCATCAGCACGGTTTCCGCCTGATCATCGCGGGTGTGGCCCAATGTAACATGGGCAATTCCCAGCCCACGCGCCCATTCACTGATTAACCGGTAGCGCGCCTGACGCGCCTGATCCTGAAAATTCCCGTGGCTTTCGCGGCCTTCCCAGATCAGCGTTTCATGGCTGATCCCAAGCGCTGCACACTGCCCCGCCACCTGCCTGGCTTCAGCCGCGGAGGCATCCCGCATCCGATGATCCACGGTGACCGCAAAAATCTTGCACCCCGAACCACGCGCCCAGTCCGCAACCAGATGTAATAGCGCCGTTGAATCACTGCCCCCGGAAACCGCGACGCCAATTTTGCAAACCGCAGTTTCGCCCAGCAAACATGTTAAAGACTGGCCAAATCGCGCCGCCAGCGTCACTGACAGTTCAACCCTGACATGGCGGCCTCGGCATCGGTGACAACGCTTGCCCCGGGAAACCGCACACCCACTTCGCGCAGGGAAATACAGGCCTCATTTGCCTGTCCCAAATCGCCAAGGGCCACCCCAAGACGATACAGGGCATCCGGTGCCCGCGCGCCGTTGGGGGAACCGGAAAAGCTTTCCAGATAGGCCCGCGCCGCATTGGCAGTATCCCCCAGCCCAAACAGCGCCTCACCGCGAAAAAAATGCGCATCCCCGGTCAGGGGGCCGCCGGTATAGGTGTCGGTGAACGCGGTAAACGCCAAATTTGCCTGGGCAAATTCACCTGCCTCCAGCGCGTCGACCGCCAGATCAAAATCACTTTGCTCCCCCATTGCCATTTCCGGCACATCACCGGTATCGGCAGCAGAATCAGCCGGGGTCGCCACACCAATCATCGCCATGTCCATGTCACCGCCAAGGGTGCTGGTTTCCCCCAGCTGGCTGATGTCACCGCCCTCCAGTTCCACCAGTCGAAATTCCAGATCTCCGACCCGGTTGGTGCCATCAATGACCACCCGGTTGATACGGTTTTCCAGCTGTTCGGTTTTGGACGTCAGGCGCACCAGTTCGGCCTCAAGCTGATCAAACCGCTGCAGGATGGTGCCACCGGTTTGCACGGCACTGACACCGCCGGTTGTTGACAGCTCTCGCTTCAGCCGTTGCAACTGAACAAACAACACCGACAATTGCTGCCGGATGTCGGCAAGCGTTTCGTCCTGTGACTGCGCCAATGCTGCACCACCCGGCCCAAAGGCCAGGCTAATCACCAATAAAACACCGTAAAACCGCTGCATAATCAGCCCCTTACCTAGCTAAGACCACCCGCCGCAATCACGCTGACTGCGCGCCGGTTCTGGTTGTAACAGCTTTCTTCACTACAAATCGCGATCGGGCGTTCCTTGCCCAGTGGCAGGGCCTGCAAACGCCCGGCAGCGACCCCACGGCTGACCAGATATTCGATCACCGAATTGGCCCGGCGACCGCTTAGCGCAAGGTTATAGGCCGACGTGCCCTGCTCGTCGGCATGGCCTTCGATCACGGCGTTGAATTCAGCGTTGTTCATCAGCCATGTGGCCTGCTGGTCCAGCACAATGCTGGCTTCCGGTGTCAGCGTATGCTGATTAACCGGGAACAACACCCGATCACCGATGGTTTGCTGAAAATAGGCCATGCTGTTTGGATCAGCAGCATCGCCGGCGCCATTTGCACCATTTGCATCCGTGCCACCGAACCGGTCGGTGCCCGCACAGGCACTCAGCAACAAAGCCGAGGCCAAAAGTATAATCTTGCTGTTAATAATCATCTGGGTTTTCCCGTTTTTGACTGCTCATTTTTATCTATTCTAACATTCCGCCTGCGGATTGGAAATGCAGACTATCGTAATAGCGGTGACCAGGCCGGATCGGACCCTGCACCCTCCAGTGGTACCCGGCGCAGGTTGCGCCCGGTGATGTCCACAGAATACAGCGCACGCGCGCCATTTGCGCCTTTGCTCTCGCGGGTGAACATGATCACCCGGCCGTTGGGCGACCATGTCGGACCCTCATCCAGAAACGATGCGGTCAGCAGGCGTTCTTCACTGCCATCAACGCGCATCACGCCAATATGGAACCGGCCATTGGCCTGTTTGGTAAAGGCAATCAGATCACCGCGCGGTGACCAGACCGGGGTGCCATAGCGCCCCTTGCCAAAGCTGATCCGCGTCGCCTCACCGCCATTGGCGGGCATGACATACAGCTGTTGTGACCCACTGCGGTCACTTTCAAAGACAATGCGGTTGCCATCGGGCGAAAACCCCGGCGCGGTTTCAATCGACGGATTGGAGGTCAGGCGCACCATGGCCCCGCCATCCACCGTGGTGCGGTAAATATCGGTATTGCCGCCCTGTGATTGTGACAGCACAACCGAACTGCCATCCGGGCCAAAACGCGGCGCAAATGTCAGTGCCTCGGCCTGCACATTCAGCGCCCGGCGCTCAATGGTACCGACATCCAGAATATTGACCTTGGGAAACCCGCTTTCATAGCTGGTATACAGCACCCGGTCCCCGGTGGGGGAAAACCGCGGCGCCAGTACAATGGCGCTGGCGTCGGTCAGGAACTGAATATTCGCGCCGTCATAATCCATCACCGCCAACCGTTTGGCACGCTGGCTTTTGGGGCCGCTTTCCGACACGAAAACAATCCGGCTGTCAAAATATCCGCCCTCACCGGTGATCCGGCTATAGACCGCATCGGCCACCTTATGGGCCATGCGCCGCCAGCTGTCGGCAGAGCCGCCAAACTGCAACCCATCCCCCAGCTGCGCATCCGAAAACACGTCAAACACCCGGAACTTTACAGAAATATTGCCGTCACTGCCTAAATTCACCGCACCGGTAATCAGCGCCTGGGCATTAATCGCCTTCCAGTCGGAATACTGAACCGGGGCTGAAAAACTGGTGGGGCTGGAAATAAACGCGGTCTGCGGAATTTCCCGAAACAGCCCGGTGCCGGTCAGATCAGCCGCGATTACCCGCGCGATATTCACCGCCAATTCAGTCGCTTGCGAATTTTCTGCAATAAAATTCGGCACCGCCACCGGCAGGGGTTCGATCACCCCTTCGGTGATCTCAATGCGCAATGGCCCGTTGCTTTGCTGGGCAATCGCAGGCATCCCGGCCAGCAGCCCAAAAGCCAGCAGTGTCGCAATTATCGTTCTCATCTGATCCTCATCCCTTCGGGATTAAACGTCATTTCTATATCCTGCCACTGGGAAAATTTCTCCAGCGGTAAATCAAAGCCCTTCGCACCACAGCGGATTATCGCCCGCCGGGCCGCTTCAAAGGCGGCTTTTTTGGCAATACCGTCGCCCTCACTTGTGGTGATCAGGTCCAAAGACCCCTGCACGACTTTACCGGCGCGATCCAGACTGAAACCAATTGTCACCGTCACCCGCGCCGCTGCCGAACCGTTATCCACGTTCCAGCATTTGCCAACAGCCACGCGAAAACCTGCCTTTTCGCTGCCGGTCAGGGGCGGCCCTGTTGGCTGAACCGGCGCGGGCGCGGTGCTGGTCACCGCCTCGGCAACCGCATCCTCTACCGGATCATGGGGCGGTTCCTCATCTGGTTCAGCCACCTGTACCGGGCGTGTCGGGCGCGCTGTCGGGCGCGCCGAAACAGCCGGCGCGGCGCTGGGGGTTTCGGCCTCGGTTACTATTTCGGTTGCGGCTTCCTGGGGGGCGGTGGCCGGGGTTTCTTCGGCCACGGTTTCAGCCGCCTCATCCGGGGCCACTTCCGGGGCGGCGGTATCAGCAACTTCCACATCCGGTTCCGGCTTGGCCGCGGCCTCTGGTGCCACACGCGGGGCTGGCGCGGGTTTCGGCTCATCTTCGGTGTTGGTAATATCGGGGGGCGTTTCCGGTGCCGGGGGCGGTGCAATCACCGGTGGCTGATCAGTCACTTCCGCCTCAGGCGATAGTTCTGGCACCAGCGGCGTGGTTTCGGTTTCCGGCGGTACTACCTCTTCGGGTTTTGGCGGTTCCGGCGTTTCATCTACAACAGGTTGAATTTCCGGTGCATCTTCCTGCGCTGCGGGTTCAACCGGTACCGGGGTATCAAATGGCACAACCGGGGCTTCATTGGGCAATGTCAGGGCGGCGAATTCTTCGCTTGAGATCAGCGACACGTCAGAGGCCTGCACCGGCAGCGGATCGCGCGCACTTAGAAAAAATCCGCCAAACAGCGCCCACAGGATCAGCCCGCCATGGCCAAGTCCCGATATATATGCACCCCGTGTCACCCCGCGCCACCCTAGCCGTCATTCTCTTGGGCGCCATCAAAACTGGGCCCACCAGCGTCGGTCACCAGACCAATATTGCGAAACCCACCGGCATTCAGCGCGCCCATAACCTGCATCACCCGCTCATAGGGGATCGCCCCGTCGGCGCGCAGGAATATCTTGTCGTCGGCCCGTTCCACAGAAATTGCCCGCAGCTTTCCAATCAGATCCTCCGGCGCGGTTTCGGTGGTCTGGATCATCAGCCCACCCTGCAGCGTTAACGTAATCGTCAGGGGTTCTTCCTGTTCTGTCGGCAGCGCCGTCGCGGCGGTTTTTGGCAGTTCCACCGGCACACCAACGGTCAACAGCGGTGCCGCCACCATGAAGATGATCAACAACACCAGCATCACATCCACGAACGGTGTGATGTTGATCTCTGACATTACCCGCGCCCGGTTGCGTCGCCGCCCCCGCCTGCCGCTGATGCCGCGCTGAACCGCGCCCCCGGCCATCTCAGCTGTCCAGCTGGCGGCTCAGGATGGTGGCAAATTCATCGGCAAAGGCCTCATAGCCTGACACGATGCGCTCACTATCCGCCGTCAGCTTGTTGTAAAATATCACCGCCGGTATCGCCGCCAGCAGCCCCATGCCGGTGGCCAGCAGCGCCTCGGCAATTCCGGGTGCCACCACCGCCAGATTGGTGTTCTGCTGAATGGCAATTTCCTCAAAGGCGTTCTTGATGCCCCAGACCGTGCCGAACAGGCCAACAAACGGTGCGGTTGATCCGACCGTGGCCAAAAATGACAGGCCACCGTTCAGCTTTTCAACCTCTTTGGATATCGCCACATCCATTGACCGGTCGATGCGTGATTGCGCCCCGGCAATCAACCCGCCGTCATCCCGGTGGCTGCGACGCCATTCCAGCATGCCGGCCGAAAATATGGTTTCAGAAGGGCCCGATGGATTGGCCCCGATCTTATCATACAGTTCATCCAAAGGCTCGCCAGACCAGAAGGCTTCGTCAAAATCGGTCGACGCAGCGCGCGCCCGGCGGTAGTTCAGGTGTTTCTGAATTATGATCGACCACGACCAGAAAGAGGCGATAACCAGCATAATCAGCACCAGCTTCACAATCAGCGTGGCACGCAAAAACAACGCTAAAAAAGAGAAATCAATCTCCCGCGCGATCGCAAGGGTTTCCGTTTCCATTTTACCTGCTCATTTTGTTGGCCGTCTTGTTGCGGCTCTGATTGGCACGCAAACTATCGCAAGTTTAGGGGGAATGCCAACACATCTGCGTCATCCCAACCCGGAACCGCGCGATTTACTGCAAAAGTAAGCGAATATTTGCTGGCATACGGGTGGCAACACCGGCCCGGTTCAGCGCCACAAGTGTCACCAGCGCCGAAAACAGCACAACACCCGTGCGCAGTACATCCTGTCGCAACACCAGACGCGCGCCCCCGACAGCCTCGGGGCTGGTCCGAACCGTCAGTTCATCATCAAACAGCGCCGGTTGCAGATAATCCGCTTCCACCCGGCGCACGGCAAAAACCACGCCTTCGACCTCACGCAGGGCTTTCTGGTCAATCCCCAGATCACGGACAAATTCACTGCGCGCGCGTTCGATAAATTTCAGATAATTAGCGTAATACACGATCCCCGCCAGATCGGTGTCCTCATAATAGACCCTCAGATCAAACTGATGTTGCACGTTCACCTCTGCCCGGACCGGCTGTTTTCGTCACTTGTTATTCCTGTGGTCCTACCTATATCCGGCACAGTCCTAAAACCAGAGCAAAGCCCGGCACATGCGCGTTAAAACCATATTACTGACCATTGGCCTGCTGGGCATAGCCAGCGGGGTCGGCTACCGGCTGATTGGCAGCTCGATTGATGAAAACGGCACCCTGCAAGAGGCGTTTTTTCTTGTTCCGCTTGCCTATGGGCTGATACTGATCGGTTTTGGCGGATACCTTTTATCACTGATCATCGCCGCCGTCAGGCGACGCTGAGAGATCGGCATCTATAATATTCAACCGCGCAAACAGCCGCAGCGCCATTGCCTTATCTTCAGATCCGGCAGGCAGTTCCGGTTGATAGGCCGCCTTAACCAGGGCGGCAATTTCCGGTCGTAAAACCGATTGCCCGTTCAGGGTTGCCAGCGGCGAAACCTTCGCAAATGCCATCTGCCCCCAGACCAGGATCAGCCGCACCGCCTGACCCAGCGCCAGATCCACCGCCGCCATTTCCGACAGTATGCCATCCATCCGCAGGAACAGAAACGCCGCCCGAACCGACCCGTCTTCCTCAAACCGAAACAGCCGATACTGGTTTGCGCCGTCGGATTTCAGCTGGTGCAATTTACCGGGCAATTCCGGAACCAGATGCTCCAGATCAGGCACCGAGGTCACTTCATCCCAATCGCGCAGGAAGAAAATCATCAGATTTGCCCCCATTTCAGGGTCAGTTTCAGCAAGTTGATGCCCGGCCAGCCCTGCCACCGCCTCAATGGCGCCCTTCACAACCGCCAGCGTCGCCTCCTCCACACCAAAAACCACCGGCACGATCGGGCGCGACCAGCGGGCAAACCGAAAATTTCCGCCACCATCTTCAAACAGCGCCTGAACCTGTGCGGGCGTCATCAAGGTCGTTTCCCCGGCCAAACTTACAGTTTCCCGGCAATCAGCTGCGCAATCACACCGGGTAACTCACCCTTTGGATCGCCCCACAAACGCGCCGGCGCGTCGCCCTGAACCAGTGCCACCAACACCCGGCCATCGCTCAGGTTCAGCGCCACAGCCGCCACATTGACCCCGCACATATGCGCCTGACAGCCAGTGCCGACAATCCAGTTACCCACCTGTTCCATGTTATTGGCAACGGCCATCATTCTTTGCGCATCGGTCAGGGCGGCCTGCCCCATCAGTTTCACAAATTCCGCCTGTAAATCGGCAGCGTTAAACAGCTCATAGGGGTGGCGTCCAATCCAGAAATCCCAGCCATCCCCCGGTGCCATGCCGGATGCGGCCAGCGGGTTCTGGACTTCGCGCACCGGGTTGCGGCCATCATAGATAAACGTCACATCGCCCTGCCCCGGCACAAATGACACCATGGTCAGGCTGACAGTTTCGCTGTCATTGCTCAGGGTATACTGATCGGCGCAGGTGCCAAAGCCTTGGGTGCTGCGCACCGCACCGGGCACCGCATGCACCCAGACAAAAAATGCCGGGCAGGCATTGCCGCCCTGTGAATACAGTACCAGCAACAAATCCCCCAGCTTTTCAGCGATAAACGCGCTGAAAGGATCATCGGGCAGTGACACAGGCACGTCGCCCACCATCAGCATTCTGGTACCCCCGGCCCCATCCACGATCCGGGCCAGTCCGGCGCGTGTTGCAATGCCGTCCTGTCCGGCCCAGACAGGCACCGCAAACAGTGAAACAAACGCCAACAGCAGCAAACGTGCGCTAAAATTTTGCAGCTTCCCCAAAACCATCCCCTTTTTCACCCCGGAAATCCGGAAATCCTATTTCCCAAACAACTCACTTTGCCCCGGTGGCTTTGGCGGGGCCAGACCCAGATGCGCCCAGGCCTTGGCCGCCAGCATCCGCCCGCGCGGCGTGCGCTGGATCAGCCCCTGCTGCAACAGATAGGGCTCAATCACATCTTCCAGCCCGTCCCGGCTTTCAGACAATGCCGCCGACAGGGTTTCGATCCCCACGGGGCCGCCGGCATAATTCTCAGCAATCAGGTTCAGATAACGCCGGTCCGCCCCGTCCAGCCCCAGATTATCCACCCCCAGCCGGGTCAGCGCACTGTCAGCGATTTTGCGGGTCAGCCGCCCGTCGCCCTCCACCAGTGCAAAATCCACCACCCGGCGCAACAAGCGCCCGGCAATCCGCGGTGTGCCCCGGGCCCGCCTTGCAATTTCCAATGCGCCGTCGGGTTCGGCCTCAATATCCATCAGCCGTGCCCCCCGGGTCACGATCTCATGTAATTCCTCGATTGTGTAAAACTGCAATCGCGTCGGGATACCAAACCGATCCCGCAGGGGCGTGGTCAACAGCCCCAGCCGCGTGGTTGCCCCCACCAGCGTAAAGGGCTGCAATTCAATGCGCACCGTGCGCGCGGCAGGGCCCTCGCCGATCACCAGATCCAGCTCAAAATCTTCCAGCGCCGGATACAGAACCTCTTCCACCACCGGGTTCAGCCGGTGAATTTCGTCTATAAACAACACATCACGGGCTTCCAGATTGGTCAGGATCGCCGCCAAGTCGCCAGCTTTCGCCAGAACCGGGCCGGACGTCATGCGAAAATTCACCCCCAGCTCACGCGCCATGATCTGCGCCAGCGTGGTCTTGCCCAATCCGGGGGGACCATGGAACAAGGTGTGATCCATGGCTTCCTCGCGCATGCGCGCACTTTGGATGAACACCTTCAGATTGGCCCGCAATTCCTGCTGGCCGATGAAATCATCCAGCACCTGCGGGCGCAGCGCACGGTCCGCGTCGCCGGGGCGCGGTTCGGGGCGCAATGTTGGGTCCGGCTCGCTCATCGCCCTAGCCTTTCGGTGCCAGCAGTTTCAACGCGGCGCGGATCAGATCAGACGCCTGTGCATCCGGGCTGACGCCCGCTGCCTCGGCCACCGCACCGGCCGCGTCCCCAGGGCCATAGCCCAGGTTTTGCAGGGCCGACAGCGCGTCCGCCTGGGCACTGGGCCCGGCATTCACAACTGGTACTGCCACTTCAATAACCGGGTTTTCGTCGACTTCGTCGCCGACCAGCGCGGCGGCTGGCGCCGCCGCGCTGCCCATGGCCATTACCGTCGGCGCTTTGTCCTTCAGTTCATTCACCACCCGTTGCGCAATCTTGGGGCCAACCCCCTGGGCCGCCTTGACCGCATTCCAGTCCCCCAGCGCAATGGCGCGCGACACCCCGTCGGGGCCCAGCGCGCTTAAGATCGCCATAGACGCCTTGGCGCCAATGCCCTGCACCCCGATCAGCAGCTTGTGCCATTCCTTTTCCACCAGCGTGGTGAAACCGAACAATTGCAGATTATCCTCGCGCACCAGCAATTCAGTATACAGCGCCACCGCTTCCCCGGCACCGGGCAACCCGGCCATGGTGCGTTGGGAAACATACACCACATAGCCCACCCCGCGCACGTCAATCAGCACATGATCACTGGCGCGATAATCAATCCGACCTGAAATTTTACCGATCATGCGCTGGCCCGTTTCAACGCGGCATCCAAACGTCCCGCAGACTGGGCATGGTGGGAATGGCAAATGGCAATGGCCAGCGCATCTGCCGCATCGGCCCCGAAAATTTCCACCCCGGGCAATTGCAGGCGCACCATATGGTCAATCTGGCGCTTATCCGCATGGCCGACACCGACCACGGCCTTTTTCACGGTATTGGGGGCATATTCACCGATCGACAAACCAGCCCGCGCCGGCACCAGCATGGCTATGCCGCGCGCCTGCCCCAGCTTTAGCGTCCCGGCGCCATCCTTATTCACAAATGTCTGCTCTACGGCGGCGCAATCCGGGGCAAACCGCCCCAAGACCTCGGTCAATTGATTGAACAGGCTCAGCAGCCGCTCTGACAGATCATCGCCATCTGATTTGCACACCCCATTGGCCACATGGCTCAGGCGCGATCCATCCACATCAATAACGCCCCAGCCCATGTTGCGAAGCCCGGGATCGATCCCCAAAACACGCATGATATTCCCTGCCCTTATGGTTTTTTTCGCAATTAGCACGAAACGCGAACATTCGCCAGAACATCTTGAATTTTATTCCCGGCCTGCATTTTTCACCGGGGTCGCATCCCATGGACAGTTTCCGTCAGAATTTCGCCCAATAGCGACACTTTAAACTTCTGATTAACGCTTATTAACCAACGGCTTACCTTAAAATCACCGATATGCAAAAAACGCATAGAAGGGTTGCAAAAAAGAGGACTAGTCGCAGACCATAGGCGGGCATAGATGCGCAATTAAGACATGAGATTTCGCAGCACACCAACCTAAAGGAACACCACGATGGCTACAATTGAAACAACCCGCCCGGCAATGACTGGCGCTCGCTTTGGCAGCCGCCTGACCGCTGTATTCAGCACAATTTCAACATGGAATGACAGCCGCGCAACCCAAAAATCTTTGGGCAAGCTCTCTGATTCCCAACTGGCCGATATTGGCCTGACCCGCGGCAATCTGGATATGATCACCCGCTAAATCCGACATTAGGAATACTAAGATGAGCTATTTGAACACACCCCGTACCGGCGCATACACCCGCGGTTCAATTCTGTCCCGCACCTTTGCCAGCCTTAAGGACCAATTTGCGATATGGAACGACGCGCGCGTTACCCGTAAAGCCTTGAACGCCCTTAGCCTGCGCGAGCTGGAAGATATCGGCCTGACCCGGGGCGATATCGACGACATGTATCGTTAAACGCGTTCAGACCAAAAAAATCAGGCCACCCAATCCGGGTGGCCTTTGTCTTCCGGTGATATTCCCCACTAAATTTCAGCGATTTAGCGCGTCAATCTCGCTTTGCGTCTCTTTCGCAGCTGCCATCAGCCAGTTTACAATGCTCTGCAATGGCGTCCGGTTTTCGGCGTCCGGACACAACCGGTAAGGAAGCGGTGCAATAAAGGTGCCGCAAATTCGGAAAATGACGCACCATTGCGCCGTTTCTCAGATCGCGCAGAACCAGCCATCCGATCCCGGGCAACCCCAGCCGAACCGGTAATATCCCCAGCGCCGTTTTTGCAAAATAAGACGTTTGGGCCGTCTGCCAGAAAATCCGCCAGTATTGGCTGCAACCAAAGCTCGGCCAATCCGGTTCTGCGACAATTTGGATTTCGCCCATCCCCTGAAAACCCAGCACTCCGGTGACCCGCTTCTGTGCTTCAAAGCCGGAATGTAAATCAGCCCGCAAACCTTGTTACCGCCAAAAAAAGGGCCACCCAAATCGGGTGGCCTTTCCTCGTCTCGCTAAAGCATTGGCTTTGTTTAGTTGCCAGCACCGCTGATGGCATTGGCAAAGCTGACCGTGATCGGGTCTGCCGCCATGGCGTAGGCACCGAACTGGGCGGCGATTGATCCGTTTTGCAGCTCAACCACGCGTTCCTGATAGGCAACCGCGCCGATCTGGGCGAACAGAAATATCTTGAACGCCATCACTGTCAGCACAATATACGCAACCCCGCGCCAGGTCAGACGTAAATCTGTCGGCAGCGGGCGGGCAATCAACAGCCCGTCATGGTTCATTGATGTGATCGATCCGTTTGCAAGTTTCCGGTGGTTGCGATCAATCCGACGCAGCCGTTGTCCAAATTGCAGTTGTTTTGCATCAGCCATAATTAACCTCTTTACTCTTCACCCAAGCCCGTGACGCTGAAAGTCTGCGGCAATACGGGCATTAGTAAGGCAAGCGCCCCATCCTGGCCATATTTTGAAGGCTATCGGCGGATTTTCTCTAAAATCAACGTCGTCCAGTCGACAATGTCCGCCCTTTCCCGCAGATTGTAGCCGTTTATCGCATAAACCGACACAATCGCATCCGCCTGACTGGTCAGAATGCCGGACAGAATCACGCACCCTCCCTCAGATGTGGCTTTGGACATCGCCGGGGCCAGCTCAATCAGCGGCCGCTTCAGGATATTTGCAAATATCAGATCAAACGGTGCGGCCCCGGCCAGTTCGGGGTGATCAAAGCCCGCCGACAGCACGCATTTCACCCGATCCGTCAGCCCGTTTGCCTTAACATTGGCCGCTGCCACATCCACCGCCACCTGATCTATATCGCTGGCAATGATGCCGGCGTCATAACAATGCGCCGCCGCCATCGCCAAAACAGCCGTTCCACAGCCAATATCGGCGACGCTTTTCGCCTGAAACCCATCCGTCACCAGCCGGTCCAGCGCCCGCAAACAGCCCAGCGTCGTGCCGTGGTGCCCGGTACCAAAGGCCATGGCCGCCTCAATCAGCAACCCGGTGGCATCTGCCGGCAATCTGTCCGCGTCATGGCTGCCATACACAAAGAACCGACCCGCCCTGACCGGGGACAGTTCCCGCTTCACATGGGCGACCCAGTCGGTTTCCGGCAATTCAGACACAACAAACGGTTTCGCCCCAAAGGCCGCGGCCAGCAGCGCCAGCCCGGCCGTTTCCGGTGCATTGGTGAAATAGCCGCCAACCTCCCAGTCGCCCGATCCATCTTCAATGGCAATCACCCCGATCCCCATGGGTTCCGGGTCCAGCCGCTCCAATGCTGCGCCCAGCTTTTCTGCCGGCTCCCGCCCGTTCAAGGTGGTAAAGGCGGTAAATGTTGGCATGTCTTCCCCGGTTCGGTCCAAACGCTCAGAAAACCTAAGCGACGCCGACCCCTATCGGACAACTCACCCCGGTGCCACCAATTCCGCAGTAGCCGCCGGGGTTTTTCGCCAGATATTGCTGGTGATCTGCCTCGGCATGGTAAAACACCGGTGCCGGCAGAATTTCGGTGGTGATCAGCCCCAGCCCGGCACCCGAAAGCTGCGCGTTATACAGATCCCGGCTGGCCGCCGCCAACCCTGCCTGTTCCTCACCATAGGTGTATATCCCGCTGCGATACTGCGTGCCCCGGTCATTGCCCTGGCGCATGCCTTGTGTTGGGTCATGCCCCTCCCAAAACGCCTGAAGCAATGCGTCATAGCCCAGAACCGCCGGATCAAACACCAGATGCACCACCTCATTATGCCCGGTCTGTCCGGTGCACAGTTCCTGATAGGTCGGGTTCGGGGTAAAGCCTGCGGCGTAGCCAACCCGGGTCATCCAGATACCGTCCAGCTGCCAGAAAATCCGCTCCACCCCCCAGAAACAGCCCATGCCAAGCATCGCCTGGGCCATGCCATTGGGCACATCCCCGCTCAGCGGGCGCTTAAATACATAATGGCTGTCCGCGGTTGCAATCGCCGCACCCCGCCCGGCCAAGGCATTGTCTGCCGTCACCCTGTCGGTTTTGCCAAATCCAAACATCCGCCTGCTCCTCCTGAATACCACACTAATATAGGGCCAAACCCGGCCAAATTAAGCGGCAAAACTTTCACGTCTTCTTGAGAACACGGTTTCATGCCCCGGTTCAGGGTGACGCGGGATCAACATTGCCAGCAACAGCGACACCAGCGCCATGCCAGCCGCCAACCCAAATACCGCGCCGGGGCTGGTCACCCACAGATAGCCCAGCAAGGCCGGCAGAAACACCGCCGCAATATGGTTGATGGTAAAGGCCACCGCCGCCGTGGGCGCAATATCCGCCGGATCGGCAATTTTCTGAAAATAGGTTTTCAGCGCAAAAGCCAAAGCAAACAGCATATGATCCACCACATACAATGTTGCCGCCAGAACCACCCCCCAGCCAAAATAATAGATCCCGCCATAGGCCAGAAACACCACGATCAGCCCGACATATTCAAATATCAGTGCCCGGCGCTCGCCCCAGACGCCAACAGCGCGCCCCATCAGGGGTGCAAACACCATATTGGCGGCGTAATTCAGCAGGAACAGCCCGGTCAGCTCATGCACCTCAAAGCCAAACCGCTCCACCATCATGAAGGCGGCAAACACCACAAAAATCTGACGTCGGGCACCGGCCATGAACTGCAGCGCATAATACAGCCAGTAACGGCGGCGCAGCACCATGGTTTTCAACTGCCGGTGCGGGCTCTCAAATTGTGGATAGGCAAACAGACAAAACACCGCCACCAGCGCGGTAAAGCCCCCCGATACCAGATAGACAAAATTATAGCTCAGATCAAAACTCTTCCAGGTCAGCACCAACAGGCCGTAAGCCAACAATGATGCCCCCGACCCTACGGCCACAATCCAGCCCAGCAATTGCGGCGCACGTTTCTTGTCGATCCATTGCAACTGCAATGACTGGTTCACGGTTTCATAATAGTGAAACCCGATGGAGCTCAGCATGGTGATGGTCAGCAACCCGCCCATGCTCGGATACCAGGCCGTCACCGCCGTGGCCACGCCCAGCATCATCAGCGCCACAATGCCCAGAACCTGTTCACGGACAAACATCACCAGCGCAATGACCCCGACCGCCAGAAACCCCGGTATTTCGCGCACCGAATGCAACCAGCCGATTTCAACCCCGGTAAACCCCGCCGCCTCAATCACAAAGTTGTTCAGCAGGGCCGACCATGTGTTAAACGCAATCGGCATGGCAAACGCCATCAGCAGCAACAGCGATATCGGCCGGCGCCAAAGCGGCAATTCAGCGGCATTTTTTGTCAAAAATATTTGCATAAATCCCCAATATGCCCATAACCAACCGGATAGAAGCGCTAATTCAACCCAGCTTTTTCAACCCGGCTTTTCTTTGTGATAAATACTCGCCGGGCGCAGCCCAAATCGCCCGGCACGGGCTTATCTAATGGCGGGCCTTGCCCGCCTCAATCAAATCACCGGTTTCAATAAAAATTCTGCGGATCAATATCAATTTGCAACCGTAAATTCCCCGGCAGTTTGAACTGCGCCACCCATTTGCGCAACGCCCCCTGCAATGCCACCCCTTTGTCAGCCTTCACCAGCAACCGCACCCGGTGGCGGCCGCGAATACGGGCAATCGGGGCTGGTGCCGGGCCAAATAACTGTGCGCCAACCGCGCGCAAAGGCGCGTTATGGCGCGCCATTTCAGCACCCAGATCAAACACCGCTTGTATATCCGGGCTCGACAACACAATCCCCGCCAAACGCCCATAGGGCGGCACCCCGGCGGCGCGGCGCTCAGCTGCCTCGGCGCGCCAGAACTCTTCCTCATTACCGGCCAGAATTGCCCGGATCACCCCATGTTCCGGCTGAAAGGTCTGCAACAATGCCTCGCCTTTCTTTTCGGCCCGCCCGGCGCGCCCCGACACCTGCCGCATCAGCTGAAACGTGCGCTCGGCGGCGCGCAGATCAGAGCCCTGCAAGCCCAGATCGGCATCAATCACCCCCACCAGTGTCAACAGCGGAAAATTATGCCCCTTGGCCACCAGCTGGGTGCCGATGATGATGTCCGCCGCCCCCTTGGCGATGGCCAGTATCTGTTCCTTCAATGCCCGCGCCGAGCCAAACAGGTCTGACGACAATACCGCCACCCGCGCCTCTGGAAACAGCGCGCTCACCTCTTCGCCCAGCCGCTCAACACCGGGGCCCACCGGGGCCAGCCGGTCCTCGGCCTCGCAGGCAGGGCAGACCAGCGGCATTGGTTTGGTTTCACCGCATTGATGGCACATCAGACGCTTTTGAAACCGGTGCTCCACCATGCGCGCATCACACTGATCACAGCCAATCTGATGCCCGCAGGCCCGGCAAATTGTCACCGGCGCAAAGCCGCGCCGGTTCAGAAACAACATCGCCTGTTCCCCGGCTGCAACCCGCGCTGCCACCGCTTTTTGCAAGGTGGGGGAAATCCAGCGGTTCCCCGGCAGGGTCTCGGCGCGCATATCAATCGCGCGCATTTCCGGCAGTTCTGCCACCCCAAAGCGTGATGTCAGATCAAGGCGCTCATATTTGCCATCCTCGGCATTGGCCCAGCTTTCAAGGCTGGGCGTGGCGCTGGCCAATATCACCTGGGCCGCATTAATTGAGGCCCGCAAAACCGCCATATCGCGCGCCGAATAGACCACGCCGTCCTCCTGTTTGTAGGAGGTGTCATGTTCCTCATCCACCACGATCAGGCCCAGATCGCGAAATGGCAGGTACAGCGCCGATCGCGCCCCCACCACCAGTTCAGCGCCGCCTTCCCCGACCATGCGCCAGCAGCGCCGCCGCTCAGTCATGGTAACACCGGAATGCCATTCCGCAGGCCGCACCCCGAAACGCGCCTCAACGCGGGCCAGAAATTCTGCCGTCAGGGCAATTTCCGGCAGCAGCACCAGCGCCTGACGCCCGGCGCGCAAGGTTTCGGCCACCGCTTCCAGATAAACCTCGGTTTTGCCCGATCCGGTCACGCCCTTCAGCAAGGTGGTGCCGTAGGCCCCGGCCTTCACCTTGGCGCGCAGGCGTTCCACCGCAACCGCCTGATCGGCGCTCAGCTCAACCCCGCCATATGCCGGGTCAAGCCGCGGATAGGGCAGATCACGCGGGCTTTCTTCCTCGGCGACAACCCCCTGTTTCACCAATCCCTTTACCACCGAAGTTGACACCCCGGCCATTTCCGCCAGCTCTTTCAGGGTGAACGACAGCCCCTGATAATCCTGCAAAATTGCCAATACCCGCTTGCGCGCAGGGGTCTGCCGGTCTGCCTCACCGCGGCCCAGACGGTAGACTTTGCGCATTGATACCGGGTCCCCCAAACCGGGGGAACGGGTGGCCAGCCGCAGCATCGCCGGCATCGGGGTCAGGGTATAATCCGCCACCCGGCTGATAAATTCCCGCATGCCGTCCTGCATCGGGGCGGCGTCCAGCACCCGAATGACCGAGCGCACCTTGGCAATGTCAAAATCACCCGCCCCGGGGCCCCAGACCACACCCAGAACCTTGCGCGGCCCCAGCGGCACCTCAACAAACGCCCCGGTCATGCAGCCACCCTCGGGCGCTTTGTAATCCAGCACCCGGTCAAGCGGCTGGGTGGTCAGAACCCCAACCAGATCACCCTGATCAAAAAATGAAACATTGCCCATGTCTTGCCTTTTGCGCTTTCCGAGCCACCTAAGCTACGATAAAAGCCATTACCAAACATAATGAAATACATTCTAAAATACATGGGGCCTGAAAAATGCGATTTTTTGTAGATACCGCCGATGTCGATGACATCAGGGAACTGAACGATCTTGGCATGGCTGATGGTGTCACCACCAACCCGTCGCTGATCCTGAAATCCGGACGCGACATTCTGGAAGTCACCCGCGAAATCTGCGGCATCGTTTCGGGGCCGGTTTCGGCTGAAGTCACCGCGCTGGACGCCGAAACCATGCTGAAACAGGGCCGCAAACTGGCCAAAATTGCCGATAATATTGCTGTCAAAGTGCCCCTGACATGGGATGGCCTGAAGACCTGCAAGGCCCTGCGCGCTGACGATATCATGGTCAATGTCACCCTGTGTTTTTCCGCCAATCAGGCACTTTTGGCCGCCAAGGCCGACGCGACGTTCATTTCCCCGTTCATCGGCCGGCTGGACGATATCAACATTGATGGCATGGAACTGATCGCCGATATCCGTGCAATCTATGACAATTACGGCTTTGAAACCCAGATCCTGGCGGCCTCCATCCGCTCGGCCAACCACATGAAAGACGCCGCCCTGATCGGCGCGGATGTGGCAACTGCGCCACCAAAAGTAATAAAAGCTATGGCAAACCACGTCTTAACCGAAAAAGGGCTGGACGGCTTCATGGCTGATTGGGCAAAAACAGGTCAGAAAATTCTGTAAGATCGGGGATGCCCGACAGGGCAACAAAGGGTCTGACATGACAAATACTGCCGAGGCAGCCGACGACATCCGCGAAAAGATTATAGCGGACCCGGATTTTATTCTGGAAGATCCCGATCTGATGCGTGCATTGATGTCCGCCAACCCCTCGTCACTGGGGGGCAATATTGTTGATCTGCGCAGTATCGCGCTTGAGCGGCTGGAAACCCGGCTGGACCGGCTGGAAGACACCCATCGCAGCGTCATTGCTGCAGCTTACGAAAACCTGGCCGGTACCAACGTGATCCACCGCGCCATCCTGCAATTGCTGGAACCAACCGATTTCACTGATTTCCTGACCGATCTGGCAGAGGTCGCTGATATCATGCGGGTGGATATGGTGCGTCTGGTGCTGGAAACCGTACTGGACGATCACGATGCCAGTCTGAAACCGCTGAAAGAAGTGCTTGTCAGTGCGCCCAGGGGAGCTGTCGAAGAATACCTGTCACAGGGGCGTAAGGCCCGGACCAAATCCGTTACCCTACGCCAAATTCAACCACAAAACGGTGACATTTACGGCAAAAATGCCGACTGGATCCGCTCAGAGGCCTGCCTAAAGCTTGATTTCGGCCCCGGCACCCTGCCCGGTATGCTGGTCTTTGGCTCAGAAGATCCGCATCAGTTCAAACCAACCCAGGGCACCGATCTGCTGACATTCTTTGCTGGTGTCTTTGAACGGGCCATGCGCCGTTGGCTGGCCTAACCCAAATATCCCCGGCGGCCAGTAACGCGCTGGCCAATTGGCTGGCCCATGAAAAAGCCCTGAAGAACGCCGCGCA
>CAZETX010000019.1:0-52496 GCA_964514925.1 uncultured Marinosulfonomonas sp.
TGTCTATCCCATCGGCGAAAACCAGCCCTTTGTTAACCACCCGAACGCAACAAAATTTTAAGAATTCAAACCCAAAACCCGGCGCAAACCCCTGTTACAAAGTTTAAACAGGGTGCAAATACCTTGTTACAAAGTTTAAACCGGGGGGGCAAAACTTGTTACAAAGTTTAAACACCCACCACATTTCATCCCGATGCTTGCGGCTCTGTGCAAGCGGCGCTAAACCGCAGTTTAAGAACCCTGAAAGGCCGCCATGTCGATAGATACAAAAACCGCCGCCCATGTTGCCAAGCTGGCAAGAATCCGTGTCGAAAACAAAGACTTACCGGCTTTGGCAAGCGAATTTAATACCATCCTTGGTTTCATTGAACAGCTCAATGAAGTGGATGTTGACGGTGTTGAACCCATGACATCCGTTACCCCCATGCGGCTAAAACGTCGCGTTGACGCGGTTACTGATGGCGGCATTCAGAAACAGATTCTTGCCAATGCACCGGACGCCCGAGAAGGCTTTTTTGCCGTGCCGAAGGTCGTTGAATAATGAGCGATCTCAACAGCTTAACCATTTCAGATGCCCGCGACAAACTGCGCTCAGGTGCGGTCACATCCGTTGAACTGACCACCGCCTGTCTGGGGGCAATTGACGCGGCAAAAACATTGAATGCCTTTGTTCACAACACACCGGATATTGCCCTTGAACAAGCTAAGGCTGCTGATCAACGTATCGCCGCCGGCGACGCCCCGGCAATGTGCGGAATACCGTTGGGAATCAAAGACTTATTCTGCACCAAAGGCGTGCCCAGTCAGGCCGGATCGGCCATTCTGGCAGGCTTTAAACCGGGTTATGAAAGCACCATTACCCAGAACCTTTTTGACGCCGGATCGGTGATGTTGGGCAAGTTGAACATGGACGAATTCGCCATGGGATCGTCCAACGAAACCTCAGCCTATGGCGATGTAATCAGCCCCTGGCGCCGCACAAATGACACCGCCGCTTTAACACCGGGTGGCTCCTCGGGTGGCTCCGCTGCCGCAGTATCTGCCGATCTCTGCCTTGCCGCCATCGGTACAGATACCGGTGGTTCCATCCGCCAACCCGCTGCTTTTACAGGGATAGTTGGGATCAAGCCCACCTACGGGCGCTGTTCGCGCTGGGGTGTTGTGGCATTTGCCAGCTCGCTTGATCAAGCCGGTCCGATGACCAAATCGGTGCGTGATGCGGCGATCATGCTGGAAACCATGTGTGGGCATGACGTAAAGGATTCCACCAGTATCGATTTGGCGGTACCAGATTTCGAAGCGGCCCTGAACGGGGATATCAAAGGCAAGAAAATCGGCATCCCAAAAGAATACCGCATGGACGGGATGCCCGACGAGATTGAAAATCTCTGGCAGCAGGGCATCGAAATGATGCGCGATGCGGGCGCCGAAATCATCGACATTTCACTGCCCCACACCAAATACGCACTGCCTGCATACTATGTCATTGCCCCCGCTGAAGCCTCTTCAAATCTGGCCCGTTACGATGGCGTTCGTTACGGCCACCGCGCCAAATTGGATGCCGGGGATGGCATCACCGAAATGTACGAAAAGACCCGTGCACAGGGGTTTGGCCCGGAAGTACAGCGCCGGGTAATGATCGGGACTTACGTACTGTCTGCCGGGTTTTATGATGCGTACTATAATCGGGCACGGCGCGTTAGGGCATTGATAAAAAAGGATTTTGATGATGTCTTTGCACAGGGTATCAATTCAATCCTGACCCCCGCGACGCCGTCTTCTGCTTTCGGATTGGGCGAAATGGTCGATGCTGACCCGATACAGATGTATTTGAACGATGTCTTTACTGTCACCGTCAATCTTGCTGGTTTACCCGGAATTTCGGTACCGGTTGGTGCTGACAAACAGGGCTTGCCATTGGGGCTGCAATTGATTGGTCGCCCCTGGGAAGAAGGCGAATTGCTAAATGCCGCCTATGTGATGGAAAGCGCCGCCGGGTTTGTTTCCAAACCGGTAAAATGGTGGTAAATTGGATTAACCAAAGGCTGGAAGGGTCTGTTATGCAGGTGAAATTTGCGGGTATATTTTTTTTGGCTTTGGCCGCTTGCGCGCCCACGGTTCCAGATTCTGCCGAAGGGGTTGGCTTCAATTCGCTTGAGAATTATCAGCAACAACGCCAATCTGAAACTGTTGTAGCCGGGCCAATACAACTGGGCGCAGAAATTTCAAGTGAAACTGTTTCGCCAAGCGGGCCAGAGGCAACTACAGATGCTTTGTCCACATCCACCGTGATCGATATTACAGAAACAACAACTGACCCGACATTACCCGATCGCGACACTGCCCTGATTTCTGATGAACAGGACTTTGACGCCGTTGCCTCCCGTGAAACCATTGAAAGCGATGCCGAACGTCGCGCTACTCAGCAACAGGCGTATCAGGTGATCACCCCCACTGCCTTACCAACGCGACGGGGCGGAACCGGGCCATCAATTGTTGAATTCGCTCTGTCCACAACAAATCAGGTTGGACAGTCAATTTATCAACGGGCCAACATCCTCGCAGGTAATCGTTATCAGCGAAATTGCGGAAAATACCCTTCTTCTGACCTTGCTCAGCAGGCTTTTTTGAAGAATGGCGGCCCACAACGCGATCGTAAAGGCATTGACCCTGATGGCGATGGGTTTGCTTGTTTTTGGGATCCGGCACCTTTCCGTCAGGCGGTTCGCAACTAGGTGGAAATCAGGCAACACCCGTCACCAAACTTTGGTGAACGGCGGGGGGGCGCGTCCGTCGATCTGGTTGTGTTACATTACACCGCGATGGCAAATGTTGAAGAAGCGCTGGAACGGCTTTGTGATCCAGAATACGAGGTTTCATCGCACTATCTTATTGCCGCACAAGGGGCAGTTATACAGATGGTCCAAGAGGATCAGCGTGCGTGGCATGCTGGTATTGGAAGCTGGGGAAATTGCTGTGATGTGAATTCAAATTCAATTGGAATAGAACTTGCAAATGATGGGAATACACCTTTCGGTGCCCGTCAACTGAATTCACTTGAAGGGTTACTGTCAGATATTTTTGCGCGCCATAGTATTCGCCCGCAACAGGTAATTGGTCATTCCGATATAGCATTTTTGCGCAAATCCGATCCGGGGCGTCGGTTTGATTGGCGCCGGTTGGCGCTTGCCGGACTATCAGTTTGGCCAAACTGTACCGAACCGTACGCTGTTGATGGTAAAGAATTTCTATCGGAAATGGCTATTTTCGGCTATCGGGAAACTGATGATTTAGCGGCCCTGCTAAATGCGTTCCGTCAACGCTTTCGACCATGGGCAGAAGGTCCATTGGAAGTCGCGGATATGTCATTGATCAAAAATCTTGCCCGCCGTTACCCGGTTGACCTAATTTTCCCAACGCCCTAAGTCACGCATGCGCGGATGGCTGGATGGCTGCGGGGTTTGCGCCCCGAGGAAAGTCCGGACTCCATAAGGCAATGGTGCCGGGTAACGCCCGGCTGGGGAAACCCAAGGGAAAGCGCCACAGAAAACAAACTACCGCGTGTTACGCGGCAAAGGTGAAAAGGTGCGGTAAGAGCGCACCGCGGGACTGGCAACAGGACCGGCACGGCAAGCCCCACCAGGAGCAATGCCAAATAGGGGCCTTACGGGTGCAAACCCAGGGACGTCTTAGCCCAGAGGCCCGGGTTGGCAGCTTAAGCGTTCCGGCAACGGTACGCATAGATGAATGGTCATCCATGGATAGGGTAACCTGCCCAGGACAAGATCCGGCTTATAGGCCGTCCGCGCATTTGAACTATTTATTGTGCATGTAATGCAACTCAGAGAAACAGGACCTTAATTCGCTGGTTTCTACAGCAATTGACCGGGGGTCATCGGCCATCAGAGCACGGGCTACCAGATCTGCTATTTGTTCGGTATCTCCAACGGTTACACCAAACCGGACGAGTTCCGGCGTGCCAAACCTTAGCCCATTCAGATCACCCGGTATTTCATCAATCGGCAACCCAATCCCACTGGCCAAAAATCCAGCCAGCCGAAGTTTTTTCGCAGCTGTTTGACCGCCGCCAAATGCGGCTGCTTCTACCGCAAATTGGTGAGAGTTTGTATATCCAAAATCGCGGGCAAATATTTTTAAGCCCCGTGCCTCCAGTGCTTTTGCCAAAGCCTGAGCCACCGCGATCATTTCTTTGGCGTAAGCTACGCCAAAATCCCGCCAGTCCAGCATGGTAAGCGCAAGCGCTGCAGATTTGGCGGCATCAAAATTTGCTGTCATTCCGGGGTAGGCGATGGCATCCAGCTTTTCAACGAGGTCTGCTTCATTGCTTACAATCAAACCACTGGCCGGTCCGCCCAGACTTTTGTAAGTGCTCATGGTCATCAAATGTGCGCCTTCAGCCAATGGGTTCTTCCAGGCCTTACCGGCAATAATTCCACATTGATGAGCCGCATCAAATAATACCTTTGCACCAACCCCGTCAGCAATTTCACGAACTTCAGCAACAGGGTGTTCAAACAAATTTAGGCTGGCCCCGATTGTAATTAATTTTGGGCGCACTTCATGGGCTAGTTTCTGCAGTCCGGCGATATCAACGGTATAGCCGTCGGCATTTACAGGCGCCGGAACTGTTCTAAGCCCATACAAACCGGCGCAACCGGCGGTATGGTGGGTAACATGACCTCCGATACTTGCCGGAGGCGCAATGATCGTATCGCCAGCCTTGCAGGTCGCCATGAAGGCATACAGGTTTGCGATGGCGCCGGAAGGTACGCGGATTTCTGCATAATTTGCCTGAAATACTTCCGCGCAAAGTTCCGCGCAGATGATTTCGATTTCCTCGATGGCCTCAAGACCCATTTCATATTTGTCGCCCGGATATCCAAGGGAAGGGCGAGAGCCAAGGCCAGCGGCTTGGATTGCCTCAGCGCGCGGGTTCATGATATTGGTTGCCGGGTTCAGGTTGAAGCATTGTTTTTCGTGGATTTCGCGGTTCTGTGAAGCCAATTCTTGTAAACGGCAGGCTATCCCTGCCGAGTTTTGGCCAGCAGTTCTCTGAGCAATATCCGCAAAAAGTTTTTCACAGTGTCCGGGCACCCAGGCCCTCGGCTTTAAATTCATGGCATTCTCCTTCTATTCATCACAGATTGCGTTTTCTTCGTAATTCGCGCAAACTAGTTTTATTTAATATCGGCATAGAAAAACTGAGTCTAAATTTGTCTGTCGCTCTACCACGCCTAAATGGCCCGCCACTAAACGCCCTTCGCGCATTCGAAGCCGCCGCCCGGTTGGGAGGTTTTACACTGGCTGCACAAGAATTGTGTGTCACGCCTGGCGCGATATCTCAGCATGTCAAATCACTTGAAGACTGGGCAGGTGTGACGCTTTTTGAGCGCCGCTCGCAAGGCGTAATGGTAACCGACGAAGGTAAAGATGTTGCACATCAACTTTCTGAGGCGTTTGACAAAATGAACACTTCCATTCGGTTGCTAAAATCCAAGTCGGCATCAACAACGATACATATAGCGGCTCTACCAAGTGTCGCTCAATTGTGGTTAGCGCCTCGCTTACCTGCCATCAGAGCAGCGCTACCAAATACTACAATTTCAATACGGGCTCTTGAAAGTCGGCCAAACATGGATAGAGAAATGTTTGATCTTAGTGTTTTTTTTGCGGAGCCAGAAGGGCTTCAAAACGAGATTATTTTAGCACCAGATCAGATATTTCCAGTTTGTACGCCCGAGATTGCGGCAAGATTAAGTACACCCGACGATTTGTTAGTTGAGACTTGTCTTTATGATGCAGTTTGGGCGGATGACTGGGAACAGTGGTTCAACATTTCGACCGAGGGATCGATGCGTCCGAGACCGGGTCCCAGTTTTTCGTTGTACAGTATCGCTTTAGACGAAGCTAGAAACGGTGCTGGCGTCCTGATTGCGCATAAGGTGCTTGTCGAAAAATATATACGATCTGGTGAACTTGTCGCACCATTTTCCGAGAAGGCCGACACTGGCAAATGTTTGATTCTACAACTTGCCAGCCGCGCTACTTCTTCAAGATCAGTACTCAGGCTTGTTTCCATGCTTACAGATTGAATTTACTGAATTTGAATGACGATTAAGTATGGATACCAGAGCCGGGATTTACAACCTACCCGGATTTGTCCGTTCAGATTGCTGTTGACACAGGCCGCCATCTTAGTAGAACGCAATCTTCAACGATTTCACGTGCGACTTGGGTCGCAGCGTCGCAGGAGCACTCAAGATGGCCAAGCCAACCACAATTAAAATCCGCCTGAATTCAACGGCAGACACCGGCCACTTTTACGTGACCAAGAAAAATGCCCGTACGATGACGGAAAAGATGGTCGTCAAGAAATACGATCCGGTCGTGCGCAAGCATGTTGAATACAAAGAAGGTAAGATCAAATAGGTCCGGCTTCTGAGGATTATTAGAAATGGTCGCGCGGTTTGCGCGGCTTTTTCATTTTAGAATGTAACCACACTCTTTGTTTGCACAGCATCAAGGGTTATGGTCGGCAAAATTCAAGCCGAAATGGTAAATGAACGGAGCGACCATGCGTATTATCGCCTTAACAGCACTACTACTTCTAACAGCTTGTGCTTCTGTTCAGACACGAACGGACAGAAGCAGCGGCGTGGGCTTTGACAGCTACGACGCCAGTGCCCCGTAAAGGTAACTAACCGGACCTTCCAAATATTTAGTACCCAGAATAAACAAGGGCCGGCAAATTGCCGGCCCTTGTTTATTTTTAGTGTAGCTGCCGTTAATCGCGGCTACCCATAAAGCTAAGCAGGAACATGAACATGTTGATGAAATCAAGATACAGGTTCAGCGCGCCCATAATAGCAGACTTACCCAGCCATTCACTGTCCATGGCATGCGCATGCTGCAAATAGTCGTTCTTTATTCGCTGAGTATCATAGGCTGTTAAACCAGCGAAAATCAGCACGCCCAACCCAGATACTGCAAAATAAATTGCCGGGCTTTTCAGAAAGATGTTTACGATTGAGGCAACGATCAGGCCAATTACGCCCATGATCAGAAAAGAACCCCAACCGGAAATATCTTTTTTGGTTGTATATCCCCACAGGGAAAGTCCCGCGAATGCGATCGAAGTTACAAGAAAAGTCTGCGCGATGGATATGCCTGTATAGACGGCCATAATCCAAGAAATTGACAGCCCCATCGCGGCTGCAAACGTGTAGAAAAACAGTTGTGCCCCGGCTGCGGATAACCGGTTAATCATTGCCCCAAAAGCAAAAACCATGGCCAGTGGCAGAAACATAACAATGTAGCGTGTAATGCCAGTAAACAGTGTCGCCAGCATAGCCTCATTCGTGCCCACAGCCCACGCGACCAGTGCAGTCAACAGCAAACCCACAGACATTGTGCCATAAACTTTGTTCATATGGGCCCGGAGACCCGCATCTATTTCAGCAGAACGGGTGCCGACACCCACATTTGCCGTTTGAAAATCAGCCATTTTGCTGCCTCCTATTAGTTCAAAATTCGGCTGCTCAAATTTATGGGCCGCCTTCCACCTCAATATTGGCGAGAACGGCCCAATTTTCAAGGACTTCTGGCCTAAAAATAGCCGTTTTTTGATTCTACTTCTGCCTGCGCCATCTGGAGGGCACATCCCATATTGGTTTTGCCGCTTCTGATTTTGCTTGTGCTCTTGTCAAATTAAGATCCTTAAGCGCCGCATCGTCAAGTCTACTTAGACAATGGCGTTGTTTGTGAGTGGCGATAATTTGCCGCGCTAAATCAAGAAAGGAATATTTCCTTGTTCGATTTTCGCAGTGCGATCCGGCGTGTATTGTACGAATTGTCATTGGTCAATTCCTTTCCAATTGTGATCATTCAGCGAATTAATATCAATTTGCTTGATATGTTTCACAAAATACGACAAATTAGTAAAACGAATGATTGTTAGGCGATGCATCAGGAATTTTGATATGCCAAGAAATTTAGATCTAACTGCACTACGCTCATTTGTAGCGGTTGCTGATGCAGGTGGGGTTACGCGTGCAGCTGGTTTTTTGAATCTGACCCAATCTGCGGTCTCTATGCAACTTAAGAGATTAGAAGTTTCGCTGGATATCCAGTTATTGGACAGATCAGCCCGTACAATTTCGTTAACGGCGTCAGGCGAACAATTGTTGGGTTACGCGCGTCAAATGCTGACATTGAACGACCAAGTCTATTCGCGACTGACCCATCAAGCCTATGAGGGAGAAATTGTTGTGGGCGTTCCGCATGATATCGTTTACCCCGCAATCCCTATTGTATTGCGACGTTTCAACGCTGAATACCCACGGGTAAAAATTCAACTAATTTCTTCATATACCCGTGCGTTAAAAAACAAGTTTGCACGCGGTGAATGCGATATGATCCTTACAACTGAAGACGATGTTGATTCAGGTGGAGAAAATCTTGTGGTCCTTCCTTTAGTTTGGGTAGGTGCACCAGGCGGCTCTGTATGGCGGCAACGACCACTGCGGCTTGCGTTTGAATACCGTTGCTTCTTTCGTAAAATGGTACAGGGTGCATTGAATGATGTGGGCATCCCTTGGGAAATGGCGATTGAGTCTGAACAATCCCGCCCAATCGAGGCTGCGGTAAGCGCCGATCTGGCAATTCACACAATGATAGAAGGTATGACGCCGCCACAAAGTGAAATTATCCAACACGGTGGTAATCTGCCAGAATTGGGTTCGGTGCATATCAACCTATATTTGTCAGCAAACAATAAAGGCAAAGTGGAAGCGGATATGGCGAGGTTTATCCGTCAGGCTTTTCAGCCACAAACCGTACAGGCGGTCGCGTGATCACTGCTATTCCAGTGGTCTCGGCGCTTCAATAATGTCCTACACTGAAGAGATATATTCTATAAAATAGCATAGCTGATATGAAATCTAATTTCTAAACATATAAGGAAAAAAGCACTGACTCGCTGACCAAAAGTATTTTTTAGCCAAATCTAAAAGGGTCAACCCAGTAGGCCCGTTTAGTTTGATTGCTATTTTATCAATTTGATGTTGGTTTGACTCGCAGGTTGGGTGACGCATGCAAACCGTTAACATCAACACGAGCTTATCGGGTGCTGGCATTTTGCGTCGCATCAAACCGTTCTGCGTAGTCAAAACTAACTACATTATCCGTACATGCTGCGGCTACGAACCCCGATATCACCATACCTTATTTTAACGGAATGCGCAGTTTCCATTGGAGTTCACAAATTTTTTAAAAAAGACTGCTATGTATAACTGCTCAGGCAGTAACCCCTTCCAGAACATGATGAGGTTCAAGAGAGCGAACATCAACAGGCTTTCGTTTGCGCATAACGGCTATAATCTGGAATGCTTATGTGTTGAGTGCCAAACTATTATTAAGGATTGCTGCACACTTTCAACGTCCGAATTGCCAAATCTTTGCTTGTCAATTTGCAACCGTAGGGGGAGTTTTTTCATGTAAATCATGCTCACCGTGATAATAATAATTTTGGCCCTTAAGGCAAAAAACAATCGTAGCTTGTCTACTTTTCTAGCAAATTGACCATGTTATCCGGCATTTTTTATTTACTAAATAGTTGTAATATAACATAAAAATAGTAAATATTTCGAACCTATACAAAAAGACAGGTTGAGAAGTTGAGCTAAAACAGTGACACCCTAGCACACGTTTAACGAATAAGGATTTGGTTTATGAAACACCCTGTGGATGTACACGTTGGTCAAAGAGTGCGCCGTCGCCGTTGGATGGTGGGCATGACACAACAGCAGCTAGCCGAGCGTGTAGGTATCAAATTCCAGCAGATTCAGAAATACGAGACAGGTATGAACCGCGTCAGCGCATCACGCCTTTGGGATATAGCCGAAGCTTTGGAAGTGCCGGTTAGTTTCTTTTTTGATGGAATTGAAGCGTCTCAGGCTGCAGAACTGGGTTCCGGAACAACTGTACCCGGTGACATAATGGCGGATAAGGAAGCATTAGAGCTGGTGCGCTCTTACTATGCGATCCCTGAAAATCAGCGCCGACGATTGTTCGATTTAGCGCGGGTTCTGTCCGACGCTGCATGATCAGGCTTTGACCTGGGCCGGTGATATATCGGGCTGGGTGGCTAACCAATGAGTACAGGCAATGGGCCACCTTTCAATATCCGAACAACAAATGCTGATTACAATTGCCTGCAAGGCAGCAGATGCGGCGCGGGTAATTACGCTTTCTTATTTTCGCCAACCTGATTTGCAAGCGCAAAACAAATCCACTTCTGCGTTTGATCCTGTCACCATCGCAGATCGGCAAGCTGAGGCTGCGATTAGGGCTGTTTTGAAGGTTGAACGACCAGAAGATGCAATCCTGGGCGAAGAAATGGTCGATTCTTCAGGAGTGTCTGGGTTGACTTGGGTTCTGGATCCGATCGACGGAACCCGTAGCTATGTCTCTGGCATCCCAACCTGGGGCACGCTTATTTCGGTGCGTGATGCAGATGGACCTTTGATGGGCTTAATTGATCAGCCCTACATATGCGAACGTTTTATAGGTGGTTTTGGGTTGGCAGAACTGCGTCGGGGCAAAAAAAATTACCCTTTAAATGTAAACCCTTCAGCAAAGCTGAATGACGCAACAATACTTTCAACGTTTCCGGAAATTGGTAGTCTAGTAGAGTATGAAGCCTTTACAAATTTACGTAAGAAAACTCGCCTCACGCGATATGGAATGGACTGCTACGGCTATGCTTTGTTAGCGTTAGGAACTGTCGATCTGGTGGTCGAAGCGGGGCTGAAACCGTATGATATTCAGGCACCGATTGCAGTGATACAAGCAGCGGGAGGTGTTATAACCGATTGGCACGGCGAACCTGCCCACGAAGGTGGCCGGGTTGTGGCAGCTGCCAGTCCTGAATTGCATCAAGCGGCCTTGGCTGTATTACGCATCGCACCCCCAAACATCTAGTTGTCCCTGCCCAATGAAACAACTAATATTGGCTGCGACCGACCTGAGTCCTTCCCCCTTCTGTCAGGCGTTTTCACACTTCTTTGGAAGCGGGGATGTGAGGTAAGAGGGGCAATATGAAAAATAGCATCACTATCCGTAATGCAAAAACCATCCTGACGATGGATGACAATCGCCGCGAATTAACAAACCATGACATTCAAATTGTGGATGGAGTAATTGTTGCTATCGGTCAGAGGCTCACCACTGACGGACCTGTAATTGAGGCGGAAAACTGTATTATAACGCCAGGCTTGATTAATACCCACCACCATCTATTTCAAACTCTAACGAGGGCAGTTCCTGCTGGGCAGGACGCACTACTTTTTGGCTGGTTGCAAACATTATACCCAATTTGGTCACGATTTGGCCCGGAAGAGATGCGGATTTCCGCCCTAATCGGGCTGGCGGAAATGGCATTATCTGGGTGTACGCTCAGCTCTGACCATCTGTATATTTTTCCAAATGGTTCCCGCTTAGATGATACGATTGATGCGGCGAAGGAAATTGGAATTCGGTTTCATGCCATGCGCGGCTCTATGTCTATTGGGGAAAGCAATGGAGGGCTGCCACCGGATGATTTGGTTGAGAATGAAGCTGACATCCTTAACGATTGTATTCGGGTTATTGATGCCTTTCACGATCCCAATCCCGGCGCCATGATCCGAATTGGTGTAGCACCCTGTTCGCCCTTTTCCGTTAGCCGCGATTTGATGCGCGATAGCGCCATACTCGCGCGGGACAAGGGGGTAATGATGCATACACATCTGGCTGAAAATGACGAAGATATTGCGTATTCGATGAAAAAATTTGGTTGCCGACCTGGGCAATATGCTGAGGATCTGGGTTGGACAGGCCAAGATGTTTGGCATGCCCATTGTGTTAAATTGGACAATTCGGAAATTGATCTTTTTGCGCGAACAAAAACTGGTATTTCCCATTGCCCGTGTTCGAATTGTCGCCTTGGTTCGGGAATCGCACCAATTCGAAAAATGCGAGATCAAGGGGTAAAAATAGGCATTGGTGTTGATGGGGCGGCATCAAATGATAGCAGTAATCTAATATTAGAGGCACGGCAGGCGATGCTATTGCAGAGAGTCAAATATGGCGCAGATGCGATGAGTGCGCGCGAAGCTTTAGAAGTCGCAACACGCGGCGGCGCCGCAGTTCTGGGGCGCGACGATTGCGGGCAAATTGCGCTTGGCAAACGTGCTGATTTAGCAATTTGGGACACTGGAGGTGTAGAGAGTGCGGGGAGTTGGGATGCTGCAGCTTTATTGCTGGCCGGCCCGTCAAAAGTTCGTGATTTGTTTGTAGAGGGCCGCCGGATCGTTGCGGATGGAATAATCACAACCATTGACCTGAAAAATGTAATCAACCAACAAAATTCTCTGGTTGCTAAATTGATGAGTGCTTAGCCATTGGAACCAAGGCTTAGCAAGAACATGCTTATTTGCGGCAAGTTGAAATGTTGACCATGAAAGGTCAGAAAGTAGCAATTAAAGAGTTTACTCTTTCAAATTATCCGCTGTTTATTTTTCTCCAAGGGGTAACTAATGAAGCTGAGCACCATAATTATCCCGATCGTTTTGTTAGCACTTTCCGCATGTGGTCCTTCGTCAACACAGCGACCCAGCGTGGCCCTCACATCAGATTTTAAGTTTGAAATACGAGATTTTCAGACACTATTGAACAATGAACGCCAAAGCCGCGGGCTAAGCCAACTAAAGATTTCAAATATCCTCAATGCAACAGCGCAAGCACATGCCAATGACATGTCTTCAGGCAACTTTTTTTCCCATATAAGCTCGAACGGAAACTCTCTTGGCCAGAGGGCCAAAGCCAATGGTTATGGGTTTTGCTGGATATCCGAAAATATATCCGTTGGTAGAAATACAGAAGCAGAAACATTTGCCCGCTGGATGGCTTCAACCGGCCACCGCAAAAATATGCTGGCTCGGGAACCCATCGAATTTGGATTGGCTGTTGCTCCTGGCAACTATAGAGTTTTGGTGCTGGGAACCCCGGGCTGTTAGCGCAGATATCCGCGCATCTGCTATATTACCGGTTCGCTGCCAGAATTATTCCTTAATTGTGTGGAATAGCTTTGTGCAAAGATCATTTAACCTATGTCTTGCGATTCAGGAGAAATACCGTGTTCATGAAACCTCTAGCTGTCCTGACATTTTTTTTTGGGCTTAGTGGATGTTTGAGCTCGTCTCCTTCGCTAACTGCAAACAGTCCGGCACATGTAAACGGTGCTCCTGTTCCATTGGCAGTCGGCGCGGCCACAGATCCATTTGCTTCGTTTGGCGCTTCCGTAAATGCCTATCGTGCCCCCACTTTAAACCCATTGGCGTTCAATCAGCAATTGCAAGCTGCCGCGCAGACACATGCGAACAACATGTCCAATGAAGGATTTTTTGACCATCAGGGTTCGGATGGATCAATGCCATGGGATCGAGTCTCAAACCAAGGTTATAGTTGGGTATGGGTCGGTGAAAATATTGCCCAGGGGCAAACTTCAGCAGCCCAAGCATTAACCGGTTGGCAAAATTCGCCAGGTCATAACGCAATATTGTTGTCTTCTGAACCAACGGAATTTGGATTGGCCAACGCCCCGGGCAACTATTGGGTTATGGTTCTCGCACGGCCGCGACCCTAGGAAACAATCCCACCATTTACCCAAACCGATTTTATTGCACGGTCATCCCCCATCATAATTGTGGGGAATAGCTCTTGCCAAATATCATTTGCGCGGATCGCTCTTTGTGCGATTGCCGGCGTAGATTGTAAATCCAGTACAATAATGTCTGCTTCAGAACCAATAGCAAGTGTACCTACTTTTTCCTGCAAGCCCAGTGCACCAGCCGAGCCAGCGGTCGCCAACCAATAAAGTTGCGCTGGATGTAAAACATTGCCGCGTAATTGGCCGACTTCATAAGCTGCTGCCATGGTTCGCAGCATAGAAAATGAAGATCCTCCGCCCGTATCGGTTGCCAGCCCAATACGGTGCCCATTTGCCGTTAAACCGCCCATATCAAACAAGCCTGACCCAATAAACGTGTTGGATGTAGGGCAGTGCACTAACGCCGCATCCACTTCTCTCAGGCGGGCTTGTTCGCGCTCAGTCAAGTGGATCGAATGGCCATAAACCCCACCGGGTCCAAGCAACCCGTGTTGCTCGTAGGTATCGAGATAGTCCCGTGCATGAGGATACAATCCGGCAACCCATTCAATTTCGTCCAACTGTTCCGACAAATGGGTTTGCATCAAACAATCTGGGTTTTCCGACCAAAGTTCCCCTATTGCATTAAGCTGTTCAGGCGTCGAAGTTGGTGAAAATCGTGGTGTCAGCACATAGCTCAATCTGTCAACACCGTGCCATTTATTGATTAAAGCTTTGCTATCATCATATGCTGATTGAACAGTATCCAGCAGGCCTTCGGGTGCATTGCGATCCATACATGTTTTACCTGCCAAAACCCGTAGATTACGCTTTCGTGCCTCTGTAAAAAATGCATCAACACTTTCAGGATGAATTGTGCAGTAGCTACAGACGCTTGTGGTGCCATTTGATAAAACTAAATCAAAGTAATTACTTGCGCATTGCGCCGCGTATTCGGCATTATTAAACTGCATTTCTTCTGGGAATGTATAGTTGTTCAACCAATCAATCAGCCGATTTCCCCAGCTTGCAATGATAGCTGTTTGTGGATAGTGGGCGTGGGCATCTACAAATCCGGCCGTAATCAGGCCGTTTCCATAATCATAAACAATTGCACCGGGGTGTTTGGCGCGCATTTTTTCAGCTTCGCCACTATCGATTATGATGCCATCCCTGATGACCACGCCCCCACGTGACTGCCAATTCGCCGCGATTTCAATGGGAAGATGAAACGGATCGCCGTCAAAGGTAAGTGTTTGTCCAAGCAATAGGTCAGTTTTTGTCATATCTGCCATCCATTCCTCTGCCTACTGTAATGTGCAGTAATGTGCTGGTAAATCATCTATTATATCTGTTTCTTTGAAACTGTTTTGCTTAATATGGACAGGTAAACCGAGGCGTTAGAATGAATCAGACCAACACCGTGGAAGAAGAACGAGACGACGATGCCTACGTACTTGATACCGGAACCGTTTTGGCAATCCGGGAAGCAGTTAATGTGGGGGATGCAGAAACTCTCATTGCGCTTATGGAACCGCTTCACGCGGCTGACATCGCCGATATTTTGGAACAGGTATCGGAAGGTGAGCGCCGCAGCCTTGTTCAGTTATATGACAGGGAATTTGACGGTGAAATACTGTCGGAACTTGATGAAGGATTGCGCGAGGAAATTGTCAATGCTTTGCACCCAGAGGTTCTAGCCGAGGCTGTTCGTGACCTGGAGAGCGATGATGTCGTTGATTTACTTGAGGATCTTGAGGAACCGCAGCAAGCAGCAATATTGGATGTACTGGAAGATGGAGACAGGGTCGCTGTAGAACAATCCCTGAATTTCCCGGAATACTCAGCCGGTCGTCTGATGCAGCGCGAAGTTATTATGGCGCCCGAACATTGGAATGTGGGGCAAGCTATTGATTTCATAAGATCATCAGATGTTTTGCCAGAGCAGTTTTATCATTTAATTTTGGTTAATCCAAAAATCGAACCAATTGGCCATGTCTCCTTGGGGCGGCTTCTAGGCGCAAAAAGGGATGTTGAATTAAGTAACCTCTCAGAGGATGTATTCAGGACCTTTTCTGTTGATGAAGACGAAGGAGATATTGCCTACGCGTTCAACCAATATCACCTAATTTCAGCGCCAGTTGTCGATCAAGATCAAAGGCTCATTGGAGTGATAACAATTGATGATGCTATGGGCGTTCTGGATGAGGAACTTGAAGAAGACATACTGCGCCTTGCCGGTGTTGGCGAAGGGAGCCTGTCCGATAAAGTCCTCGATACCATGAAACGGCGATTTCCGTGGTTGGCAGTTAATTTGGTTACCGCGATAATTGCCTCCGTAGTTATTGCGCAATTTGAGGGTCTAATATCTCAATTTGTTGCGTTGGCCGTGCTCATGCCAATTGTAGCTTCAATGGGCGGGAACGCCGGAACTCAGTCGCTGACCGTAGCAGTACGCGCGATGGCAACAAGGGATCTAACTGGATCTAACGTTTGGAGAGTGATCCGACGCGAGGCATTGGTTGGGCTGTTGAATGGAATAATATTTGCGATTGTTATGGGGATCATTGGTGCTTTTTGGTTTGGTACTGCATTGCTTGGGGTCATCATCGCCGTTGCAATGGTGGTCAACATGTTAGTGGCGGGTTTAGCTGGGATACTTGTTCCCGTAGGACTTGAGAAAATCGGTGTTGATCCGGCCCTTGCTTCGGGGGCGTTTGTTACTACCGTTACGGATGTCGTTGGTTTTTTTGCATTTTTAGGACTTGCTGCGATGCTGTTGTTATGACTGATATTTCTTACCGCAAGCAGGAATTTCGTAAACTTGCTTTTTCCCAGAGAAAGCAAGCGCACAATACTTATTCGGGGAATGCAGCAACAAAGAACTTGGTCAATTATTTGGCGCCGTATATGAATGAAAACGTATCAGCCTACATGCCCATCCGCAGTGAAATCAATTGCCTTCCTGCGATGGCAATGATTGCAATGCGAACCACCGTTTGTATTCCGGTGGTTGTTGAAAACGGCCAACCATTGGAATTTCAACGCTGGTCGCCAACAGCAAATCTAAAAGAGGGTCCATTTAATGTGAAAGTACCATTGGTTGCTGACGTGGTCATCCCGAATGTCGTAATCCTGCCCTTGTTGGCTTTTGACGCACTTGGATACAGATTGGGCTATGGCGGTGGTTTTTATGACCGTACTTTGGATAAATTGCGCGCAATCGGCCCGGTGGTCGCTGTTGGTTTTGCCTACGAAGCGCAACGGATAAGTTCTGTGCCTGTCGAGAAAACTGATCAAGTAATGGATGCAGTTGTAACTGAGCGAGGCATAACAGTTTTCTGACACTTGCTAATTCTAAATCAGAGCACTACCCCAATAACATGAGAATTTTGTTCCTTGGTGATGTTGTCGGCCGAACCGGACGACGTGCAATCTCCGAAAACCTAAAGCAAATGCGCGAAAAATGGCGATTGGATTTCGTTATCGTCAATGGTGAGAACGCAAGTAATGGTGCAGGTTTAACCGGGGCACACGCAAAATCATTGTTTGAGGCCGGGGCTGATTGTATCACGCTTGGTGACCATGCTTTTGATCAGAAAGACATGATTCAGTACATTGATATTGAACCGCGCATATTGCGCCCGATGAACTTCGCGAAATCGGCACCTGGCAAAGGAGCACGGGTATATGAGGTGCTGGGTGGACGTAAAATTCTCGTGGTACAGGTGCTTGGCCAAGTATTCATGAAAAGACCCTTTGATAGTCCTTTTTCTGCAGTTGACCAGATATTACGCGCGCATCCACTTGGTGGCCTGGTTAATGCGAGTTTGGTCGACATTCATTGTGAAGCTACATCCGAAAAAATGGGGATAGGTCATTTCTGTGATGGCCGCGCAAGTGTGGTTGTTGGGACCCATACCCATGTTCCAACTGCGGATGCTACCATTTTACCGAAGGGCACCGCCTATCAAACCGATGCGGGTATGTGTGGGGACTACAATTCAGTTATTGGTATGGACATAGCTGAACCCATGCGCCGATTTGTAACCGGCATGGGGAAATCTCGCTTTAGTCCGGCTGAGGGGCAAGCAACATTGTCCGGCCTCTATATTGAGACCGACGATCAAACAGGAAAAGCAATCCGCCTTGATATGGTGCGGGCTGGGGGACGTTTGCAACAGGCCGGTCCTAAAGATAGTTAAAATGGCAAGGTTTGAAGCGACGGCAGCACTGGGTGATGATAGCTTTAGGCAACACGTCAGGTTGATATGAATGAACTTTTATCTTTGGGCCCCAATAGTGATGCGTTGATGACGCTTGGGGTTGTGGCATTGATGTTTGTGCTATTCATGCGCGAAGTATATCCAACTGAAGTTGTCGCAATAGCCGGAGCAGCGATTTTATTAGCTCTTGGTGTGCTGCCTTATGAAGATGCTCGCGAAGTTCTTGCCAATCCGGCACCTTGGACAATTGCAGCAATGTTTGTGGTTATGGGGGCGTTGGTACGCACCGGGGCACTGGAATGGTTTACGCGTTTGGCGAGTGCCCAGGCAGATACGCGTCCGGGGTTGGCAATCGGTGGGTTGATGGCATTTGTTGTTGTCGCCTCGGCATTTGTTAACAACACGCCCGTAGTTGTTGTAATGATACCGGTTTTTGTTCAGTTGGCGCGCAAGTTGAACATGTCGGCCAGTAAACTTTTAATCCCATTATCATATGCCGCAATTTTGGGAGGATCGCTGACGCTAATCGGGACATCAACAAATTTACTGGTGGATGGTGTGGCGCGTTCCCGAGGATTGGACCCTTTCACAATATTTGAAATCACGCCATTGGCGATAATACTTGTGGCTTGGGGGGCGGTCTATTTGCGATTTATCGCTCCGTATTTATTGCCGGATCGTGATAGTATGGCATCGCTTTTGTCTGACAAACTACCTTCTAAATTTTTCACTGAAATTGTCATTCCAATTGATAGTGTTCTTGTTGGACAATCCGCGCGCAAAGTTGAATTATTTCGTCGCGATGGTGTGCGGCTGGTAGATGTTGTACGCGGCGATCTTTCGTTGCGCCGCTCCCTGACTGAGACAAACCTTGCGGTGGGCGATCGCGTGGTTCTTCGTACGCCAATGTCAGAATTATTAAGCCTTCAACAGGATCCGAATTTAAGACCAGCAGATCAGGTGTCCTCTGTGAAAACTTCAACGGTTGAAGTGTTGATAACACCTGGCTGTCGAATGATAGGGCGTACACTGGGCGCTTTAAGACTTCGCCGCCGATATGGTGTGTACACCCTTGCAGTCCATCGCCGAAATCAAAATATCGCGCAATCGCTGGACGATTTGACTGTACAGGTAGGTGATACGCTTTTGTTGGAAGGGGCGACAGAGGATATCAAACGACTGGCAGCAGAAATGGATCTGGTTGATATCAGTCAACCTTCTGAACGAGCCTATCGTCGCAGTCACGCCCCAATCGCGCTTGCCGCTCTCGCAGGGATTGTTGTGTTCGCAGCTTTAGGATTTGCACCAATTTTGCTGTTGGCTGTATTGGCTATGGCTGTCGTATTTCTGACGCGGTGTATTGATTCAGACGAGGCATTTGCATTCATCGACGGGCGCTTGTTAGCACTAATTTTTGCGATGCTGGCGGTCGCTACAGCGCTCGAAACTTCAGGTGCCATAGAGCTAATCGTTGTAGGTTTTGCGCCCTTAATTAGTGATTTACCACCGTTTTTAGTTGTTTGGGCAATTTATCTACTAACGTCGGTTCTTTCAGAATTAATCAACCATGCTGTAGCTGTTGTACTAACACCGGTTGCAATTGGTCTTGCCATCAATCTGGGTGTTGACCCACGTCCACTGGTCGTTGCAGTTATGGTCGCGGCAAGCGCGACTTTTGCCACTCCAATAAGTTACCAAACAAATATGATGGTGTTTGGTCCAGGTGGCTACAAATTTACCGATTTCTTAAAAGTTGGAATTCCTCTTAATTTGTCAGTTGGGCTATTAGCCAGCGCCTTCATTCCAATTATTTGGCCCCTCTGATGTCGGTGGTTGGTAGATCATAGCGGCCAAAATACTAATATAGCGGGTATTGAAACTGCAACCACTAAAATTTCCAATGGCAATCCCATGCGCCAGTAATCGCCAAAACTATATCCTCCGGGTCCGAGAATAAGGGTGTTATTCTTATGACCGATTGGGGTCAAAAATGCACAAGACGCCGCTACCGCAACTGCCATTAGGAATGGGTCAGGGTTAACATCCAATGCCTGTGCCATTTTGATGCCAATCGGTGCGGCAACAATTGTTGTCGCTGTGTTGTTCAGCACGTCTGACAGACTCATGGTAACAATCATCAGGATTGTTAGGATCGCCCATGAGGGCATCCCAGCGGTTAAATTTATCAACCAGTCTGCGATTAAATCAGTCCCGCCCGATGTTTCAAGTGCGGATCCTAATGGGATCATAGAGCCAAGCAAAACTACAACAGGCCATGAGATATGATTATATATGTCGCTGATAGGTAGAATCTTTGTAAGCACGAAACCAATGACTACCAGTCCCAGCGCAACTGGTAGGTAGATTAGTCCTAACGACGCAGCTAAAACGGCACCGGCAAACAGGCCAATGGCCAGCCAAACCTTTTTTTCATCTGTCACCTGTAGCCCGCGGTTTGCCAAAGGTAGACAACCCAACCATTCCACCACATCGCTGCTTTGATCGATTGGAGTGAGCAAAAGCAGGATATCACCGGCATGAATTTCAGTTTTTCTGATTTGTTTGCTTATGCGCCTGCCGTTGCGGGATATTCCCAACAATACCGTACGCTGGCGCCAGCCCAATCCAATGCTCTGTGCAGTTTTTTTGGCAATTCGGGCATCGTCCGGCACAACCACTTCTATGATCTGAAGACCGTCTCCATCAGCATGTAACAATTCCTGACGTTTGCTCTCAGCGAAATCCAAGGACAATGCGGCCCGAAATTCGTCCAGAGCATCAGGCCCTGCTTCCAGAACAATCGCATCACCTGCCAACAATCGTACATTTCGCGCTGTACCATATCGACGCTTCCCATCACGTACCAATCCTAAAATGGCCACGTCGTTTTTTTCAGCGGTTTCGTTTAATTCATTTAGGCGCTTACCAACTAGTTTGGAATCTTCGGGTACTGTAAGTTCTGCAATGTATTGGCCAATGTCGGCCATGGGATCCGCTGACACTGAGGTATCTGCATTTTGTGGGATTAAACGCCAACCAATTAAGGCGACGAACAAAAGCCCTGCAATGGCCACCACACCCCCAACAGGCGCAAAATCAAACATTTTGAAAGATTCACCCAGACTGTCTTCGCGAATCGTCGCAATGATGATGTTGGGAGGGGTGCCGATTAGTGTAACCATGCCACCCAGGATTGTCGCAAAAGACAAGGGCATCAAGGACAGCCCCGGCACTCGCCCGGCCTTGCGTGCTGTTTGAATATCGACAGGCATCAATAGAGCAAGTGCAGCAACATTATTCATGAACGCGGACAAAACGCCGCCAATCGCCCCCATCAAAGCAATATGCGCACCCAGCGAACGTGTGCTGTCAACAAGGGTACGTGTGATAAGAAACACAGCGCCAGAGCGTACCAGACCCGCTGAAACTACAAGCACCAGCGCCACTACCAGTGTCGCAGGATGACCAAAACCGTCAAAGGCGGCTTTTGTTGGGATTACACCTAACACAACCCCGACCATCAGCGCCGAAAACGCAACAAGGTCATAGCGAAATTTTCCCCAGAGAAGCATGGCGAACACAGCGCCGAAAAGAGCGAATAGAATAATTTGGTCACTGGTCATGGCTGGTCCTGTACAATTTGCCCCAAACAACCGGAAGTAAGCACAAATTGCAACGGCTGTTGGGTTGCAGCCCGATATACGCCTGTCCTATAGAAGCGGGGCAGGGCATTATCGGGGAAATATAATTATGGCAGGCCATTCAAAATGGGCAAATATTCAGCACCGAAAAGGCCGACAGGACGCCGTTCGCTCTAAGTTGTTTTCGAAGCTGTCCAAAGAAATTACTGTAGCCGCAAAAATGGGCGACCCGGACCCGGATAAAAACCCACGACTTCGTATGGCTGTCAAAGAAGCGAAATCGGTTTCCGTACCTAAAGATGTGATTGATCGCGCAATTAAAAAATCCCAAGCCGGTGAAGGAGATGACTATGAGGAAATCCGGTACGAAGGTTATGGTCCCAACGGTGTTGCGGTTATTGTCGAAGCGATGACCGACAACCGGAACCGAACGGCCTCCACGGTTCGCTCTACCTTTACAAAGAATGGTGGAAATCTCGGTGAAACCGGCTCAGTTGGCTTTATGTTTGATCGGGTCGGTGAAGTGGTTTATCCACCAGAAGCAGGGGACGCCGATACCGTATTGATGGCTGCGATTGAGGCAGGCGCTGATGATGTGGAAAGCTCTGAAGATGGGCATATCATCTATTGCTCCGACATTGACTTGAACACGGTCTCAACGGAACTTGAAGCTGAACTAGGTGAAAGTCAAACAGCCAAATTGATCTGGAAGCCCAACATTAGCACCGACATGGATCTGGAAAGCATGCAAAAACTGATGAAGCTGATTGACGCGTTGGAAGATGACGACGACGTACAGCGAGTAACATCGAATTTTGAAGCGTCGGATGAGGTGATGGAACAGCTTTAGGGCTTGTATCGCCATTGTCATTGGGCTTGTCTGGCGCAATGAAAAACCCCACTGACCGGCCGCTGGCTGGCATCCTTTACATGCTGCTGACCGGGGTGCTTTTTGTGGCGGTAATCGCGCTTGTAAAGTCAATGGGTACAGCGCTGCCACCGGCAGAATCCGCGTTTTTACGCTACTTATTGGGGCTAATATTTTTGATCCCGATGATCCGGCCGATTTTGCACGCCCAGTTGAACAGGCGCGACTTGCGTATATTTGCCCTGCGCGGGGCGGCCCATTCCATAGCTGTGATGCTGTGGTTTTATGCAATGGCTGACATTACAATCGCCGAAGTCACCGCCATGGGCTACTTGTCACCGATTTATGTGACCATCGGCGCGGCGCTTTTTCTGGGCGAACCCCTGGCGGTGCGACGCATGGTGGCTGTTGGGGTTTCTTTGTTGGGCGCGCTGGTGATCCTGCGCCCGGGGTTTCGCGAAATATCGGGCGGCCACATCGCCATGCTGTTCACGGCCGTGCTGTTTGGGGTGTCTTACCTGTCCGCCAAAGTCATGAGCGGGCGGGTCAGCGCCGCGGTGGTGGTGGGGATGCTGTCGATCACGGTTACCATCGGGCTCGCGCCGTTCGCCATCGCCGTTTGGATTCCGCCAACGCTGTCGCAGCTAGGCTGGATTTTTCTGGTGGCCTGCTTTGCCACCGCCGGACATTTCACCATGACACTGGCCTTTGCCGCCGCCCCAATCACCGTGACCCAGCCGGTGACGTTCCTGCAACTGGTCTGGTCGGTGCTGCTGGGCGCGTTGGTGTTTGGCGAAGGCTTTGACGGCTGGGTGATTTTTGGCGGGCTGATCATCTTGGGCTCGGTAACCTTTATCACCCTGCGCGAAGCCGCCCTGAAACGCCAATCCCTAACCCCGCCAGCCCCCGCCACCAAGGTCTGAGATACCTGATGCCGCAGTTTCAATCCTATATCATCTGCACCAGCCGGCGCAGCGGCAGCACATTACTGTGCAAACTTTTGGCCGCCACCGGGGTTGCGGGCAATCCGAATTCCTATTTCCACAACCCGTCAGTGTCGGGTTGGCTGCGGTCGCTGGACCTGACAGCGGACTCGGGTTGTTCCGGGCCGGACACGCTACGGCGTATATTTGACGCAGTTCAACAGCGCGGCACCGGGGGTGATGCGCTGTTTGGCCTGCGCTTGCAGGGGCACAGTATGGCGTATTTCGCCGAACAGTTGGTGGTGCTGCACCCAAATCTGCCCAATGACCGCGCCCGTTTTCGCGCTGCCTTTGGCGAAACGTTGTTCATCCACCTGTCCCGGGAAAACAAGCTGGATCAGGCGATATCCTGCGTCAAGGCGCGCCAGACCGGGCTATGGCATCGCCACGCTGATGGCCGTGAGATGGAACGGTCGGCGCCTGCCAAACCGCTGATTTATGATGCCGCTGAAATCGCCCGGGAACTGGCCGAGTTAAGCCACCAGGACCAGACCTGGGTCGACTGGTTTGCGGCGCAAAATATCGCGCCGCTGCGGTTGGGCTATGATCGACTGGCGGCGGATCCACAGGGGGTGTTGGCGGGGGTGTTGGACCGGCTTGGCCTGAATCCAGCGGCGGCCGATGGCATCACCCCGCCAGTGGCGAAACTGGCGGATGCCACCAACCGGGACTGGGCGGCTCGCTTTGCCAAAGGGCTGCCGGGTTGATATGCAGATGGGAATTTCGATTCGAGGAAAGCCGATGAAAGCCCTGATTTCCCTGATCATTTCCCTGTTCGTTACCACCGCTGCCTGGGCCGAGGCGCCGTATCTGCCCGCGCTCTATGATGTGTCCGGGGTGGCGGCGGGGGATGTGTTGAACCTGCGGGCCGGGCCCGGGGTGAAGCACCCGGTTGTTGGGCGATACGCCCGTAATCAACGCAGGATTTCGGTGCTACAGCTGAGCGATGACAGCAACTGGGGGTTGGTGGCGCATGGTGAAGGCCGCGCCTGGGTGGCGATGCATTCCCTGATGCTGCAGCCGAGGCAGGTTGCCGGGCAGCTGCCCGAGCCGCTGTTTTGTGGCGGGACTGAGCCGGGCTGGGATCTGTCGCTGGATCAGGGCCGCGCGGTGTTCAGCGACTATGACGGTAAGGGGCCCGAGCTGCGCCTGCGTTGGCAAGGTGTGGCGGATGGAATGCAGCCCTATTTTTACGGTGTGCGGTTGGCGGATGACAGCCATGAAATCAACGCTGTGATCACCCGGGACCTGTGTAGTGACGGCATGTCGGACCGGCCCCACGGGTTTAGCATCAACGCGATACTTTCGGGGGATTGGGGCAATCGGATGGTCACCGGCTGTTGCAGCCTGCGCTAGGCCCGCGGATCCAGCAGTTTGGCCAGGATCCGGTCCTGGCTGACCTGACCAATCAGCAGCCCGTCCAGCACAACACCCACCGGCTTGCCACCCTTGGCCAGCTTTGCCATGACTTCTCGTACGGGGGTGTCTGGGCGCACGGTCAGGGCCGGAAAATCACCGGCATCCTCCATCACATCCTGGGCCCGCAGCACCCCAAGCGGGTTCATATGGGCGACAAAATCGGCGACATATTCGTTGGCCGGTTTAGTGAAAATTTCCTTGGGTGTGCCCGACTGAATGATCCGCCCTCCCTCCATGATGGCAATGCGATCCCCCAGCTTGAACGCTTCGTCCAGGTCGTGGCTGACAAAAATGATGGTGCGTTTCAGGGTCTTTTGCAGGTCCAGTAATTCATCCTGCAGGCGCGCCCGGATCAACGGATCCAGCGCTGAAAACGGTTCATCCATCAGCAGGATCGGCGCATCGGTCACAAAGGCCCGCGCCAGGCCCACACGCTGTTGCATCCCCCCCGACAGATCCCCCACCAGCCGCTCGGCCCAATCGGACAGCCCGACCAGCGCCAGCTGTTCGTCCACCCGGGTGATGCGCTTTGCGCGGGCAACCCCGCCCAGCTCGAGCCCAAGCCCGACATTTTCACGCACGTTGCGCCAGGGCAGCAGCCCGAACTGCTGAAACACCATAGCGACGCGGTGCTGGCGAATGTCACGCAGTTTGGCGGAGGGAGCCTTGGCCACGTCCACCATCGCCTTGCCATCATGCACTAACACCCGGCCACGGGTCACCGGGTTTAACCCGTTGACCGCCCGCAGCAGCGTGGATTTTCCCGACCCGGACAGCCCCATCAACACCAGAATTTCACCCTGATCAACGCTCAGCGAACAGTCGTGAACCCCCAGAACCTGACCGGTGGCGGTCTGAATTTCGCCCCGGTTCTGGCCGCTATCCATCAAGGGCAGTGCCTGTTGCGGGCGGTCCCCAAATACAATCGATACCTTGTCAAATTCAACCGCGCTCATTTGCCCGGCACCCGCAGCATCCGGTCCAGCATGATCGCCACCACCACAATCACCAGCCCGCTTTCAAAGCCCAGCGCCGCGTTCACTTGGGACAGGGCCCGCACCACCGGCACCCCCAGTCCATCGGCCCCCACCAGCGCTGCAATCACAACCATCGAAAGGCTCAGCATGATCGTCTGGTTCAGCCCGGCCATGATCTGTGGCCAGGCATAGGGCAGCTCTACCTTCCACAGGGTCTGGCGCGGTGTGGCCCCAAAGGCCTGGGCCGCCTCAAGCAGGGGCTTGGGCGTGGCATGCACCCCCAGATACGTTAGCCGGATCGGCGCCGGCACTACAAAGATCACCGTGGCCACCAGCCCCGGCACCATGCCGATGCCAAAGAACACGATCATTGGGATCAGATACACAAATGTCGGTAGGGTCTGCATCAGATCCAGCACGGGTGACATTGCCGCGTATAGCCGGGGCCGGTGCGCCGCTGCAATTCCAATCGGCACCCCGATGGCCATACAGGTCACACAGGCAAACGCCACCAAGGTCAGGCTCTCCATGGTTTCTTCCCAATAGCCTTGGTTGAGGATGAATAAAAAGCCCAGGAACACCAGCAAACAGGGCTGCCAGCGGCGCTGTATCCACCAGGTCAATGCCACGAACAATGCCACGATGACCATAGGATTGGGTGCCGTCAACGCCCAGAGCAGCAGTTCAATCAGCCAACTCAGCCCGTTCTCAAATCTCTCAAAAAACCAATCGGCATTGTCGCGAAGCCACTCAAAGGCGTTCTTGGCACTTTTCCCAATCGGGATTTTTGTAGCTGTCAGCCATTCCATTTATGTTTTCCCCACGGGCCTACTATTCGACCCTCTTTGAAAAAAACGCCCAGTACGCAAACTGGGCGTTTTTATGGGTCTCACAATCCAAGCGCTGCCGAAACCGCTTTAACGGCGTCGCCGCCGTCTTTAGTAGTCACACCCACCAACCAGGATTTGTATGCATCCGGGTTTGCAGTTAGCCAAGCGCTTGCAGCGTCCGTCGCGTCCTCACCACCATCCAAGATCGCGCCCATGATCTGATTTTCCATATCCAATGTAAACGATAGGTTGTTCAAAAAGGCGCCTACATTTGGACATTCATCTACGTAGCCTGCACGGGTGTTGGTGAAAACGTCGCCTTCATCGCCGAACCATGTTTCCCCGCCGGTTAAGTAAGTGACGTTAAAATTTGAATTCATCGGATGTGGGGCCCATCCAAGGAAGATGATTGGTTTGTCCTTACCGCTGGCGCGTGCGACCTGCGCCAACATCCCCTGTTCAGAGCTTTCTACCATTTCAACAGCGCCCATGCCAAATGTATCGGAATCAATAAGGTCCATGACAATTCGATTTCCGTCATTGCCGGCTTCGATGCCATATATTTTGCCATCTAGTGCCTCTGAATTTGCGGCAATGTCGGCGAATGTTTTAATACCAAGCGCCGCACCCGCAGCGTTGGTTGCGAGAGTGTATGCTGTACCATTCAGATTGGCTCTCACAGTGTCGACTGTGCCAGCGTCCCTATATTGGGCAATATCGCCCTCCATTGTTGGCATCCAATTGCCAAGGAACACATCAATGTCACCCTCGGCCATAGAAATATAGGTTACTGGGACCGACAATACTTTTATGTCAGTTTCATACCCCAATGCGCGTAAAACGATGCTTGCAGTCGCAGTTGTTGCGGTGATGTCAGTCCAGCCGACATCGGAAAAAGTTACAGTATCGCAACCAACAGCGAATGCGGGTCCGGTTGCGGCAATAAATGCGATTACGGATATTGTAGATCTAGTTTTCATTGAACAAGCTCCCAATTTTTTCTTGATTGACGGATCAATAACAAGCCATCCGACTGGGATTGTCCAGTATTTTCGAAGAACCGGAATAATTTGTGTTGAGAAATACTTAAATCACACTTACTTTCAATATGCTAAAATGATGTCTTTACCTGTGTGTATTATTCAATCGAATACGGTAGAATTCCGCGATAATCGGGATCCACCTTCAATCGGCTTTCAAGTGGTGGGACAGAACGTTGATGGCACGACTTTCTCTCGCAAATTCGGCAGGAAATCCCAATAGGCTCAAAAGCTTGTGACCTGCTGATATCCAAATCGTCTGCGTAAATTAGGCGATCTGCATGTTGAATTTCGCACCCCAATCCAATTGCATAACGGCGGATCGCGGCCCGATAAGAACCGCCAGATTTTGATACGTCACGCGAAAGACAAAAATATTGGACGCCGTCCGGTGTCTCCGCCAGTTGGGTTAAGAAACGGCCTGGTGTTTCGAAAGCCTGATGTACATTCCAAAGTGGGCAGGCACCCCCAAAACGAGCAAATTGAAAACGTGTCGCCGAGTGGCGTTTGGTGATGGTTCCGGACTGATCCACCCGTACGAAAAAAAATGGAATTCCCTTTGCGCCCGGCCGCTGCAGTGTTGATAATCTATGGCAAACTTGCTCGATGGAAGCTCCGAACAATTTTGCAAGGCGCTCTAGGTCATGCCGCGTCGCGCCAGCAGCCTTTTGAAATGCTTTATACGGCATCAATGCTGCGCCAGCAAAATAATTTGCAAGCCCGATCTTGGCAATGGCGCGGGCTTCACGGCTTTGAAAACGAGCCAAATCAAGTGTCACTTCGAGCAATTCATCCTGAGTTAACAGGGCTATTTGGTGGAGCAACTGAAACCGTTGGGTCGGTATGTCAGTGTGCCTGGAAATTCTTAGGAGTTTGGTTTGAGCATCATAAATACGTAACTCTTTTTGGTCGATAAATTTAATAATTACGCCAAGTTTGTTCAAAACCCTCTCGGTAAGGAAATTAGTGTCATCGCCCTCTGTTTTTGTTTCAGAGAATTGTTCCGCAGCAAGATCCACAGCATCAATGTAATTGTCGCTGTAGTGAAAGAAATCTCGGACTTCCTCCCAAGATGATGTGCCAACAAGGTTATCGTGATGACCCAACGCTTCATCCAACGAGGCCAGCCTTTCTTGTGACTGACGATATGCACGGTGAAGTTCCAGAAATGATCGGGCCAACATAGGAGCATTAGAAGCCGTCAGACGCAGATCAGCGACAGGTGGGGGGCCATCAGTAAAAACCGGATCTGCAACGACTTCACGCATATCAGCTACAATGCGCTCTGTGTCTCCACTGGTTAATTCAGTTACATCCAAACCAAAAACCTGAGCAAGATTCAGTACGACGCCTGCGCTTACTGGACGGTTATTGTTTTCCATTTGGTTTAGGTAAGGCAGTGAAACGTCTAATTTTTCCGAAAATGCTTTTTGCGTTAGTTTGAGGCGCGTACGAAATTCCCGTAGCTTTGAGCCAGCGTATATTTTTTGTGTGGCCATTCTTCTGCCTTTGCAAATTTGCTGGATTACTTAATAGCTTTTGCAAACAAGGTCAGACAAGCCCCTTTGATTTCTCGCGCAGGATGACCAAAAACACAGCCAGAACGGACAATACTGAAACACAAAACATTAATAAAAGCAGAGGTATCGGCCCGCTATTTGGGCCCAACAGTGATCCAGCAAACACAGAAAGAGCAGCTCCTCCGCCCATCATGATCGTGCCACCCAACCCGCTTGCGGTCCCGGCCAAATGTGGACGCACAGATAACATGCCGGAGGTTGCATTGGGTAAAAGCAACCCATTGCCAATACCAACAAAGATGATAAAGCCAAAAAATGTATAGACTGAGCCGTATCCAAGAACCGAGATTAAAAGCGATATACCCAGCCCAATCGATGTTGCTAGCGCTCCGTACATTACCATTCTGTTGATACCGAGGCTGGTCGAGAATATTCCAGATAGAAAATTTCCAATAATATAGCCTAAAGCTGGCGCGCCCAAGAATAAACCAAGCTCTGATGGAGATAGCCCATAAACGATACTTCCTACGAACGGCCCGCCACCGAGGTATGCAAAAAAAGTGCCTGCGGCAAAAGCGGCGGCCAAACTGTAGCCCCAGAATCTCGGCGACAACAATAATTCAGGATATTCGGAAAATTGCTGGCTAAAACTTGAAGACTTATGTGTGTTGGTTTCCCCAGCGTCTGCCCATGCCAACCAAAACACCAATAAACCCAGGGCCAAAAACACCCAGAAATTAGAATGCCATCCATAGGCTTCGTCCAGATAACCACCGACTGCAGGGCTAATCATCGGGACAATTGCCATTCCCATTGTGATAAAACCAATCATTGAAGCAGCCCGGCTTTGCTCAAACATGTCCCGGGCGATGGCGCGTGACAGTACCATGGTTACGCCAATGGCTGCCTGTAACATTCTGAAAACCAAAAATACTTCAACCGAGCGCGCGCTCAGGCAGCCAAGGGTAGCGAGTAGAAATAGACCAACCCCAGACAACAACACCGGCCGTCTGCCGTATCGATCGGAAATGGGTCCAATGAAAAGCTGCAAAACCGCGACCGTTACCAAATATAAAGCCACTGACAATTGCATGACACGATAATCGGTCTGAAAGTATTCGGTCATTGTTGGGAGAGAGGGCAAAAACATGTTCAGAACCATTGCCCCCATTCCAGTAATTATGACCAATGTCACAATATGGGGTGGCGTGTTGCGGTCCAAGAAAACTGAGTTGGTTTTAACTGTCATTCACTTGTCCTATGCCCCTCATTTATTGTTGTCTAGACGTGTCGCTAAGTGGACGGACATAGGAATTATTTGCAGTTATTCAATTTGCATTGCTCTCCTTGATAAATATTTGCAAATTAACCCATTTGTTCTTTGATAGTTTGAATAAACTAATTAAGGATAATGTGGAAATACCCAAGGAATTAATTACCAATGAAAGCGATATTGCAAGAACTAGAAACGCGTCGAATAAGAGCGCGGCTTGGTGGGGGGGATAAGCGAATTGCGACCCAGCATGCCAAGGGTAAATTAACTGCGCGCGAACGCGTGGAATTGCTTTTGGATGAAGAAAGTTTTGAAGAATTTGATATGTTTGTTGCGCACCGTTGCACTGATTTTGGTATGGAAAAAGACCGTCCTGCGGGGGACGGCGTAGTCACCGGGTGGGGTACGATTAACGGGAGAATGGTTTACGTTTTCTCTCAGGATTTTACTGTTTTTGGCGGCTCACTTTCAGAAACTCATGCTCAAAAAATCTGCAAGATAATGGATATGGCTGTACAAAACGGCGCTCCGGTGATTGGAATAAATGATTCCGGCGGCGCCCGAATTCAGGAAGGTGTAGCTTCCCTTGCTGGGTACGCAGAGGTTTTTCAACGTAATATATTGGCGTCAGGTGTGGTGCCTCAGATCAGCTTGATTATGGGCCCCTGTGCCGGAGGTGCGGTTTACAGTCCTGCTATAACCGATTTTATCTTTATGGTAAAAGATACGTCTTACATGTTTGTCACTGGGCCAGACGTCGTGAAAACTGTAACGAATGAAGTGGTTACTGCCGAAGAACTGGGGGGGGCTACCACCCATACTCGTAAATCTTCAGTTGCCGACGGCGCTTTTGAAAATGATGTGGAAGCACTTACCGAGGTGCGGCGTTTGGTAGATTTTTTACCGTTGAATAATCGGGAAAAGCCCCCTGTTCGACCATTTTTTGATGACCCTGGACGAATAGAGTTTAGCCTTGATACGCTTGTGCCCAGTAACACCAATACGCCCTATGATATGAAAGAACTGGTCAATAAACTTGCTGATGAGGGTGATTTTTACGAAATTCAGGAAGAATTTGCCAAAAACATCATCACCGGGTTTGTCCGACTTGAAGGGCAGACTGTAGGTGTGGTTGGAAATCAACCGAAGGTGCTAGCAGGTTGTCTGGACATTGACAGTTCTCGGAAAGCCGCCCGGTTTGTGCGCTTTTGTGATGCCTTTGAGATACCAATTCTAACATTAGTAGATGTACCCGGTTTCTTACCCGGAACCTCGCAGGAATACGGCGGGGTCATCAAGCACGGAGCAAAGTTACTATTCGCCTATGGCGAAGCCACGGTTCCCAAGGTTACTGTAATCACCCGCAAAGCGTATGGCGGTGCCTATGATGTTATGGCTTCAAAACATCTACGGGGAGATTTCAATTACGCTTGGCCAACCGCAGAGATTGCGGTCATGGGCGCTAAGGGTGCAACTGAGATAATTTTCAGGTCGGAGCTTAATGATCCGGATAAAATAGCTGAACGAACTGCTGACTACAAAGCACGTTTTGCCAATCCATTTGTTGCGGCTGAAAAGGGGTTTATTGATGAAGTTATTCTACCCCATTCCACGCGGAAACGCGTGTGTCGTGCCTTCGCTTCTTTAAGAGGCAAAAGCCAAAAAAATCCATGGAAAAAACATGACAATATTCCGTTGTAATTACGTCAAGGAAGTTTGTTAAATGGCTGAATTCCATTTGTTTTCAAACGGCCCAAAACCGGTCGCACCGTTTTCCCACGCAGTGGAACAAGATGGGTGGCTTTTCTTGACTGGCCAAATGCCAACAGATCCAATAGCCCCAGGCGCGGCTTTACCAATAGGGATTGATGCACAAACTCATCAGGTAATGAATAATTTGATACTAATCCTAGGTGAGCTTGGTCTTGATTTTTCTCATGTTGTGCAATGCCGATGTTTTTTGACGGAATTCGAACGTGACTACGAAAAATTCAACCAAACCTATCAAAGTTACTTTCCGAATGACCAATTACCTGCACGAACGACGGTTGGTGTGACTGCTCTTGCGGTTGGGGCATTGGTCGAAATTGACTGTGTCGCCCGTCGTTCAGAGGTACAATAGATTGGCCCGTGATCCCATGCTAAAGCACCGTGGTTTTCCGGGTCGACTTCCGGGAACCGATTTTCAGTTCACACTTCGTCGAGCCAATGCAAAAGGGATAACGCCGATTATTCGGCGGGAACGGCATGCTGATCGTCGCCCTGCTGATAAACGTGCCGACGAAGGGTTTATGGCGGCGCTTTGGGAACAATTTGGTACAATGACATTTGAAAGGGGAAATCTTGATGCGGGCAGGTTGTCATGGCTTTGGGGGCGAGAGGTCGTGGCTGTCGACGACCCATTCGAACCAAAATCCTATGAATCCATGATGAAAATTGATGTTTCACGTGCCCGCGCATCTTTTCCAGACGTTTTCAGTTCGGATATATCGGCGTGATTGTGCTGAGAAAAGTTCCAGTCTGGCGGAAAACGGCCGAAAAATTAGAGATTTCAAAGCGGTGTTTGCCGATTGGCCCGACTCGGGTCAATCTGTTTGCAGTAGCCAGTCCCTCCAACAAACTGCTGGTTACTAATTGTCAAAACCGTTACCCTTCCCCTTTTAGGGGGTTCGAGCTTTTTAAGTTCGGACCCCCTAATACTTTCACGACATGGCATTTGATCGCCTATTTCTTTCAGAACATGAAAATATCCTTTGCTTTGCCCCACAAAAACAGGGCAAAATGCGGTATTAACCAATCTATAAAAGGCAATCGAGTATGCAGAATAAAATTTGGATGGTCGCTGTTACAGCGCTTGTTACCCTTGCAGCTTGCGGGGAAACTCCGTTGGAACAAGGACTTATGGGGGCAGGTGCCGGTGCGGCAACTGCCATCATACTTGGTGGAGATGCTACAACCGGAGCAGTTGTTGGCGGTGCGGCTAACGTACTTTATTGTCAGCAAAATCCATCACAATGTTAAACTAACCACCAAATATTGCGCCACACGGCGCTTTCGATACAAATGCGGTCATCAGGGTTTAGCCTTGGTGGCCGTTTTTGGTTACTCCGCATCCGAATGGTGCAATTCCCAAATAACGTTAAGGATCGCCTGATGTTCAAGAAAATCCTAATTGCAAATCGCGGAGAAATTGCCTGCCGAGTCATCAAGACCGCTAAAAAAATGGGTATCAAGACTGTTGCAATTTATTCGGATGCCGACATTAACGCTTTACATGTGCAACTTGCTGACGAGGCTGTTCATATTGGCCCTTCGCCCGCAAACCAATCTTACATCGTCATTGAAAATGTGATGCGGGCAATCCAAGATACAGGAGCACAGGCAGTACATCCAGGTTATGGTTTTTTGTCAGAAAACCCAAAATTCGCCGAAGCATTACAAGCTGCTTCTGTTACGTTTATTGGCCCGCCTGTTGAAGCGTTAAAATCAATGGGTGATAAAATTGCCAGTAAAAAAATTGCCCAAGATGCCGGTGTGTCCACGGTGCCTGGTTATATGGGGTTGATTGATGATGCTGATGAAGCCGTAAAAATATCCAACAAAGTAGGGTATCCAGTAATGATCAAAGCCTCTGCTGGTGGCGGCGGCAAAGGGATGCGCATTGCCCGGAATGACGATGAAGCCCGCGAAGGTTTTCAAAGCTCTAGGAACGAAGCGGTCAGTTCCTTCGGAGATGACCGGATATTTATTGAAAAGTTTGTTACGCAGCCGCGACACATTGAAATTCAGGTACTTTGTGACGCTTTTGGCAACGGTATTTATCTCGGCGAACGTGAATGTTCGATCCAACGCCGCAACCAGAAAGTAATAGAGGAAGCACCAAGTCCGTTTTTGGACGCTAAAACACGAAAAGCAATGGGCGAGCAAGCCGTAGCTTTGGCACAAGCGGTTGGCTACAGTAGTGCTGGAACAGTTGAATTCATTGTGGATTCAGAAAGAAACTTTTTTTTCCTTGAAATGAATACGCGGCTTCAGGTCGAGCACCCCATAACTGAGCTAATTACCAACGTTGATCTGGTAGAACAAATGATCCGCGTGGCAAATGGTGAAAAATTATCAATTGCCCAGAAAGATGTTCATTTGAATGGATGGGCAATTGAAAGTCGGATTTATGCAGAAGACCCCTATCGTAATTTTCTACCTTCGATAGGGCGTTTATCCCGATATCGTCCACCTTTAGAAACCGCGACCAAAGATCGGGTGATCCGTAATGATACAGGGGTCTTCGAAGGCGGTGAAATTAGTATGTACTACGATCCGATGATCGCTAAACTTTGTACTTGGGCACCTAACCGTAAGGCGGCGTTGTTAGGTATGCGCACTGCATTAGACACATTTGAAGTAGAGGGTATCGGACATAATATCCCATTTTTGAGCGCCGTGATGGATCATCCAAAATTTGTTTCCGGCGATATCACTACGGCCTTTATTGAAGAAGAATATCCGGATGGGTTTGGGGGCGTTACGCTGTCAAACAACGAATTGAAAAAAATTGCCGCAGCTGCGACGGCCATGTATCGGGTCGCAGAGATTCGGCGTACTCGTGTTTCTGGCCGCATGGATAATCATGAGCGAAAAATAGGGGGCGACTGGGTCGTTTCGCTGCAGGGCACCGACTTTTCCGTCAAAAGCAAAGCTGACCGAAAAGGCGCTTCAATTCAATTTGACGATGGAATTGAAATAAGGGTGGAAAGTGATTGGACCCCGGGTCAAAGCTTGGCCGTTCTTTGTATAGACGGTGAAACTATGACCTTGAAAATACAGAAAATACCAAACGGGTTTCGAGTGAGGACGCGGGGGGCGGACCTGAAAGTTTTCGTTCGCACCCCCCGGCAAGCAGAATTGGCAGCGCTTATGCCTCTTAAGACCGCTCAAGATACCTCCAAGTTTTTACTCTGCCCAATGCCCGGGCTTATTGTAAATATTCCCGTTTCGGTGGGTGATAACATCCAAGAAGGTCAGCCGCTTTGCACCATCGAGGCCATGAAAATGGAAAATATTCTAAGGGCTGAAAAAATTGGAAAAATCAGCAAAATCAGTGCTGTAGCTGGTGAGAACCTTCCGGTTGATGCGATCATTATGGAATTCGAATGACCCGCTCTTGTTACGACCATACTTTGGTTGTCACCTCAGTGTTGTCTGGTTTTTTATTCCTTTTGTTTCTGGAAATTTCGGTATTGAAGCTAACTGGTGGCAGTTTCGATTATCCGCTGGATGATGTGTATATTCATCTAGCGATGGCGGAAGGCATTGGCCGGGGTATGTATGGGGTAAATCCGGGCGAATATTCTTCAGCAGCATCTTCAGTGCTCTACCCATTTTTACTTTTACCAGTCCTACCCCCGGAATATCAACGCTTATTGCCAATACTTTGGAACGTTGTCGGTCTAACCCTGATGGCTTTTTTTTGGGCTAAAATTTTGATCGAAGGGGGGTACAGCTCAGCCAGGCTACATCTCGTTGGACTAGGTTTGGCGATAGGCGGCCCAATTGCGTTGTTGATGTCCAGCACAGCGTTTTTAGGCATGGAGCACACACTGCATGCTGCTGCGAGTTTGGTAATTTTGCTTGGAATTATCCGCCATTTGAAAGGCCAACCGTCATGGCTGCTTTTGTATTTGGGGATTTTTTTTTCGCCCCTATTGCGATATGAGGGACTTGCGCTTTCTGTATTGGCCTGCTTGGTTTTGTTGTTCACTCGACAATATAAACAGGCGTTTTTTGGCCTGGCTTTGGCCATCCTTCCTTTAGTCATATTTTCTGGATTCTTGACAACTTTGGGCCTTGATCCTTTACCAAACTCAATTCAAGCAAAACAATTGATCGCAGTTGGGGCTGACCTAAACATTCTACAGGAGCGGATTGCAATATTTCGCAACAACATTTCCACAGTTGGCGGCGCTATCTTACTTGGATTTATAATTGCTGTCTGGTCAGTTCTGGCATTGAACAGAGAAGTTCGTTCTGGCCCATTTAATATTTTTGCATTGGTGCTGATTTTAGCTGGGGTGGGGCATCTATTTTTCGGTCAAATTGGCTGGTTGAATCGATACGAACAATATATTTTAGTGTCGCTTGTTGCTGGTTTTGTATTTTTAATCGGGGGCGTTGCCGCAACAATAAATCGGGCGATTGTTGCCTTTCTTGCGTCTATTTCCATTCTTATTCCGGCGATTTTATATTTGCCCGAGGTGGTGGTTAGTTTCCCAGTCAATTCGCGTGCAATTCATACCCAACAGGGACAGATGTCTACGTTCGCAAAGAAGTTTCTTAAAGCTCCGGTTGCGGTTAATGACATAGGTTGGGTCGCCTGGAATAATCCAAATTACGTTCTTGATCTTTGGGGGCTGGCATCAACCGAAGCGTTGGCGCTTCGGTTGAGCGAAAACGATATGCAATGGGCCGGACCCCTAGCTAAAAGCAAGTCAGTAAAAGTTGCCATGATATATAGCACTTGGTTTGAGGATGCAGTCAGCTCCAACTGGATACGACTTGGAGAGTTCAGACTTAAAGAATTACGTGGATTCTTGGGTAGTGACGTCGTAACTTTTTATGCGACTGCACCCGAATATGTTTCAGAAGCATTGCAAGCGTTGGAAAGCTGGGTCCCTGAATTGGATCCCCTGACATTCTTTGTCTACGCGGACGAGATAAAATGAACGTGACAATGTATCAATTACTTTATGAACCACCAGCGCGTGCATCCCGCAGTTCCTGCTGGCGTAGGTTCGTTTTGTCAATAGAGCGGGAAATCTCTCGAGTGTCCCATGGTGAGGCTTTGCGTAATTTGATGATCCCATCCTTATCAATCATAACAAATCCAAACCCACGTGGGCGCAGCTTTTTGCGAATTTCAGAAGGGTTTTCGGCATTAAAATCGACTATAACAACAACATCCCGCTCAGTCAGATCTGAAGTTCGTTCCTGTAAAAGATCCAGCTGTTTCTGCAATGCGGGATCACGTTCAGAGTCCGCAAAAACAACAATCAGTCTGTTTTGCCAAAGAAATTCTGCAAGGGTCACATCATTCGCCAACCTGATATCAAGTGGTGGGTTGCCTTCGGCATTAACGCCAAAACCGATAGTTACTAAAAACATAAGCGAAAAAAGCTGCTTCATGTGTACTCCGTTCCCCCTGAATATAGGGTGTTCAAATAGAATTACGACCACGCAAAAAGCCAAATTATCACCAATAAACCAAACAAGCACCTGTTTGTTACAGGGAGAAACTCGATGACAGACTATATAAATTGGCAGCGTCGTGCCGAGAAAGAACTCCGAGGTCGTACGCTTGATGACCTAAATTGGAAAACGCCTGAAGGAATTACAGTTAAACCGGTTTACACCAAAGCAGATGTTGAAGGCCTGGGTCATATGGGTAGCTTACCCGGTTGTGCACCTTTTACGCGCGGACCGCGTGCGACAATGTATACGGGACGTCCCTGGACAATCCGACAATATGCCGGGTTTTCTACTGCTCAAGAAAGCAACGAATTTTATCGCAAAGGGCTGGCTGCCGGGCAACAAGGTGTGTCTGTTGCTTTCGATCTGGCAACCCATCGTGGATATGACAGTGACAACGAACGCGTGGTCGGTGACGTCGGTAAAGCTGGTGTCGCAATTGATTCAGTTGAGGACATGAAAACCCTGTTTGATGGTATCCCATTGGATAAAGTCAGCGTTTCCATGACAATGAATGGTGCTGTAATTCCCGTTTTAGCGAATTTTATCGTGGCTGGTGAAGAACAGGGTGTGGCAAGGGGCGACCTGTCCGGAACTATACAGAATGATGTGCTGAAAGAATTTATGGTTCGCAACACATATATATATCCGCCAGAGCCCTCTATGAGGATTGTTGGCGATATTATTGAGTTTAGCTCGGCCCAAATGCCACGTTTTAATTCGATCTCAATTTCGGGCTACCATATGCAAGAGGCCGGGGCGAACCTTGTTCAAGAATTGGCATTTACACTCGCGGATGGTCGCGAATATGTACGTGCTGCAATTGCTCGCGGAATGGATGTGGATGCCTTTGCGGGGCAATTGTCGTTCTTTTTTGCTATTGGTATGAATTTCTTTATGGAAGCAGCAAAACTGCGCGCTGCGCGCTTTCTTTGGCATCGAATTATGTCCGAGTTCGAACCGAAGCAAGAAAAATCATTGATGCTACGCACCCATTGTCAAACATCAGGCGTTAGCTTGCAGGAACAGGATCCTTATAATAACATCGTACGCACTGCATTCGAAGCCATGAGCGCGGTCATGGGCGGTACACAAAGTTTACACACAAATTCCTTCGATGAGGCAATCGCTTTGCCAACAGAGTTTTCTGCAAGAATTGCACGTAATACCCAACTAATCCTACAAAATGAAACCGGTGTAACAAACGTTGTCGACCCACTGGCTGGGTCTTATTATGTTGAGAAACTCACTAGCGATCTAACCAATGAAGCTTGGAAATTGATTTGCGAGATTGATGATATAGGCGGAATGACAAAAGCCGTTGCCAGTGGCATGCCAAAGCTGCGCATTGAAGAGGCAGCAGCACGTAAGCAAGCGGCGATAGATCGTGGTGATGAGGTGATTGTCGGAGTTAATAAGTTCCGCCCCGAAACCAATGATCCTGTTGAAGTTCGCGATATTGACAACACCGCGGTACGCGATGCCCAAATTGCAAAGCTGGAACAAATTCGGGCTTCGCGCGACAACGGAGTGGTTCAATTGACACTAGATAAATTACAAGTAACCGCAAAAGAAGATTCTGGAAATCTGTTGGAACTTGCAATAGATGCAGCGCGTGCGCGAGCCACCGTAGGAGAAATTTCAATGGCGATGGAAAAGGCATTTGGACGTCACAGGGCTGAAGTTAAAACATTGGCTGGCGTCTATGGTGCGGCTTATAAGGACGACGCTGAGTTCGCAGCTATCCAACAAGAAGTTAATGAATTCGCCAAGCAAGAAGGGCGTCGGCCGCGAATGCTTGTTGTGAAAATGGGCCAGGATGGGCATGACCGAGGCGCCAAGGTCATTGCAACAGCATTTGCCGATATTGGTTTTGATGTTGATGTTGGTCCGCTATTTCAAACCCCGGAAGAGGCGGCGCAAGACGCAGTTGATAACGATGTCCATATTGTTGGAATTTCAAGCCAAGCCGCCGGCCACAAAACGCTTGCTCCAAAATTGATAGCTGCGCTGAAGACTCAGGATGCCGGCGAAATTATCGTAGTCTGCGGAGGTGTGATACCGCAGCAGGACTACGATTTTTTAAGAAAAACTGGTGTGAAAGCAATATTTGGACCGGGGACAAATATTCCGGATGCCGCAAAAGAAATACTGAAACTTATCAGTAAAACAAAAGGTTAGTGCTTAAGAGGGTTTATTGGATAAATAGAAATGTCCCAAAAATCAATACTACGATTAGACCACATAGCTATCAGCGCACGATCAATTTCTGAAGGAGCGACCTTTGTCGAGAAACAATTGGGAGTCTCCTTAAGCCCAGGCGGTCAACATCCGCAAATGGCCACCCATAACAGATTACTTTCGCTTGGACCTGAAATTTACCTGGAGGTAATAGCAATTGATCCTGATCACCCGAAACCAAGCCACCCACGCTGGTTTAATCTCGACAATTTTAGTGGAACACCTCAGCTAACAAACTGGATTGCACGCTGCGACGACATGGCAAGCGCAATTGCGGATGCACCAGCGGGGATCGGTGATATTGTTTCGTTTACGAGGGGCGAATTGTCTTGGCAAATGGCGGTGCCGCGAAATGGAAAACTGCCATTCGATGGTGCTTACCCTGCTCTGATCACTTGGCAGGGTGGAAAACATCCGGCAAATTTGCTTCCGGATAGAGGTTGCCGCTTAAAATCACTTCGGATTTCGCACCCGGATGCGGGTGCGCTTCGCCGGATGCTTGAGCCACAGAACAATTTGGATTTGATAGAGATTATCTTCGGCCCCACTCCAAAGATTATTGCTGTGATAGATACGCCCGCAGGAATACGGGAGTTGGAATAACCACTAATTTCACAAATGCCCTAAAAAAATTGTGATCCGGCCTGACAGTTTGATTTAAAGCAGCTAACACTAATAAAATGTCGATCTGGACCCGAATTACCGACGCGCTTGGCGCACTCAACAGCGGAGAGCCCCTTTCTGCAGTTTTTGACAAGTTGCGCAGCCCCCCAGAAAAATCTGCGGCTTTCGCCATCGCGGTTATTGCACTTGCAGCCAAGATGGCCAAAGCTGATGGTCTCGTGACGCGTGACGAAGTTTCTGCTTTTCGCGAGGTATTTCACACACCAAAAGCCGAGGAAAAAAACGCCGCCCGACTATTCAACCTTGCCCGGCAAGATGTAGCTGGGTTCGAAGAATACGCCGCCCGTATTAAAACGATGTTTGTTGCTGATCAGGGCACATTGTGCGATCTGATCGAAGGGCTGTTCCACATTGCTGTAGCCGATGGAGAGTACCATCCTAACGAAGACCTTTTCCTTGAACGCGTAGCGGAAATCTTTGGACTTACAAGTAGCCAGTTTCGAGGGTTGCGAACTCGTTTTGTACCGGACGCGTCACCAGACCCTTACCATGTACTTGGACTGGAGCCAGACGCAGGGTTGGATCAAGCACGATTGGCGTGGCGAAATATGGTGCGTGAAAGCCACCCGGATAGGATGATTGCCCGCGGTGTTCCGCAAGAAATGATAAAAATGGCTGAAAAACGGTTGATCGCTGTTAATGAGGCGTTTGATGAAATCCGAAAAAGCGCAGCCTGATGCGACTTGCAACCTATAATATCGAATGGTTTGACGCTCTGTTTGATGACAATGGGCTGCTCATAAATGATTCAAGCTGGTCTCGGCGCTATGACGTTACTAAGCGTCAACAAATCTTGGCTTTAGGAGCAGTATTTAAAGCAATTGATGCCGATGCCATTATGATCATCGAGGCCCCAGATGCGAATAAACGAAGGTCTTCCACGATGGCGCTGGAAAATTTTGCTTCCCATTTTAGTTTGAAATCTAACAAAGCCATTGTTGGATTTCAAAATAGCACACAACAGGAAATTGCGCTGCTTTTTGATCCCACTTTCATGTCAGTAAAACATGACCCTAAAGGCGAGCAAACCGGCAAAAAGGGTAGCGGCGGCGCGCCACGATTTGATGGTGTTTTCCGATGGGATTTGGATACAGACCGCACCCCTGATTCCGTGCGATTTTCAAAACCCCCGCTTGAAGTTTTCGTCCGACTTAAATCGGGTAAGGAAATCCGGCTTATTGGTGTACATATCAAATCAAAAGCCCCCCATGGTGCTCGTGGTAAACAAGAGGTCATACGAATTTCCATAGAAAACCGACGTAAACAACTTGCTCAATCTATTTGGCTTCGTAACCGGGTCGATTATCACTTGGGGGTGGGGGACAGCGTTGTAGTTCTGGGTGATTTTAACGATGGTCCGGGCTTGGATAACTATGAAAAACTATTTGGACGCTCTAGTATTGAAATAGTTTTGGGTGATGAAGGCGGGCCTTGCCTGTTTGACCCAAATGCAACGCTTGTTCTCAGCAAAAAAAATGGGGCTAACCCCACCTCGTCGCGATTTTATTTACCCGCGCAAAAACGCTACCTACAGGCGCTTTTGGACTATATCATGGTTTCCTCAGACATTAAGGCAACAAATCCGGTTTGGCGTATCTGGCATCCGTTTGATGACACAGAAATTAGTAGGGATAAGTCCCTAAGCCAGTCGCTATTAACCGCCTCGGATCATTTTCCGGTCACAATTGATATCGATATCTAATCTTATAATCTAAAGGTCGATGCGCTATGTTTGCTAGATGAAACAGATATTGAGTATTGGGTTTGCGCTGATTCTGGCAACATTGCCTCTTCAGGCACAACAACAAGAAAGCGAGCTAGAAAAGGGATTTTATTTACTTCAACAAGGTTCGCGCCTGTTACTGCAAGGTTTGATACAAGAGTTTGGACCGGTTCTATTAGAGCTTGAAGAGAAACTGCTGGACCTGCGACTTTATCATTCACCGGAGTTCCTACCAAATGGTGACATCATCATTCGTCGACGATTTTTAGTCGAACAAGAAAACGACGGAGAAACAGAACTTTAGGGTCGATTGATCAGTGTTTCTGCCCTAAGTGCAGAAGCGAGAGACCGGAACCTGGATTGGGCGACTTCTCCAAACAAGTCGCTGCCAATGGGCCCTAATTCCAATGCCAAAAGCCGCTTTTTGGGCATCCATTCCAGCTTAGCCAAACTGTTTGGATCCTTAACGGCAAACATCGATCCAAATCTCATAGCTTTGCCAACCGTTTCCGCCTGTAGAATAGATTTTTCGTCAATTAATTCAAATAATTCAGAAAAACGTGTGCCATCTCGCTTGTTCTTGTAACGATGCAATAGTGCTAATCCCAACCAAACCCGTTCACCATGCGTCAGGCCCCCCAGATTTGCGCGGGTTGCGTTGTCAAAACATACTTCTGCGCGATAATCAGGGTGCGCGCGCCAAGTCACATCATGTAATAAGCATGCAGCTTTGATCAACCGCAAAGTTTCGGGTTTTTCGTACCTGAAAATAGGTCCTAAAAAATTGTACAGCTCCCTACCAAATCCGGGACGGCGGCCATCTTTAGCTTCTGCATAACGGCAGGCTTCGATCAGCGGGTCACGTTTACGGGCCCGTTCGGGCATCTGCTCATACAGCATACCTTCGCGTATGCCATAACTTGAGACAGCAATTTCCTCTGGCTGGAAGGTATTGATGATTTGTCGCAAAACTTCAGAAGCGATTGGAATAAGAGACATTCGTGCTTCGGAAGTGCCCGTTCGTCTGCGTAACTCTACCTGCTCTTGTTCGGCTATCCATTTGAGCGTGGCACGAATTGATTTCGGGGTCATCCTATACTCGTGTAAAACATGCAGCGGATAGTTTCGACGCGCCATATCCAGACGGGCTATGGCCCGCCAACTACCACCAACAAGAAATAGCCGCTTGTGATCAGTGCCGACGGAATTTGACAGACACTCTACCAGCTTTTTGATGTGAATTATTAATCCGTTCTGGCCGCCCGCGATATGTTGTAATTTCAGGGGGCCAAGTGCAGATGTTACCCGCTTCCCCACTTGCCCATCGTAAATTTCGGCCATTTCCAACGAAGAACCACCGATGTCACAGACAAGTCCTTTTGCGTCGGGCCAACCAAGTAGTACACCTTGGGCCGAAAGCCGGGCTTCTTCTTGGCCATCAATAACATACAAATTAAGACCAGTTTCGGCCCTGACCTGGTCGCGAAACTCAGGGCCATCCCTTGCTTCCCGTATTGCAGCGGTTGCTACTGCTGCTAAGGGGTCTAACCCCATTCCATCTGCCAATAGTTGAAACCGTTTTATTGCTGCAAAAGCCCTAATTCGGCCTTTAGGATTTAGTAGGCCACTTTCACCCAGTCCCTTGCCCAATCCGCACATAATTTTTTCATTGTAGAAATACGCCGGACTACGGGCCGCACCATCAAATACAACTAGCCGGACTGAGTTTGATCCAACATCCACTACCCCAACACGGGAAAGGGCTCGGGCTGACGGGTCTTCGAACAACGGACGACGAAATGGTCCCCAGTTGTCGCGTTCGCCCAAGGATGCATGCGCCATATCTGATCAATCTTTCGAATGAGTTAGTTCAGGAACATCTGAGGCACCCACTGACCCCCGCCCGGAAAGGGATGGGTTTTCCATGAAAAACCGATGACAATTAAAGGACTGTGTCGGGTCGCAGGTTGTTTGGCGTTCAAACTTTCCGTTCGCCCCCAGGACCCAGCTTTGGGCGTCATCAGCTAGATTTGCGGCCATAATCTGACTTACAATTTGAGCTTTTACTGTGGGGTTTTTAATCTGTACCATTGTTTCCACCCGACGAACCAAATTGCGACCCATCCAGTCAGCCGATGAAATAAACACAGCGGCCTTTTTTGAAGGCAGTCCGTGACCATTGCCAAAACAAACAATGCGCGAATGTTCTAAAAACCGTCCAACAATAGATTTAACTCTTATATTCTCTGATAACCCCAATATTCCGGGGCGTAGCCCGCAAATCCCCCGAACCACCAGGTTGATCGTTACACCTTTCTGACTAGCCGCGTAGAGTGCATCAATAACGTCCACATCTACAATCGAATTCATCTTAGCCCAAATCTCTGCCGGCTTTCCCTCAACAGCGAATTCAGCTTCTTTTATAATTCGTTCTATTAGGGAGGACTTCAAGTTCAGGGGTGAGATTGAAAGGTTTTCAAGCCCTTCAGGTTGGGCGTAACCAGACAGATAATTAAAAACTTTCGTCGCATCTCGTCCTAATGCCTTGTCACAGGTAAACAAACTAAGGTCTGTATAAATTTTTGCGGTAATAGGGTGATAGTTTCCTGTTCCATAATGGGTATAGGTTACTAGCTTGCCGCTTTCGCGGCGAACAACAGTACTAATTTTTGCATGGGTTTTGTAGTTCATGAATCCGTATACGACATGCGCCCCAGCGCGTTCGAGGCGGCGTGATTGCCGGATATTTGCTGCCTCGTCAAAACGCGCCTTCAGTTCGACGAGTGCTGTTACTGACTTGCCGTTTTCAGCGGCTTCACATAGGGCTGCAACGATTGGGCTGTTGCGCGATGTGCGATAAAATGTCTGCTTAATTGCAAGAACGTCAGGATCATTGGCCGCCTGTTGAAGAAAGCGGACAACCATATCAAATGTTTCGTAGGGGTGATGCAGTAGCATATCTTTTTGCTGGATCGCAGCAAACATGTTTCCATCATGGTCCTGAACACGCTCCGGAACACGCGGGCTGAAGACCGGCCATTGCAAATCGGGTCGGTTGTCTAATACCAGTTCACTTAGATCAGCAATGCCCAGCATACCATTCACTTCAACGACAGTATCTTCGCGCGCATTCAGTTCGCGCATAATCATCTTGCGCAATCCCTTTGGCGCGGCTGATGTTAGCTTAAGCCGCACAACCCGGCCACGTCGGCGGCGTTTTAGGGCGACTTCGAACTCACGCACCAGATCTTCGGCCTCGTCTTCAACCTCAAGGTCACTGTCGCGCAACACTCTGAATGCGCAGTTCCCTACCGCTTCGTAGCCTGGAAATAGCGCATCCAAGTGAACCAGTAACAATTCTTCCATCGGGAGAAACCGCTGCTGTTTACCATTGGGGGGCAATCTAATAAAACGGTCGATCTGGTTGGGGATGGGTAGCAAAGCCTGCAACGGCTTACAGTCAACTATACGTTCAAGCTGCAGGGCAAGAACAAAGCCGGTATTAGGGATAAATGGAAATGGATGGGCCGGGTCAATGGCAAGCGGTGACAGAACCGGAAATACTTGGTCTAAAAAAGTTTTCCTCAGATGATCCAGATCTTTTGTGTCAAGGGTTGCAAGCGAACATAGCGTAATACCTTCCGCCTTCAGTGAATTGCGCAAACTATCCCAGCATTCCTGTTGCGATAGCATCAGCTTACGGGCGTCTATGTCGATCAATGTTAATTGTTCGGCAGGTGTCAGGCCATCTATTCCCGGTGTTGAATTCCCGCTGTTTGATAACTCTCTCAACCCTGCAACGCGCACCATATAAAATTCATCCAGATTAGTGGCCGAGATAGATAAAAACCGAAGCCTTTCCAATAAAGGTATATTTCGATTTCCAGCTTCCTCAAGCACACGCCAGTTAAAGGCAAGCCAACTGAGTTCCCGATTGATGAAACGGCCGGGCCCATTGCGAATTGTATCGGTTTGCAATTTCGGCTCTGGTAGCGGGGCCTTGAGGAAATTTGCGGAACTTTCCCTCATCTTCTGTATAGTCGGTTTTGAATTTTTTCGTGCCATTAAGTTACCGACGCAGAATATTTATCCAAAGCAATTTGCGCGATTTTCCTGGTGACGGGGCTATGTTGGCTTAGGGCTAGTGTGTCCATTATAGTGACCAGCTGACTAATAGCAGCAAAACTGCGCTCAATTCGGGGAATAATAAAACCAACCACCCCAAGTGTGACATCTATTTGCCTGTCAGAAAACAACTTTAGCAACACCGCTGACAGCAGCATGTCGTCAGGTGCATCCAGCCGTACCATTTCGGTGCCCAACAGACGGCTTTTAAGATCGGGCAAAGATAAATGCCAGGCCAATGGAGAAAGCTGACCGGTCATTAACAGTCTTCCGCGCCCTGATAGTACCAGATTATGCAAATGAAATAGCACCTGTTCTTTTTCTATATGTCCTGCAATATCCCCAACATTCTCAATAACGATATGCAGTGAATTTTTCTTCAAATTTGCCAAAATTTCTGTATTTAGATCAGAAGCTTCAACAATCAAAGCATCGGCCTCTTTTGCCCAGACATGGGCCAAATGGGTTTTGCCCGAGCCTTCCGGGCCACATAAAAGCATTTTGCCGCTGTCCCAGTCTTCCCAATTGGCAATTCTTGCCACAGCCACTTCGTTAGCGCTTGAGACAAAAAAATCCTCGCGACCAAGGGCGTTTCTTACGGGCAAATCAAATACCAGCTGTTGGGCCATACTAATCATCCGGATTTCCGGCAACGCCTTGATAAAGGCGGCTGTCCTGATATTGCCCAATTGCAAAACGAACAACTACGCCAATCGAAGCTGCCAAAGGAACCGCTACCAACATGCCGACAAAGCCAAATAACGAACCAAAAACCGATAGCGCAAATATCAGCCACACGGGGTGTAACCCGACGCTGTTGCCAACCAGTTTAGGGGTTAGAATATTTCCCTCAAGAAATTGGCCGGCCATGAAAATTGCTGCGACGGCGCCAATCCATACCCATTCCCCCCAAAATTGAAAAAGCGCCAGACCAAGCGCCAGCGCGCCCCCCACCAAGGCGCCTATATAAGGGATAAATGAAATGAGACCAGCTATCAAACCAACAACCAGACCAAAATCCAGGCCAACCAGCATTAGCGCCAGTCCATAATAGACCCCAAGGATAAGAACAACGGTGCCCTGTCCGCGGATAAAAGCCGCCAGTGTGCGATCTATTTGACTGCTTAGTTGGCGAATGGCAGGGGCGTGGTCGCGGGGTAACAGACGGTCAACTTTTTCAACCATTCTGTCCCAATCCAAAAGCAGGTAGAATGTGATCACCGGTACCAGAACAACCAGAACCGCGACATTGACCAAACCAGCGGCGGAGGCCAGTAATTTGTTCAGCAACGCTCCGCCTTTTGCCTGTATCGTTTCCCCGATCGAGGCAAGGGATTGTGAAAGTTGACTGTCTGTATCCAATAATGCCGGGAACCGTGTTGTTAAAAAACTGCCAAAGTCCCGTACAAGTTTGGGTGCAACTTCCACAAGATCAATCAATTGTTGTGTCAGGACCGGTACGACCAGCAGGACAGCCAGAATGAAAATGAATGCGGCCCCAAATGTGATGAGTGTGGTTGACATGACTCGGTTTAGGCCAAGTTTTTCTAGCCGGTCAGCGGTGGGGTCAAGGCAATAGGCTATTGCCCCACCCAAAACGAACGGCAACAAAACATCGCCCAAAAACCAAAGCACCACAAAGAATATTGCGGCGGCGACGCCCCAGTATTTCATCTGATCCCGAACCGGTAAACCCATGGGTATTTCCTTTTACTTGTATCGATATCGCTGCTTGCCGTTGCCAGATCAAGGCTTTGTGTGAAATTGACCAATATCTAATTGGTGGGAATTTTCGATCAACAAAACCATCCGTTGCCAGAACAGTCGCTTTGGCTTATGCGAATTGCCTGAAGCTGCCAATTGCACAAGGCTAAACAAACAATGCGACTTTCTCGTTATTTTCTGCCCGTTCTGAAGGAAACCCCTGCCGAAGCGCAGATTGTTTCCCATCGCTATATGTTGCGCGCCGGGATGATCAAACAGGCCAGCGCCGGGATTTATTCCTGGCTGCCGCTGGGGTTGAAAGTTTTGAAGAAGATTGAGGAAATTGTGCATGAAGAACAGGCCCGCGCCGGTCATATACCTATATTGATGCCAATATTACAATCAACTGATCTTTGGGATGAAAGCGGGCGTTCCGATGGCTATGGTGATGAGACACTGCGCCTTAAAGACCGGCACGGGCGTGACATGCTGTTCACACCTACGGCTGAAGAAATGGTAACCGACATATTTCGCGCCCATGTCAGCAGTTATAAAGACCTGCCGCTGACACTTTACCAAATTCAATGGAAGTTTCGCGACGAAATCCGACCACGTTTTGGGGTGATGCGGGGGCGTGAATTCTATATGAAGGATGGCTATAATTTTGATCTGACCGAAGCAGATGCCATGCACGCCTATAACCGCCATCTGGTCAGTTACCTGCGCACCTATGAGCGCATGGGGTTACAGGCGATCCCCATGCGTGCAGATAGCGGCCCCATTGGCGGTGACAACACCCATGAATTTCTGGTGCTTGCGGAAACCGGTGAAAGCGAAGTGTTCTATGACAGCAAGGTGACGGATATTTCCCTTGGTGAGCGGGAAATTGATTATGATGACGTTGCCCAATGTCAGGGTGTTCTGGAAGAATTTACGTCACTTTATGCCCGCACTGACGAAACCCATGATGAAACGCTGTTCAACGATTTGCCACAGGACCGACGCCGTACGGCGCGGGGCATTGAAGTGGGGCAGATATTTTATTTCGGTACCAAGTATTCTGAACCGCTAGGCGCAACTGTGTCAGACGAAAACGGCAAGCAGGTGCCTGTCCACATGGGCAGCCATGGTATCGGTGTGTCGCGCCTGTTGGGGGCAATCATTGAAGCCAGCCACGATGAAAAAGGTATTATCTGGCCGGAAGGGGTTACCCCGTTCCATTGCGGTATCGTGAACCTGCGCCAGGGCGATGATGCCTGTGACAGTGCCTGTGAGGGGCTGTACGGTGCTCTGACCAAGGCCGGGCTTGAACCGCTTTATGATGACCGCGAAGAACGGGCAGGGGCCAAGTTTGCCGGTATGGACCTGATCGGGTTGCCATGGCGCATAACTGTGGGGCCGCGTGGCATAAAGAACGGCGTGGTGGAACTGACCAGTCGTCGGACTGGAGACAGCGAAGAAATGCCTGCAGAACAGGCCGTGGCGCGGATTATTGAGGTTTATGCCGGTCTCTGAACCTCCCCTTCTGGTCCGCCCCGCACCGGAACATCTGCCGGAATATATTGCCGCCCTAAAACGCGGCTGGTCATCTAATACCACACGCGATGTATCTGCTGAAGAATTGGCAAATATCGCCGCGGACGCCGGGGCCTTCCTGAGGTCAATGGATGATCCAAAGGCATTGGCCGGTGACATCAAAAAACCCGATGGTACACTGGTCAAACGCCTGCCCAGCCTGAAACGCTTTATCTGGGTCGGGGGCTTTTGTGGTATCGTCAACTTGCGCTGGCAAAATGGCACCAGCGCTTTGCCACCCTACTGTCAGGGGCATATTGGATACAGTGTTGTCCCGTGGAAACAACGCTGTGGATACGCCACGCGTGCTCTTGCAGCGATCCTGCCCGAAGCCCGAAAAATCGGCCTGCCGCATCTTGAGATTTCGACCGATGTTGACAATACCGCGTCGCAAAGGGTCATCACTGCCAATGGCGGTATTCTTATCAAAAAAGCCGCTATGCCAGACACTTACGTCAACGCTATTGGACTGCTTTACAAAATTGACCTGTGATCTGCCTGACATTCATCTTCCCAAAAACATTCTGCCCTAGGCATCGCGAAACGCATCGTTTGGCACAACCGAAGCTGTAACACATTCAAACTTTGCGCCTTTTCACTGTGCCATTTGAAACGTGAAGTTGGTTTTCAGCATCTCGCTTGACCCTGCCTGCTATTGGCCTCACATTCCGCGCCAAAACCCACAGGAGCAGCACCTTGGCCAGCACGCCGCCGTTTTCCCGCTTTGAATGGATGATTGCCTGGCGTTATCTTCGGGCGCGCCGATCTGACGGCGGTGTCAGTGTGATGACGTGGATCAGCCTGATCGGTATTACATTGGCGGTGTTTGCACTGATCGCGACGATGTCGGTGCGCGCTGGATTCAGGGGTGAATTTGTCGACACGATCCTTGGTGCGAATGCCCATGTTACTGTTTACAACGCGTTGCATCAGGATGAAAATGGACGCCAAACCAATGTGTTGCCGGACTATGCTAATCTGGCAAGCGAATTGGAAACCGTCCCCGGTGTCACTAGAGCGGCGCCGTTGATACGCGGGCAGGTCATCGCCAATAATCGTGATAATTCGTCTGGCGCAGATGTGTACGGAATTTCTGCCAGTGATATTCTGGGTATTCCACGGGTTGCAAACGCCGAACAAAAGCTGGGCGATCTGGCGCGATTTGATGACGGGATTGCCATTGGTTCCGGGGTTGCGCGCAAGCTGGGTGTCACCATTGGTGACCGGATAAAACTGATTTCCCCTAATGGTGTAAAGACCGCCTTTGGCACCAGCCCCCGGGTGAATGCCTATGAAATCGTTTATATTTTTACCGCAGGGCGCTACGATATTGACCAAAGCCGGGTCTATATGCCGTTTGCCGAGGCGCAGAATTATTTCAACCGTGAGGGTGTCGCGGACGAAATTGAGGTGATGGTGCAAGACCCGGAGGCGGTGGATGAACTGGTCGCGGACCTGTTGGCCAAGGGCGGGAAAAATACGCTGATCTGGACGTGGCGGGACCGGTCCGGGGCGTTCCTGCGGGCCTTGACCATTGAGGATAATGTCATGTTTGTCATCATGGCTATTCTGGTGTTGATTGCGGCGATGAACATCATTTCCGGCCTTATTATGTTGGTAAAAAACAAGGGGCGCGATATTGGTATTCTGCGCACCATTGGTCTTTCACAGGGGTCGATCATGCGGATATTTTTTATCTGCGGGGCGTTTATAGGTGTGTTGGGCACGTTGTTCGGGGTGATCCTGGGGGTGTTGTTCACCATCTATATTGACCCGGTATTTTCTCTGGTGAATTACCTGTCCGGCGGCGGAGTTTGGGACCCTTCTATTCGGGGAATTTACCAACTACCGGCAAAGCTGGTTTGGCGGGATGTGGGGGCTTCCGTGTTGCTTTCATTGGGTTTATCGTTCTTTGTAACACTGTTTCCAGCGCGGCGAGCGGCGCGGATGAACCCGGTTGAGGCGTTGCGGTATGAGTGAGGAACTGCTGCGTCTGGAGGGGATTACCAAGTCCTATCACGCCGGGAAACCGGGGGAGATTAAGGTGCTGCGGGGGGCGTCATTGAGCCTGAAAAAAGGTGAGGTGGTGGCGCTGGTTGCGCCTTCGGGTGCCGGGAAGTCAACGCTGTTGCATATTGCCGGATTGCTGGATGTGGCGGATAGCGGGACGGTGGTGCTGAACGGGGTTGATATGACCGGATTGTCGGACCGCAAACGCACGCGGACCCGGCGGCAGGATATTGGATTTATCTATCAGTTCCACCATTTGCTGCCTGAGTTTTCTGCCTTAGAAAACATTACGTTACCACAGTTAGCTAATGGAGTTTCTGGGGCTGAGGCGCGGGCGCGCGCCCTGGATTTATTGACCCGTGTGGGGGTGGCTGAGCGGGCCAGCCACCGACCGGCGGAACTGTCAGGTGGGGAGCAACAGCGGGTGGCATTTTGCCGGTCTCTGGCCAATTCGCCCAAGCTGTTATTGGCCGATGAACCCACCGGAAATCTGGACCCGGACACATCGGATCAGGTGTTTGCAGCACTGATGACACTGGTGCGTGACACCGGGCTGTCGGCACTGATCGCCACCCATAATCTGGAGCTGGCGGGCCGTATGGACCGGGTGGTGCGGATGGAGGCCGGGGTGCTGGTTTCGGGCTAAAATCGCGAGTTCTTTAAACTTTGTAACAAATTTTGGGGTGGGTGTTTAAACTTTGTAACAG
>CAZETX010000020.1:0-39318 GCA_964514925.1 uncultured Marinosulfonomonas sp.
TACATCGATCCGGGTAGACCGCAACAAAACGGCTTCATCGAAAGCTTCAACGGGACCCTGCACACGATCCGTTTGCTGAAACTGAAGCCAAGGAATATGAAATCCAAACCCGCAAACTCTCGTTATGAATGAGGAAGCCTCGGGGGGCAGGTCACGTCGATTGCATTTCGTTTACCGCCCCGAATTCAACTTCAGATGACCCACACCTGTCACATTTCCTTTGACTTCGGGCCAATGTGATATTTTCTGTCTTTAACGCTTTGTAGGCTGCCCAAAGGAATTGCCGTTTGAGAAAATACCCTCTGCCAACGTTGTCGCAGCTTCACACATTCGAAGCAGTTGCCCGACGGATGAGCTTCACCGAAGCCGCGAATGAGCTTTGCCTCACCCAAAGCGCGGTCAGTCGCCAGATTAAGGCACTGGAGAACGATCTGGGCAGGTCGCTTTTCCGCCGGAAACATCGCGCAATTGAACTGACTGATGAGGGCCGGCAGTTATTCGGCGCAGTCACACGGGGGCTGGATGAAATTGCAAGCGGTGTCTGCGAACTGCGTGCGGCAACCGAGGCGCCGCAAATTACCGTCGCAGCCTCGGTGGCTTTCTCATATTTTTGGCTGATGCCGCGTCTGGAACGCTTTGGCGAACAACACCCCGATATCGATCTGAGGGTATTGGCAACAGATCAGATGGTTGATCTGCGCACGGGCGATGTGGATGTGGCCGTGCTTTATGGTGACGGAAACTGGAACGGCGTCGAAACGCAGAAGTTGTTCGGCGAAAGCGTTTACCCTGTTTGCAGCCCAGACTATCTGCAAGACCACCCGGAACTGCTGCGTGCTTCTGACATCCTGGATCAGACGCTTCTGCACCTGGATGGCGGCGGCAATATCTGGGGTGCAGTCGATTGGCAGGTCTGGCTGGCGCAGCAGGGTGTGGCCGGGCAACCTGTGCGCAGGGGTATCCGTCTGAACAGCTACCCCATGGTGCTACAGGGTGCAGAGGCCGGGCGTGGCGTGGCATTGGGGTGGAGTTATATTACCGACACGTTGCTGGATGAGGGGCGTCTGGTCTGTCCCGTCGGGACGCCGCTGGAAACTCAAAGCAGCTATTACGTAGGCTTATCAGTGGGTGGAGGTTCCAACCCAGCCGTGGGAAAGTTTGTTCAGTGGATAATGGGCGAAGTCTTAGAATCGCAAATTCTCGCATGAGTCCGGGGAATGCCATGCATTCAGAATGAACGTTTGAACACGGTGACTAAATACCGCCAGGTGTGCCTCATAAAAATGTCCGAGGTTCTGAAATGCCTGCCTCCACCGTTCGCAGAAAAAGCCGTCGCCGGGGCAATGCCCAGATCGCCCCCGCGGTCTCACCCATAGAACCTGGAATGTTGGGCGGAAATTACAAACCTCTTACCCCGCCAGAGATTGAGCGCACGCATGAGTTGGTTTTGCAGCTTCTCGAAGATCTTGGGCTTTCGCAGATCACCCCCAGCCTTGAGGCCCGCGCGGTCGACGCAGGGTGTTGGGTGGACGGCGATGGTCGATTGCGCTTTCCCCGCGCGCTGGTTGAGGATGTGATAGCCCGCACCCGGCGGAAATTCACCCTGCACGGTATTGATCCGGCTAACGATATCGAAATCGGTGGCAGACGCGTCCACACAGGCACCGGTGGGGCGGCGCCCACCATCATGGATTTCGAAACCGGCAAATACAGGGAAAGCTCTATCGCAGACCTCTATGATATTGCCCGGCTGGTAGACCAGTTAGACAATATTCACTGGTATCACCGCTCGGTTGTAGCGCGGGATACGACGACAATCCTCGATCTGGATATCAACACCACCTATGCCTGTCTGGCAGGGACCTCAAAATCCATCGCTGTCAGCTATACCGACAGTGCCAGCGTGAAGGCCGTGTTGCCGATGCTGGACTCCGTGGCCGGAGGGGAAGGCAAGTTTCGGATCCGCCCGTTTTGCACCGCCGTCTGCTGCCACGTTGTCCCGCCGATGCGTTTCGCCACCGAAAGCTGCGAGGCGCTGAAAGCAGCTGTCGAGGCAGGTATGCCCATATTGCTGGTCGCAGCCGGACAAGCCGGGGCGACAGCACCCGCTGCCCTGGCCGGGGCTGTGGCGCAGACCTGTGCCGAGGTGCTGGCGGGACTGATCCTTTGCAACATAATTGACCCCGAATGCCGGGGCATATTCGCCACCTGGCCTTTTGTGTCAGATTTGCGCACCGGCGCGATGTCCGGCGGATCGGGGGAACAGGCGCTGCTGTCAGCCGCCTGTGCGCAGATGGCAGGATTTTATGATCTGCCTAATTCCGTGCCTGCGGGCATGACGGATTCCAAGCTGCCCGACATGCAGGCAGGTGGCGAAAAGGGTTATACTATCGCACTTGCAGCCCATGCCGGGGCATCCATGATCCACGAATGTGCCGGGATGCAGGGTTCACTGATGGGTACTGCGTTTGAAAGCTATGTGCTGGACAATGATCTGCTTGGGGCGATATTTCGCACGATCAAAGGCATCGAGGTCAACGAGGACACCCTGAATTTCAATGTCATTAAAGACACGGTCATGGGTGAAGGTCACTATCTGGGGCATCCCCAGACTCTGGCTCGTATGAAAACCGACTATCTCTATCCCGAAATTGCCGATCGGCGCAGCATTAGTGTCTGGGAAGAATATGGCGCCAAAGATGCCCGCGATGTCGCGCGGGAAAAAGTTCGCAAACTTCTTGCCGGACACTATCCCAGCCATATCACCCGGGCGGTGGATGCCGGACTGCGCGACCACTACAACATTATTCTTCCGGCCGAGCGGATGCGCCCGGGCAATGGCGTCTGGTAGCACCCGCGCAAGAAAGGAACTCCCCATGCAATCACATGCAAAAGTGGTCATCATCGGTGGCGGTATGATGGGTGTGGGCCTTGCCTATCATCTGGCCGAAGAGGGCTGGAAAGATGTCGTTCTGCTCGAAAAGGGTGAACTGACCAGCGGCTCGACCTGGCACGCCGCCGGGCAATGCCCGAGCTTCATCGGCAATTACAACATGGCCAAGATTCACCACTATTCCAATACGCTTTATCCGCGCCTGGAAGAGATCACCGGCCAGCCTGCTGGGTGGCATGGTTGTGGCGGCATCCGCTTGGCGACAACGCAGGAAGAGGTGGATTGGTTTCGGTATGTGGCCGGGTTCTCGGCCAATGTCGGCTTCCACATGGAGATCATCGGCCCCGACCGCATCAGGGAACTGAATCCGTGGATTGAGACAGATGGCATTCTGGCTGGCGCTTATACCAATATGGATGGCCACGTGGACCCGTCCAGCGCCTGTAACGCCATGGCCGCTGGTGCGCGTCAGATGGGTGCGACCATCATCCGCCACACCCGGGTGACTGACATCAATGTGCTTCCCTCGTGCGAGTTTGAGGTGATGACGGATAGGGGCAACATCACCACTGAACATGTGGTGAATGCAGCAGGGTGTTACGCACGCGAAGTCGGGAAATGGGTCGGCGTTGAAACCCCGATCACCAATATGGAACACCAGTATCTGGTAACCGAACCGCTGAAAGAATTTCAGAATATCGACTTTGAGCTACCCGTCATGCGCGATCCGACCACGGCAGGCTATTACAGACAGGAGCAAAAAGCCGGGCTTGTAGGCATCTATGAGCATTACGGCAGTCGCGAGGCCTGGGCCGGGCGCGGCGGTTTTCCGGAGTGGGACAGCGATAACGAGCTTTTCGAAGGCGATATTGACCGCATCGCCCCCTGGCTGGAAAAGGCGCTGGAACGCATGCCGATCTTTGCCAATGCGGGCATCAGGCGCATTGTCAACGGCGCGATCCCGCATACTCCTGATGGCAACCCGCTGGTTGGCCCTGCGCCGGGCCTGCGTAATTTCTGGCAATGCTGCGGGGCCGCTATCGGCATTGCACAGGGGGCGGGCACCGGTAAATATCTGGCGCAATGGATGGTACACGGGGATGCCGATATCAACATGCACAGCATCGATCCGCGCCGTTTCGGTGAATACGCTAACCCCGACTATACCCGCGCCAAAAGCTTCGACGACTATGAGAACATGTTTGAAACACCTCTGCCCGGCCGTGAAATCCACGCCGCTCGCCCGAACCGCGTAACGCCGCTTTATGAGCCGCTAAAGGCCAAAGGCGCGATTTACACAGAAGTTTATGGCTGGGAGAGGCCAAAGTATTTCGCCCCGGAAGGCTTTGAGGAAAAACTGCAATACCGCCGCAACAATCTCTTTGATCTGGTGGCCGAAGAATGCCGCACTGTGCGCGAACACGTCGGTATCATGGACCTGTCGAGCTTTGCCAAATTTGATGTCAGCGGCCCCGGTGCGCAGGTATTTCTGGATCAGTTGACCGCGAACAAACTGCCCAAACGCGCAGGCGGTATCAACCTGACCCATGTCCTGTCTGATGGTGGCCGAATCCAAGGCGAATGGACCATCACGCGCCTTGGCGATGATCGCTTCTATGTGCTGTCCGGTGCGGGCACTGAACGCCAGACACTGGATCATCTGAATTTTGCCGCTGGCGACGATGTGACCGTTGCCAACGTCACGGATGACTACGGCATGCTGGTCGTGGCTGGCCCCAAGGCGCGCGACGTGCTTAGCCCGCTTACGGATGCCGATCTGACCAACGGTTCTTTCCGTTGGTTGTCCGGGCAAGAGATCACCGTCGCCGGTGTGCGGGTGCGTGCGCTTCGGGTGAATTATGTTGGTGAACTGGGCTGGGAATTGCATGCGCCGATGGAGGAGCTTGCGACGCTTTATGATGCGATCTGGGCCGAAGGCGCGGCGCATGGCATTGCTGATTTCGGTGCTCAGGCAGTGAATTCCCTGCGAATGGAAAAAGGTTATCGCGGCTACGGCGGCGAACTGACAAATGAGATCACCCTGATCGAGACCGGTTGCGAACGGTTTTATGCCCCGGACAAAGGTGATTTTACTGGCCGCGCCGCAACAGAATCCGTGCGCGATATGGGGATCATAACCAAACTGGTTTATGGCGAAATCGCCGCCACTGATTGCGACATCTACGGTGGCGAGGCGGTGATGCAGGGCAGCGAGGTGGTCGGTGTCTGCACATCGGGGGGCTATGGCCATGCCACGGGCAAGAGCCTTGCCTTTGCGTATGTTGAGCCGGACAAGACCGACGGCCTTGAAGTGGTTATTCTGGGCGAGCGCCGGGCGCTGACTTTGCTGAGTGAACCCGTTTGGGATCCAACCAATGCAAGGCAAAAAGCATGAACGACGCCACAGACTATACCCTGTCTTTCGCCGCCAAACCGCAGGCGGTGGATACTGAGGGTATGATCGATGTGCCACGGTGTCTGACGTCAGCGCCTATGGGTCAAAATAGCGGCAATTGATAAGAGAGAGTTTCTGTCTCATCGTAACCACCAAGGAGTGGACGATGAGACATACAACTGGAACCGGGCGCAGGTCGTCCGAGATGATTGTCAAAGACATCGAACGGGCGTACCGCTGCCCGGCAGTCGATACACTGTATCGATGAGAGGGGCGCAAGCAGTATTCTTCGGAAGATAATATCCGGATCGTGCTGGACGGCCTGCGTGGCGAAGACAGCATTGCTGAGCTTTGCCGCCGGGAAGGATTTTCCTAGGGCGTTTACTACAAATTGGTCCTAGAACTTCATGGAAGCAGGCAAACGGCGGCTGGCTGGCGACACAGCACGTTCTGCCACGACCGACAAGGTCAAGAAACTCCGTCGGGAATCCCACCCGGCATTCTCAGCCAACCAGTTATCAGCTATCACATAGGCGCGGATATCTTCTTCAGACGGGTCCGACAGACAAATCGCCGGCACGGATTTCCAGCCGAGGCATTTGGCGGCTTCAACCCGCCCGTGCCCGGCAATAACACCACCCGCGCCATCAATCAAAACAGGATTGGTAAAACCAAAATGCTCGATTGAGCGCATAAGCTGCTTGATCTGCGCCTCACTATGGGTGCGCGGGTTGCGATCACAAGGCGTCAACTCGCGGATTTATTTGTTGGCAGTATTAAGTTGGACCATCTTTGGGCTCCTTTTAAAGAGGAGCCGACATTCAAAAAGAACCGTCGTAGCTCCAGTTTAACTGACACCACACTTTCCACATGGAATGCGATGGACCCTTCTGGATGACGCCTGCGGACCATACCCGGCATTTCACCCTGCAACTGACGCCTTCAGCTATGCTCTTACAAAGCCGTCAGAGACCATTTAACGCAAAAACTTCATAGGATACTTTAGCATGAAAGACAGGGGTGGCACGAATAAAATACAACAAATTCAATGTCTTAAGCAAAAAGATGTGAGATTCATGTAACGATATTTGACCGCATGGCCATGGGAACCCCGGATCGCTTGGCAGTCAATTCGCGAAACTTATCATAAGTGCATCTATTTGAATTCCAAAGCCCTCAGTTATCTGTCCAATCGCGAAAAACGTAATGGCGCTTACAGGCGCCCAAGGCCCGCCAAAAGCGTTCCAACCTAGGCTGGAAAGGCGGCTTAAATAGGCAATTGGGGCTGAATAAAAGTGGACTAGGTCCATCCATATTATTTTCTCTTGATTTTATTCCACGACGGAATAAAATAACCCAAAACAAGGAGGAAGCTAAAATGAAAACGATTCGTACAGCCCTTGGCGTACTGGTTCTCGCAACCGGCATGGCCCAGGCACAGGATACTACATTGACGTATATGTCATGGGATCCAGAGCAATTAGAGGTAGAACAGGCCGCGATTGCTGCTTTTGAGGCAACCCACCCCGGCGTCAAAATTGAATCATCTGCAATGCCGCCAAAGGACTATTGGCCACGCCTGTCAGCGCTTGCTGCGGCGGGGGATTTGCCTGACGTCTTTATGATGTCCTCTGGCTTCGTCAAAGAATGGGCTGCTGCAGACAATCTGGCCGACCTGTCCGGGGTAATCTCCGAGACTGAACTGGCCGAATATTATGAAGGTGCCGCATCCGTTGGCCTGATCGACGGAAAACGCGTCGCCTTCCCGCAAAACTGGGTTGCCCCGGTTCTGTATTATAACATCGATATGTTTGAGGCCGCAGGCGTTCCAACACCTGCTGCTGACTGGACCTGGGATGATTTCCTGACCACCGCCAAGGCGCTGACAATTGACGCGGACAATGACGGCAATGTCGAACAATGGGGCATGTGGCTTTATGGTCGGTACGCCCATATCGAACCCTGGGTTTTCCGCAATGGTGGCCGCTATCTGAACGCAGATGAAACCGCCCTTGAGCTAAACGACGAAGCGGTCAATGCACTACGATTCCTAACCGATCTGGTGAGCGTCGAAAAGGTTGCGCCACAACCCCAGGAAATGGAAGGCGTCCGTCAACAGGACGTTATGGCACTGGGAATGGCCGCCATGTGGGTTGATGGTTCCTGGAACATCGCCAATGTCCGCAAAGTGGCCGGCGATAGTTTTCGCTGGGGCATCGCGCAGGTTCCAATGGGCCCTGATGCAACGCCAGAAACTGCCGCCGCCTACGCCTGGGCCGACATGCTGGCGGTTGGCAAAGGAACTGAAAACGCCGCATTGGGCTGGGAGTTCATTCAGCACATGGTTGGTGCCGGGCGCGACGCCTCAGATTTCTTAGGTGGCAAAGTGCCCGCCTATATCAACATCGCCACATCTGAAGGCTGGTTGGAAAGTGACCAGATGCCAGCAAACAAGGGCCTGTTGCTCGAAATCGGTGCGCAAAATGTCTATACTGGTTTCTCCAAAAGCTGGAGCGGCTGGCGTGGATATGACTCCACCGGTTCAAGCGGCATGAATGGCGAGTTGGACGAAGTGTTGAACGGTCGCAAATCGCTGGACGATGCGATTGAAGCGTTCGTACTTTATGGCAACGACGTTCTGTCACGCTAAATTCAAAGACGCAGGCCGGGCATAATCCTGTCTGGCCTGCCCTATTCCCCCATCGCCCCCATTCGGAAATAATTCCCAATGCAAGCTTCCCGCAAAATCAGGCTTACGGCGCTTTTGTTTCTTGCGCCGACAATCATCGGCCTGGTGGCATTCAGACTTGTTCCAATCGGCTGGTCTTTTGCCCTGTCGTTTTACGACTGGAAAATTTTTGATACGCCGCAATTCGTCGGGCTTGGTAATTACACACATATTTTTTCGTCACCCACCGCACATAAGATCTTTTTGAATTCCGCCTATTTTTCAGCCATTTACGTGCCCGGATCGATCGGCCTGGCACTGGTTCTGGCCGTCCTGTTAAATAACGGGTTGCGCAGTTCGACGTTCTTTCGCGGCGCATTCTTTTTGCCATACATCACCTCAACTGTGGCCGTGACGCTTGCATGGCGGTGGATATTTTCCACCAAATTCGGGCTATTGAACAATTTTCTAATGTATTTAGGCGTTGACCATCCGCCCGCCTGGCTCGCTGATCCGGCATGGGCCCTGCCCGCCGTCGCATTGGTTTCGATCTGGAAAGATGTTGGCTTTTATATGATCCTGCTTTTGGCCGGTCTGCAAACCATCGACCCGACGCTTTACGAAGCCGCCCGCGTTGACGGTGCCAAACCAGTTCAGCGCTTCTTTAAGATCACCGTACCAATGCTGACACGCAGCCTGTTCTTTGTGATGATCCTGGCACTGGTGCGGTCAACCCAGACGTTTGAAATCACCTATGCCCTGACCAATGGCGGCCCCAACCGCGCCTCAACGACGCTGGCGTTCTATGTCTACCAAAACGCCTTTGTTGAGTTCGAGATGGGCTATGCGGCGGCACTTTCTTATATCATGTGTTTTGTCCTTGGTCTGTTCACTTTAACCAATTTTTACTTTCGCAAAAGGTGGGTCCATGAAGGCTAGCACCCACCCCAATCGCGGTTCCGCCCGCACCACCCTTTTCATGCTTTATGCGGTGCTGACGGTATATGCATTGATTACCCTGATGCCGTTCATCTGGATGGTGATAACCAGCTTCAAAGAGCCGCGGGACGTTTTCAAGATCCCGCCCAGCTTTGTACCCAAGTTGTTATTCACCGATGAACCCTTCGCCAATTACACAGAAATCTGGACGAAGCGTGATTTTGTGGTGTTCTTCCGCAATTCGGCGTTTGTGTCCTTCATGTCTGCCATAGGGCAGGTATTTGCGACCTCATTGGCGGGCTACGCATTCGCCCGGCTGGAATTACCCGGCAAGAACTGGCTGTTTGCGCTGGTGCTTGTCACTGCCTTTATTCCCGTCGAAGTCACCATCATTCCCGAATTCCTGATCATGCGAAAACTGGGCTGGATCGACACGTTCCTGCCGCTGATTGTGCCATCCTTTCTGGTGGGTGCCTTTGGAACATTCATGCTGAAGGAATACTTCAGCAGCCTGCCGGATGACTATGCTGACGCGGCTTATGTCGATGGAGCAACACCGTTTCAGATTTTCTGGAAAGTTTACCTGCCCCTTGCCCAACCAGCACTGGTTGCGGTTTTTGTGATTGCGTTTATCAACAACTGGGACGAACTCTTGCGCCCACTTTTGTTCCTGAACTCGGATGAGCTGAAAACCGTGCCTTTGGGTCTGATGTCATTCGTCAGTCAATATGAGGCGTCCTGGACCTTGCTTATGGCCGGATCAGTGATCTCCACACTACCGTTGATCATCATCTATTTGCTGACCCAAAAATACATCCTGCAGGGCTTTTCTGGCGGCGGGGTGAAAGGCTGATGGAAATGGGTACAATTCTTGCCTTCACAGATCGCCAGCGCGCCATCATCGGTGCGGTGCTGGCAAAACCTGCAATTCGACGGTCAGAAGTTGCGCAACAGCTTGGCATATCAGCCCAGACAATCATGCGCGCGGTTCTGCCGCTTGTTGAAATGGGTGCGTTGCAGGAAACCCTGCTGACCACTGGCGGTCGCGGCAAACCGGCCAGTAGCCTGAAATTCGCAAGTGGGTCTCTGGTAACTTTGGGCATCAGCCTTGCCTCTGACAGGGTGCGCGTTCAGTACTGCGATCTGGCGGGCAAGGCCTTGGTATCGTTGACAACCCAAAGGAGCTATGAAAGCGCGGCGGTTCAGGTGGCTGAACTGGACAGGTTGTTAAACGAAAGCCAAAAACTGATTTCCCAATCGGCAACGCTGGTTGGCGTTGGCGTGTCGGTGCAAGGGTATTTATTGGACAAAGGCGTGCGCTTTATGGCCCGATCTGATCCAATCGGTTGGGCAAGATTTGATTTGCAGGCCCATTTGTTTGAACGGTATTGTGTCCCGGTTAAGCTGATGAATGACGGGAAAACTTTGGCAAGCAGCCTGATTTTGGACTCTCCGTATCAAAACTTTTTCTGCCTGCATCTAAGCTCTGGTATTGGTGGCGGAATTGTCAGTGGCGGCCAGTTGTTGATGGGTGCAAATGGCAATGCCGGCGAGGTTGGTAATCTTTTCTCACATTCACCTGACCGACCGCTCGACAGCGCTTTTCTGAAAGCGGCAAACATTGAAACCTGGGCTGATTGGCCGGGGCTTTCAGAGCTACCTGCTAAAGATCACCACACGCTTTGCCGGTTTCTGGAACAGGCTGGCGCACTGATCTCAAATGCACTGGAACAATCGCTGGCGATTCTGGATTTTGAAGCTGTTTACCTGTGTTCCCGGATGCCCGAAGACCTGTTAAAAGCGCTTTGCGAACATGTTGATATACCCCCGTTAGGAACAAATCTGGTTGGCAACATCTCTGAACTTAGAAACCCTGCACCGACACTTCATCCGTTTCATGTGCAGCAATTTGCGCGTCTGGCCTGTGTTATGGCGTTGGACAATTTCCTGACCCCTTCCAATACCGCCACTGTTTAAGGATCTGAAATGGCTACGCTTTCTCTGAACTCCATCTCGAAATCCTTTGGCAAAACCGAGGTGCTGAACGACATCAGCCTTGCGGTGGCAGATGGTGAATTCGTTGTCTTTGTCGGCCCGTCGGGTTGCGGGAAATCCACGCTTTTACGTATCATTGCCGGGCTGGAAGATCAGTCTTCCGGTGCGCTGTTGATCGACGGACAGGACGTCACCGGCACCGAACCAATCATGCGCGGGGTTGCCATGGTTTTCCAGTCCTACGCCCTTTATCCGCACCTAAGCGTGTTTGATAACATTGCCTTCCCGCTGCGCCTCAAGAAAATGCCCAAACCCGAAGTCCGCGCCAAGGTAGAAGCTGCGGCCACCACACTTGGTCTAACCGACCGCCTAAGCTACAAGCCCGGCCAGTTATCGGGCGGTCAGCGGCAACGGGTTGCGATTGGTCGGGCCATTGTCCGTGATCCAAAGCTGTTCCTGTTTGACGAACCGCTGTCCAATCTTGACGCATCTTTACGAGGTGCCATGCGGGTTGAACTGTCGGAGCTCCATCAGAAACTGAAGACCACGATGATCTATGTCACCCACGATCAGGTGGAAGCCATGACCATGGCCGATCGCATCGTCGTGCTAAACGGCGGGGTGCTGGAACAATTCGGCACGCCGATGGAGTTGTATCATATGCCGAAAACCCGGTTTGTTGCAGGCTTCATTGGGCAGCCGGGCATGAACTTTGCCCCAGCCACTCTAAATGACGTCGCTTCGGGCGAGGTGTCGGTCCTGCTTTCAGACCAGACGCTACAAAAAGTAACTGTGGACGGCACCGGTCATCAGCCCGGAGCAACGGTTGAGATTGGCATTCGCCCCGATGACTTCCACCTTGCGGAAGGCGGCGATGGATTCGAAATTAAAATTCGTATCGTCGAACGGCTCGGCTCGATAACGATTGTCTATGGCAATCTGAAAGATGGGACATCAATCTGCGCCTCGCTTGACGGATTGGTCAAATTGGAACTTGGGCAGACCATTAGCCTGGCTGTAAACCCGGACACGATGCATGTATTTGACGCTAAGGGTCGGGCCCTGCCCCGGCTTGCAGCCCCGGAAATCTAAGGGTGTCAAAATGCGCATAGCAGTTTCCGGAGTTGGCAAGCGTAGCGTCAAGGTTTTAGGGTATCTGAAATCGGCCATGCCTGAGGCCGAAATTGTTGGCTTCGTCGACCCACACCCCCACCAATTAGCAACTTTGTGCGAGCCCTCGGTCACTCAGGGTTTTGCAACGGTAAGCGACATGCTTGCGACCACCCGGCCCGATCTTTTGTTCGTGGGCAGCCCCAATCATCTGCATCTGGATCACATAACCAGCGGCCTGAAAGCAGGCGTGCAGGTGTTTTCGGAAAAACCAATCGTCACAACCCTGGAACAAACCTGGGCATTGGCCGAATTGTTACGTGAACACGGTTCAGATCGCCTGATGGTTGGCTTGGTGCTGCGGTATGCCCCGCAGATGAAGGACCTGCAAAAAACCATTGCTGCCGGGCATTTGGGAAAAATCGTATCACTTGAGGCCAATGAACATATCGAGCCCCAGCACGGTGGTTTCTTCATGCGTGACTGGCGGCGTTATACGGCTTATTCAGGTGGCTTTATGCTGGAAAAATGCTGTCACGATCTGGATCTTTATCACATGATTACCGCTTCGCGCCCGACACGTGTGGCCAGTTTTGGCGGCAGGCGCATATTCACACCAGAAAACGCACCAAGCGGCAATTCAATGATGGAACTGTACCACACCACGCCCTCTATTTGGCAATCCACGGATGATCCGTTCCATTCTGATGCCGATATTATCGACCACCAGAACGCGGTTTTATCCTTTGAGAATGGCATCACCATGAGCTTTCACACCAATCTGAATGCCCCCGATCAAAGCCGTCATTTCAGCGTGATCGGCACCAAAGGCATGGCCGAGGGTGATCTGCACCGTGGCTATTTTCGTGTAACCGATGCCCAGACAAGCACACGGCTGGTCGATATCGATTATAACAGCGACCCAGATTTGCAGATCGATCACTATGGGGCCGACAGGCAGATGACAATAGAACTGGCGGGCTTCCTGCGCGGGGAAACCGCTGCACTGCCGGTCTCTGTTGTTGACGCCATTGAGGCCGGTATTTCGGCCATGGCACTGGACGAAGCCCGCACCACCGGCAAAATTGTTGATCTGGCAGACACGTGGGCAAAACTGGACAACTATGGCCTTCGGCATCAGGTTCAAGCGCATGCAGTTTGAAGCATTCTCCCACCCAAAAGCCCGCGATCTTTCGGTTTTGGCGGATGACATATTTTTGCACATCCCGGGGTGCATCACCGCGGTTTTTGACGGGGCCACGGATGCGACCGGGCGCAAAATAGATGGGGTTTCTGTCGGACGACTTGCGGCACTTGCTGCGGCCCGGGCAACAGCGTCCCTGCCCCATGGGGCCCGGGATTGGCCCGCCCAGCGCATCCTTACGTTTCTCAGTGACGCCATTGCACGGGACGTCCCGAACCAAAGTGGCACGGCCCCCGCCTCAACCACAGCGATGGTCGCCTTCGAACGCCCGGACACCATTCGAATGGTGGGCATTGGTGATACCGGTTACCGGGTGAATGGCGGGCCGGTGCAAATTACCGAATTGGCGCCCGATTTTGCGTCGATACCTGCACGGGTTGCGTTGTTTCAACACCTTTTATCTCAGGATATTGACACGGAGAAATCCGAAAAAATCAGCCGCCACTATATGGGCTTGGGCCTTGATATGGCAGTCCGCGACGACGTCATTCCGGCCGACATTTGCAACGCCATTATTGTGCATGCGGTCAATGCATCACAGGCACCCGATGCCCCCACCCAGATCGAAGCCTTTCTTCGATCCGGGTTGCAGAATCAGTACAGGTATTCGAATTCCGATCATCCGCTGGGATACGGGGTATTGAACGGGTACGCACCAAATCGAAATTTCATAATCGACCAAAATCTGCCCCGGGATACCTTGAAAACTCTGGAGGTTTTCAGCGATGGATATCTCCTTGCCCCCGAAACAGTATCCCTACAGGCTTGGGAGCAGACCCATCAACAACTTGAATTAGACGACCCACACAAAACAAATTTAGTACTGGCATGCAAAGGATCGACGAAGAGCAGCTTCTTTGATGACCGGACAATTGTCATTCTCAAATTTCTATAACTGGCACAACAATAGATGTTAAGGAACTGATATTATTATATATTTCGGTTTTTTTGCAGCCCTGAATGACACCCGGTAGCATTTTGTTTAATCTCCACTGATGGCAGGCTCCAGCGCCCCGGGTGCTCGTTTAAGCTACCATTCGTTCAAAAGCCAACGGGCTTTTCCAGCCTGGTACCCAGTGCCTGCGGCGCGGGTTTGGGAAGCCGTTGATGTATTCAAAGATGGCGACTTCAACAGCGCGGCGTGTTTGCCACAAGTGTCGTCAGATTGGCTCTGCTTTGCCTCGCCCGGCAGGTGATGTTTACATCACCGAGAGGGGCGTTGACGTTGGCTGATAGGGCGGGACCGATAGGCGCGATACCCCCGCGAACTGACATTCGTAATCTGGCACAACCGTTTTGTCGGAAGAGCGGCAAGGTTTCCCCCGTTGAATCAAAACAACGGCCATCCCAGTTTCAACGCCAAAAACACCACCGTGGCCAGCGATCGGTCGCACACATAGCCTTGCTGCCAAAGTAAGGATTGCGTCTGATCGATGGATTCAAATTGGGTTGTCATTTGTGAAGGGTATCCTATCTGGAATATTATCCCAAACATCAATTCACCCATGCCAAAGACAAGCATGTTGAGCAGGAAGACTTTTTCAAGATTAGTGGTTTTCAGTCGGTCAAATGGGCGGCAAATTTTGAGTTTAGCGATGACCGTTCAGTGATTTCATCTGAGATGATCAGGCGAAAATGGATGCCGTCAATTTAGCGACACCGGTTCTGATCGGATAGACAACCAGGTTTGCAACAGAACGAATTTACGAATTTAATTTACGACCTGATCCAATCGCCTGTCGCAAATGGCCGTTTGCATCGTCGATGCACTTCGTTGCATCAGCAGGTGTCAATCCAGAGATTCCAACCAAAATTGCGGCCTTGATGTTCCAGTCGGTTGCCTCCAAAGCCTCCAGCGCTGCTGCATTGCTGCATTGGGAAATGTCATTCACAAGGTTTATCGCACGGGCTTTCAGCTTGTCGTTTGAGACGCTTAGATCAACCATACGGTTTCCATAGCACTTTCCGATTTTTACCATCGCACCGGTTGAAATCATGTTCAGAATCTGTTTCTGAGCTGTGCCTGATTTTAATCTGGTGGACCCGGTTAGTATCTCGGGGCCGACAATTGGTGTGATCGGTATATCACTTAACTGGGCCAACGCGCTTCGCGAATTACATGATATTCCAGCCGTTTCAGCGCCAATTTCCTTGGCTTTTGAAACTGCACCAAGAACATATGGTGTTCGCCCGGACGCCGCCAGACCTACAACGAAATCATCCGCGCTTAGTTTTGCGTCTGTCAGGTCATCTGCGCCACGTTTTGGATCGTCCTCGATCCCTTCCTGGGCAGTAAACATCGCGGATTCGCCCCCGGCGATCAATCCCACCACCAACCCCGGCGGCGCGGAAAAAGTCGGGGGTATTTCAGCTGCATCAAGCACGCCAAGGCGTCCGCTGGTTCCTGCCCCGATATAAATAATTCGACCACCGGCGCGCAAAGCAAAAGCCGCTGCCTCTATTGCACGTGCAATTTCCGGCAGAACCTTTTGTACCGCCAGCGCGACCTTTTGATCCTCGCCATTCATCAATGCGGCAATTTCCAAGGCAGAGAAAGCGTCAAGCTGCTCGGACCCGGAATTAGTCTTTTCTGAATCAAGGTTTTGTAACGATAGTGCAAGTTGAATCAGGTTGGGTTTTACGGTATCGGTCATCTGAGAATTATATATTCCATACCTTCAAAAGATCAATAATTTGAAATTCCAAATGTCAGAATACATGGGAAAGTCAATACTATGGCGACAAGCCTGATAGCCGTTCTTAACGCTGGACAAGAAGGCATATCGAAAAATGAACAGGTTCACTCCATAGTCCCTTCTGCCCGTATCCCATTGAATGTTAAGACAATTCGCTTGAATGGCAGCGTTCTGACACCTGGATTTGTTGTCCTTCAGGTCAATGGCGGTGGCGGTGTAAGCTGGGCTGGCAGTTAGACGGTGGCAGTTAGACGGTGGCAGTGACGCCGGTGCCGCCAGCTAAATTTTTAAAAGAATGGCCGCTGGATTGTGCACCTGAAACAACCCAAAAGCGGGACAAATCCAATGTGAACAGTGGATTTGAACCGGTCTCTAATCCGGGGCTATCAGTTTTATTCCGCGTTCAGCCAATGTCGTGCAGATCACCTCGTCTGGCCGCTCGGACGATACAAGATAATTAACCTCACCAAAGTCAGCCACATGCGCAACCCCGTGGCGATTAAATTTACTGGGGTCCGCCAATATGATGCTTTCGTTGCCCCGGGCAACCATCGATTTAGCAATTATGGCTTCATCTATGTTCTGATCCGAAAATCCGAATTTTGGGTCAACTCCACCAATTCCAATTACTGCAAAATCTGCGAAGAACTGGCCAATACCCTCAACAACCATTGGCCCCAGATTGGCTTTGATCTGATCGTCATAGCGGCCACCCAAAACGAACACCTCGCAGGTTGAATTCTCAGACAGCGTGGCGGCAATCAGGTGTGAATTCGTAAACACCGTCAGGTCCGACAATTCTTTCAGGTGCTCGGCAAAAATATTTGTTGTTGTGCCAAAATCGATAAAAAGCGTACTGCCTGCGGGAATAAGCCCCAACGCCAAATGCGCCAATTCGTGTTTTTGCGGAATGTCCTGCGTAAAGCGCGCCGCAAGCGATTGCTCATATTTATTCTGTGAACTGACTGCGCCGCCATGAACTTTCCGAACGACGCCATTTTTTTCAAGTTTCATCAGGTCGCGGCGAATTGTTTCCTGTGCAACCTGGTATTGTTCAGCCAATTCTACAACTGATACCCGGCCACGTATGTCAAGTAATGACCGGATAGACTGGAGCCGTTCAGAAGATTTCATAGAGTCGCCAAGCTTTCTCGCCCCTGCATAATGGCGCGTGTTTATTCAGTCATCTGCCCCCAAAACAGTTTCGACAAAATCGATGCCACTTCCGGTGGGGATCATGCGGGTGACGGTAATTATCTCCTGGCGTGTACCAAAATTCTCATAGGTACAAAACATGTTCTTGTCGCGGGGAATATTCACAGATGACAATGAGCCACACATGAACTGCCGATATTTACCACCCCCAATGACATCGCTGACCTGTAAAATATCCAGCTCATGGGTATGTCCGCAAAATGTGGCTTCAATGCCCTGCGCCAGTATGAAATCGGTAAGGCGTTTGGAATTGATCAATGGGTCTTCATCTGTAGACAGAACCGAATGATGCGCAAGCACCAGCGCACGGTCATAGGTCAGTTTGGCCATTTCCTCGGTAAGCGTGGCCAGTATCTGCCAATCCACATAGCCAGAATCGCTTTGGAACAGATTGCTATCCACACAGACAATCAGAATTTTTTCGCCATCGATATCAAACATTCTCAGGTAATTCACATCGGTGAAATAGTCATTCAACCGGGCCGAAGCCGGGCTGATGAATATCTTTTTCTTCTTGATGATGGCAGGGTCTTTTGGCTGAATAAATTCGCCGTCATAGATGTGTGTGCGAAACATTTCATGGCTGCGCTTGGAATACTTGTCGTGGTTGCCAAGGATCGAAACGACATTATCACAGCTTAACCCGGCCAAAAATGCCTGCGCCTCCTCAAATTCGACCTGCAGCGAATCTGAAGTCATATCACCGGTATTGAAAACAATATCAGCTTGGAAAGCATTCAGTCGATCAAGCACGATACTGTCGTCAGCTCCCCAATGGTAGGGGCCAAAGTGGATATCGGAAATATGCAGGATATTCATTGTGTATTTTCTTTGCGGTTTTAAACTAATCACGTTTGACTGTGGCACACCTGCCAATCAAATTAAAGCGCACCAAAACCGGTCAGCGTCAGCTTTTCGGCATAGTGGCATGCCACCATCCGATCTGGTCCGCTCTCAACCAGCGGCGGTTTTTCAGTGTTGCATTTTTTGCCATCCGAATAGCGGCAACGGGGGCTGAACAAACACCCTTGCCGTGTCGCACTTACAACACCCGTGGCCTCACCGGCCAACATGTTGTCCCCAAGCTCATGATCCGGATCATCCGACGGTATCGCCGACATCAGCGCTTCGGTATAGGGGTGCAACGGGCCTTTGAACAACTCTTTGGTCGGGGCGATCTCGATGATATTTCCAAGGTACATTACCGCGATCCGGTCGCAGATATAGGCCACCACAACCAGATCATGGCTGATGAACAGCAGCGTCAGATCCAGCTTTTCCTGCTGATCGATCAGCAGGTTCAGAACCTGCGCCTGAATGGAAACATCCAGTGCTGAAACGGGTTCGTCACAAACAATAAACTCCGGCCCCATCACCAATGCGCGGGCAATGGATATCCGCTGACGCTGACCGCCACTAAAGGCGTGCGGATAGCGCGACAGTTGGTCCGCCGTCAATCCACAGCTTTCCGCAACTTTTACCACCCGGGGGGTTGCCTCTTTCATGTTTTTGGACAGGCCGTTCACCAACAGGGACTCCGCGATTGTATCCAGCACTGTCATCCGTGAATTCAGCGATGAATTGGGATCCTGAAATACCATCTGCATCTGTTGCCAGCTTTTTCGCAGGGCATTGGCGTTCAGATCGGTGATAATTTTTGTACCGCTTTTGGCGTTCATCTGCACAGAACCGCCCGTGGATTCCTGAAGCCGCAGCACCGCGCGCCCGAACGTGGTTTTACCTGATCCGCTTTCGCCAACCAGGCCCAAAGCCTCGCCTTTGCGGATATCAAGCGTTACCCCGTCCACAGCAAAAACCGACGCACCGCGTTTGCCGAACATGCCCTTTTTAGGGCCCTTGAATTCAACGGTAAGATCTTTAACTTCGATCAGGTTGCTCATGCCGGCACCGCCTGTTTCTGCGCCACCGCGTGACAGGCGACAGTGTGGGTTTCGTGGATGTCGGTGACATCCGGGAATGTTTTGTTACAGACCCCGTCGATGAATTCATCACAGCGCGCCGCGAACGGGCACCCGGGTGGACGCTCAAACAGGTTTGGCACCGTGCCGGCAATAGGTTCCAGGCGGCGCGATCGGCCAATATCGGCCAGATGCGGGATCGCACGCAACAGGCCCTTGGTGTAGGGATGTTGTGGATTTCGCAAAATATCACGTACCGGACCCTGTTCAACGATCTTGCCCATATACATAATCCCCACATCGTCGGCGATTTGGGCGATAACGCCAATATTGTGCGAAATGAACAGGTTCGCCATGTTCAACTCACTTTGCAGCGTCTTCATCAGGTTCAGAATTTGCGCCTGAATGGTGACATCCAGCGCCGTTGTTGGTTCATCCGCGATCAGCAGTGCCGGGTTGCAGGCCAGCGCCCGTGCAATCATCGCCCGTTGCCGCATGCCACCGGAAAATTCAAACGGATACTGATCAATCGCCCGCTCCGGGTCGGTTATGCCAACCTTGCCCAGCATTTCCACAGCCCGCGCACGGATTTGTTTTTTGTTCAGGTCCATATGCAGACGGATGACTTCCTCGATCTGGTTGCCAATGGTGTGAACCGGGGAAAATGAACTCATCGGTTCCTGAAAAATCATCCCGATCTGTGCCGCCCGCAGGGCCTGTATCTCCTTGCCCTTGGGATCAAGTGACGCAATGTCCACCGGATCATTCCCCGGGTTTTGAAACCAGATCTTGCCCTGGGTGATCCTGACACCTTTGCCCAACAGACGCAGGATCGACAGGGACACAATGGTTTTGCCAGACCCGCTCTCGCCCACCAATGCAAATACTTTTCCTGGGCGGATGGTGAAATTAATGTCTTTCACAATCGGCAACGGCACTGCCCCGATATCCAGTGCAATTGTCAGGTTCTCGACTTTCAGCAGATAATCGGTCATCCCAACCCCCTATTTTGAAAACGGATCAGCGGCATCGCGCAACCCGTCACCGAAGAAATTAAAGGCAATCACAATCAACAGGATAAATACCCCGGGGATCAGCAGCCAGGGTGTATGTGCCAGTGCGGTGACATTTTGCGCCGAAAACAGCAGCACCCCCCAGCTGACCATCGGTTCCCGCATGCCCAGCCCCAGAAAACTAAGCGTGGTTTCCGCCAGCAGAATAACCGGGAAAGCAACCGTCAGATCGACGATCAGATAGCTCATGAACGCCGGCAGCATATGCTTGGAGACGAGGCGATAGTTGGAACAACCCGCCAGTCGCGCTGCCTGAATGAAATCCTCATTTCGCAGGGTCAGCAATTTACTGCGCACCCGTCGCGCCAGCGTGGTCCAGCCGATCGCCGCCAATATCAGCGTCACCACCACATAAACCTGCACCGCCGACCATTCCCGCGGCAAAGCCGCCGCCAGACCCATCCACAGCGGCAGACTGGGGATCGAGCGGATAAATTCAATCAACCGCATGATCACCGCGTCGGTCATACCGCCCTTCAGCCCGGCCAGACCGCCGATGGCCATGCCAATGAAAAATGCCGCCAGAACACCGATTACACCGATCGAAATTGACACCCGCGTGGCATAAATCGTGCGGCTGTAAATATCGCGGCCCAGCTTGTCGGTACCAAAGATGTGGATGTTGGTACCTTCCGTCAAAAACAGGTGCCGGCTGCCTTTGAACAAACCAAAATAGGTGTATTCTTCGCCCTTGGCAAAGAATTTCAGCGGGATGCGCACCTCTTTGTCCAGCACCGTCAGCTTGCGCAGGGTCACCGGGTCACGCTCAATTGAGCGGCCGTAAATGAACGGCCAATGGGGCACCCAGTCGTCGTCAAAAATGTGAACCCCCGTGGGCGCGCCCGATGTATAGGCCGGGTCACGCACCTGCGGTTTGGTGGACGATAAAAATTCCGGGATCAGGGATATGACCATAAAAACAGCGATAATCGCCGAACCAACCATCGCCAGCCGGTGGCGGCGAAACTTGAACCACATCAACTGGCGAGAAGTGGCCAGATCCAGCCGTTTGACAGCCTTTTGCTTTTTGGCCGGGGAATTGGAAGTTGCCGTGCTCATATCATTGTTCCCCCATTTTCACACGTGGATCGACCAGCATCAGCAGGACATCCGAAATAAACGAACCGATCATCACCAGCAGGCAGTAGATCAGCAGCATTGCACCGGCCAGAAACATATCCTGTGTGCGCAATGCGTTGATAAACATCGGCCCGGTGTCCGGGAGGGAGAGCACCAGACCGATGATCGGGGCCCCGGAAATGACCGTTGTCAACTCCCAGCCCAGCGTTGAAACAATCGGGTTCAGTGCCAGTCGCACCGGGTATTTCATGATCAGCCGGAATTCCGACAGGCCCGTGGCGCGGGCGGCTGTCACATACATTTTATTCAGTTCTTCCAATAGTGTCGCGCGCATGATGCGCAGCTGAAACGCAGTGCCCGCGGTGCCAAGCACCAGTATCGGCACCCACAGATGCGCCAGAAAATCCTTCATCCGTGCCCAGGACCAGGGGGCGTCCTGAAACTCCAGCGAAAACAACCCGCCAACACTGACCCCAAACCACGAATTAGCGAAATACAACAGCACCAGCGCCAACAGGAAATTCGGCGTGGCCAGTCCGACATACCCAATGACCGTAAAGGTGTAATCAGCCACAGAATACTGCCGAATGGCAGAATATATCCCCAGTGGAATGGCCATGACATAGGTGAATAACAGTGTGCCCATGGCGATGACGATGGTCATCGGCAGCCGCTCACTGATCACTTCGACCACCGGGCGGCTGTAGCTCCAGGAATACCCGAAATCGCCCCGCAGCATATTTTTAAGCCAGCCAAAATACTGGACAAATGCAGGATCGTTCAAGCCGTATCTGTTTCGAATTGCTTCCAGCTCTTCAGCTGTGACAGTCTCACCGCTTGAAATTTTGGATGCAGCGTAGGCATCGGCAAAATCGCCAGGAGGTAAGTTGACAATAATAAAGGCAACAACTGAAACTGCCAGTAACATGAGAATGGAAACCCCCAGTCGTGTCAGAATTTGTTGAATTAACTGCACAATTATTCTCCCCTACACCCTCGGTCAGGGTGGCCCCGGATTTGCCGTGTCGTTTTGGTATTCTCAAATGTTCTCAGGCTTACGGATACCGCGGGGCTGTGTTGCCACAAAAGCCCCGCGATATCCCATTTTTTGGCGCGCTATCCTATTTGAAAGCCCACTGGTCTACCTGCTGCGAATGGGCAAAGCCCGCACGATACGCATTCAGGTTCCAGCTTGGCACGTTGGCCAGCTTGTTGGACACCACGTTGATCTGTGGCACAGCACCAGCTGTTCCAATGATCACCATGTTTTCCAGGTTCAGCTGAATTAGCTTGGCACCCAGCGCGTTGCTTTCATCCGAGCCTTGCGGGCTGGCGGCAAAATCAACAGCCGTTGTGCGCAGCTCTTCCACCCATGCTGGCGGCTTGGAGCCTTCGGCACCATCCGTGTCCCAATAGGTTTTCCAGGCACCACCAGTGATGGGCGAAGATACACCCCAAGGGGCTGAATAGATCGTCGGCTCTGCCAACAGGTTCCAGACAAACGGCAGATCCCATTCCATAGCAATTTCAAGCTCACCAAGGTCGTTCTTCTGACGCAGCAATTCTGTTGGAATTTCCTTCAACAGAACATTCACACCAACAGCGCGCCAGTAATCCGCAATCAACAACGGAAGCTCAGGCGACCGGGTGAACTGCAACGAATATTCCCAGAATATCTTGAAGGGTTCACCATCCGGTGTCATCCGGAAACCTTCACCATCACGCTGGGTCATACCCACCGCGTCCAACAGACTGTTGGCCAGATCCTGATCAAAGTCAGTCATGAACGCCCGGTCTGCATCAGTGGCAAAGGTTGTACCGGCAGGCATCGCCTGATCGGTATTCGCCAGACCCAGGAACAGTTGATCAATCAGCTCGGGCCGGTTGATCGCAACTGACATCGCCTTGCGGAAACGCTTGTCGGAATAGGCGAACGCCTTTCCTTCATCAGCGATGGTGTAATTGAACACCAGAACCGGGCCAATTTGACCGTCATTCAGATTAACTGTGTAATCGCCACGGGCTTCGTTTTCCTTGATAAGCGGGAAATCGGCCAGATCGACGTTTTGCGATTTCTGGTCAACATTGCCGCTGATCATTTCCAGCGTCCAGATTTGCTTTTCCAGGAAACGCTCATTGTGACGATCAATATAGGGCAGCTGGTTACCAGCGCTGTCGACCTTAAAGTAGAACGGGTTCGCAATAAAATCACGCCGTGTACCGTCCGTCGCCTTTGCCATCACATGGCTTTCAAGCGTTGGTACAATCAGACCTTTTTCAGTGGCTGTCACAGCATCTTTCCACTTGTTGTAGTAGGTTTTGAAAAGCAACGTCCAGTCATCAAACCCGGCCGCAACTGCGTTGGCGTTTGCATCCGTAGTATAGGTCGGATGGAACTGTTTCAGCACATGTGACGCGGCCCATGGTGTAAAATACGACCCGCTGGTTGCAAGATAATGCAGAAAAACAGGGTTTGGTGCTGCAAAGATAAATGTAAACTGTGTATCGCTGATCTTGTTGATCTTAACAGTTTCACCGCCATGCGCCCAGTTACCCCAGACCGCAGGGGTCAACTCTTCATTGCGCATGATGTCGTTGACCCAGAACACAACGTCGTCCGAAGTAAAGTCGTCACCATCTGACCATTTGTGGCCTTCGCGCAGGGTAAATGTAATTTCGGATTTGTCGGCGTTCCATTCCCAGGACTTTGCCACATCCGGCACGATTGTATTGTCGGTGGGGTCAAGGCGAACAAGGTTTACCTGACGCCATGAAAGAATTTCCGATGTACCTGATTCCAGCGCCCCGGCCACACCTTTCAGCGTACCGCCATAGGTGCCGATGGTTTCGATCGGCAAAACCACAAGCGTATCAACCGGCAGACGATCCGCCACCGCAGGTAAATCCCCTGATGACACACGATCTGCGAATAACGGGTTGCCGGTGAATGCCAAAGATGAACCGGTCTGCGCTTCAAAATCCTTAAGATCAATCTGATTGGCAAACTCCAGATCAAGCCCTTGTGGATCCATTACAGTGGGCGCATGGCCCGCCGCCAGCGCGCCAGTCACCGTTGCCGCCATAAAGCCGGCAAAAGCAAGTAGTGCGATTTTCTTTCCCATTTTATCCTCCTGGTTTTACGGGCAACGGCAGGGATGCCATGGTTCCCGTGGTAGTTTTGTTTTTCCGCGACCCTCAAGCCACATTGTTTTACATTATTAGCCACATTATTAGCAGATTCTTTCAAAAGTAAAGATTAGTATTTTCATTTTGTGGGTATTTCCCACATAATGTGTTGTAACTAACTGCTTTTGGCGCTAGATTTATTTATCTTTGGATGTAGCAGTCTGGTTTGCTGGGTATTAATCCAGCACTTGGGCGCATTCGAAACCTGTAAAATGTGGGCCGTAAGCCCTTGAACCAGTTGCTGGACACTTAATTGGCGGAAAAAAACCGAAATAAAAGCCAAAGCCAAACACACCCCGACAGGCGGTGGGATGTGATTGTGATCGGCGGTGGTGTTGTCGGATGCGCGATAACCCGAAGATTTGCCCTGTCAGGTGCCAAGACCCTGCTTTTGGAACGCGGCAGTGATATCCTGTCCGGCGCCAGCAAGGCCAACAGCGCGATATTGCACACCGGATTTGACGCGCCTGAAAACAGCCTTGAACTTGACTGTATGAAGGCCGGGTACAAAGAGTATCTGGAAATCAATGAACGGCTTAACCTGCCGGTGCTGAAAACCGGCGCCCTGGTCGTGGCCTGGAACGACACGCAGTTGGCTCAGTTGGACAACATTATGTCCAAGGCCCGCAATAACGGCATTGCAGATGTTGAACTGATTGACAGAAAAGCCCTGCGCGCCCGTGAGCCAAACCTTGCAGCCACGGCGCTTGGCGCGGTCAGCGTGCCCCGCGAATTCGTGATTGACCCCTGGAGCGCGCCGCTGGCCTATCTGACGCAAGCGGTTAACGCCGGTGCCGAATATCGTTTCAACACCGAAATCACTTCCGGTGCGTTTGATGGAAAATCCTGGCGCCTAAGCGCCGCTGAAGATCAGTTTTCCGGTCGCTTTGTGATCAACTGCACGGGCACCAATGGCGACAATATCGAACAGATTTGTCGAAAACCGGATTTTGAAATCCGGCCGCGCAAAGGCCAGTTTCTGGTCTATGACAAAAGTGCCCACAGCCTGATCAATTCCATCATCCTGCCGGTGCCAACACCCACAACCAAGGGTGTCGTGCTGACCCGGACGGCTTTTGGCAACCTGCTGCTGGGGCCCACAGCAGAAGAGCAATCCGATCGCTGGAACGCACCGGTTGACCATGACATGTTACAGGGGTTGATCGACATTGGTGTGGCGATGTTGCCGGATTTACCCCAGCACGAAATCACCGCCACCTATGCGGGCCTGCGCCCGGCAACCGCATCAAAAGACTATCAGATCAGCGCCGAACCCGGCAAAAACTGGATCGGGGTAAACGGCATCCGTTCCACAGGCCTGACTTCCGCGCTTGGCGTGGCCAGCTATGCGGAAAAACTGCTGCTCGAAACATTTCCCGAGATCACCGGTTTTGGGCCTGCTGCTAAGGCAAACTGGCCGCGGATGCCGATGTTGGCCGAAACCGAAACAAGGGCATACCAGCAGGGCGACGGTACAGAAATTGTCTGCCATTGCGAAAAAGTTACCCGGGCAGAAATCGAACAGGCCTTGAACAGCACCGTTCCCGCAAAATGCTTGGGTGGTCTCAGGCGGCGCACCCGCGTCATGATGGGGCGTTGCAACGGATTTTTCTGCGCCGCCCGCGTTGCTGAACTTTCAAAAGGAATAATCCCAGGCCCGCCGGATAAAGGCCCGAAATCATGATTGAATTTGATCATGACGTTGCCATCATCGGCGCTGGCCCATCCGGTATAGCCGCCGCCACGGCGTTGTCTCAATCTGGCATCACCAACATCGTGGTTTATGAACGCGAAGCCAATATCGGTGGCATCCCGCGCCACACCCATCACCCCAGCTTTGGGCTGCTGGTGTTCAAGCGACCGATGTCGGGGCCAAAATTCATCGCAGCCCTGTGTCGGCGCTGTCCAGGCGTTCGCTTTGAAACCAGCACAACAATTACCGCACTTCGCCCCGGCGGTGAATATGACATTGCCACCCCAACCGGTATCCGGACCCTGCGTGCGCGTCACATCGTTCTGGCCACCGGTGCGCGCGAAACACCGCGCCACCCACGGCTGATATCAGGGCTGCGCCCCACCGGCATCACAACCACCGGGGCTTTGCAGCAATTCATTTACGGCAAGGGCGCGCGCCCCTTTGAGCATCCGGTTATTGTCGGCACCGAACTGGTCAGTTTCTCGGCGCTCTGGACCCTGCGCCATGCCGGCATCAAACCCGTCGCCATGCTGGAAGAAAACCCGCGCATCACCGCCTATCGCCCCTCCACATTGTTTGCCCGCGCACTTGGCATACCGATCCTTTACAACACCAGGATTTCGAACATTGATGGTCAGTCGGAATTAAAGCAGATCACGGTTGAAAGCCAACATAAGCACAACCGGAACATCACCTGTGACGCAGTGATATTCAGCGGCAAATTCACCGGCGAAAATACCCTTGCCCGAGCCAGCCATCTGGCGTTTTGCCCAAACACCCAACTGCCACAGGTTGACCAGAACTGGATCAGCTCAGACCCGGCAATATCCGTTATTGGCAATACAACACACCCCGCAGATATGGGGGATCAATGTTATCAGGAAGGGCTAAAGGCGGGCGGGTATATCGCCGGTCTGCTTGCCGGAAACGCAGCGCCAGCGGGTTCATTCCTGACCATTCACCATGACAACAGGATCAAGATGACAACGCCCAATATCGTGCGATCCAACGGGGCGGCAACCTGTATCGATATCTCGTTGCATGTCACCGAATTCCACCATGGTCCGGTCAGCGTAACCTGTGCCGGGCAGCTCCTGTATCAAAAGAAAAAACGCTGCTTACCTGCGCGGCGGATCACGCTTAAAAATATACCTCTGAATACCACCGATACAGACTCTGATCAGATTGTTGATATCTCATTGGGGCACCCGGGCTAGATAAAAGAATGAACGTGGGGTACCGGTTATTGAACACATAACTGGCAGCGCTGCAGCTGACCGAAAGATCGCCATGCGAGTCGTTGCTATTGATCAGGGCACAACCAGCACCCGGGCCTTTGTATTGGATAGGGACGGCACCGGTGAAATCGTCTGTGCCCGCTCGCACAAACAGAATTACCCAAAGCCGGGTTGGGTTGAACATAACCCGATGGAATTGCTGAACAATGTCAAAACCTGCTTAACCGCTGCCGGCACCGTCGATGCCATCGGCATCGCCAATCAGGGCGAAAGCTGTCTGGCGTGGGATGCGCGATCGGGCACGCCCATATCGCCGGTTATCGTCTGGCAGGACCGGCGCACGGAAAACACAATTTCGGGCCTCAAAGCGCAGGGGATGGCAGAAACTGTGCGACTGAAATGTGGCTTGCCACTGGACACATATTTTTCCGCCGGCAAAATGGGTTGGATCATGGCGAACATCCCTCAGGCGCGCCAGCTGCAGGCGCAGGGACATTTGCGCCTCGGCACCACTGACGCATTCTTTCTGGACCGTCTGACCGGTCACTTCGCCACCGATGTTACAACGGCTTCGCGCACATCTTTGCTAAATCTGCAATCACTCAACTGGGATCCGGAGCTTTGCGAAATATTCGGCGTCCCACTCAATGCTCTGCCAGAAGTCAGACCATCCATGGCCGATTTTGGCAGCCTTGAACTGGCCGGCCGGCAGGTCCGAATTACCGCAAATATAGTTGACCAACAGGCCTCTCTTTTTGGTCATGGTTGCCGCATCCCGGGTGACGCGAAAATTACGTTTGGCACCGGCGCCTTCGCCCTGGTCGTGGCAGACGGCAGACCAGCCCCGGATAGCGCATCGCTGCCGACACTTGCCTGGCAAAACGGTGATAACCCACCGGTTTTCGCCGTTGAGGGCGGCGTTTTCAGCGCAGGATCAGCCCTGAACTGGGCCAGATCACTTGGGTTATTTACTGAATTCACTGAACTCAATCAGTTTGAAAACTGTTCTGCGATCAGCCGCAATATCGCATTCGTACCCGCGCTCACCGGCCTTGGTTGCCCCCATTGGGATGGATTGGCCACTGGCATGTGGATCGGCATGTCTTTGGAAACAACCCGGCTTGATCTGGTGCAGGCAGTATTGGAAGGAATAGTATTTCGGACAGCCGAGGTGCTCGACACACTGGCCACCCATACCCAGCTCAAAAATGAAATCTCCATTGATGGCGGGTTGTCAGAAAATCCGTATTTTTGTCAGTTCCTCGCCAATGTTCTGCACCGAAATATTGTTGTTCCTAATGGCCATGAGATTACTGCGCTCGGGGCCGCCTGCATGGCCGCCGGTCAGAAAGCATCAATTGCGCCCCGGACCGAAAACGTAACGCGATACGCCCCGCAAAATACATCGATAGTAGACAAAAGCTTGTTCACAGATGCCGTTTCCAGAGCCAGGAACTGGATCAGGAACTAAGCTGATCGGCATCACCAACCTTCTGATGGCACGCCCCGACGGCATGGAAACTGCGGGGATATTCTGATAACCAGCTGATTTAATACTATTTTCTGCCGAACAAGACCAGCCATTTCACCAGTAATTTTGAAAATGATGCGCGACCACCAACGCCTTCAATTGATGTGTCTCAGCCCTGTCAGTCAGACAGATCAGCATACGCAAAACATCGGGCGCTGATCCTGCCAGATCGGCGGACAGGAATGGCAGGCCAGCCAGCCACTGTCTTACCGTTGGCCATTGCTTTGGGTGCTCATTTCAGTTTGGCTGGTATCCCCGATACATCTTGCACTGCGCATCCCGGATCAGGGCTTTGCGCATGAACACCATCGGTAACAATCGCTGCTGAGTAGAAAAACATTCAACAATATCAAAGCCATGTGGCGGAGACGAAGGGATTCGAACCCTCGAACGAGTTTCCCCGTTACTCCCTTAGCAGGGGAGCGCCTTCGACCACTCGGCCACGTCTCCGCCGGTGGGTTTAGCGGTTCCAAGTCAAGGGAGCAAGAGGGCAAATATCGAAAAATATACGCTTACAATCAAACAAAAAACGCGGCCCCGTTTTCGGGCCGCGTTCAGAAAACGATGTCAGAATCTATCTATTCTGTTTCTAGTTCTTTTGATCTGTGTTTACGCGTGCGCTGCATAACCAGATAAAATAAGGCCACACCGCACACAAACGCGCCGGCACCGATCGAAATCAGCACTTCCGTGTTCAACCATTGGGGTAGAAAATCCATTTCAACTTTCCTTTCAGATCAATTCATCCGGTTCCGGTTAACGATAAAGTTTGACGTAAATCGGGTCATCGGGTGGTCAAAAAATGGGCACCCCCCTGACTTGGACAGTAAATCAATGAATTCAGGGCCTTAGCAGAACCAATCGCGGTGGATTTCTGGCGAAATCGCCAGCGGATTCAAATGACAATGAATTTCGGGGGGGGATATCAATTGCCGCCGCCTGTTTATACCGCATCCGTGGGGGTGCGGAAACCTGCGCCAAAACCTGAAAAACTAGACCACCAGCGCCTGCCGTCCCGGTTCAGTTCGGGTAAAACTGGTGCGCCAGTTTCCTGTGTCATGGTCAAAAAAGTGTACCACACCATCACGGGATACCGCGCGCGTGGTTGTGGCCAACCAGCCCCGATCCCAGGAAATCGACAGCGTTGCCGCTTCTTTGTCAATTTTCCAGTTCCCACCATTGTCTGACCCCACATTGTTGGTCCCGATACAGGTCCCGTCAGGGTCGCAATAGCTGACAAACCGGAACCCGCCCGGGTAGTCGCCCCAGGCCGTGTTTCCGACGACGATTTTTTGCAATTCTTCGCCGGTCACAGGGTGCCAGCCAGCGGAAATCGCCTGTTCAATGTTGGTACCGGTCCTGATTTTCATGCCTTGTCCTTTCGGGGGAAAACGCCCCTACCCGTTGTGCAAAAAGTGCATCACATCGCCGTCCTGCACCACATATGTCTTGCCCTCTGCGCGCATTTTACCGGCCTCTTTGGCGGGCAACTCACCGCCCAGTTCAACGAAATCACCATAGGCAATGGTTTCGGCCCGGATAAATCCACGCTCAAAATCGCCGTGGATAACACCGGCAGCCGCAGGCGCGGTTGTGCCGGCAGCAATTGTCCAGGCCCGGGCTTCTTTCGGACCAACTGTGAAATATGTCTGCAATTTCAACAGCCCGTAGCCGGCTTTGATCAACCGATCCAGACCGGCCTCGCTCAGTCCCATTTCTTCCAAAAACATGTCGGCTTCTTCCGGCTCCAGCTGGCTGATTTCTTCCTCTATCCTGGCCGAGATCACTACCGAAACGGCCCCCTGCCCGGCCGCCATCTCCGCCACCGCACGGGAATGGGCATTGCCATCAGCCGCATTCGCCTCATCCACGTTACACACATATAAAATTGGTTTGCTGGTCAAAAGCTGCAACATGCCCCAGACCTTGGCGTCATCTTCATCAACTGTAACCGCGCGCGCCGGTTTGCCCGCTTCCAGCATCTCCATTGCCGCCTTAAGCAGGCGTTCCTGCTGCACCGCTTCCTTGTCACCACCACGCACCTTGCGCTGTAAACCCTGCAGGCGTTTTTCAATGCTTTCCATATCCGCCAGCATCAGTTCGGTTTCCACCACCTGCGCATCGGCCACCGGATCAACCCGGCCATCGACATGGGTGACATCGCTGTCTTCGAAACAGCGCAACACATGGGCAATGGCGTCACATTCCCGGATATTGCCCAGAAACTGGTTGCCCAGCCCCTCACCTTTGCTGGCACCCTTCACCAGCCCGGCAATATCGACAAATGTCATCCGGTTCGGAATGATCTGTTTGGAACCGGCAATTTTCGCCAGTGTCTTGATCCGGTCGTCCGGAACAGACACATCCCCGACATTCGGTTCAATCGTGCAAAACGGGAAATTCGCCGCCTGCGCCGCAGCCGTGCGGGTCAGCGCGTTAAACAGGGTGGATTTACCCACATTTGGCAATCCTACAATTCCGGTCTTGAAACCCATCTCAACGATCCTTTGAAAATCTCGCCGCATGTACGGCGCACAGGCCGCCAAGGTCAAGCCAACCATTGCCTTTGCGGCCAATTCGCGCGACACCCGGTGCGAAATCAGGAAAGGACGCAGATGACCCGGATCGATCAGAAATTTGCCCAGCTCAGGGGTGAAAACCGCCGCGCATTTGTCAGCTATATCATGGCCGGGGATCCGGATTTTGACACCTCGCTTGAGATCGTAAAAGGCCTGCCCGCCGCCGGTGTCGATATCATCGAACTGGGCCTGCCCTTTACCGATCCAATGGCAGACGGCCCCACCATTCAACTGGCTGGCCAGCGGGCGCTGGCGGCAGGCATGACCCTAAAGCGCACCCTTGAACTGGCAACTGAATTTCGCAAAACCGACGATACCACCCCCATTGTGCTTATGGGCTATTACAACCCGATCCATTCCATGGGCGTCGACAACTTCCTTTCAGCGGCCAAACAGGCTGGCATCGACGGGCTGATCATCGTTGATCTCCCCCCCGAAGAAGACGCAGAACTTTGCATCCCCGCGCAACAGGCCGGATTGAATTTCATCCGCCTTGCCACCCCGACAACAGATGACAAACGCCTGCCCAGGGTGCTGCAAAACACCTCGGGTTTCGTTTATTACGTGTCGATCACCGGCATCACCGGCGCGGCCGCCGCCAAAGCCAGCGATGTTGCCCCGCAGGTCGCGCGGATCAAATCCAAAACCGACCTGCCGGTTGTCGTGGGTTTTGGCATCACCACACCAGAAAACGCTCAGGAAATCGCCGCGATTGCCGATGGTTGCGTCGTAGGCTCGGCCATCGTCAACCTGATCGGAAACGGCAAATCCCCGGCTGAGGTTCTGAAATTCGTGCGCGGGCTGGCCGACGGGGCGCATCGCGCCTGACAGGCATTGAACAGGACAGAAATAATTGGTATGTTTTTATTACCAATAATCAGGATGCCACCATGCCCGTAATCACCAGCATTGATGACCTGAAGCGGCTTTATAAACGCCGGGTCCCAAAAATGTTCTATGACTATTGTGAAAGCGGCAGCTGGACCGAGCAGACTTTTCGCGAAAATACCAGTGACTTTCAATCGCTTTACCTGCGCCAGCGCGTTGCCGTGGACATCGCCGGGCGCAGTACCGCCTGCAAAATGATCGGTCAGGATGTTGCCATGCCGGTGGCACTGGCACCGGTTGGGCTAACCGGCATGCAATGCGCCGATGGCGAAATAAAAGCCGCCCGCGCCGCCGAAAAATTCGGCGTGCCGTTCACGCTTTCCACCATGTCGATCTGCTCAATCGAAGATGTCGCCGAAAACACTGAAAAACCGTTCTGGTTTCAGGTCTATACCCTGCGTGATCAGGATTTCATGCGCCGTTTGCTGGACCGCGCCAAAGCCGCCAAATGCTCAGCTCTGGTGATCACGGTTGACCTGCAAATCATGGGACAGCGCCACAAAGACCTGAAAAACGGCCTGTCGGCACCGCCAAAACTAACCGCTAAATCCATCGCCAACATGATGACCAAGGCACGCTGGGGCCTTGGCATGCTGGGCACCAAACGCCGGTTCTTTGGCAATATCGTTGGCCATGCGACAGGTGTTTCTGACCCCGGCTCACTGTCGGCATGGACAGCCGAAGCCTTTGACCAGACGCTGGACTGGAACAAGATCAAAGCCATGGTCGACATGTGGGACGGCAAGGTGATCCTGAAAGGCATCATGGATGTGCAGGACGCCAAAATGGCCGCTCAGGTCGGGGCGGATGCCATTGTCGTGTCCAACCATGGTGGCCGGCAATTGGACGGCGCCCTGTCGACCATTCGGACCATTTCCGAAATTGTCGATGCTGTTGGTGACAAGATTGAGATCCACCTGGATAGTGGCATCCGCGCAGGTCAAGACGTATTGAAAGCCCGCGCATTGGGGGCCACTGGCACCATGATCGGGCGCGCCTATATCTATGGGCTGGGGGCAATGGGGGAACAGGGCGTCACCTCTGCCCTGAGTGTCATTCAAAAAGAACTGGACCTGTCCATGGCGTTCTGTGGTCACCGCGATATCAACAGCGTAACCCGTAATATATTGCAGATTCCAAAAGGTTTTACCGGCCACTGGGAATAGCCCGGTAAACCAACTGAATTTTCGCAGAAAATTCACATTGTTTTTTCTGCGAAAAAACAGCGTCGGCGCTTGGTCATAATTTCAGTCATTACCCCTTCCCAATCCCCCAACAACCGTCTATACGCGCCCCTTCAATTGGGCACGCACCCTTGGAGGATGCCCATATCACAGGAGAATAACCATGGCTGGAAAGATCCCAGATCTTAACGCCGAGGTACGCACGGGGACAGGCAAGGGGGCCGCCCGTCAAGCTCGCAGAGCTGGCAACGTACCAGGCATCGTATACGGCGGCGGCGAAGACCCGCTTCCAATTCAAATCCCCTTTAACGCACTGTTTAAATTGCTGAAAGCCGGACGCTTTTTGTCAACGCTGTTCAACCTCAAGGTTGAAGGCCAAGACGATGTCCGCGTGATCTGCCGAAACGTGCAGCGCGACGTGGTCAAAGACCTGCCGACGCATCTGGACCTGATCCGCCTGAAGCGGACCACAAAGATTGCGTTATTCATTCCGGTTGTCTTTGAAAACGAAGAAGATTGCCCCGGCATCAAATCCGGTGGCGTTTTGACGGTTGTGCGCAACGAAGTTGAACTGGTCGTCACCGCCGGTGACATTCCGGAACATCTGGTTGTTGACCTGTCGGAAAAAGAAGTGGGCGATGTATGCCACATTTCCGAAGTTGATATTCCGGAAGGCGCCAAGCTGACCATCGACCGCGACTTTGTCATTGCCAACATCTCTGCCCCATCTGCCCTTCGTTCCGCGGATGAAGAGGAAGAGGAGGCACTCGCAGCGGAAGCGGCAGAAGGCGCTGAAGAGGGCGAAGATAATTCTGAAGAGTCTTCCGAAGAATAGCTTTGTTTTCAACGCATTAACATCAGCACGGGGCCCTTCGGGTCCCGTGTTTTGTTTAAACGCCCCCCCAAAACAACAACAATTATCAGGCGTCAAACGCCCCCTCATCCTGAACCAACTGAATAATTAATTCAATCAGATCAAACTCTGACTGTGAACTGATATCCTCAAAATATACGTGGCTCGGCCACGGCTGTCTGTTAAGTGCGTCATCCGGCCTGCCCACTGCTTCGCAAACCCGCTTGATCGCACCAACGAAATCACCCGTCATTATCTTTAACTCAGTTTTTGCCATATCCATATCGGGGATACTGTTACGATCGACCTGGCTGGCACCGATGCCGGTGGTCAGGGCAACACCGCGCGCCAATGCCTGCGCTTCATAAAATGGCAAAGCAACCCTGTCTGCTTCCAGCCTGATAATGAACTTCGGACAAACACCGTGTTTCAGTTCTGTCAGCTCCTCCAGACCGACGCCACTGGCGGGCGCCGCGCCGCCACTACGCCGCCGCGAGCTGCGGTCGCGTTTCCGGGCCTGAGTCACATAATCGCCGCGGTAATTGCAATCAAACAGCCGATCCGCCCAGGGCTTGCCCTCGGTCATGCGTTTCATTGATCGGATGGCCATTGTCTTGCAATTGTCCGGCCCGATAAAAAACGGCGAACCAGAGGCGTCCGAAAGTTCGATCCAGCCATTTGGAAATTCGCTCAGAAAATGTTCGATCCAGGGCAGCAGAACCGTGTCCGCAAGATGGTCCAGCAACTCATTTACAAAATCAGGATCATGCACAACCTCCGCAAGCAGCGGCTCCTGGCCAAAAATATCTGCCGCCAGGCTGTAGGGTGCCGATATTTGCAACAGCGGCTCCATCCCGGTCAGCCGCTGGGTGACGCGCAACATGTCATTGATGATCCTGGGAATACCGTTGTCAAAATCCGGGGCTTCCAGCGACCGCCAGTTTTCCCTGGTGATCAGTACTTTATCCGGGTCAGAACCCGGCGGGAATTTATCAGGGTACATCATCGCCTGACCTACCGCCTCGCAGGTAAACGCATAAAGCGCCCAGGCAGTGTAAAATTTATGGATCCCCAACAACCGGCTGGCAATCAGGTTGGTGCGGGCATAGCGTTCCGGATCGGTCTTGTAATAGGCAGCGGAATCAATGCCATACAGATCGTTCAGGATGCTCAAAACAATCATGTGAACCGAGCCTGAAACATGGACGGCATTGGCCTGGGCCGGCTCTGCGAAATTCGCATCATACTCACCGGCAATCGCCGCATCAAAAACCACGCGCAAATTCTCCCTCGCCTGTGCATCTCCGGATTGCCAGGCTTTCAGCAGATGCAGGCCATTTGGGAACGTAAGGTAATCGGTCAGGGTATCATCCTCCTATGCATCACCGGGGCGAACATGACACTGTAAGCCGCCGGACAATTCCATGTAGTGTTGAATGATTCGCCCCATCACATTTGCCCGGCAGCGTCATATACAGCAAAAAACGACACACCAATTCGCAGCTTCCTTCCCGCGCCTATGATCCGCTAAGATGGGCTCAAGAATTTTGCCAGACATCGGGCCCAAACATATGCAACTTTTCGTCGGTCTCGGAAATCCGGGCGCCAAATATACCCATAACCGGCACAATGTCGGGTTCATGGCGCTGGACCAGATTGCCACTGACCACGGCTTTTCCCCGTGGCGCGCCAAATTCGATGGCCAGATATCCGAAGGCACACTGGGCGCCGAAAAAATCATCCTGCTCAAGCCGGAAACCTTCATGAACCTGTCCGGTCAATCGGTGGGCAAAGCCCTGCGGTTTTTCAAACTCGACAGCACTGATATCACGGTTTTCCATGACGAACTGGACCTTGCACCGGGCAAATGCCGCGCCAAAGACGGCGGCGGCCATGCCGGCCATAATGGCCTGCGCTCCCTGCACCAGCATATCGGCCCGCATTATTCCCGGGTGCGCATCGGCGTCGGGCATCCGGGGCACAAAGACCGGGTTTCAGGCTACGTGCTGCATGATTTTGCCAAATCCGACCAGAACTGGCTGGATGATCTGCTGCGCGGCATCAGTGACGGCGCCCCCGACCTGGCCGCTGGTGACGCGGGCCGGTTCATGAACGCCGTTGCCCTGCGCGTTGCGCCAAATCACCCGCCAAAACCAGAAAAACCCAAACCCGACCCACAAAAAACCCCCGAAATTACCGAACCCACGCAAGACCCGCGCAACCCCATGCAAAAACTGATCGACAAATTTCGCTGACCCCAAAGGTTCAAACCCCATGCCAACAGAAATTGACCCCTCCGTAAACGTCCTGGGCGACCCGCTTGCACCCTGTTCAATGGATCCAAAAACCGGCTACTTTCGCAATGGCTCCTGTGACACCTGTGAACAGGATACCGGCAGCCACACGGTCTGCGCCGTGATGACGGCCGAATTTCTGGCCTATTCTAAATATTTCGGCAATGACCTGTCCACACCGCGCCCTGAATTTGGCTTTGCCGGCCTGAAACCGGGTGACCACTGGTGCCTCTGTGCCAACCGTTTCATGCAGGCCTATGACGAAGGCTGCCCACCGCAGGTAAACCTTGCCGCCACCCACGCCAAAGCGCTGGATATCGTCCCGCTTGAGGCGCTGCAGACCAACGCCTATCAGGTGCACTAAATGACCAGACTGGCGCATGCCCTGCGCCAGCAGGCCAATTCCTGCAGCAGCCTTGGTTCTCCCTTCATGGGACAATTGCTGACCATTCTGGCCCAGCGCCTGCGCCCCGGCACGATGCTAACCGACCACCTGTTCAACTGGCCGGGCGATCTGTCATCCAGCGGGCATTCGCTGCCCCTGCGCCTTGCCGGGGCATTGCACCGGTTGGTGCTGGCGGGCATGGATGATGCCCTTAGCGCTGCCTACCCGCCACAAAGCACCGATGATGAACCCCTTTGGCTGGCGGTATCGGGCGCCATGTCCCGCCATGGCCCGCTGCTTGTGCAATGGCTGACATCCCCACCCCAAACAAATGAGGTCCGCCGCGCCGCGGCCCTGATCCCGGCGGCGCATTTTCTGGCCGACCGGTTTGACTTGCCGATGATGGTGTCAGAACTGGGGGCTAGTGCCGGCCTGAACCTGAACTGGCAGCACTTCCGGCTGGATATTCCTGCACGAAGCTACGGTCCTGATGCAGCCGATGTGGTCCTGACCCCGGAATGGTCGGGCAATATCCCACCAACTGCTGAAATCAATGTCGTTGACCGGCGCGGTGTTGATCTGCTGCCAATCAATACCGAAAAACCAGACGATCGAACCCGGCTGTTATCCTATCTCTGGCCGGATCAGCCCGCCCGGATGGCCCTTACCCAAAACGCCATGGCATTGCCCCGTGCACCTGTAGACACCGGCGATGCCATCGATTGGCTGGCCAACCGCCTGCCGTCGCAAAAGAACCGCACGTTGCACCTGATCTACCACACCATTGCCTGGCAATATTTCCCAGCAGAAATACAACTAAAAGGTCGGCAACTCATTGAAAAAGCAGGTAATTCTGCCACCATCTCGAAACCGCTGGCCTGGTTCCGGATGGAGACCGACAACAACGGCCCCGGCGCCGGCCTAATCCTGCGGCTCTGGCCCGGCGACCAAACAACCCACATGGGACGCGCCGATTTCCACGGCCGCTGGATAGACTGGCAGGCCTAAACGAAAATCGTCAAATCTCGGTTTTTGGCGTTACCCAAAGCCAACACCAGTCAATTCCAGTGAAACCTGCCATAAACGCGCGGCAACATCGCGGTCCTGCGCTGTTCCGGAGGCTTTGGAATCCGACGGTCCACCGGTTATTTCGCCAAATCCACCCGGCCCATAGTAGCCGCCACCTACCGCTGCCCCGGCGGTCGCTGCAAATACGATCGGCAAGGCCCCCGCGGCCGCTGAATGGGTGAGCAACGGCTTTAACGCAGCCACAACCCGCCCCATCGCCGATTTTTCGCCCGGCCCGTTTGCCACCAGTTCAGTGCGCGCAAAACCGGGATGGGCAGAACAGCTGCTGATCCCCCAGCCGTTGGCGTCGCTCTGGCGCTGAAGTTCAAAGCCAAACATCAGCATCGCGATCTTCGACTGCGCATATGCGGGTATTCTTTTATAACTGTTTTGCCACTGCATATCATCAAAAAATATTTGCCCCTGCCGCTGCGCAAGGCTGCTGACATTCACCACACGTGGTCGCTCTGCCAGCCGCAACAGCGGCAACAGATGCGCGGTCAGCGCAAAATGCGCCAGATAATTGGTCCCCATCTGCAATTCAAAACCGTCCGCAGTTTCAAGACGTTCGGGCGGGGTCATAACACCTGCATTATTGACCAGAATATCAAGCGCAACCCCCTGACCGTTCAGACGCGCACCAAATTCGGCAACACTTGCCAGACTTGCCAGATCACAGATTTCAAAACCAATTTTGGCATCCGGTACGCCCTGTCGGACCATCTGCACCGACGCGGCCCCCTTGTCCGGGTTTCTCCCGGCCAGAATAACCTCACACCCGGCACCGGCCAGCATCCGGGCAATCTCAAGACCCAGCCCGCCCGGCCCGGTAACAACCGCCCGCTTGCCTGCAAGGGTCGGGATATCTGCCTCTGTCCACATATATTTCATCGCGCCACCTTATCCTCTGGTATCAGTTTCCACACCCGGATGTTTGGCCGCGGTAAAGGTAACCCTATCACCACGCCCGCTTATATTCATGCAAATAAAATTGTTATCGGGCTGGTTTGGCGCGATCTTCATAACGTGGGCCAACGCGTAAGCAGGCTGTGCATGCAAGCCGGCAACAATGGCCCCGGCGCTGCACTGACATTTAATATCTGGCTAAATACCGAAACCATCCTGCCGGACCGGCAGATTTCCGCGGGAAACGGGATAAGGGGTGCGCTTAGATCCTAGGCAGGCAAAGCATCCAACAACCCATCCCCCATCAACTCATCAATAAACAG
>CAZETX010000020.1:39418-40554 GCA_964514925.1 uncultured Marinosulfonomonas sp.
CCTAGGCAGGCAAAGCATCCAACAACCCATCCCCCATCAACTCATCAATAAACAGGCTTAATAATTGCGAGCGCCCGCTAACGTCGGCTTTGCGGTAAATGGCGTTGGTCTGGGCTTTGATGGTACCTTCACTGGTGCCGCGCAGTTCCGCAACTTCCTGCGTTGACATGCCTTTGATCATAAACAGCGCCACATCCCGTTCAGACGGTGTCAGACCCCAGTCATCAAACCGTTCTTCCAGCAATTCCATGAACACGCCAGACACCAGACGCATCTGTTCGTCCGCCTTTTTTTGCCGATGCATGGATTTTCGCAGGGCGACGGCGCCAAGTATCCCCCCCAGAACCAGCCCCATCGCGGCACCAATTTCCAACATTTCACGAAATCGCCAGCTGGTGGGTTGGGTTCGGTAACCGATAATGCCAAAAACAATATTGGAAATGAAGAAAACCGCGCAAACAACCTGCACGATTAACACACCAAGAATGACGACCCCGTCTTTCTCTCTTTTCTTCACCCTGTTGCCCAGCAGGTTCACCCAATTTTTAATACACAATCAATAGCAGTAATTTTCTAAGCAGGGGCTTTAGTTGCCGCTGTCTTCATCATCATCATCATCGTCGTCATCATCGTCATCATCGTCAGACTCATCCCCATTGTTATCATCATCCGAACCTCCATTCTCTTGTTCATTTTCGCCTTCGTCATCATTTTCGTCATCATCCGGGTTAAAAATACCAGAGGCACTCTCACCATTTTCACCAACGGCTTCCAGAAAATCCCGTAAAATCTCACCGGTTTTGGGGTTGAATACGATCTCACGGCGGTATTCTTTACTAACCGCAATTAACCGGCTTCGGCCCAGCCAGGTCCGGCTTAACCTAAACGACGTGAACCCCTGCGCCTGCAGCATCACCGTCAGATTGTCGGCAAACTCACCGGCAGATGCCAGCCCCGGCAGCAGGGCAAAAGCGCCTGCGAAAGATATGAATTCTCTTCGTTTCATTTTTCAACCCTTACCCGAACCGGGCGCCAAACCCAATTGTCTGGCGCCCGGAATAATAGCCTAACTGCTTAATCCAAGCTGCCAGGTATTAGTCTTCGTCATCATTTTCGTCGTCGTCATCATCATCGTC
>CAZETX010000020.1:40654-45089 GCA_964514925.1 uncultured Marinosulfonomonas sp.
TCATCATTTTCGTCGTCATTTTCGTCGTCATCTGTTTCGACTTTTAGAATATTACCGTCGCTATCATATGTTGTTTCGGTTTTGACGCCATCCACAACGGTTTCTTCTTTGCGCAACTCACCACTTGTTGTGTAGACACGCTCAACTTTTACACCATCAACGATTGCTTCAACTTTGATGCGGAATAAACCAACTTTGACCTGAATGTTGGTCGCGTTTTGCGCCATAAGATCGGCAACGATCGCTTCGCTGGCCGGGCTGGACATGGCCATACCGGTCGACAGAACGACAGCAGCGGTAGTTGTTAGCAGGGTTTTTCTAAAGCTCATTTTTCTTTTCCTTCGTTATCAAACTCACGCGGCATGCGTTCAGCTGAAACGATTTGCCCCCAACCAGGGGCACAATGATATCTGTCTGCGGTTTATCCCTGTCCCCGTAAACCTGCGGCCCATGAAAATAAACCACAGTTTATGAAAAAACCCTTATTTTATTGATATTGTGGCAGCGCATTGCCGCAAATCAGGCAACATTCAGCCCCCGGTATCAATCTCAACACCCAGATGTTTGGCTACGGTAAAAATGTCTTTGTCCCCGCGACCGCACATATTCATGCAAATCAGATGGTCCTTTGGCAAGTCCGGGGCGATCTTCATGACATGGGCCAGCGCGTGGCTTGGCTCCAGCGCCGGGATGATGCCTTCCAGCGCGCAGCACAGCTCAAACGCGCCCAGCGCCTCTTTATCGGTGATCGCCACATACTGCGCCCGGCCAATATCGTTCAGCCAGGAATGTTCAGGCCCGATCCCCGGATAATCCAGCCCCGCCGATATCGAAAAGCCTTCCAGTATCTGCCCGTCATCATCCTGCAACAGATAGGTCCGGTTGCCGTGCAGCACGCCGGGGCGCCCGCCGGTCAGACTGGCGCAATGCTCAAAGCGATCATTCACACCCTTGCCCCCTGCTTCCACGCCAATGATCGAAACGCTGTCATCATCCAGAAACGGAAAGAACAGCCCCATGGCGTTGGAACCGCCGCCAATGGCGGCAATCAGCGTATCCGGCAGCCGCCCCTCGGCACGCTGCATCTGCTGTTTGGCTTCCTTGCCAATGATGGCCTGAAAATCGCGCACCATCGCCGGGTATGGGTGCGGGCCGGCCACGGTGCCGATGCAATAAAACGTATCGGCTACATTGGTCACCCAGTCGCGCATGGCGTCATTCATCGCGTCCTTCAACGTCCCCCGCCCCGACGTAACCGAAATAACTTCGGCGCCCAACAGCCGCATGCGAAACACATTTGGCGATTGGCGCTCCACATCATGGGCCCCCATATAGACCACGCATTTCAAGCCAAACTTGGCGCAGACCGTCGCCGTCGCCACCCCGTGCTGCCCGGCCCCGGTTTCGGCAATGATCCGGGTGCGCCCCATGCGCCGCGCCAGCAATATCTGCCCCAGCACATTGTTGATCTTATGGGCCCCGGTGTGGTTCAGCTCATCACGCTTCAGATAAATCTTCGCCCCGCCCAGATGTTCGGTCAGCCTTTCCGCAAAATACAACGGCGATGGCCGCCCGACATAATGCTCCCACAGATCATCCATCTCGGCCCAGAATGTCGCATCGGTCTTGGCGTGCTCGTATTCGGCTTCCAGTTCCAGAATAAGCGGCATCAGCGTCTCCGACACGAACCGTCCACCAAAATCACCAAACCGGCCCGCCTCATCGGGGCCGTTCTTAAAACTGTTCGCCCGTTCATCGCCCATGTTCACACCTTTCATATTCCGCCCTCAGACGTATCTGCCGCCATCCTCCGGGTAAACCCGCCCATTTTCTTCTTTTCAAAAATATCCCCGAGCAGAGCGGAAATCGCCCGCAGGGCTAAAAATAATGCGCCCGGCACGGGCGCTCATTCAACCTGCGCTGCCTCAATAAACCCACGGATCAACCCGGTATCCTTCACCCCCGGCGCAGTTTCCACACCTGACGCCGTATCAACCTGCACCGCACCCGTCAGCCGCACCGCTTGCGCCACATTCCCGGCGTTCAACCCACCCGCCAGCATCCATGGCACCGGCCAGCGCCGCCCCGATATCAACCCCCAGTCAAACACCCGCCCGTTACCCCCGGGCAGATCGGCACCCTTTGGCGCTTTGGTATCCACCAGTAACTGATCCGCCACCCGGCCATAGGCCAGCAGGTCCGGCAAATCACCCGCGTCGCGTATGCCCACCGCCTTGATCACCGGCAATCCATAGCGCGCGCGCACCTCGGCAACCCGATCCGGGGTTTCGCTTCCATGCAGCTGCAACATATCCAGCCCCAGCCGGGATGTGATCCTGTCCAGCACATCATCCGTTGCATCCACCGTCAGCCCCACCTTGGCCACACCCGGCGGCACCAGTGACAACAGCCCCGCCAATTGATCCGGCGCAATATAACGCGGGGATTTTTCAAAGAAATTGAACCCCAGATAGCGCGCACCGGCATCAACGGCCGCAACCACGCCCGGTGCATCCTTCAATCCACAAATTTTAACCTGAATAATCTTGCCCATGTTCAGGGCATAACGCCTTGGCGCTTAACCCTCAAGCAGGGCCAGCACGTCATCTTTCGTATCCGATGAGCGTTCCTGCAACCGGCTGACTTCACGTTCCAGCCGTGCCTTGTCGCGCCGCACGGTGCTGGCCTCGGCGCGCTGTTTGTGTTCACGAAACCATTCCCAGATGAAACCAACGGTAACACCGGCAATAATCCCACCAAAAATCACCACATAAAGCGGTAGGGAAATCGCGCTTTGTATCCCCAGCCAACCCGCCAGCTCATCACTAAGCAAACGCAATGTCACCGCCTCACGATTGGCCACTGAAATCGTCACCAGCCCAATCGCAAGAACAGCCAAAAATGCATACCGTAAGTAGCGCATCCTACTTCCCGTTCAACCGGTCCCGCAGACCTTTGCCGGTCTTGAAAAACGGTACATGTTTCTCGTCAACTTTTACGCTTTCGCCAGTACGCGGATTACGCCCGGTCCGGGCATCCCGCTTTTTTACCGAGAACGCGCCAAACCCACGCAGCTCCACCCGGTCACCCCGCGCCATGGCTTCAATTATTTCTTCAAATACAGTTCCAACAATTCGCTCAACATCCCGTTGATACAGATGAGGATTCTCGTCCGCTAGTTTCTGGACCAATTCCGACCGGATCATCCGTTGCATCCCCCCGTTTTATTTTTCAAACATGTTTGGCAGCAGTACCAAACCCGCCGCTGACTATAGGGGCAATTACGGCGTTCACAAATCATTACCACCGGTTCATGGGGTAATTATCTGTCCTAAAGCGCTGAATTTGTGCAATTTCGTCACAACTCGCGCACTGGTAATACCAGTTTCGAAGAATTTCCGGTTATTTTGCAGTTGCAGCGAAGCCATTGATTCGCTGCCAAAAAAATACGGCCCCACCAATTGGCAGGGCCGTACACTTAGCTATTCGTCAGGTGGGTTTACTCGTCGCCCTTAAGCGCAGCACCCAGAATATCACCCAGTGAAGCACCAGAATCAGATGAGCCATACTGCGCAACTGCTTCCTTCTCTTCGGCAATTTCACGCGCCTTGATCGACAGACCCAGACGACGGGATTTTGCATCCACATTGGTGACACGAACATCCACCTTATCGCCCACACCAAACCGGTCAGGGCGCTGTTCTGCGCGGTCACGTGACAGGTCAGAACGACGGATGAATGACTTCATACCCTCGTACTCAACCTCAACGCCACCATCTTCGATCTTGGTGACTGTGACGGTGATGATTGAACCACGTTTCACCCCATCAACAACACCGGCAAAACTATCTTCGCCCAGCGCTTTGATCGACAGTGAAATACGCTCTTTATCGGTATCAACCTCGGTCACAGACGCCTTGACGATGTCACCCTTCTGATAGCTCTGGATCGCGTCTTCGCCGCGCTCGTCCCAGCTCAGATCAGACAGGTGAACCATGCCGTCAATGTCATCATCCAGCCCGATGAACAGACCAAATTCGGTGATGTTTTTGACTTCACCTTCAACTTCGGTACCCGCTGGATGTTTCTCGGCGAACGCTTCCCATGGGTTGCCCATGGTCTGTTTCAGACCCAGTGATACCCGACGTTTGATGGTATCAATTTCCAGCACCATGACTTCGACTTCCTGGGACGTCGAAACAATCTTGCCCGGATGCACGTTCTTTTTGGTCCATGACATTTCGGACACGTGAACCAGACCTTCAACACCGGCCTCCAGCTCAACAAACGCACCGTAATCGGTGATGTTGGTCACGCGACCCGTATGCACACTTTCCAGCGCAAACTTGGCTTCAACCGCATCCCACGGATCATCCTGCAACTGTTTCATGCCCAGCGAAATACGGTGGGTTTCCTTGTTGATCTTGATGACCTG
>CAZETX010000021.1:0-28526 GCA_964514925.1 uncultured Marinosulfonomonas sp.
GCGTATCCATCCTTGGAGGCAGTGGTAGGTCTCCGGGGTTGTACATCTTGTTATAAGGCGCCGAGGCAACCATGGGTGGATGCGGGCGGATATAGGTGACGTGGGCAAACCAATCCTGATCAGTTCTGACCGAAAGGTCTTTTAGCAATTCATCGGTCAGAAACGCAGTGTCACTGTCGATTGCTTTGTAAAATGTTGGATCATCGAGCTTGGCGGGCTGTCCGGGCGAAGAAGGGACGGGATTGAAGAATTCTTCGTAAGGAGGAAGATCATAACCTTTCGCCTTCAAATGTGCCCGCCACGGAAAACTGGACTGCGCACGCATCTCAACCACTTCGTGGAACCCCGGCATGACCATTTCCTCATTGAAGATATAGGGATCATTCGGGTGATAAGCGCGGGGGTCGAGACTGGTATCGGTATAACCATAAAGCAACGGCTCATAGCCGGATTTACGGGCTTCCTGCGCAAGGTTGGTTAGGTTCCGGTCCAGAGGTGCACCATTACGGACCGAGCGGTGGTTCATCGCGTATAGACCGGTCAGAATACTGGCCCGCGCCGGGCCGCAGGGGTTGGTGACGGAAAAATGATGGGTAAATGTCACCGCTTCCGCCTGAAGTGCGCGGATGTTAGGCAGCTTGATATGCTTGGCCAGCGCGCCGGACACGCAGTCAGCGCGGAACTGATCAGTAATAATAAACAGGATTTTGCGGCGTTTGGACACGGTGAGCTTCCCAAGCTGGCAGGATTAAAAACATCCCAATTCCAACAAAACAAACACGCGATTCGTTCGGAGTTCTATGCGAAAAACGACTAGTTTAGCAGGTTTTCACCTGTCCTTAGCCCCTAGCCATAATTCGCCACGGGTGTCCCCGCCAGTGCGGACATATTTAGTAAACCCCGTGCGGTTATGGACGGTGTCACAATATGGGCGCGGTTTCCCATGCCCATCAGGATCGGGCCAACCTCCAGCCCCGTCGCCTTGTGCTTTAGGATATTTCGCACCCCGCTGGCAGCGTCCGTTGTGGCGAAGATTAGCACATTAGCTGCCCCCTTCATCCTCGAATTGGGGAATATTCTGGCGCGCAGGTCTACATCCAGCGCCATATCCACCTGCATTTCGCCTTCATAACAGAAATCCCGTTTTTCACTGTCCAAAATCTCCATGGCCGCCCGCATTTTGCGACCACTTGCGATGTCCAGATTGCCAAACTGAGAATGGCAGCAAAGCGCGATATTCGGGTCCAAGCCAAAGCGACGAACGTGTCGGGCCGCGCCGCAAATGGCATGGGCGACCTGCTCAGCTGTGGGGTCAGGGTGTACCTGGGTGTCAGCAATAAATATTGGCCCATCTTCCAATATCATCAGGCTAAGGGCCCCAACCGGGCGCAAATCTGGTGTGCCAAGTATCTGATTTACATAATTTAAATGCCAAAGATATTGGCCAAACGTACCGCAAATCAAGCTGTCAGCCTCGCCGCGATGCACCATGATCGCCCCGATTGCGGTCGTATTTGTTCGCATGATGGCCTTGGCCAGATCCGGGGTTACTCCCTTGCGTTCTGCCACCTGGTGATAGGTTGTCCAATAATCGCGATACCGGTCATCGCGCTCCGGGTTCACGATCTCAAAATCCTTGGACGGGCGGATCGACAACCCGGCCCGTTCACAACGCGCGTCTATCACCTCGGGCCGACCGATCAGGATCGGGCGGTCAATGGTTTCCTCCAACATGGCGTTTGCAGCCCGTAATACTCGTTCGTCCTCCCCTTCGGCAAAAACGATACGGCGTTCAGCGGTTGCGGCGGCTTCAAATACCGGGCGCATGATGAAGGCAGATTTAAAGACTGATCCATCCAAATCTGCCTTATAGGCGTCCAGATCTTCCAGAGGATTTTTTGCGACACCTGATTTCATCGCAGCACCGGCTACGGAAGACGCGACAACCCCCATCAGACGCGGATCAAACGGCTTGGGTATTAAATAATCTTCCCCAAACGTCATCTGTTCCCCTTGATAGGCAGCAGCGGCTTCTGCACTTGTGGTGGCCCGCGCCAATTCGGCAATACCGTTGATACAGGCCAGTTCCATTTCGTCATTGATCTCGGTGGCTCCGACATCAAGCGCGCCACGAAATATGAACGGAAAACACAGAACATTATTCACCTGATTGGGGTAATCGGAGCGCCCGGTGGCGATGATGGCGTCCTTGGCTACTTTCTTAACCTCTTCTGGCAGAATCTCTGGCATCGGATTGGCCAGCGCAAAAATAATGGGTTGCGCGGTCATTTTTTTGACCATGGCCGGCGTCAACACACCCGGACCCGACAGGCCAAGAAAAAAATCAGCGTCATGGATAACATCGTCCAGGGTCTTTGCGCCACCGGGCTGCGCATATTCTGCCTTTTGCGGGGTCATATCCGTTGTCCGTCCTTCATAGACCAGCCCATTTATATCGCAAAGCCAGACATTTTCCCGCTTCAGGCCAAGTTTCAACAGCATGTTCAGACACGCTATACCCGCCGCCCCACCGCCGGTGGAAACTAGTTTAATGTCGGCAATAGACTTACCCGCGACATGCAATGCATTGGTTGCTGCCGCGCCAACAACGATTGCCGTGCCGTGCTGATCATCGTGAAAAACCGGTATGTTCATCCGCTCACGACATAATTGTTCAACGATGAAACAATCCGGTGCTTTGATGTCTTCCAGATTGATTGCGCCAAAGGTTGGTTCCATCGCACAGACGATATCGGCCATCTTTTCCGGGTCAGATTCATCCAGCTCAATATCAAAGCAATCGATGTTGGCAAACTTCTTGAACAGCACCGCTTTGCCTTCCATAACCGGCTTTGACGCCAGCCCGCCAATATTGCCTAAACCCAATACAGCCGTGCCGTTTGTCACCACACCGACCAGATTTCCACGGGTTGTATAACGACTGACCAGGGATGGATCACGTTTGATTTCAAGACAGGCCTCGGCCACGCCCGGGCTATAGGCAAGGGACAGGTCGCGGCCATTGGCCATTGGCTTGGTCGGTTTGATTTCCAATTTCCCGGGCTTGGGAAATTCATGATAATCTAGAGCGGCTCTTTTATTGGCGTCATTGGGTTTATTCGACATTTTTCAACCTCAGGTTCAAAAGTAGTTCAATACTAAACTAAAATATATTTACCGCACTCTGTTTGGTGTAGTAAATAGCATCCTGTGTGACTTGCAAACTAATTCAGGCCATTGTTATCTGTTAGATGATCAGTATGAGGCAATAATGAATACCACTCAGGCAGAGATGCGGCTTCCAACTAAAGAGCTGCGCAATGATATTCCGTTTTTTACCAAAGTATTGAAAATGCGTCTGGATATGATTTTTCCGGCCGACTATCCGACGGTCGCTGTCTTTTCCGGTCATGGGTTGCGGATACGCATCGAAAAGGGTGCGCCTGAAGCCCCGGGGATGATACGCGTCCTGACCGATGATCCAGACGGCTTTGCTGATGGCAAGCGCTCCCTTATCGCTCCAAACGGTACAAGGGTGGAAATAGCAGAGCTTGATCCACCGGTAATTCAGCCAATCACTGACCACGCATTTGTGGTTCGACGACTGGCAGATCAGGCGCCATGGGTCATTGGCCGCGCCGGCATGCAATACCGTGATCTGATCCCAACCCGGCTCGGGGGCTCAATCATTGCCAGCCATATCAGGATACCCGACGGCGGCCCGGTGCCGGATATGGTGCATTTCCACAAGGTCGGGTTCCAGTTGATTTTTTGTTACAAAGGCTGGGTCGAAGTGCTCTATGAAGATCAGGGCGGCCCGATCCGGTTGACGGCGGGGGACTGTTTTATTCAGCCCCCCGAAATCCGCCACCGGGTGCTGGAAGCCTCGCAAGGTATTGAGGTGATCGAAATTGGCGTTCCGGCCGAACATATCACCTATATTGAGCATGACATCACCCTGCCAACCGACACGCTGAACCCGGATCGTGAATGGCAGGGGCAAAAATTCGTCCACAACATTGCCAAAGGTGCTGACTGGGCTCCGTTTCGCCTGCCGGGCCTGATCGCGCGCGACACTACCATCAATGAAAACACCAAAGGTCTGGCATCGGTTCAGGTGGTACGGCGCGGGCAGGGGGTTGTCCCATGGGCCAGCCATGACACCGATATTCTGTTCGGATTTGTCATGGCAGGCACCGTTACACTGCAAGGCGACGGGCAAAATCCGACGGCTCTTAACCCCGGTGACGCCTTCGCCATCCCGCCGGGCATGAATACCCGTTTCGCCGACCCAAGCCGCGATTTTGAGCTGTTAGAAGTATCCTTACCGGGGAAATTCAACACCCGGATCGCCGAACCACTTGCATAAGCCGGCAACTGGCCGCACTCTGGCAAGGTGATCAATCAGGAGCGTTAAATGCCACTGGCAAAAGCAGCAACACTGGTGCGTGAAAACGCCTATGCACCCTACTCCAATTTCAAAGTTGGCGCCGCGGTTCAGGCCGCATCAGGGATCATTTATACTGGCTGCAATGTGGAAAACGTCGCCTATCCGGAAGGCACCTGTGCCGAAGCCGGGGCAATTGCCGCAATGGTCGCCGCCGGGGAAACAGAAATCGTTGCAGCCTTTGTCATTGCCAACAGCCCAACCCCGGTAACACCCTGCGGCGGGTGCCGCCAGAAACTGGCGGAATTCAGTAAAGCTGACGTTGTTATTACCATGGCCACCACCGCCGGTGCACAACAGGAACAACGTATGGCAGACATGCTGCCCGGGGCGTTTGACCGCAGCCAAATGGATAAAATTTAACCCGTGGACGCCCGCGTTATCATAGCAAAGGTACGGGAAAAATCACCGCTCACAAAAGATGAAATATTGTGGTTTACCAAAGGTTTATCTGACACAACCATAAGCGATGCACAGGCTGGTGCTTTCGCTATGGCGGTTTTACTGAATGGCTTTAGCACAGATGAACGGGTGGCCCTGACACTGGCGATGCGCGATAGTGGTGATGTTATTTCATGGGACGTGCCGGGGGCGGTGATCGACAAGCATTCAACCGGTGGTATTGGTGATTGTGTATCGTTGCTTTTGGCCCCGGCACTGGCGGCCTTGGGGGCCTATGTGCCAATGATTTCCGGGCGCGGGCTGGGCCACACCGGCGGCACTTTGGATAAACTGGAAGCGATCCCGGGCCTGAAAACAGAGGTGTCACAGGACCGGTTCAAGCAAATTGTCGCAAATGTTGGCACAGCCATAGTATCGGCAACCGGCAATATCGCCCCTGCTGACAAACGGCTTTACGCAATCCGGGATGTGACCGGAACCGTGGAAAGTATTGATCTGATCACCGCGTCAATCCTGTCCAAAAAACTGGCCGCCGGGCTTGAGGGGCTGGTGCTGGATGTTAAGGTTGGCAGCGGCGCATTTATGAAAACTCTGGCTGACGCAGAGGAACTAGCGAAATCACTGGTAGAAACCGCCAATGATGCAGGTTGCAAAACCTCGGCCCTGATCACCGACATGAACCAACCCTGCACAACGTCAATCGGTAACGCTCTGGAAATAATGGATGTTATGGTGGCCCTGACCGGCAGGGGCGCGGGTACAATTCTGGTGGACCTCGCCGCCCAATTGGGCGGCGAACTGCTGTGTCTCGCGGGTATGTCAGACAGCGCCGGGGCTGGGGCAACGCAGATCAAGGGTGTCATCGCCGACGGATCTGCTGCCGAACGCTTTGGGCAAATGGTGGCAGAATTGGGGGGGCCGCTTGATTTTGTCGATCGCTGGCGTGACCGGTTGCCAGCCGCACCGGTTACAATACAGGTTTTAGCGGGGCAGTCGGGCTATGTTTCAAGCATGAATGGCGAAGAAATCGGCCTGTCTGTGGTCCACTTGGGCGGTGGCCGTTTACGTGGGTCCGACAAAATTGACCCGTCGGTTGGCCTGTCAGATGTCGCCCTGATTGGCGATGGGGTCAGCCCGGATACGCCCCTGGCCACGGTACATGCAGCCAGTACAGATGCGGCAAACATCGCTGCTAAGAAAATTCTAGCGGCCTATCAGGTCACTGAAACCAAACCAGAAATACCCCCGATTGTGTACAGGAGCATCCGATAATGCCGCGTTGTTTTTTGATTGTCATGGATTCTGTTGGTTGTGGCGGTGCGCCAGACGCGGATCGTTTTTTTAATGGTGATACACCGGATACCGGATCCAATACGCTGGCCCATATTGCTCAGGCCTGTGCCGCCGGAACCGCAGAAGACGGCCGTTCCGGTCCGTTGAAATTGCCCAATCTGGATCGCCTTGGGCTAGGGGCGGCTGTTCGCCTTGCATCGGATGTCGATCTTCCGGGATTGGGCGTCAAACCCACGGGTGCATGGGGGGCAGCGACCGAGGTTTCCAACGGCAAGGACACGCCATCGGGCCATTGGGAACTGGCCGGCGTACCGGTTCCGTGGGACTGGACATATTTCCCGGATACAATTCCGGCTTTTTCCGATGAACTGGTGGCACAGGTGTGCCGTCTGGCGGGTACGGACGGTATTCTGGGCAATTGCCACGCCTCAGGGGTGCCGATTATCGAAGAACATTGCGCAGAACACCTGCGCACCGGCTGGCCGATTTGTTACACATCCGCAGACAGCGTGTTTCAGATTGCCGCCCATGAACAGGCCTTTGGCCTGGATCGCTTGTTAAAGCTGTGCAAAGATCTTTCCCCGACGCTGCATGCCATGAAAGTGGGGCGCGTGATTGCGCGTCCGTTTGTCGGTAGCGAAGGCAGCTTTAAACGCACAAAAAACCGCCGCGACTATGCAATCTCCCCACCATCCCCAACCTTGAATGATTGGGTGCATGATGCTGGCCACCATGTTTATGCCATTGGAAAGATTGGCGATATTTTCTCAATGCAGGGCATAGATGAGGTCCGTAAAGGCACCGATGCCGAACTGATGCACCATCTGGGTGATCTGATGGATAACGCCGTTGATGGCAGCATGATATTCGCCAATTTCGTCGAATTTGACAGCCTGTTTGGCCACCCCAGGGATGTTTCCGGATACGCCCGGGCACTGGAATGGTTTGATGCAGAAATCGCGCAGGTGCTGGTGCGTGCGCGCGCCGATGATCTGATTATTTTCACCGCTGACCACGGCAATGACCCGACCTGGACCGGCACAGACCACACCCGTGAAAGGGTGCCGGTTCTGGTGCAGGGCGCTGGCACTGGCAGTTTCGGGCAGGTGGGTTTTGTGGATGTCGCCGCAACTGTCGCCGCCCATCTGGGGGTTGCGAACAGGGGCAGCGGCAAAAGTTTCATTTGACGCCAAAATCCGGGCGGACTACCAAGCCTGAAAACCGGGGGCCCCATGCAAAACCATCTTAATCTTGTTGAACATCCGCTGATCCAGCACAAGCTGACCATCATGCGCAAAAAAGACACGTCAACCAATTCTTTCCGCCGCCTGCTAAAAGAAATCAGCCAGCTTCTCGCCTATGAGATTACCCGCGAACTGGACATGACAACCTGCCAGATCGAAACCCCGCTTTGCCCAATGGAAGCCCCGACAATTGGCGGCAAGAAACTGGCGCTGATCTCAATTCTGCGGGCAGGAAACGGGCTGCTTGACGGGGTGCTGGAACTGATCCCGGCGGCCCGCGTCGGATTTGTCGGGCTGTACCGTGACGAAGAAACCCTGCAACCGGTTCAGTATTACTACAAAGTGCCCGACAACCTGTCAGAACGGCTGGTGATTGCGGTAGATCCGATGCTGGCCACCGGCAACAGCTCGGTTGCGGCGATTGATTTGCTGAAAAAATCCGGTGCCAAAAACATTCGGTTCATGTGTCTTCTGGCAGCACCAGAAGGCATCGCTCGCATGAAAGAGGCGCATCCTGATGTGCCAATTGTCACCGCGGCTGTAGATGAAAAGCTCAATGAATTGGGCTATATCGTACCTGGGCTAGGGGATGCCGGCGACAGGATGTTCGGCACTAAATAGTTCGAATCGCTTTACAGTTTTTTAACCATCCGGCATGTTGTCGACAGTATTAGTGTGGGGGCACGAAAAACGATGGTTCGCATGGTTTCCAAGTCAGTTTTATTTGCAGCGGTAATCGCGCTGTCCGGAATATCAGGGGTTCAGGCGCAATCGCTACGCGCCACAGATGGGCCTGCGGAAATTCCACCTGCCAGCTTCACCAGCAGCCAATACATAGACAGTCGCGGTTGTGTTTTCATTCGCGCCGGATATGGCGGCAATACCGTTTGGGTGCCCCGCGTCACCCGAGATCGAAATTTATTGTGTGGGATGACTCCTTCTATCGCGGGTTCTGCGGCAACATCGCCCGAACCCATCGTTGAAATCACCTCCAGCACACCCATCAGCGCCCCAACAAATATCCGCCGAACATCTGGTATAATCGGTACAGCCAGACCCTCCACCGGGTCCGGCACAAACATGCCTTCAGGGTTTCGCGCGGCTTGGACAGATGGCCGCCTAAACAGTAGCCGCGGCCCCAGAACTCAGTCAGGGAACGCGCAAATGGCGATGGTCTGGACCGATACGGTACCGCGTAAACTGATACCGGCGAACTAAGTTATTCGCCGCAAATCCCCTGCAAACTGACCCAATTGGCGTCATCCAATATTGGTACTGAATTGGTTTTCCAGGGGTCCGCCTCGATCAAGCCAACCGTACTCTCTCCGGATATATCAATCGCATACCCATAGGGCGTGGATCGTATCTCAGCGCCCTCAAAACGCGCCAGTATGGCGTTGTCGGTTACAGGTTCCGGTTCGGAGGTTAAAAGCGTTTCAGTATATTTACTTAGGTCTGAATCAGACAGATCGCCCGTCGTAAGCAGGCGAAAAGACGCGGCAAAGCCCGCGTTTCTCAGCAGACGAACCAGCGGATCAGTTTTCTCAGCACGAATAGATTCTGCCAACAGGAATCCAGCAGCGACATCTACTTCTTCGTAATCTTCAACAATTGAACGGTTGAGCAATTTGATATTACCGGGCAGGTGTTGTGCCCGTTGCACACCACCGGCCAGTACCACAATTTTTCCATCAGCGTTACCGAACAGCCGTGTTTGCAACCGTTTTAGTGATTGCTGGCCCAATACCGTCTCACACGGTTTCCCGGCAACCCGTTGAATGTTGCTTAACAGGCGTTCACCTATTGCAGTACGTTTGGTCGCCGGAACCACAGTGGCAGTGTAATCCACCATTGCCCGGGGCAACCAGAATATTGCAAGTGCCGCGAACAATAAGACCGAGCCGCTGATAAGCCCAAAACGCAGCCTGCCGGGGTGGGGGCGTCGCCGCTCGATGGCCGACTGAACGGTGGCGATGGCTTTGATCATCGTTTCGTCGTCCAGCTCCAACATGTCATTGGCGTCCGGTCCGGGGCGAAATATCGCCGGGCGCACACCCGGATTAACCCGCTCAACCGCGGGCAGGGACCAATGGGCAAGCGCCGTTGCCTGCTGATCCGAAATGGTCAGTGTCGCATCCCCAACCATCACCAACACATCCCGGCGCTGCGCATCCGCAGAAGCCTGCCAGATACCTGGGCTTTCCAGCCGGTCAAAATCATTAAGTGCGGTCATTGGCCTGTTTGGCCCTGCTCATTTATTATTGGTTAACCTGACGATAGCCCAGCCACCCGGGGCAGGCAATATCATAGGGTTTTTGCAAGCGCGCGCAGCTCAAATTTCTGAATTTTCCCGGTAGACGTCTTGGGAAGCTCCTGAAACACCACAATTTTCGGAGTTTTGAACCCTGCAAGACGCGCCCGAACAAAGGTGATCAACTCGCCCTGTTCCACATTTTTCCCCTCTTTAAGTTCAACAAACGCACAGGGAACTTCCCCCCATTTGGCGTCCGGTTTGGCAACCACCGCACATAGCAGTACCGCCGGGTGATGCATCAATGCGCCCTCAACCTCCACCGAACTGACGTTTTCACCACCCGAAATAATGATGTCCTTTGCCCGGTCAGTAATTTGCAGATACCCGTCAACATGCTGCACCGCGATGTCACCGGAATGGAAATACCCCCCCGCAAAGGCCGCCGCTGTTGCCCCGGGGTTTTTCAGATACCCCTTCATCACCGCGTTGCCCCGGATCATAATCTCGCCCTGTGCCGTACTGTCCATTGGGATTGGCACCAGATTTTCGTCCGTGGCCGTGATATCCTCCATCATCGGCATTGCGACACCGGTGCGGGCCTTGATCGCCGCGCGCTCATCCGGGCGGATCCCATCCCATTTGTCTGGTTGCCACAGACATTCGGCGACATGGCCATATGTTTCGGTCAAGCCATAAACCTGTGTAACATTAAACCCCAACGGCTCAATTGCTAGCAATGTGGCGGCGGGGGGCGGCGCACCTGCGGTGAAAACCTGTACCCTGTGATCAAAGTCGCGCCTGTCCGCCGCATCCGCATTTATCAACGTATTCAGCACGATGGGTGCGCCGCCAAAATGGCTCACCTTTTCATCAGCAATCGCGTCATAGATGGCGCGCGCGGTGATATCGCGGCAACAGATCACCGTGCCCCCCAACAGCGGCATCATCCATGTGTGACACCAGCCATTGCAGTGAAACAGCGGTACAATGGTCAGATAGCGCGGGTGACGCACCATCTGCCAGGACACCACAACACCCATTGTATAAAGATACGCGCCCCTATGGTGATAAACCACACCCTTGGGCCGCCCGGTGGTGCCGGATGTGTAATTCAGCGCCAGACTTTCCCACTCATCTTCCGGCATCCGCCATTCAAAGCCCGGCTCACCGCTGGCAAGTAATGCATCATAGGTAAGGCGGTGACCGGTTGCCGGATAGCCTGCACTGGCATCCGCTACTTCGACAATGGCTGGCGATACCCCTTCCATTTTTGCAATTGCCTCAAGCGCCAATGGCAAAAACTGGGTATCCACCAAAAGCAATTTAGCCCCGCCGTGGTCCAGAATGTAGGCCACCGTTTCACTGTCCAGTCGGGTGTTGATCGTATTCAGCACCGCCCCCATTGCCGGCACGCCAAAATGCGCCTCGGCCTGGGCCGGAATGTTTGGCAGGATTGTCGCAACCACGTCACCGGAACCGATACCCTGCCCAACAAGCGCCGAGGCCAGCCGCGAAACCCGCGCATGATATTCCCGGTAGCTAAGCCGCAGATCACCATAGACCAACGCTTCGTGGTCCGGGAAAACAATCGCCGCCCGTTTCAAATGCGAAAGCGGTGTCAGCGGCACAAAATTTGCCGCGTTTTTCTCTAACCCGGTTTCGTCTTCCAACCAGCCCATTCATGCCCCCCGTCCGTACCCTGCAATATTGCGGTTTTGTGGCGGCTTTGAAAAGGGGGTTATTGGTGCCCGTTTTGAATGCTAAACCGATGCCCATGATAATTTCCCACGGTCGCCGCTATATTTTTGCCCATATCCCCAAAACCGGGGGCACCTCGCTGGCACTGGCGCTTGAGGCACGGGCGATGAAGGATGACATCCTGATCGGCGACACGCCCAAGGCCGTGAAACGACGGGCGCGTGTCAAGGCGCTGCAGGGATCAGGGCGCCTTTGGAAACATTCCAAACTGTCGGATATCCATGGCGTCGTCAGTGCTGATGAAATGGCAGATTTCTTTGTGATGACGCTGGTGCGCAACCCCTGGGACCGGATGGTCAGCTATTATCACTGGTTGCAGTTGCAGGGGTTTGACCACCCGGCAGTGACACTATCCAAGTCTTTGAATTTCAACAGGTTTCTACAGCAAGAACAGATACAGACCTCTATCTCTGGATCGCCCTATACCGCCTATACAACCGACCGAAACGGCGCTGACAGATGCAACCTGTTTGCACGGGTCGAGGATTTGAAAAACGACCTGAAGCCGCTTGAAAAACACCTCGGGTTCTCGCTGGGTAAGCTGGAACGCGTCAATACCTCACCACGCGATCCGGATTACCGGGGCTATTACAACGATGCAGATGCCGACATTGTTGCCCGCATCTGCGCCGCTGATATTGCCCGGTTCAACTACCGGTTTTAGGCGGCCTTAGCCTCTGAACCAAAGCGGCCATAAAACGTCTCACCGTTTTTGGCCATGTCCCGCAACAGATCAGGCGTGGCAAAGCGTGCGCCATGGATCTTGGTCAGTGCATCGCAGATTTCCACCGCCTGCTCGGCCCCCATCATGTCCAGCCAGCTGAACGGCCCGCCTGACCATGGCGCAAAGCCCCAGCCCAGAATTGCCCCGACATCGCCTTCGCGGATATCCATCAGCACACCGTCTTCCAGTGCCCGCACAGCTTCCAGAACCTGCGCGAATAACAGGCGGTGCTGAACGTCGCCCAGTTCTGGTTGCGCCTCTGAAACCGGGTATTTCACGGCCAGACCATCCCACAAACCGGTGCGCTTGCCTTTACCGTCATAGGCATAAAACCCGCTGGATGTTTTGCGCCCCAGCCGGCCTTCATCCGCCAGCCAGAACAGCACCTCATCCACCGCGCCATCCGGGTAATCATCCCCCATGGCCGCCTTGGTGGCTTTGGCGATTTTCACACCCAGATCGATCGAGGTTTCATCCACCAGCTGCAATGGTCCCAGCGGCATACCCACCAGACGGGCGGCATTTTCCACCAATACCGGCTCCACCCCTTCGGCCACCATGCGGATGCCTTCGTTGATATAGGGAATGATGCAGCGATTGGCGAAAAAGAACCGCGCGTCATTGACCACGATCGGGGTTTTGCGGATCTGGCGGACAAAATCCAGCGACTTGGCCACAGCCCGGTCACCGGTTTGTTTTCCCTTGATAATTTCCACCAGCAACATCTTGTCTACAGGGGAAAAGAAATGAATGCCGATGAACCCTTCAGGGTCTTCTGCCGCCTTGGCCAGCTCGGTAATGGGCAATGTGGATGTGTTGGTGGCAAAGATGCAATCCTTACCCACAACCGCCTGAACATTTTTGGTAACCTCGGCCTTAACCCCGACATCCTCAAACACCGCCTCAATGATCAGATCGCAGCCCTTCAGCGCAGCGTAATCCGTGGTTGCGTTGATCCGCGCCAGAACTTCGGCCTTTTTCTCTGCCGTCACTTTCTTGCGTGAAATTCCCTTGTCTAATATTCCTTCGGCATAGGCCTTACCCTTGTCAGCCGCGTCCTGTTTTTGATCAATCAGCACCACGTCAATACCGGCATTGGCCGACACATAGGCAATGCCGGCCCCCATCATGCCGGCCCCCATGATACCGACTTTTTCCACCGATTGATCCGGCACACCGGCCGGGCGAACAGCGCCCTTTTCCAGCGCCCCCTTGTTGATGAACAGGCTGCGGATCATCGCTGCCGATGACGGGTTCATCAGCACATTTGTAAACCAGCGCGCCTCAATCTTCAGGGCGGTGTCAAACGGCACCAAAGCGCCTTCATAAATCGCTGACAGCATCGCCTTGGCCGCCGGATAAACCCCCATGGTCTGGCCGTTCACCATGGCACTTGCGCCAACGAATGTCATAAACCCCGCCGGGTGATAGGGCGCGCCACCGGGCATCTTATAGCCCTTGGCATCCCATGGTTTGATGATATCGGCATCCTTGGCCGAAAGTACCCAGGCCTTTGCTTTCGCAAGCAATTCATCCCCCGGAACCACTTCGTCGATCAACCCCGCGGCCAGTGCCGCCTTCGGGTCCAGCATCTTGCCCTGCAACAAATAGGGTGACGCCGCCATCGCCCCCATCATCCGAACCAGACGGGTGGTGCCGCCCGCGCCAGGGAATATTCCAACCTTGATCTCCGGCAGACCGATCTTGGCCTTGGGGTTGTCGGCAGCAAACCGGCGATGGCATGACAGCGGGATTTCCAGACCAATACCAAGGGCCGTACCGGGGATGGCAGCAGCCGTTGGTTTGCCACCCTTCTTGGTTTTGAAATCCATACCGGCCAGTTCGATTTTTCGCTCAAAAGCGTGGAATTTCATGATCCCGTCAAACAAACCCCGCGCCGGATCATCGCCGGCACTTTCCTTCATCTTGGCGATGATGTTCAGATCCATACCCCCGGCGAAATCCGGCTTGCCCGAAGTGATCACGATGCCTTTTACCGCGTCATCGCCATGGGCCTGATCGATCAAGGCATCCAACTGCTCCAACCCCTCAAGGGACAGTACATTCATGGATTTGTCGGGCACGTCCCAGGTGATAACAGCAACACCATCGGCGTCGGTTTTCATGGTAAATTCGGTCATTTTTCTTCTCCCTTCAGGGGTGTTCCATCTTTTCTGGTAAACTCAAAGCCATCGGCATCGATGCAAACCTTCATATCCAGATCGCTGTACCAGGCAGTTTCGGTGGGCGTGCGCGATCCAATCACGACAAAACGCGCTTCGGCATCAGAGTTATTAACAAAACAATGGCCGTTCGGCTCGCCCGCTTTGAACGTTGCACATTCTCCGGCATGCATGGCGGTTTCACCGGCGTTGTCGATCAGGCTGCATTCGCCCGAAATCATCACGACAAATTCGTCCTGTTCCTCGTGCCAGTGACGCAGGGAAGACTTGGCGCCGGGCTGCAAAATAATGATGTTCGCGCCAAACTGGGTTAAACCACCAGCGTCCCCGACCCGCAGTGAACTTCGCCCGAGCATTTCCGCGTCATGGGGGGCGGGATAGATTGAACCGGTTTTAAGCGGTAGCGTGCTTAGCTCAGTCTTTGGCATCGGCTTCCCCCTCTGGATAAGATGTGCCGTCCTTGTGGCTGTAAACACGGCCATCGCTGTTGCGCGTGTAGTGCAGGTCAATATCAGGATAGTGGACGGTTTCAGCTTCAGCGCGGGTGCCCACGATCAACAGATACGCGGGCTCATCCGAGCGATTAAGTATGTGATGCGCCGTGGCGTCACCAGCCTTCCAGCCGACGGCAACGCCTTCTTTCAGCACGGTTTCAATACCGTTTTCCACCAGCACAACCACACCGGTCAGCACGTATAGAAATTCGTCCTCATTTTCGTGCCAGTGCTGCTGTGATGTCATGCCGCCGGGCAGCAGTTTTTCGATATTGACGCCAAATTGGGTCAGACCAACGGCATCCCCCAGTGAAACCGCCTCAAACAGATCGCAGCCCTTATCAAACGGCGCAGGGTAACCAATGCCATCTGAACCCTTGTTTACCGGCAGGTTGCCAACATCAATAACCGGCATCAGACGCGCTCAATGATGGTTGCAGCACCCATACCCGACGCGATGCACAGGGTGGCAAGGCCGACCTCTTTGTCAGAACGCTCCAGCTCATCCAGCAAGGTGCCGATGATCATTGCGCCCGTGGCCCCCAGCGGGTGACCCATGGCGATAGAGCCGCCATTAACATTCACCAGCGCCGGATCAACCTCAAAGGCCTGCTGAAAACGCAGCACAACGGCAGCAAAGGCCTCATTCACCTCAAACAGATCAATATCCGAAATCGACATACCGTTATCGGCCATGATCTTTTCGGTCACCGGCACCGGTCCGGTCAGCATGATCGTCGGATCGGTACCGATCTTGGCAGTGGCCCGAATGCGCGCACGGGGCTTCAGATCATGGGCCTGACCAAATTCACGGCTGCCAATCAGGATCGCAGCGGCACCATCAACAATGCCGGACGAATTACCGGCATGGTGGATGTGATTAATCTTTTCCAGATGCGGATATTTCATCATGGCGACCTTATCAAAGCCGGGCATGACCTCACCCATGGCCTGAAATGCCGGGTTCAGCCCGCCAAGTGTCTGCATGTCAGTGCCGGGTCGCATGTATTCGTCAGTGTCCAGAATGGTCAGCCCGTTCTGGTCCTTGATCGGGACAATAGATTTGGTGAAATGTCCCGCGTCCCATGCCGCCTTTGCCCGGATCTGGCTTTCTACGGCCAGGGCGTCAGCGTCATCGCGACTAAAACCAAATTCAGTGGCAATGATGTCGGCAGAAATACCCTGCGGTACAAAATAGGTGCCCATTGCAAGGCTGGGATCAACCGCAATAGCCGCCCCGTCGCTGCCCATGGCAACCCGGCCCATCATCTCTACACCGCCGGCGATATAAGCATCCCCTGCGCCACCTTTGATCTGGTTGGCAGCAATATTTACCGCCTCCATACCCGAGGCGCAGAAACGGTTGATGGCAAGCCCGGGAATGCTTTCATCCAGATCCGAGGCCAGAACCGCCGAGCGCGCAAGACAGCCACCCTGTTCGCCCACCTGCGTGACATTGCCCCAGATCACGTCTTCAACCGCGTGACCGGACAGGTTGTTGCGGGTCTTTATTGCGTTCAATATTTGGGCGGACAATCGCACAGATGTAACTTCGTGCAATGCGCCGTCCTTGCGGCCCTTGCCACGCGGCGAACGGATGGCGTCATAGATATATGCTTCAGACATTTGCAGTCTCCTTTAAGCGCGGTCGGCGGGTGAGCCGGGCATCAAATCATAGGGGGCTTTCCAGCCGGGAACCTCGGATATTCGGGTCAGCCAGCCATCGATATTGGGCCAGTCGCTGCGTTCAAAACCAAAGGGTTCAGGGTAAAACAGATAACCGCAGCAGGAAATATCGGCGATGGTCAGATTGTCACCCACAAGCCAGCTGTGGCCTGCCAATGCGTCATCTAAAATCTTGTATGCCTTTTGTAAGCGTGCCTGGGTAAACGCGATAACTTCCTTGGGTCGTTTGTCTTCGGGCAGGAAATTGACCAGAAACCGGGTCATACCGGCAGGGGATGACATTTTATGATTGTCCCAAAATTGCCAGCGCATGATTTCCCGGCGTTCAGCAGCAGATCGCCCCCCGAGTTTGCCGGATTTTGAAGACACATAATCCTGAATGACCCCTGATTGGCTTAGGGTGATATCGCCATCCTGCATCACCGGGACTTCCCCCATGGGGTTCAGGTCCAGAAACGCGGGCGATCGGCCCGCGCCGTTGAAGAAATCAACAAAGACCGGTTCCCATTCAAGGTCGGACAGTTCCAGGGTCAGCGCCGCCTTATAGGCGTTACCACTTTCACCGAAGCAATAGAGTTTTATAGTCATTTCAGCCTCATATTTAAGGAAGCAGCGGGGGTTTCACACCCCCGCACCCCCGTGGAGTATTTTTGCAAAGAAAAAGCCCGGGCGTAAGAAATCTTTAACCTTAAAACGATCATATTCAATGTGCGGTACAGGCTGGAGAGCCGATGGCCGTCAAAGGAAAAGTCGCCCCGGCGTCTAGGGTGCCGGGGCGCAACCTTATTTGTTTCGAAACACCTAATTTCCACCATACTTGCCTATCGTTTTCGTTGATCGAGTTCGGAATTGAACAGCCGCAACCGGGCTGTCAGGTTTTCCTCATCAATCACACTGTTGAAGTTTTCAAACAGAAAGGAAAGCGCTTCGCCTTCATCCAGGCCTGCATCAGAAGAAAATCGTTTCAGCCGGCGATAACCGTCTTCGGTCATGGCGACCGGAAAGCGGCGGGTAAGTCGAAATCTTTTGGCCATATTTGCCCCTTTAGCTGCCGCTGTTAAAATGAGTCTGCCGCAAGAGACATGACAGGATCTGCACCGCTTTCAATACGGGCCAGGTGCATCTTTGTAGCAGGCAATTGCCGGGCCATATAGTAGCGTCCAGTGGCTATTTTTGTTTCATAGAACTCCGTATCCGTGGCCCCATTTTCCAACGCCACCATCGCCGATTTCCCCATCCGTGCCCACATCAGACCCAGACAGACATGGCCAAACAGGTGCATGAAATCGTAAGATCCCGCCAGCGCGTGGTTCGGATTTTTCATACCATTTTCCATGAAATACATCGCGGCGGTCTGCAGGTCTTTGCTGGCGGATTTCAGCGGCGCAAGGAAATGGGCATTCAGCGCCTTATTCCCTTCGTTTTCCTTGATGAATGCTTTCACCAGTTCAAAGAACGCCATCACCGGTTTGCCGCCATCTGCCGCCAGTTTGCGGCCCACAAGATCCAGCGCCTGAACGCCGTTTGCGCCTTCATAAATCTGGGCGATACGGGCATCGCGCACGAATTGCGACATGCCGTGCTCTTCAATATAGCCGTGGCCGCCGAAAACCTGCTGCGCCTGCACGGCCATTTCAAAACCCTTATCGGTCTGAAAACCTTTGATCACCGGCATCAGTAACGACACCAGCCCTTCGGCATCCCTGTCGCCACTGTCCTTGACCTGATCAATCAGTGAGGCACCCCAAAACGTAAATGCCCGCGCACCTTCGATAAACGATTTCTGATCCATCAGACTGCGCCGGATATCCGGGTGCACAATCAGCGGATCGGCTGGTCCGTCCGGGTTTTTTACCCCCGTCACATCACGCCCCTGCAACCGGTCTTTGGCATAGATCACCGCATTCTGATAGGCCGCCTCTGCCTGTGCATAACCCTGCATACCAACGCCGTGGCGGGCTTCGTTCATCATGGTGAACATGGCGCGCATGCCCTTATGCTCTTCACCAATCAGATAGCCGGTGGCCCCGTCATAGTTCATGACACAGGTGGCGTTGCCGTGGATGCCCATCTTTTCTTCGATAGATCCGACAGACACGCCGTTACGCGCGCCAATACTACCATCATCGTTGACCAGAAACTTGGGCACAATGAACAGTGAGACGCCTTTGATACCCTCCGGGCCGCCGGGGATTCTCGCCAGCACCAGATGGATAACATTTTCTGACAGATCATGGTCCCCGGCTGAAATAAATATCTTCTGGCCAGTGACCCCAAACGTCCCGTCATCCTGCGGTTCTGCCTTTGTGCGCATCAGCCCCAGATCGGTGCCGCAATGGGATTCTGTCAGGTTCATGGTACCGGTCCAGTTGCCGGACACCATGTTGGGCAGGTAAATCGCCTTAAGCTGATCGGAAGCATGGGCATGGATCGCCGAATAGGCACCATGGGTCAGGCCCGAATAGATATTGAACGCCATGTTAGACGACACAAATATTTCACCCACAGATGTGCCCAGCACATAGGGCATGCCCTGACCGCCGTAATCCGGGTCCAGATCCAGCCCCATCCAGCCACCGGCCTTCAACTGCGTAAAGGCGTCCTTGAAACCGGCAGGTGTGCGCACAACGCCGTTTTCAAATGTGCAGCCCTCACGATCACCCACTGTATTTAACGGCGCCAAAACATTTGTGGCCAATTTCCCGGCCTCTTCCAGAACAGCAGAGGTAAAATCAGGCTCCAGCTCACTGTAGCCGGGGGTGTCTGAGGCAGAAACATTCAACATTTCGTGCAAAATAAACTGCATGTCTTTGGTGGGTGCGGCGTAACTGGTCATATTTTTATTCCTTTGGCCTATCGTCTACTTGCCATTATTCTCTTCGTTAAATTTGTCGATCCGTTCTTTGCCAAGCTGCATCAGTGCTTTAAATTCTTCGATTGTCTGGCTTAGCTCGTCCCGTTGCTGTTCCATTTCAGCAAGGCGCAAAATACCGCGATCATAGGATTGCTGAATCTGAGTCTGCATTTGATCGCCAATATAATACAGGTCCAGCAACTGGCGGATGTCTTCAAGTGAAAATCCAAATCGCTTGCCACGTTGTATTAATTTCAACCGTGCCCGATCACGATTATTATAAAGGCGTTTTTGGCCTTTACGCAGCGGTGACAACAATTCTTTGGCTTCATAAAACCGCAATGTGCGTGGGGTGACTCCAAAGGTGTCGCACATTTCTCGAATTGTCATCATCGGATCTGACAAGGGCGGCTCCTATCGCGTGTCTGTCAAATAATCTGGGTAGCAACACCACCAGTTTACAAGTCAACTTGACGTAAAGGTAAGCGAAACGTGACGTCATTTCAGAATGCGTGTGTGACGCTTGCCTATTCGCATCGTTTTTGTGGGCTTAACCCAGGTTTTTTGCTGTTTCGTTTCGCAGCTTTTTCAGTTCATCAATCGTCGCCCCCAGCTCGTCGTGCTGAATTTTCAGTTCATCAAGCTGACGATCAGCCCGTTCGACCCAGACATTCATCTGCTTTTTACTGTCATCAGATTCGTACATTTCCAGCCATTGCCGGATTTCTTCCAGGGAAAACCCAAATCGGCGACCACGCATGATCAGTTTCATGCGCCCCACCTCGCGGGCGGTGTAAAACCGGCTGCGGGCTTCTTTCTGGGGGGACAGCAGCTCAATGTATTCATAATACCGCAAGGTGCGTGGTGTCACGCCAAATTCAGTGCACATCTCTTTGAATGTCAGACGGGTAACGGTGGTCAATAGGTGCCTCCTTACCCTCAGGTTAACCGGATCGCTGCGCAGGTTCAAATCACATCGAATAATTCTACTGCTTTCGGATATTTTCTGCCCGCTTCAGTTTACCCTTGCGGGAAAATATCAGGGACCCAATAAACAACCTGATAATAGCAGGATAATCCGTGACCAAAATCAAAGAAAATATCGGCCAAATATTTATTGAGACGTTGCCCTATTCGCGCGCGTTGGGAATGGAGCTTGTCGATTTCGCCCCCGGTGTGGTCGAAATGCGTTTGCCCTACAACAATGACCTGATCGGTGATCCCGATACCGGGGTGATCCATGGCGGGGCCGTATCTGCACTGATGGATACCTGCGCCGGCGCCGCCGTAATGAGCCACCCACAGGGGGCCTTGGGTACCGCAACACTGGACTTGCGGATCGATTACATGCGCCCGGCAACGCCCGGACAGGCCATTTCTGCCCGTGCCGAGTGTTATCACGTAACCAAATCGGTTGCCTTTATTCGCGCCACCGCCATGGATGAAGACCGCGACCGTCCGGTGGCCACCGCAACCGGGGCCTTTACGGTGGAGCGCGGTAAATGAGCCGTAAACAACCCGAACCTGTGCAGGTCGTCAAACAACGCCGTGACGCAGCACTTAATGCATTGGTTGTCGGGGTGCCATTTATCCGGTTTCTGGGTATTGAATTTGCCCGACGCGGGGATGAATTGACGGCAACCCTGCCATTTGCTGATAAACTGATCGGAAATCCAGCGCTCCCGGCCCTGCATGGCGGCGCAACCGCGGCGTTTCTGGAAGTGACAGCGATCATTGAACTTAGCTGGTCAATGCTGTGGGAAGATATCGAAGCAGGCCGGATTGATCCGGCAGAAATTGATCGGAAACATCTGCCTAAAATGCCAAAAACCATTGATTTCTCAGTGGATTACCTGCGTACCGGCCTGCCAAGGGATGCCTATGCACGGGCGCGGGTTAACCGGTCAGGCCGGCGCTACGCCTCGGTGCATGTCGAAGCGTGGCAGGATAATCGCAGCCGGTTATTCGCCCAGGCGACCGGGCATTTCCTGATGCCCGCGCGGGATGGCTGAACCCGCCGCGATTACCCATCGGCGGGTGTTGAAAATCGCCCTGCCCATAGTGCTGTCAAATGCAACTGTGCCGATACTGGGGGCCGTGGATACCGGTGTTGTTGGTCAGCTTGGGCTTGCGGCCCCCATTGGTGCGGTGGGCATTGGCGCGATCATTCTGGCGGCGATATACTGGATATTCGGGTTTTTGCGGATGGGTACCACCGGGCTGGTGGCCCAGGCTGTTGGCGCCGGCGATGTGGCCGAAAGTGGCGCACTTCTGATGCGCGCCCTGATGATCGGCGCAACGGCCGGAATATGTTTTGTTGCCCTGCAAGTGCTGGTGTTCTGGGGGGCTTTTGCCCTTGCCCCGGCCAGCGCCGAGGTGGAAAGCCTGGCGCGCACCTATCTGGGCATTCGCATCTGGGGCGCCCCGGCGACCATATCATTATTTGCAGTCACAGGCTGGTTGATCGCCACGGAACGCACCCGTGCAGTGCTGGTGCTGCAATTGTGGATGAACAGCCTGAATATCGGGCTGGACCTGTGGTTCGTGCTGGGGCTGGACTGGGGCGTGTCGGGTGTGGCGGTTGCAACCCTGATCGCAGAATGGAGCGGGCTGTTGCTGGGGCTATGGCTGTGCCGTGCGGCCTTTGCCGGGGATCAGTGGCGCGACTGGCCGCGGATATTTGACCGGGCACGGATCAAACGCATGATGTCGGTGAACAGCGACATCATGTGGCGTTCAATAATTCTGCAGGCCAGTTTCACCACGTTTCTGTTTCTGGGCGCGCGGTTCGGTGACGTGACACTGGCCGCCAATCAGGTAATCCTGCAGTTTCTACAAATCATGGCCTTTGGGCTGGACGGGTTTGCCTTTGCTGCCGAGGCACTGGTGGGCACCGCGCTGGGCGCGCGCAACCGGGTCGGATTGCGCCGCGCCGCGGTGATCAGTTCACAATGGGGGGTGGGCATGGCCATCCCGATAGCGTTGTTCTTCTTGTTTTTTGGCCCGTGGCTGATTGATGTGATGAGCACCTCGCCCGAAGTTCGGGCCGAGGCGCGGATCTATCTGCCATGGGTGGTTGTTGCGCCCCTGGTCGGCATAGGATCATGGATGCTGGACGGCATATATATCGGCGCAACCCGGTCGCGCGAAATGCGCAATGCCATGGTTTTGTCGGGGCTGGTCTATCTGGGGGCGTTGTTTTTACTTGTACCGACATTTGAAAACCACGGGCTGTGGCTGGCATTGATGATACTGAATGTCACGCGCGCAATCACATTGGCTTGGGGATATCCGGCACTTGAGGCTTTGGCGGACGAACCCGTGTCATCAAAATGAGCGCCGGGCGGCGCAAGACATTTATTTAGGGTCGCCCCTGCGGGGCGACATTCGCTCCGCTCGGGGGATATTTTTGAAAAGAAGAATGGCTAAAGAATGGTCAACACGTTTTCCGGTGGGCGGCCAATCGCGGCTTTGGACCCGAAGATCACCACCGGGCGTTCGATCAGAACCGGGTGTCTTGCCATGGCGTTGATCAGGTCATTCTCGGGGCTGTCAGGCCCCAGCCCAAGGTCTTTGAAGACTGTTTCGTTGGTACGGATAAGATCAATCGCAACCATCCCCAGCATGTCCAGCGCAGCTTTGATTTCACTGACACCGGGCGCATCAGACTTATAAAGCCGGATGCGGGGTTCCAGCCCGCGTTCCCGTAGCAAGGCAAGGGTAGCGCAGGATTTGGAGCAACCCGGATTATGCCAGATGGAAAGGGTCATAGCCATTTCTCCGTTTCGGTACCGACAGCATCAGCAATGTTTGAAAAACCTTCATCAGCCAGCAACCTGTCAAGATCAGTCGCAATATCTTTTACCAGAGACATTCCGCCATAGACAATAGCGGTATAAAGCTGGACAGCACTTGCACCGGCTTTAATCTTGGTCAACGCGTCTTCAGCCGAAGCGATACCGCCAACGCCGACAAGTGGCATCTGGCCCTGTGTAAGACTTGCCAACCGCGCGAGAATACGGGTGGATTTTTCAAACAGGGGTCGGCCAGACAAGCCGCCTGCTTCTGTGCGTTTTTGGTCCGTTAGACCGGTTCGCTCCAAAGTGGTGTTTGTGGCAATGATTGCGTCCAGCCCAGCTGCCATGGCCACTTGCGCGATGTCTGCAAGCTCTGACTGGGTGAGGTCCGGGGCGATTTTCAGAAAGATCGGAATAGCGCGTGGCAGCCTGTTTCGTGCTTCAATCACTGTTTCCAGCAACGCTGCCAGGGCCGCTTTGCCTTGCAGATCACGCAGGTTTTCGGTGTTGGGCGACGATACATTAACAGTTGCAAAATCAACATAGCCTCCGCAATTTTCCAGCACTTTGGAAAAATCCGCAGCCCGATCGGGGCTTTCCTTGTTTGCGCCCAGGTTTAACCCCACAGGAATGCCCGGTTTACGCTTTGACAACCGCAGGCCAATTTCAACCATACCGTCATTATTGAACCCAAACCGGTTGATTGCGGCGGCATCGTCCTTCAGGCGAAACAGCCGCGGTTTCGGATTGCCCGGCTGTGGTTTCGGGGTGGCGGCACCCACCTCCAAATACCCGAAGCCAGCGCGCGAAAGCTGCCCGACAGCGGTCGCATTTTTGTCAAAACCTGCGGCCAGCCCGATGGGGTTGGGCAATGTCAGCCCCGCCAGCCGGGTGACCAGCCGTGGCGTTGAAACCGGGCCGGGCAGCGCCAACAGCCCGCTGTTCAGGGCCCGCAACGCCAGTCCATGTGCAATTTCAGGATCAATCGATTGCAACAGTTTCAGACCAGCGCTTTCAAGCAGTCTCATTTAACGCCTTCAGGGAATATATGGCCTTCCGCGCCAAGGGGTAGATCTGCATGCCACATGATGTCTTCCATGCGCAATGAGCGGTAAAGATGTGGAAACAAGGCCCCCCCGCGGGCCGGTTCCCATTTCAGGTATTTACCGAAATCTTCAGAATCCAGAACCAACAGAACCAATCCGTCAACACCAGCAAAGTATTTCTGCGCCGTTGCCGCAACCTGCGCCCCGGTTGAAAAATGGATGTAACCATCACTCAGGTCAATGGGCGCACCTTTGGTCGTGCCGGCTGACCGGAATTCAACCCACTCTGATGCGCGGAATATTTTGTAGATCAACATGGGGCTGACATGCCTGTTGGGCTAAACCGGGTCAATAGGTGTTGGGGCATCGCTTGCTGAATTTCACCGCAAAAAAATTGTCGATTGCTTTGACTCTTGTTCCAAAACCGGCAAACATGGGCGATCAACAGCCAAAGGGGACTATCAAATGAACCGCCTTTCCAAACAATTATCCGCCCTGCTTTTGGGCACCAGCATGATTGCCGCACCGGCATTTGCCCAGGAAGAAATCAAACTTACCATCCTGGGTATCGGCGATGTATATAACTTTTCCGATGACCGCGGCCGTGGTGGCTTTGCCCGCCTGAATGCCATTGCCCGTGCAGAGCGCGCTGGCAATCCAAACACTTTATATGTTTTTGATGGCGATATGCTGTCACCTTCCGTTTTGTCCGGGTTTGACAAAGGCCAGAATACAATTGACCTGACCAATATCGTGCCATTTGACATTGCCGTTCCCGGCAATCACGAATTTGACTTCGGCGTCGAAAACTTTCTGGAAAAGATGGCGGCATCCAATTATCCATGGGCCGCTGTGAACATCACCAATGGTGATGGCTCCCCGGTTGAAGGCCTGGGCGGCACCATGTTCAAGGAATATGGCAGCCTGAAAGTGGCGCTTATTCCGGTGGCGCAGGACACGACACCTACGGTCACCAGCTCTGGCGATCTTAAATTTGCCGGCACAGTCGACAGCGCACTTGCAGCTGCATCTGCTGCCCGCGATGAGGGCGCTGAATTTATCATCGCCGTTGTTCAGACCAATCAGGCAAATGACGCACTGCTGATCTCAAGCGGTGCTTTTGATGTGGTAATTTCGGGCGACGACCATTCCTATGCCACATCCTACGACGGCCGGACCGCTTATGTTGAAACCTCAATTGACGGGCGCTTCCTGTCACCGGTTGATATCAATATCAGCATCACAGTGCGCGATGATGGCCGCCGTCGCATTCGCTGGACACCGAATTTCCGCTTTATCGACACCCTGGATGTCATTCCTGACCCGGAATCACAGGCAATGGTGGATATGTTTCAGGCTCAGCTTGATGAAAGCCTGAATGTTGAAATTGGTACCACCATGAATGCACTGGACAGCCGTCGCAACGTCGTGCGTGGTGAAGAAAGCGCCATGGGTAACCTGATCGCGGATGCGCTGCGCGATGCAACAGGGGCCGATGTGGCCATCGCCAATGGTGGTGGTATCCGGGCCGACCGAACCTATGATGCCGGTGAAATGCTGACCCGCAAAGACATCATGACAGAACTGCCGTTTGGCAACGCGACTGTGCTGACCGAATTGACCGGTACGCAAATTCTGGCTGCGATCGAAAATGGTGTCAGTCAGGTGGAAGAGGGCGCCGGCCGTTTCCCGCAGGTCTCGGGCATGTCCTATGTTTATGATCCCAGCGCACCCGCCGGTTCACGGGTTGCCATGTTGATGGTTGGCAATGCGATGATTGACCCCAACGCGGTCTATAAGCTGGCCACCAACAACTACATCCTTGGCGGCGGCGATGGTTACAGCGCCCTTGGCGGCGGCAATGTGCTGATCAACGCGGGCAACGGCAACCTGATGGCCAATGATGTGATTGACTACATCATCAAATCAGGTGGCGTTATGGCAGGCGTTGAAGGCCGGATCAAAACCGTCGGCAACTGATCCCGTCACGTCACGGCAAACAAATCATGGTCGTCCCCAAGGGGGGCGACCATTTTATTTTGGGGATTACTTTTCACCCAATTTCTCAGTTTGCGGTATGGCCTATTCTTATCGTACCGTAGGCCGCCAGCAGAAAAGACGCGGCAGACGCCAAGGTCCGGGTTTGGTTCCAAAATTGCCATTTAGCCGAATAATCGCCCCAAATCGCGCCTGCTTTCACGATGTCATTGGGAACCACGATCAATGAAAGGGCTTGGTTCATAGGTACGTTCACGCCAATTGTCAGCACCATCCCAAAGCAGAAATACACCACACTGCTGAGGGCAAAAAATACCGCGCTTAACCGGTAGTTACTGGTCGCCATGACCCCGGCAGTCACGAGTAGTACTAAGGGGGTTCCAAAAAAGGCCGGCGCAAATACCGCATTTCTGACCGAAGCATTCATTGCCTGCATGGCGCCAATGGCGATGCGCGGGTCGGCATTGTCCAGCCCCCACATGGTTGAGCAGACCCAGGCATAGAAAAATCCAAATATAGCGGCGCTGAACAGCAGGGATGTCAGGGCCAGTATGGTGACAATACGGTCAATATTTTTGCGGTGCATGTTGAACTCCAATAATCGTACAGATGTATACGGATTTACATTCACGTATAGATGTGTACGGTTACGGTCAAGATTATTTTTGGGGGGAAAATGAAACAGACAGCCCGAAACAAGCGCCACTGCGAAATTGAAGCGGCCGCCTATGAACTGTTGGCGGCAAACGGATATGGTGCAACATCGCTGTTACGCATCGCCAAATCGGCAAATGCCTCCAACGAAACTCTGTATCGCTGGTACGGCGACAAGCTGGGGCTTTTTAAAGAAATGGTGCGCAGCAACGCCGGACAAACAAAATTAATGCTGCAACAGGCCCTGTCAAATCAGGGCGATCCGCTGGTATCCCTTGCGCAGATGGCCCCGGTACTGTTGACGATGCTTCTGGGTGATCGCGCGATTTTGCTGAACCGCTCGGCGGCAGCCGACCCCACCGGACAACTGGGGGCGGCGATATCGCAATGCGGCCGCAGTGAAATCGCACCGCTGATCGAACAACTGATTGCGAAAATTGATAGGGGCAGCGGTTCCATCGCACCAACCCCAGATGCCGCCACTGAATTATTTCTGAACCTGCTCATCGGTGATCTTCAGATCCGCCGGGTAACAGGTGTTCTCGGGCAATTGTCACCAAATGAGATCAAGCAGCGTGCAGACAATGCACAGCGCGCATTCCGGTTGCTTCTTGCGGTGTAGCCCTGTTGTGGTTCAGATGGCTGGCTGATTGTTTTGTGGTTGTCGCGCTTGGCCGGATCGCTAGGCTGCCCCCATGTGTGGACGACTTGCCGTAACCCTGCCAACCGACGCAATGGCCCGGCTGTTTGCCGCGCAACCGGCAAACAATCTGCCGGATGCGCCCAATTTCAATGTCTGCCCAACCACACAGATCCATGTGGTGGTCAGTGCTGAAACCGGGCGGCGTCTGGTATCGATGCGCTGGGGCTTCATCCCCAAATGGTACAAAAAACCCAATGGCGGCCCGTTGCTGATCAATGCCCGCGCTGAAACCATCGCTGAAAAACCCGCCTTTCGCGATGCCTGCCGCGCCCGGCGTTGCCTGATCATCGCCAGCGGGTTTTACGAATGGACCAAGGACGCGCAAGACAACCGTTTGCCGTGGTACATCACTCGGGCTGACGGGCAACCGCTGGCAATTGCCGGTATCTGGCAGAACTGGGCAGCGGACGAGGCCCCATTTTCCACCTGCGCAGTGGTCACCACCGGGGCCAATGATGCCATGTCGAAAATTCATCACCGGATGCCGGTGATCCTGTCACCGGGTGATATTGGCCTGTGGCTGGGTGAAAGTGGCAAAGGTGCCGCCCCCCTGATGACATCCGCCCCGGAAGACATATTACAATTTCACCGGGTCGACCGGGCGGTCAATTCCAACCGTGCCAGCGGGCCGGAACTGATCGAACCGTTTGACGACTAGGGTCAGGACCTATTAATCCTGTACCATCAGCGCGAGATCAGTTTTTGCCACAAGAACGTGCAAAATATGAAGATGTGGCGGGGTCACACAGCAATATTATGTGCGGGCTTGCGGTGAAAAATGGCCGCGCCCTGGCGGGTCAGCCCTGAAAGCCCTTCCTGCCGCTTCATTCAAACGACACATAGATCCACTATGCTTTCGTTTGAATTCATTGCATTAAGGGCTTTCAGGGCTGACTGATGGCACAGGATTAATAGGTCCTGACCCTAGCAGTTTGGCACGTTAACGGCCAATCCCCCCAATGAGGTTTCCTTGTAATTCGTGCTCATAT
>CAZETX010000021.1:28626-43731 GCA_964514925.1 uncultured Marinosulfonomonas sp.
GGCACGTTAACGGCCAATCCCCCCAATGAGGTTTCCTTGTAATTCGTGCTCATATCCACCCCGGTCTGGCGCATGGTTTCAATGGCCGCATCCAGTGGTACCAGATGTTGCCCGTCACCACGCATCGCCAGGGAAGCCGCCGAAACCGCCTTGATCGCCCCCAGTGCGTTTCGTTCGATGCACGGCACCTGCACCAGCCCGGCAATGGGATCACAGGTCATGCCCAGATGATGTTCCAGCGCAATTTCCGCAGCATTTTCAATCTGCTCCGGACTGCCCCCCAGAACCGCTGCCAACCCCGACGCCGCCATCGCCGAGGCCGATCCAACCTCGGCCTGACAGCCACATTCAGCCCCCGAAATCGACGCGTTATGCTTGATCAGCCCGCCAATGGCCGCCGCGGTCAGCAGAAATTCACCCACCCCGGAAACCGATGCCCCCGGCACATGGTCCAGCCAATAGCGAATGGTCGCCGGGATTACCCCGGCAGCGCCATTGGTCGGCGCGGTCACCACCTGCCCGCCAGCGGCGTTTTCTTCATTCACCGCCATGGCATACACGCCCATCCAGTCGTTGATGGTGTGGGGCGCGTTCAGGTTCATGCCGCGCTCGGCCTGCAATTGGTCATGGATCGCTTTGGCGCGCCGGCGCACCTTCAGCCCACCCGGCAGAATACCGTCATTTTCCAGCCCGGTATTGATGCACCTGTTCATCACCTCCCAGACCTGCGTAATCCCGCTTTCCAGCGTTGCATGGTCAATCCTGGACAGCTCATTTTCACGTTTCAACGCTGCGATCGATTTGCCCGATGCAGCACACATGCTCAGCATTTCAGCCGCCGAATGGAACGGATGCGGCACCGGTGCGCCGTCATCGGTATCTTTACCAGCGGCCAGTTCGCCATCGGTCAGCACAAAGCCACCACCGACGGAATAATAAACCTCTTGCAAAATGACATCGCCCTGATTGTCGGTCGCCATCAGGATCATGCCATTGGCATGCCCCTCCAGGGGCGGGCCATAGTCAAACCTGATATCTGTTGCCGGGTCAAAAACCAACGGTCCAAGACCTTCGGGTGACACCTGTTTGCTGGCTTTAATTTCCAACAATGCCGCTTCGGCCTTGGCCTGCTCATAGGTACCGGTTGAAAATCCCGCCAGCCCCAGAATGGTCGCCCGGTCCGTGGCGTGGCCGACCCCGGTAAAGGCCAGTGAACCATGCAATGAAGCCCGCAACCCATGGGCGCTAAACGGTGAGGCCCGCAATTTGTCCAGAAACCGGCCCGCCGCCACCATCGGCCCCATGGTGTGGGATGATGATGGGCCGATACCGACCTTGAACATATCAAAAACAGATAAAAACACGCGCGCTTCCCTAAATTTACAAACAGACCTGCGCCCGGTTGCACAATAGTTCATTGTCCAATGCGACAATCCATTGCGTGTATACGATCTTCTCTGCGCGACAACCACGTTAACGGGCGGTGTGCCGCCAGCACATGTCACAAACTGCATCGCCCTTTGATTGGGTCAGCTTACGCTGGTAATGCCCGCGTTCCCCATCCCTTGCCATCAGATCAGCCCCGGGCCAGTCATATAGACACCAGGATCGGTAGAATGCGTCCAGTTCACCACGGTCGCCGTCAGTTTCTGTAAGCGATCGAACAAACGCCTGGGGCGGGCACCATGTCCAATGGGTCAGCAATTCACCATCCTGCTTTTGAACGCGAACCTCATAACCCGGGCGCCCCGGTGCGCTAAACGGAAATACCAGCAACGCTTTTACCGACCCCTCGATGCGTTTTCCCGGGTCACGGCTTGTTGCGCGAAATGGTAATGACACAAGGTTAATACCCAATTCAAAAATCTTCCAGCCAACATCTGCCACCAGATCGGCCGCGCGTTCCTTGCTTTGACCCTGTTCAAGCAAAACCTGATAGGCGGCCGTGGTAAGAACAGACAGATAAACGTTATTTCGATTGCCCAATGTCGGAATAGTGCCCAGATCGGCCTTGCCTATTAGGCCGTCGACACGCGCCCAAATAGCGACCAGCATTTCAGATACATCACCCCGTAGCCACCGGCCATTTTCCGGGGCTTCCGGATCAATCATTCTGCCTTGTAAAATTTGTCGGGCGCTGCGGCGGATAAGTGGTCGGTACATGAACCGGAAAATCCGAATTTCGGCTGAAACCCTTAGATTGCTGATAACCATTTGACGATGCTCCTGAAATCAGAAAAATATTGAACAGTTATAGGTACAAAAACTCCCCTAATCCTTCCGGTCACTGGAATGTCAAGCATCTTTCGGCATACGCATCGAAGGACCGTCGCCAGTTTTCATCAATTCCCCCTCGCACCACGGGGGCATCCTTTCTATAAGGACAGAATAAACGGAGTCTTTGACCATGCCAGAAAACCTGTCCCCCATTGATACCGCCAAATATGTTGCCGCAAAACGCGCCAGTGAAATGGTGCAAGACGGGATGAAAATCGGCCTTGGTACCGGCTCAACTGCCGCCTGGCTGGTGAAATGCCTGGGTGAACGGGTGCAGGCCGAAGGGCTGAAAATCACGGCTGTCCCCACCTCAAACCGCACCGCTGAACTGGCGCGCGAAGTGGGCATAGAAGTCGTCACTCTGGCCCAGGCCCGCTGGCTGGACCTGACAATTGACGGGGCGGATGAATTTGACGCTGACATGAACCTGATCAAAGGCGGCGGCGGTGCCCATCTGCAGGAAAAAATCGTTGCGACCGCCAGTGATCGCATGGTGGTGATCGCGGACGCCTCCAAGCGGGTGGAAACGCTGGGGAAATTCCCGCTGCCGCTGGAAGTTATTCAATTTGGCTGGCAGGCAACCAAGGTGCTGGTTGAGGAAACGCTGATCGCGCTGGGGGAAACCGGGCTGAAAACCACCCTGCGTCTGAACAATGACAAACCCTTCCTCACCGATGAAGGCAACCACGTGCTGGATCTGCACATGGGCCGCATTAAAAACCCGCGCCAATTGTCGATGATCCTGAACCAGATCCCCGGCATAGTCGAAAACGGGCTGTTTATTGACATATGTGACGCAGTTGTGATCGGCCATGGGGATGGCAAGGTTGAGGTCGAAGAACTAGATCAAACCGGCAACGACACCCAAGACAATAATTCATCCAGCGATCCTGTCTGACAGGGTGCAAATTTCCGGGGGCCCGATGGCTTTTGACTACGATCTTTTTGTAATTGGCGGCGGCTCGGGCGGCGTGCGCGCCGGGCGCGTGGCGGCAGAAACCGGGGCCCGGGTCGGTCTGGCCGAAGAATACCGCATGGGCGGCACCTGCGTCATTCGCGGCTGCGTGCCGAAAAAGCTGATGGTATTTGCCTCAGGCTACGCAACCGCCGCCCAAGAGGCGCGCAGTTACGGCTGGGAATTTGACATCGGCGGCTTTAACTGGCCCAAATTCCGCAAGAACCTGCACGCTGAACTTGACCGGCTTGAGGCAATTTACCGCACCAACCTTGCCAAACCCGGCACCGATATCTTTGATCAGCGCGCCGAGCTGCTTGACGCCCACACAGTGAAGCTGGCAGATGGCCGAACCTTCAGTACAAAACACATTCTGGTGGCCACCGGTGGCACGCCCTACGTGCCGGAAATACCGGGTTCTGAACTGGCATGGACATCAAACGAAGTCTTCCTGATGCAGCAGCTGCCAAAACGCGCCCTGATCGTGGGCGGCGGCTATATCGCCTGTGAATTTGCCTGCATCCTGAATGGGTTGGGCGTGCAAACCACTCAATATTATCGTGGCGCACAAATTCTGCGTGGCTTTGATGATGAGGCCCGGGGCCATATATCCGAACTGATAAAGGCGCGCGGCATCAACCTGCATGTCGGCACCGATCTGGAACGTCTGGAAAAACGCGACACAGGCATCTGGGCAAAAGCCACCGACGGACGCGAAGCTGAATTTGACGCGGTGATCTATGCCACCGGTCGCAAGGCCAACACCGCGGGGCTGGGCCTGGAAAACGCCAATGTCAGGCTGGGGCGCTGGGGGGAAATTGTGGTGGATGACTACTCACAAACCTCGGTACCTTCGATCTACGCTGTAGGCGACGTCACCAACCGGATCAATCTGACCCCGGTGGCAATTCGCGAAGGTGCGGCATTTGTGGAAACCGTGTTCAACGGCAACCCCACCAAACCTGACCACGAACTGGTGGCCTCAGCCGTGTTCACCCAACCGGAATATGCCAGCATCGGCATGACCGAAGAACAGGCCCGTGATGAACGACCGGTCGAAATATACTCGGCCGCGTTCCGGCCGATGCAGAACGCCTTCATCGACAAAAATGAACGGGTGCTGTTCAAACTGATCATCTGCACCAATTCGCGAAAGGTTCTGGGGTGTCATATCATCTCACCCGGGGCCGCCGAAATGATCCAGATGGTGGCGGTCGCCATCAAGATGGGCGCAACAAAAGAAGACTTTGACCGTACAGTTGCAGTACACCCAACCATGGCCGAAGAAATTGTGCTAATGAAAACACCAACAAGAACCGCTTGAACTTTGTGTAAAAAATACACAGATACCTATGCAGGCAATACACAGATACCTAAGCAAGCAAATCGTGTGAGAGGAAAGACCCAAAATGGCCAGTAACAACGGCGGACCATGGGGTGGAGGCGGCGGCGACCGCGGCGGACAAAACGGCGGCGGTGACGACAATCGCCCCGGCGGCCAGCGTCCCAATGATCCACAGATCCCAGATATCGACCAGATCGTTAAAAAAGGACAGGAACAACTGCGTGTCCTGATGGGCGGTCGTGGTGGCAATGGCGGTGGCGGCGAAGGCCCTAAACTTACCAAGGGCACAATTGGCCTTGGTCTGCTGGCTATTCTGGCACTGTGGCTGTTCGCCTCGTTTTATCGGGTCGATACGTCCGAACAATCGGTCGAACTGCTGTTTGGTAAATATACCCAAACCGGAACCGAAGGGCTCAACTTTGCCCCCTGGCCGGTGGTGACCAAGGAAATCATACCTGTCACACGCGAAAACACCGAAGACATCGGTGTGGGCCGGGGCAGCCGCTCTGATGAAGGTCTGATGCTGACCGGGGATGAAAACATCGTCGACATTGATTTTCAGGTTGTCTGGAACATCTCGGACGCGCGAAAATTCCTGTTCAACATCGCCGGGCCGCGTGAAACCATCCGCGCGGTGTCTGAATCAGCCATGCGCGAAATTATCGCGCGCTCCAACCTTGCCCCTATCCTGAACCGCGATCGTGGTATCATTGCCCAGGAACTTCAGGAACTCATCCAGGGCACACTGGATGGCTATGAAAGCGGCATCAACATCGTGCGTGTCAACTTTGACAAGGCCGATCCACCGCGCGATGTAATTGATGCCTTCCGACAGGTACAGGCAGCTGAACAAACCCGCGATACGCTGGAAAAACGCGCTGATGGTTACGCCAATCAGGTGGTGGCCGAAGCCCGTGGGCAGGCTGCACAGCTTCTGGAACAGGCCGAAGGTTACCGCGCGCAGGTGATCAACCAGGCCGAAGGTGAAGCCTCGCGTTTCATTGCGGTCTATGAAGAATACGTCAAAGCCCCGGAAGTGACGCGCAAACGTCTGTATCTGGAAACCATTGAACGGGTACTTGGCAGCGTGGACAAGATCATCATTGATCCAAGTGCGGCTGGCGGGCAGGGCGTGGTGCCCTATCTGCCGCTGAACGAACTTCGTCGCAGCGACACATCAGGCGGGAGCAATTAAAATGCGGAAAACATCTTTTATTCTGCCGATACTGGCCGTTCTGATTGCGGCAGTATTCTCATCGTTTTTCATCGTTGATGAACGGGAAAAAGCACTGGTGCTGCAATTTGGTGAAGTCAAATCCATCAAAACCGACCCGGGGCTGGCCTTTAAAATCCCGCTTATTCAGGAAGTCGTCAAATACGATGACCGTATCCTGCCGCTGGACACCCAGCCCCTGGAGGTCACCCCCGCCGATGATCGCCGCCTTGTGGTGGATGCTTTCGCCCGCTGGCGCATAGCCGATCCGGTTCAGTTTCGCCGCGCCGTTGGTGCCGGTGGTATTGAAACCGCGCGCCCGCGACTGGAACGCATTCTGAATGCCGAACTGCGTGAAGTGCTGGGTAGTGTTGATTCCGGTGCCGTTCTGTCGGCTGACCGTGTTGGCCTGATGAACCGTATTCGCGCCCAGGCCCGCACGCAGGCTTCGGCTTTGGGTGTGGAAATCGTCGATGTACGCATCAAACGCGCTGACCTGCCGGAGCAAAACCTCGAAGCAACATTTGAACGGATGCGCGCCGAACGGGAACGTGAAGCAGCTGATGAAATTGCCCGTGGTAACGAAGCGGCGCAGCGGGTTCGCGCGCTTGCCGACCGTACCGTTGTTGAAACCGTGTCAGCGGCGCAAAAAGACAGCGACATCGCCCGCGGTGAAGCCGATGCCAAACGCAACGCAATCTTTGCCGAAGCATTCGGCCGTGACCCGGAATTCTTTGCATTCTATCGTTCGCTGACAGCCTATGAAAAAGCGCTGAAAGGCAGCAATTCCACACTGGTGATGGCGCCTGACAGCGAATTTTTTGACTATTTCAAAACTGACAGCCTACCGGAATGAGCACACTCATTCTGGCCGTTGGATTGGTCTTAGCGATAGAGGGGCTGGTGTTCGCACTGGCCCCAAATCGTTTAGAGGACGTCCTTGAAATGGTTAAAAAAATGTCCCCGGAAACCCGCCGCGCCATCGGTCTGGCCGGTCTGGCCAGCGGTGTGTTCCTGATCTGGCTGGCGAAAAACATGGGAATTTGAATTATCACAATTTGTACAGTTTTTTCACAACCTATTGATCAGGCGCGCTTAGGGTTTGCGATCAGGAATTTTGTTCCTATCTTGTAACAGAATTAGTCAACCAGAATTTGGCCCCGCAGGGCCACGTAAATAAACTCAGGAGGATGTCGTGAACATTCAGGCCAAAACATACCCCGCACAGCAGGTTACCCTCATGCGCGGGATTTCAATTCTGATGATCGCAGTGGCGCTGCTGCTGGGTCAGGTACAATTATCAAAGGCTGGCAACTCCCCGGACAGCTTTGCCGATCTGGCGGAACAGGCCAGCCCGGCCGTCGTGAATATTACAACGTCAACCAATATTGCCGCCGCCACAGATGGCGGCCCCGCGGTCCCGGAAGGCTCACCGTTTCAGGATCTGTTCCCGGATCTGCAAAACCGCGAAGGCCGGCCGCGTCGCAGTCAGGCGCTCGGGTCTGGTTTCGTGATTTCCGAAGATGGCTATATCGTCACCAATAATCACGTGATTGCCGGGTCCGATGAAATCCTGATCGAATTTTTCTCAGGTGTTGAACTGCCCGCCACCGTCATCGGTACCGATGTAAATACCGACATTGCCCTGCTAAAGGTCGAAAGCGACACACCACTGCCCTTCGTTTCCTTTGGTGACAGCGATGTCATGCGGGTTGGTGACTGGGTTATGGCCGTTGGCAATCCTCTGGGGCAGGGGTTCTCTGTTTCGGCTGGTATCGTGTCAGCGCGCAACCGGGCCCTTTCCGGCACCTATGATGATTTCCTGCAAACCGATGCCGCCATCAACAAAGGCAACTCCGGCGGGCCGCTGTTCAACCTTGAGGGCGAAGTCATCGGTGTAAACACCGCAATCCTTTCCCCCACAGGTGGCTCCATCGGCATCGGGTTTTCCATGGCGTCAAATGTGGTCAGTCAGGTCATCGATCAACTGCGCGAATTTGGCGAAACCCGCCGCGGGTGGCTGGGCGTGCGTATTCAGGACCTTAGCGATGACGTCGCCGAGGCCATTGGCCTTGACTCAGTCGCCGGTGCGCTGGTGACAGACGTACCCGACGGCCCCTCCAAAGACGCCGGCATCCTTGCCGGTGACGTGATCCTGACCTTTGACGGTGTTGATGTCGCTGATACCCGCGAACTGGTGCGCATCGTTGGCTACGCCCCCATCGGCAAGGCTGTGCGCGTCGTGGTGTACCGTGATGGCGGCACCCAGACATTGCTGGTAACCCTTGGCCGCCGCGAAGATGCAGAAGCCGCAATTCCTGCCTCCGCACCAGCCGATGACACCCCCTCCGAGCAGGATCTTCTGGGTCTGACAATCACCGAACTGACCGACGAAGTGCGCGAAGCACTGGGCCTGACAGCAACGGCTCAGGGGCTGGTGATCAAAGATATCGCTGACGACAGCGAGGCCATGGATAAAGGCCTGCGCCCCGGTGATCTGATCACCGAAGCAGGCCAGCAAAAGGTCAATTCAATCGCTGATCTTCAGGCCAGTATCGAAAAGGCAGACGACGCCGGGCGCAAATCTATCCTGTTGCTGGTGCGTCGCAACGGCGATCCGCGTTTTGTCGCGCTAAGCCTGAACTAAAATCAAATCTCCAACACTCAGGGCGCCCAAATCCGGGCGCTCTGAATCAGAATTTCAACCCTGCGTCACCGTAGGGCTGGAAAACCCAACCTTCTTGTCCTATTCCCCACGCGACAAGGCAAAGGAATGACTAAATGACTAAGATTACCTATATCGAATACGGCGGCACCGAACATGTGGTGGATGTGCCCAATGGACTAACCGTCATGGAAGGCGCACGCGACAACGGTATTCCGGGAATTGAGGCTGACTGCGGTGGCGCCTGTGCCTGTTCCACCTGCCATGTCTATGTTGATCCCAGCTGGGTTGAAAAAGTCCCGGCCAAGGAAGCCATGGAAGAAGACATGCTTGATTTCGCCTATGAACCAGACCCGGCACGCTCCCGCCTGACCTGCCAGATTAAGGTTACGGACGCGTTGGAAGGGCTGATCGTTCAGATGCCCGAAAAACAAATCTGATGGGCTGGCGTGGTACCCTGTTGCGCGCTGCTGCGCTGATGGCGCTGGCATTGCCGGCAGCCGCCACGCCCCCCAATATCATTACCGGCGCAAGCTACGAAGAACCGACAACGCGCTACAATCACGGCATCCTTGGCGACGCCGTTGAATGGGGAACGCTGCGCCTGACGGTCGACATGTGTCAGGGGTGCGACACCACCCAGATACGTGATTTTGTGTTGAAACTGCCCGACAACCGCGTCTTTGAAGACATCGCCCCGCGCCTTGTCCCGCTTGATGACGAAGCCGGCCCGGCGGCCATGGTGGTTGAAACCGATGTACAGTTTGGCGCGCGCCTCGCACTTTATACCGAAGCCGGGCTTTACGCCGCCACATCCTTCATCGGCCGCTCTAACCGCTGGCTGGCCCCCATTGGTGCCGCCGATCTGGATGGCGACGGGCGCATTGAATACGCCTATGTCGACCGTCCGCATCTGGCCAAAACCATTCGCATCTGGCGCATGCAAGATGGCAAATTAACACCCGTCGCCGACCTGCCCGGCTTCACCAACCACGCCATCGGCGAAGACAACATCGCGGGGGGCATTCGCGACTGTGGCGATGGCCCGGAAATGATCGTGGTCGATGCCAACTGGCGCAATGTCTACGCGGTGCAATTCCGCGACGGGGAATTTACCACAAAGGTTCTTTTCCCCCACAAAAACCGCGGCTCCTTCAAACGCGCCATGGATTGTACCAGCTGAATTTTTCTTTACAAAAATACTCAAACAGCAACGCCAGACAGGCCCAATATCAGCCCTAATCCAGCGCCCGCCAGCCAATATCGCTGCGGCTAAACCCGCCCGGCCAGTCTACTCTCTCAACCATCCCATAGGCCCGCGCCCGTGCCCCGGCCAATCTGTCACCCCGTGCGGTCACACTCAAAACCCGGCCGCCATTGGCGACAAGCCTGCCATCATCCCGTGCAGTCCCGGCATGGAAAACCATATTCAGGCTATCCCCGGAAATTCCTTCCACACCGTTGATAACAGTACCCTTTTGATACGTTCCGGGGTATCCCTCGGCCGCCATCACCACGGTAATGGCGTGGTCATCGGCAAAATTCACCTTCGCCTCTGACAGCCTGCCCTCAGCACAAGCCAGCAGCAGATCCAAAACCTGCCCGCCAAGCCGCATCATCAACACCTGACATTCCGGATCACCAAAGCGCACGTTATATTCCACCAGCCTTGGCTGGCCGCCCAATATCATGAAGCCTGCAAACAGCACCCCCTGAAACGGCGTCCCCCGGCGCACCATTTCCGCCATTGTCGGGCGAATTATCTCGGCCATCGCCTTTTCAACCACGCCGTCCGTCATCACCGGCGCCGGTGAATAGGCCCCCATACCGCCGGTATTTGGCCCTTCGTCACCGTCATATGCCCGCTTGTGATCCTGTGCCGTGCCGATCGGCAAAAGGGTTTCACCGTCACACAGCACAAAAAACGACGCTTCCTCGCCGGTCATGAACTCCTCAATTACCACCTCGGCCCCGGCGTCGCCGTATTCACCACCAAACATATCCTCAATCGCCGCCAAAGCTCGCGGCTCATCCATGGCCACAACCACACCCTTGCCCGCCGCCAGCCCATCGGCTTTGATCACAATCGGCGCGCCTTGCGCCCGTACATATTCCTTGGCCGCACCCGCATCTTCAAAGCGCGCATACTCCGCCGTCGGCGCGCCAACAGCGGCGCAAATTTCCTTGGTGAACCGCTTGGATGCCTCCAGCATTGCCGCCGCCGCACCGGGTCCAAAACACAGCAAACCAGCGGCGCGCAGCACATCCGCCACCCCGGCAACCAATGGCGCTTCCGGTCCGATGATCACAAAATCAACGCCGTTTTCCACCGCAAACGCCACCACCGCATCGCCATCCATAATGTCCAGATCAACGCAATCCGCGATCTCGGCAATCCCGGCATTTCCCGGGGCGACAAACAGCTGATCACATTTGGGGTTTTGCTTAATCGCCCAGGCCAGCGAATGCTCACGCCCGCCACCGCCTAAAATAAGGATATTCATTGCCGCAACCCCCCTTGGCCATCGCCTGCGGGCGTTCTAGACTTGCCCCGGACAATCCACAAGGCACCCGCAATGTCAGACCTGTTTGAAGACACCGATACCGGCGGCAACGCCCATGAATTTACCGTTTCGGAAATATCCGGGGCGGTGAAAAAAACCATCGAAGGCACTTTCGGCCATGTCAGGGTGCGCGGTGAAATTGGCCGGGTGTCCCGCCCTGCCTCGGGCCATCTGTATTTTGACCTGAAAGATGAGCGCGCCGTCATTGCTGCCGTCAGCTGGAAAGGCCAGGCCGCCCGGCTTGCGGTGCAACCGGAAGAGGGCATGGAAGTCATCGCCACCGGCCGCATGACCACATTCCCCGGCCAGTCGCGCTATCAGCTGATTGTTGAAAACATCGAACCCGCCGGGGCCGGCGCGCTGATGGCAATGCTGGAAAAGCGCAAAAAAGCGCTGGAGGCAGAGGGGCTGTTCGCCCAAAACCATAAACAAAAGCTCCCCTATTTGCCCGAAGTCATCGGCGTCATCACCTCACCCTCAGGCGCTGTGATCCGCGATATCCTGCACCGTTTACGTGATCGGTTTCCGCGCAAGGTTCTGATCTGGCCGGTGGCCGTGCAGGGCAAAAAATGCGCCCCCGAAGTTGCCGCTGCCATTGCCGGCTTTAACGCCCTGACCCCCGGTGGTTCGCTACCGCGCCCGGACCTGATAATCGTTGCACGCGGCGGTGGCTCGGTGGAAGACCTGTGGGGCTTCAACGAAGAAATCGTCGCCCGCGCTGCTTTTGCATCCGATATCCCGCTGATCTCGGCGGTTGGCCATGAAACCGATACCACCCTGATTGATTATGTGTCCGACCAGCGCGCGCCCACCCCCACAGCCGCCGCCGAACTGGCGGTGCCGGTGCGGTTGGAACTCTTGGCCTGGACATCGGAACAAAGCGCACGCCTGTCCCGCGCCCTCAGCCAGGGTATCAGCCAGCGCAACCAGCGCCTGCGCGACCTGTCGCGGGCATTGCCACAACCCGCAAACCTGACTGAAAACGCTCGCCAAAGACTGGACCGCATGTCAGAAACCCTGCCCGCCGCCCTGCGCAATGTGGCCCAAACCAAAAGCCTGCGCCTCACCAAAATCAGCGCCACCATTCGCCCCGACACCATGCGCCGGATCACCCGGGATGCCTCAGCCCGCCTGCACGAAAGGGCCACCCGTCTGCGCCCGGAACTTCTCAAGCGCGACATAAAGCAAAAAACAGACACCCTGAACGCCCTTGAACGGACGCGCCAGTCGTTGGGCTATACCGAAACCCTGCGCCGGGGCTACGCTGTCATTCGGGGCGATAAATCAGTTGTTACAAACACAAAAGATGCCAGCGCTGCGACAGTTCTGGAAATTGAGTTTTCAGATGGCCGGCTGGCCATACAATCTGAAAAACCCGCACCTGCCAAACAAAAAAGCAAAAACCCCGGCGATCAGGGTTCACTTTTCTAATGGTTTTTCTTTGCTAAAATACTCCAGCCAGAGGCACCCGACCCTGATTTTTCGCAGAAAAATCACCACCGCTGACAGGGCTGTTCTAAACCCCAACCTCCGGGCCAAGACATAACAGTGGCAACCGACTTCGCCGCGCTTCATACAACTCGCGCCCGTCCGTTGCCCCAACAAATTTAGCCCTTAGCCCGGTTTCGGTCTCAAAAAAATTCCAACACTGCTCACCCGCATCTGACCCTTCATAAATGAAACAGATCATCCCCGGTTCCGGTTCTGACCAGCTGCCATATTGGCATTCACCATTGTCAAATGCCCAGGTTACCCGCCGTCCTGCCAAATATTGTTCAATCCCATAGGCCTGTCCACTTTCCATAAATGTCAGGGTTTTCCCGCGGGTATAGGCGTCAAACTCATCACCGTTCATCGGTGTCTGGGCCCAGCCAGCCCCGGCCATCAGAAGCAGAAAAGCAATCATTCTCAGCATATTACAACCTTTGCAGATTTTGTTGACGGTGACAATTCACGATTATAACAATCCCTGATCCCGCCGGTCTGCCACCCGGCCATCCATAATTCTGTGCCAGCGCCACGGCATCAGCGCAATCAGCCCCATCACCGCCAGACTGCGGGGCAGGGTCGGAACGTCGTCATCAATATCCAGTGCCGGAAACGCCCGCGCCGGATGGGCATGGTGGTCCGAATGGCGGGCTGCGCTTAACATTAGCCAGCCGGTAAACCGGTGCGGCGCATTCCAGGAATGCCGGGCTGCAACCGGCGCGGGCTTACCGTCCGACAAGACCCCCCGGCGCAATCCATAATGTTGCACATAATCCGACAAAAGCAGCTGCATGCTGGCATAGCTTGCCAGGCCAACATAGGCCGCAACGCCACCAATCCCTCCGATTACAGCGGACACCCCCAACATCACCAAAGCACCGCTCACATAGATGCTATAGGGGTGAACCCCGCCGTAATCACCGGCCATACGCACCCGGTTTTCCGCCCGAAACCCCTGCTTGAATGAACCAACCCACGCCCGAAATGCAAACCGATAAAACCCCATGCCCAATGGCGCGGAACTGGGGTCATCTGCGGTGCCCACATACCGGTGATGCACCAGTCGGTGGGCCGATGCGTGGTGCCCGAATAAATGGCTGATAAACACCCATTTCCCCAGTTGATATAGCGGCGCGCGTGACCGGTGGATCAACTCATGGGCATTGGAATTGGACACCTGACCAAAAAACAGCCCCGCCGCGAAAAACACCGCAACTTTTTCTGCCAGTCCCAGCCCCACACCACCGCTCAACGCAAACACCGCCAACCCCAGCAATGGAAAATGCACCAGCGCCAATACCACTGACAATAAATTCGCCGCCGGAAATTCACGGTCAGGCGCTGCCGGATCAGCCGCCAGCCCCAACACCTCGTCCATGGCAAAGGCAAAAACCGTCAGATACCCCAGCGCCAGATAAATCCAGACGCCACCCACCACACTTCCTATACCCAGCAAAGGCACCGGTATCAGGGTCACCACGGCAAATAGCACTACACGGTTCTTCACAGGCAAATTCCACTAATTCCACCCCAGTCTGACCGTTTTGTTCACGATTTGCCACGTCAAACCACACCTTGTGCAACCCGGCGCTATCCTTAAACTCGTCGCCATAACAAACAGGACCAGTCCAATCACCCCCAGCCTGATCTTCCTGCTCAGTGGCATCACCATCGCCATCCTGTACCTGCCGCTGGCCCACCAGCCACCGGGGCCGCGCCGCACTGTGCTTAAAACGCTGCCGGTTTTCCTGTTTGCCATGGCGGCAATCAGTCAGGATCAGCCTGCTTATCTGTCGGCAGCCCTATTGCTCTGCGCCATCGGCGATTCTGCCCTGTCGCGCCCCGGAAAATCCGCGTTCCTATACGGCCTCAGCGCATTTGCGCTGGCCCATATCCTTTATACGCTGTTGTTTCTGGGCCTGTCCGGGCAACCGCTCTGGGCCGCCTTTGCCAGCGCGCCACTGTTTGCAATCACAATGCTCGGCCTTGCCCTGTCAACTGAACTTTGGCTGACCCCCTATACCGCAGGCCTGCGCTGGCCGGTTCGGGTGTACATCCTCCTGATCGGCGCCATGGCTCTGGCCGCCCTGACCTTGCCCATAAATCTGCTGATCGTCGCCCTTGGGGCCGCGGTGTTTGTGCTGTCAGATCTGCTGCTCGCCATCGGTAAATTCCGCGCCTCCGGCACCCGGTCACGCCAGAAAACCCTGCACCGGGCAGTCTGGATCACCTATATCACGGCACAGGCGCTGATCCTTTGGGGGTTCATGGGCCCTTGATGGCTTTTAAAACCCACAAGGAACGATTAGATCAACCCTGTAAGAATAAGGGCGCTGAATGTCGTTTTTTAAAAAGCTAAAGGACCGGCTGTTCAAGTCGTCCAAAAAGATCGATGAAGGTCTGGATGCAATCGTCAGCGACGGTGGTGTCGAAGAACAGGTTTTGCTTGAAGAAACCACTCCGCCCGAACCGGCTCCGCCCGAAACCGCCGCCGAAGAACCGGTACAGGCCGTTGCCCCCGAACCGGCCCCCGAAGTATCAATTCCAGAGCCAGAGCCAGAGCCAGAGCCAGAGCCAGAGCCAGAGCCAGAGCCAGAG
>CAZETX010000022.1:0-42981 GCA_964514925.1 uncultured Marinosulfonomonas sp.
TGCACCTTGCCCATGGCGTTGCGTGGCAGCGCATCGCAAAATAAAACCTCGCGCGGGTGCTTAAAGCGGGCAAGCTGCCCCCCTAGTGCTGCCAATATCTCCGCTGCCGAAATACCCGCACCTTCAGCGCGCACCACAAACGCCAGTCCCACCTCCCCCAAATCCGCATCCGGCACCCCGACCACGGCGGTTTCCGCCACGCCGGGCAAAAGATCAATCGCTGCCTCGACTTCCTTGGGGTAGATGTTAAAGCCGCCGGAAATGATCAGATCCTTGCTACGCCCGACAATTTCCACATAGCCATCCGCACTGATCCGTCCCAGATCACCGGTGATAAAAAACCCGTTCTCCTGCAATTCTTCGCGGGTCTTGTCCGGCAAATTCCAATAGCCCTGAAACACGTTCGGTCCGCGCACCTGCACCATACCGATGTCGCCGCTGCTCACCGGCTTGCCGGTATCCGTATCAGTGACAATCACCTCCACCCCTTCCAGAGGCACCCCAACCGTCCCGGCCCGGCGCTCACCGGAATAGGGGTTTGAAATACTCATCGAGGTTTCGGTCATGCCATAGCGCTCCAGTATCACCTGCCCGCAACGGGTTTCAAAAGCCGCGTGGGTCTCGGCCAGTAACGGCGCGCTCCCCGATATAAACACCCGCATATCGCGCACCAACCGGGCGGTAAAATCCGCCTCCTGCAACAGGCGTGTGTAAAACGTCGGCACCCCCATCATCACGCTTGCACCGGGCAACAGACGCATCACTTCAGCCACCTCAAACCGGGGCAGGAACACTATGCTGCCGCCCGCAATCAGGGTGGTATTCACCGCCACAAACAGCCCATGGGTGTGGAAAACCGGCAGGGCGTGCAGCAGCACATCTTCTGCCGTAAACCGCCAGCCACGCGCCAACACCTGCGCATTTGACAGCAGGTTACCATGGCTCAGCATCGCCCCCTTGGGCACACCCGTTGTGCCCGATGTATACAGGATCGCCGCCAGATCATCGTGCCTGCGCGTGGCGGTGACAAATTCCCGTGGCCTGGCCCCTGCAATATCCCACAAACTTCCCTGCCCCTGTGGGTCCAGACAAACTAATTCCGCCCCAAATTTTTTCCCAGCCGGCGCCAATGTCACCTGATCCGCCGGATCGCAAATCAACACTGCCGGGCGGGCATCGCGCACAAAATATTCAACTTCGTTCGCGGTATAGGCGGGGTTCAGCGGCAACAGCACGAACCCGCCCTGCACACAGGCAAAATACACCGCCAATGCTGAAACAGACTTACCAACCTGCAGCGCCACCCGGTCCCCGGGCTTTGCCCCCAGATCGGCCAGAGCATGGGCAAACTGCGCTGATAATTCCAGCATCTCAGCGTAGGATACCGACCGTCCATCGGGCAATTGCACAAACACCGCGTCACGCCGCCGATGGCGGGCCAGCAATGCGTCATACAGTACATTTGCCATGCTCATTGCTCCGAATTTCAGGCCATAGACCGGCCCCAATCAGCTAAGCCAATTCCCAATCAATCGCAAAAAGAAAAACGGCCCGACAATCGCCGGGCCGCTCATAGCTATCCTTGGCAAAAAGCCCTAGAAATCCCCGGTGGCGGCGGCTTCCATGATGGCTTCAATATTTTCGCGCACCCGGATGGCGCGCTCACGCAGATCATCCGAAATCCGGTTCGGGTTCGGGCTGGTGTCAAACCAGCGCACATCCCAGTCCAACGTGGTCAGCCAGATCTGCCCCTCGGCATCCTCCATCACCGCAATCCGGCAGGGCAACAGGGCGGAAAATTCCAGCGAATAGTTCAGGATCAACCGCATGGTGATCAGATCGCAAAAGCTGAAATATTCCAGCCGCGGGCTGTCGGGGTCAAAAATTTCACGCAGCACCACATAGGGCGTATTATGACCGGTGGGTCGCATGTTCAGATCAAGCGCCTTTGAATTAAGCGATTCCACCACATCATCAAAACTCAACCCGGGCAGGGCCTTTTTCTTGGCCACCATGAAATTCATCAGATCGCGCACCGAAAACGGATTTACGGCCATCATCGCCTGCATCATCTTCATCTTGGCATCCGCTGAAATCGGCTCCAGCATGGTGTTTTCGATATAGTCCTCTTTTGGACGGGTCGGCACCGTGATCGTGGTCAGATCAATACGCCCGTCAACCGGCGCTGTCTGGGCGAAAGATTTCTTGTTAAACTCAATTATTTCTTCTTCGGTTGCCTGTGCATTTACACTTATACCCATGGCCATAACGCTGAAAACCGCGCCAATCGCTATTTGAATTGCCTTCATTTCACTCTCCCTGAAATTTGTATTGGGCCGGGGCAGAATTTGGCTACCCCGGCCAGATAAGCAGCTTAAATTAACCACCATCCGTGGCAGAGCTGACAGCGTCGCCAATTGCCGGAACAGCGCCTTTCAGCATCTCCGGCATCAGCGACATCATCGAAAACATCGACGACATCATGGTCATCATCATTTCAGGGTCCACCATCTGCATCATTGAATCCATCATTTCCGGATCGGTCATGATCCCGACCCATGAATTCATCATTTCAGGCGACATCATCGACATCAGCCCTTCGATCATCTTGGGGTCCGTCATCATGCTCATCCAGGTGGTGATCATTTCCGGGGAGGCCATGGATAAAAGCGACTTCATGATTTCCGGATTGGTCATCATGCCCATCCAGCTGTTCATCATTTCCGGGGTCATCATACCGGTCATCATGTTCATCATTGCCGGGTCGGTCATGATCTTCATGAACGGTTCAATCATTTCCGGGTTGGCCATTTCCATCATCGCATTGATCAGCTTTGGATCGGTCATCATGCCCATCCAGCTTTCAATCATTTCCGGGCTACCGAAATTCAGCATGGTCTGCATGAAATCCGGGTTGGTCATCACCGTCATGAACGGTACGAACATTTCCGGATCGGCAAATTTCATCATCGCCTCAAACATCGCCGGGTTAGACATGATCTGCATGAAACTGGTCATGGTTTGTGGGTTGATCATGGATGCAAAACCACTGGTAAAATCAGGGTTGGTAAACATGCTGGTGATGTCGCTGGTTTGCGCCACAGCCGGGGTATAAACGCCGCTGATCGGCAGCGCCAACAGCATCGCTGTTGTGGTTGCAAGTAGCATTTTTCTGGGTGTCAGTTTCATCGGATAATCTGCTTTCCTTGTTCGTTTCCGTCATGTCCAGTGGCGGTCTCAAAAGGTATTGCAGTCAAATTCGGTGACACCATCTGGTTGGCACATCATATTCATTCAGCAGAATATGTAAATATTTAAATGTAAACTGAAACATTTCCCACATCCGCAACCCCGATTATTCTGCGAATAATCGCACTCCGCCGCCGGCCACTGCGCTGCTAATTTAATGTTTATAACGGCTTAGCCAATGCGGCAGATAATCAGACCAGCTCAGGCAGAGCAGCTTGCCCCGCCCAGAACACAAAACTTGGCGCAGTGCGGATGGTTCAACGCCACATCGCCTTCTGCCTGAGCAAGCGATGAACCCATCTCAAATTCGGGTGAATAGGGCAGCAACGTGCAGGCCAGAACCACCGGTTTCTCGGCGCCTTTGCGCTTCACAACCATTCTGGAACCGGAACACATGACGTCCTTGGGGGACTTGTTCAGTATCCCCCAGCAGGCCGTGGTAATCTCGGGCACTTCCACTGTCTCATCCATTTCCGGGAACAACACCGTTTGCCCCGGATCGGTCGCATCTATTTCAAACTGGTTTTCTGCGTAAAACCCGGCATATCCGGCGCGAGAAACTGCATCTGATTCCCCCCAGACAGTGCGCCCGGCCACGGCCATTTTGATGGCGTTATCGCGCAACCACCGCATGCCGGTCAGGGTTTTGGCAAATGTCCCTGCCCCGCGCTCCTGATCATGGAATTTCGCATTATGATGATCCACCGATATCCGCAAAGTAAGGCGATTGCCAAAATCCCGCTGCAACGCCACCAGACCTTTGCGCATTTTCGGGCGCATCATCGGTGACATGGCATTGGTCAGGATTAAAACCTCAAATCCTGCCTCCAGCGATACCCGTGCCAATGCAATCATTTCCGGGTTCATAAACGGCTCACCACCGGTGAAACCAATTTCTTTCACCGGCCAATTGCGGGTTTTGATCTGAGTCAGATAATCCAATACCTCTGCCTCAGAAATATAAACCAGCCGGTCATTGCTGGGTGAACTTTCAATATAACAATTGGCACAGGTAATGTTGCAAAGCGTTCCGGTATTAAACCACAGGGTTTGCGGGTCATTCAGCCCGACACGGGCACGCTTTTCGCCCTTGGCTGTTACATCGGGGTGTTCAAATTTGGCAAACTGCCCTGCAACAACTGTCTGATGTTTCATGTCTGTGCGTCCTGGTATCGTGTTGAACTACTGCTATAGCGCTCAATCGCGCAATTAAACCCCCGATGTTTTAATTGACGTGGTTGTGAAGCGGCACAGGGCTGCTAGACTTTGGCAAAACACACCGGTATGAAAAAGCGTTAGCGCTAACGGAATAATTGAAAGGCTCATATAATGGTTTCAAGGGTAATTCCGGTCGACCCGTTTGACCTCGTCATTTTTGGCGGCACCGGCGATCTGGCCCGGCGCAAAATCCTGCCCGGCCTGCACCGCCGGTTTCTGGCCGGACAATTGCCGGACAATCCACAGATTATCGGCGCTGCACGCGCCGATCTGGATACACAGGGCTACCGCGACATGATCCGCGACGCGATCGTTGAATTTGGCGATGCCGAGGATCAGGGCAAGGATCGGCTGGACGATTTCCTGAACCACCTGCACTATATCCCGATTGACGCGCTTGGCGACAAAGGCTGGCCCGAACTGGCCAAAATGGTCCGCCCCGGCCTGGTGCATGCCTATTACTTTTCCGTTGGTCCCAGCCTGTTTGGCCCACTGGCCGAACGCCTGCACACATTCGGCATCGCCGATAATAATTCCCGCATCGTCGTGGAAAAACCCTTTGGCCACGACCTGGACAGCGCACGCGATCTGAACGCCACACTGGCTGAACATTTCAGCGAACATCAGATTTATCGCATTGATCACTACCTTGGCAAAGAAACCGTGCAAAACCTGATGGCGGTGCGCTTTGGCAATATTCTGTTTGAACCGCTGTGGAACGCACAATACGTTGATCATATCCAGATCACCGTGGCCGAAACCGTTGGCGTTGGTGGGCGCGGTGCCTATTACAACAAATCCGGCGCCATGCGTGACATGGTGCAAAACCACCTGATGCAGCTTTTGTGCCTGATCGCCATGGAACCCCCAAGCCGCTTTGACCCCAACGCGGTGCGGGACGAAAAGCTCAAGGTTATCCGTGCGTTAGAACCGGTTGATCCGCATCACATCGCCCGTGGCCAGTATGACGCCAACGGTAGCGACCCCTCGTATCGGCAAGACGCAGGGGATGAACGCAGCACAACCGAAAGCTTCATTGCGCTGAAATGCGAAATCGCCAACTGGCGCTGGAACGGCACGCCGTTCTATCTGCGCACCGGTAAGAAACTCAAGGCCCGCACCAGCGAGATCGCGGTGGTGTTCAAGGACACGCCGCACGCAATTTTCGGGCAGGAACCCGGCCAGCACTGCAACACCCTGTCGATCCGGCTGCAACCCAACGAAGGCATCACGCTTTACGTAACCATCAAAGATCCGGGCCCCGGCGGCATGCGGCTGATCGATGTACCGCTGGACATGACATTCGCCGAGGCGCTGGGCGATCAGGCGATGGAAGGCCCGGACGCCTATGAACGCCTGATCATGGATGTGATGCGCGGCAACCAGACCCTGTTCATGCGCGGCGATGAGGTCGAGGCCGCATGGGCCTGGACCGACCCGATCATAGAAGGCTGGGAAACCCGCGGCGAAGTGCCCAAGCCCTATGAAGTGGGCAGTACCGGACCAGAGGACGCAAATATGCTGATGCACCGGGACGGCCGGCGCTGGCGGGAGCTAAAGCCATGAAACTTATTGAATATGCCGACCGCGACATGATGATGATCGACCTTGCCAACATACTGGCAGAGGCGCTGTTTGATGAGCTTATCCATTCCGACTGGGTCACCTTCGCGGTGCCCGGCGGCACAACACCGGGTCCGATCTTTGATTATCTCAGCGCCACCGACCTGAACTGGCCCTGCGTGAATATCGTGCTCAGCGATGAACGCTGGCTGCCCGAAACCCATGACCGCTCCAATACCCGGCTGTTGCGCCAGCGCCTGCTGGTGGATCGTGCCGCCCGGGCCAGCCTGATCCCGCTTTATACCGACACACCGGAACCCGAAAACAACCTCGACCTGCTGATCGCCAATCTGCAACCCTACCTGCCGATAGATGTTTTGCTGCTGGGCATGGGGGATGACATGCACACGGCATCGCTGTTTCCCGGCGCCGACCAGCTGGCGGCAGCCCTGTCCCCGGACGCGCCCGCCCTTCTGGCCATGCGCGCCCCCGGTGCTCCGGAACCAAGGATCACCCTGACTGCCCCGGTTCTGGCGGCGGCCAAAAACAAACATATCGTCATCACCGGGGCCGAAAAACGCGCTGCATATGAAGCGGCAAAAACCGTTGAGGATCCGATGCTGGCCCCGATCACCGCCATCTGGGCAGACGCTACTTTCCATTGGGCCGAATGATATGAACTTTAAAAAACTTCGACAACACTTTGATTCTGCAAAAGATCGCGCCATCACTGACCTGTTTGATGACACCCGTGCCACTGAATTTTCGGTGCAGACCGACGGCATGCTGTTTGACTATTCCAAAACCAATATCGACAGGGATACCCGCACACTGCTGCTGGAACTGGCCAAATCCGCCAAAGTTGCCGACAAACGCGACGCCATGTTTTCCGGGGCCATTATCAATGAAACCGAAGGCCGCGCGGTGCTGCACACCGCCCTGCGCAATCTGGATGGCACCCCGGTTCTGGTGGGCGGCACAGACGTCATGCCAGACGTCCTGAAGACCCTGAATAACATGGGCGATTTTGCCACCGGCATCCGCGACGGCAGCATCGCAACCGCAAGGGGCACAAAATTCACCGATGTGGTCAATATCGGCATTGGCGGCTCAGACCTTGGCCCGGCCATGGCCAGCCTCGCGCTGGCCCCCTACCACAACGGCCCGCGCACGCATTTTGTATCCAACGTCGATGGCGCCCATATCCACGAGGCGCTGAAAAATCTGGACCCGGCCACAAGCCTTGTCATCGTCGCCTCAAAAACATTTACCACCATTGAAACCATGACCAATGCAAAGACGGCAAAGGACTGGTTACAAACGAAAATTTCCGCCTCAGATATCGACAAACACTTGGTCGCCCTGTCCTCTGCCAAGGAAAAAACCAGTGCCTGGGGCATCGACGAGGGCCGGGTTTTTGGCTTTGAAGACTGGGTCGGCGGGCGCTATTCGCTCTGGGGCCCCATCGGCCTGTCGCTGATGCTGGCCATCGGTGCACAAAAATTCGCGGAATTTTTAAGTGGCGCCCGATCGATGGATCAGCACTTCAAAACAGCGCCGCTGGCCGACAACATGCCGGTGATGCTGGCCCTGAGCGGCATCTGGCACAATCAGATCTGTGGCTACGCCACCCGCGCGGTGCTGCCCTATGATCAACGCCTGTCCCGCCTGCCCGCCTATTTCCAGCAGCTGGAAATGGAAAGCAACGGCAAGCGTGTTGCCATGGATGGCAGCGATCTAAGCGAAAATTCCGGCCCCGTTGTATGGGGCGAACCCGGCACCAACGGTCAGCATGCGTTTTACCAGCTGATCCATCAGGGCACCCGCGTGGTGCCGTGCGACTTTATGATCGCCGCCCACGGCCATGAACCCGAGCTTGCCAACCAACACCAATTGCTGATCGCCAATTGTCTGGCCCAGTCCGAAGCGCTGATGCACGGCCGTTCCCTGGGTCAGGCCCGCGCCCTGATGCAGGCCAAGGGCTTTAGCGGGGATGAGCTGGAAAAACAGGCCCGCCACCGGGTATTCCCCGGCAACCGGCCCAGCACAACTTTGGTTTATCCGCAATTAACGCCGCGAACGCTGGGTCAGATTGTTGCGCTTTATGAACACCGGGTATTTGTGGAAGGCGTTATTTTGGGCATCAATTCGTTTGATCAATGGGGGGTTGAACTGGGCAAGGAACTGGCCGTCGCCCTGCAACCGGTGATCAGCGGCGAACACAGTGCCAACGACAAAGACGCCTCCACCCAAATGCTGGTGAAATACCTGCGCGAAAACTAATATCGACGCATTTACACATTTTCCATCTGCACAAATTTCTCAAACCGCCCTCGCCCAAACTTTCGCCGGTAAATCCCCGGCGTCAGCCCGACCTTGCGCTTGAAAATCCGCCGGAACGACGACGTGTCCTCATACCCGACCGAGCGGCCAATATGGTCCACCGCATGTTTTTCGTCTTCCAGCATCAACTTGGCTTGCCCGATCCGCAACAGATGCACATAATCAATCGGGCTGTACCCCGTCGCTTTCTTAAACCTGCGGGCAAACGTCGTTGGCGGCAAGCCCGATTTCGCCGTCATTTCGGCCACCGGGTTTTCAATTTCCGGCCGCTTGGATATCCACATCTGGCACCGATTGATCGCACTGTCATTATGCGGAACGCCCTTGCACAGCGACGAAAAAGACGCCTGACTGACATCCCGATCCGGGATCAGCCACAGCTTTGCCGTGTGCATGGCGTGGTCAACGCCGCAAAACCGCGTAATCAAATACAGCGCCAGTTCCTGCCAGGCCGTGGTGCCACCCGCTGTTACCAGCAGGTTATCGGTTCCCGAAATACACAGGTTCAGCTCCAGCCGCATTTTGATCTCTGGGAAAAATACCCGAAACTGGTCGGCCCAGGCGTAATGCGAAGATGCCTCCCAGCCATCCAGCACCCCGGCTTTGCCAAGCAATACCGCACCTGTACAGGCCGAGCCTATCAGAACACCCCGGTCCTGATGCCGGCGCAACCACGCGAAAATTTTTGGGTCGAAATCCGGTGGCGACCCAGACGCCGGCACAATCATGCCGGGACACACAATGATGTCTGGATCGTGGTCATCCTCAATACTCAAATCAGGGGCAATCAAAACACCACTATTGCCCGTGAACGGTTGCGCGCCACAGGCAACAATTCGCACCTCAAACTGTGGATCGACCGGTTCGCCGGAAATAAATGTCTCCCACCCCACACCGACTGAACTAAACACATCGTAAAACCCGTAAAGTGTCGATGGTGAGGTATATTCCACCGCCAAAAGACTTACTTTGATCAGTTTTGGGTTCGCCATCATGTCTCACTCCTGTTGGTGAATAGTGGTAAATATGCCCCCTTTATGACGATTTCCCCTCTTTTAGGTCAATAGCTATCCGCCTAGCATCATCCCATATTCCGCAATCAAAGGGGCACAGCGCGAACATGGACACTCAAACCTTCACATCACTTGATGGTGCAGAAATATCAATCGACGCCACTATCGTCGAAACACTGATCTCTGGATTGCGCGGCACAGTCGTCACCCAGGACAGCGACGAATACGACGCCACGCGCCAGCTTTGGAACGGCGCAATCGACAAACGACCCGCCCTCATCATCCGCTGCTCAGGTGCAGGCGATGTTGCCGATGCCGTCAATTTTGCCCGCGAACACGGCATCCTGCTTGCCACTAAGGGCGGCGGCCACAACGTCGCTGGCAACGCCATGTGCGACGGTGGGCTGGTCATCGACCTGTCTGAAATGAACGATGTCTATGTCAATCCGACAACCCGCCGCGCCCGTGTGGCCGGTGGCGCGTTACTGGGGGATGTTGACCGCGAAACACAGGCATTCGGCCTTGCCGCCCCCTTCGGTATCGTTTCGCTCACCGGTGTTGCCGGGCTGACCCTGTGCGGCGGCATCGGCTGGCTGCGGCGCAAACACGGAATGGCGGTTGATGCACTGGTGTCGGTGGATATCGTCACCGCCGACGGCAACCTGATCACGGCCAGCGAAACCGAAAATTCAGACCTTTTCTGGGGTGTGCGTGGCGGTGGTGGCAACTTTGGCGTGGTCACGTCATTTGAGTTTGAACTTTACCCCATCGGCCCCATGGTCACCTTCTGTGCACCCTTTTACAGGTTCGATGAAAACGCCAAAGACATCATGCGCGGCTGGCGCGATTTCATGGATACCGCGCCTGATGAAATTTCTTCTTCCTGCCTGTTCTGGACTATCCCGCCACTTCCCGGTTTTCCGGAAGAATTGCACGGGATCCCGGTGGTTATCACCCCCGCACTGCACACAGGATCGCTGGAAGACGGCGCGCGCCTGACCCAACCACTGCGCGAACTTGGCGAGCCAATTCTCGACCTCAGCGGTCCGGCACCCTACGCAGGTGTGCAAACCGCCTTTGACGCAGTCTTTGAAAAAGGTGCCCGCCAAAACTACTGGAAATCGCTATATGTCGACAGCTGCACCGAAGACGTGATGGACCTGGCAATATCGCGCGCCCAGTCCCGCCCGGATCCATGGTCGCTGATTGCATTCTGGCACCTTGGCGGCGCCATGAACCGCGTAGACCCATCGGCAACTGCACTGGGGGAACGGCGCGCCAATTACCTCTACAGTCTGGATATCGCCTGGTCGGACCCGTCAGATGACGACACCGCGATCGCCTGGACACGGGACGCCTGGCAGGAAATGATGCCCCACTCGCGGGGTGGCTCATATCTCAATTTTCCGGGGCAAGGTGAAGAGGGTGAAAAACTGCTCCGCGCATCCTACGGCAGCGACAATTATGACCGGCTGGTCAAGCTCAAGCGCGCAGTCGATCCCGGCAACCTGTTTCGGCTAAATCAGAACATCGCGCCATAATCCGACAAACCGCCCCGGTTTTGCAGTTTAAAGCCGTTAAACACCGGGGTGGGGATTCCGTGCATTCTTTAAAGAAATCGCTGGTTCCAAACGGATGGTTAACATTGGCGGCTTGGAGCGGGTGAAGGGAATCGAACCCTCGTATTCAGCTTGGGAAGCTGCTGCTCTACCATTGAGCTACACCCGCATTTCCATGGGATCAGCTAGCCAATCACACCCAGGTCGTCAAGCGTTCAGCCCCGCCTGCGCCGCCGCCTGCCGCCACCGCCATCGGCGCCCCCGGTATTGAAAGAAACGTCTGGTAAATCAACAACCTGCATCAGGTTCGGGAAGGTTTCGGTGGCATGGGGAATGGCCGTGGCGGCAATGAAATGCTCCTGAAACCGTGGCTCAATTGCGGTTTCGACTTTTGTTATTTTCTTAACAATTTCAGCAATTTGTAACCTTGCCTTAACGCTGCACAGCGCAATCCGCGCCCCGGTACCGGCCGCATTCCCGGCCGAACTGACCTTATCCAACGGCACATCCGGGATCATCCCCAGCACCATGGCGTGCTTGGCAGAGATATGCGCGCCAAACGCCCCGGCCAACACAACCCGGTCAACCTTATCCACCCCCATCTCATCCATCAATAATCGCGCACCTGCGTAAAGCGCTGATTTTGCCAGCTGAATTGCCCTGACATCGGCCTGGGTAACAGTGATAACCGGCCCGTCACTGCCGCTGCCGCTGCCATCATGCAGAACATAGGCGTGGGTGCGCCCGTCAGCCACTGAACGCTCGGTGCCGGTTTGCGCGGCAGAGCCGATCAAACCCGCCGGATCCATCAGCCCTGCCATGCGCATCTCGGCGATCACCTCAATGATGCCAGAGCCACAGATCCCGGTGATGCCCGTCGCCCTGGTGGCCGCATCAAACCCGTCTTGATCTGACCACAGATCAGAACCAACCACTTGAAAACGTGGCTCTTTTGTCTCCGGGTCAATCTCAACATGTTCGATCGCGCCGGGCGCTGCGCGTTGCCCGGAACTGATCTGCGCGCCCTCAAATGCCGGTCCAGTGGGGGAAGAACAGGCCAACACCCGTTCAGTATTGCCCAACAGAATTTCCGCATTGGTACCAACATCGACAATCAACGCCAGGTCTTTGGAATTATAGGGTTCTTCCGACAGCGCCACCGCCGCCGCATCGGCCCCGACATGGCCGGCAATGCAAGGCAGAATATAAACCCGCGCCGAGCGGTTGATTGCCGCCAGCCCCAGCTCAACCGCCTGCAGCGACATCGCATCTGATGTGGCCAAAGCAAACGGTGCCTGCCCCAGTTCCACAGGATCAATCCCCAGCAAAAGATGGTGCATCACCGGATTGCATACAAACACCGCTTCCATGATCTGGCAGGGGTCAATTCCAGCATCCCGGGCTATTTCCCCAACCAGTTCATTGATCGCTTCGCGCACCACAGCGGTCATTTCAACATCCCCGCCGGGGTTCATCATGACATAGGAAACCCGGCTCATCAGGTCTTCGCCAAACCGGATCTGCGGGTTCATTATTCCTGCGGATTCAATAACTTGCCCATTCCTAAGATCAACCAAATGCGCCGCAATCGTTGTTGATCCCAGGTCAATCGCCAGGCCGTATAGCCGCCCCTCAAAATATCCGGGCCAGATATCCAGCAGGCGTTCATGACTGTCATCATGGCCCCGGTGCAGGGCCACGGTTACCGCCCATTTACCCTTGCGCAATGCCGGCTGCACCTTGCTCAAAACCGGCAGACCAACCCGGATCTCTCCAATATCCCATTGCTCGGCCAGCGCGGTTTGCAACCGTTCCAGATCACCATTTGGCACATGCATGTCCGGTTCCTGAACCTCGACATAATAAAGCCGCGTCGCCGGATCCATGGTGATATCGCGCACGGTGGCGGCCTTGCGCACCACCTGTTTATGCACCTGACTTTCCGGCGGCACATCAATAACAACATCGCCCTGCACGGTTGCCTGACAGCCCAAGCGCCGCCCCTGTTTCAACCCGCGTTTTTCATGGTAGCGCGCTTCGACCTTGTTCCAGTCTGACAGCGCATCCTTTGACACCTGCACCCCGTGTTTTGGAAAATCCCCATAGCTCGGGGTGATCTGACATTTGGAGCAAATTCCCCGCCCACCACAGACACTGTCCAGATCGACACCAAGCTGTCGCGCTGCCGTCAGCACCGGTGTTCCAGGCGAAAACCGGCCGCGTTTGCCGGACGGCGTGAATACTACTAACGGGTCCTTGGTCATGGTTGAATCCATCGGGTTATTGTTAATAAGGACAATACGCGATTGTTCCCCAAGTAAAAGCGTTTCACCGGCAAAAAGACCTACAATGGCGTCACTTTGCGCCTAATATTCCACTGCCATATAACCAAACCAATAACGGCACGGGTGCCACCGCAACCGCGATTGCCAAAACAGTCACCCACGGGGAAAATAGCCGCGTCAGGCCAGCCAGAAAACTGATCCCGCCGCCGCCGCCAATAAGCGAATTACCAGGAATATTAATCAGCAGTGCCAACATCACATACCTGAATTTTATCGCAAACCCTTGCGCCCAATTCGGCAGCACCCCGCGCAGCGTGTCCAACCGCTGTTGCCGGTTCATTCCCTTGATCCGTTCCAGAAAATTGCAGGCGCGTTTCAGACGCAGATCCATAAGCACCTGATGCAACCAGTCATAACTCAGGTATCGGCCGGCCAGAAAGGCAGCAACCAACCCCAGAACCGTCGCCAGATAGACCACGGGCGCCACCTCTGATCCGCGTATCATCATCAGGGAAACGCCAATTTCGATGCCCGGCACAAACGGTATCGCGATCAGGACCGCATAGGCCAACACCACCACCAACAGGATGCCCCCCAGCACAAACCCCTGCGAATTGGGCGGCAGGTCCTGGGCACGGGTTTCCACCCACTGAATAAGAAAATGCGCGCCAACGGCTATACCAACGACAATCCCAACTCGGATAGCCGTAAAGATAATCGCTGTTGCCAACGATCGCTGTTTAATGTGTTGTATCCCCATACCCTCCGCGATTGGGAATATGACTTAAACGCCGGGCAATGAATACTTAAATCGTTAAAGCTTCAGGAATTATGTGACTCCCATTCGCAGCGATCCGCTTCGGCAAATTTCAGCATATCTTCGGCCGAACCAACCGGGATGATCCGGGTGCACCCTTCAAAACCGTCCTCACTTTCATAAACCGTCACCACACCATCCAGCGCATCAGTCGTATCGGCACACAGCGCAGCGCCCGGTTCAAGGTTCGCAGATTCGCGCACGCCTTCCCGGGTTTCAGTTGCAAAAAACCGGGATGTCTGGGATGCGTTGACCACACAGAACCCGGTATCAGGCACCGCAACCGACGCTGCACTAAAAGTTGCCAGATAAGCAACAACATCACGCCGGTCGTCTTCCGCCTTCAGCTTGAATGTCATCTTTGCCTTGGCTTTTTTATCGTCCAGAAAGACCCTGAGAAATGCCGTTGGATTGGCTATATATTCAACGATATTTTCCTGTGACCAGACCAGCCCGGCAGCCCCGGCGGCACGCATTGACTTGGAATACCGGTAGCCTTCAAAGCTACCGGCCGCGCGGTCAACAACACCCGTCAGAACCGGGCCAACACCATTCTTTGCATCGGGGCCGACCTTATGGCAACTCGCGCATCTTTTGAATGTTTTTTCGCCGTCTTCAGCCGATTGGCCAAAAACCGGGCCGGCAACCAGCCCCGCCAGAATTATCGCAGAATATACCAGTCTCATTTTGCATTCCCTTTTTTTGTGAAAATGTCAGACCCGGCGACAGTTCTGTCCAATCAAATTGTAACACAATTGCACACCCAATTGTTATCAACGCAACCTCGCAAACGAACACAAAAACAGTCCATATTCCCCCCACGTAAATATTAAAAATAGCTACTGGAGAGTGAAATGAAGAATTTGTTGAAAGGCAGCATAGTCGCGCTGGGGATATTGGCGTCTCCGCTTGCTGCACAGGACGCCCCATTTGGCACGGATGCAGATGCAGAATATGCCGCACTGCTTTGGGATATAATGGTGGCGGACCGTCTTGTGGGTGACAACGCGATCATGACAACACCATACGAAGGTGGCCCGCCCCATGGTGCCATGCTGGAAACATTTTATTCAACAGCCACCATTAACGGCAATACCGGTGATCTGATCGTCAAACGCAACTATGGCCCCGAAGAAGTGTCTGCCGAAGAGATTCTGGCAAACCCGCAGAAACATCTGGGCGCGGTCACGGTCATGTACCGACGCGAAGCCGGTTATGACGACGACAACCAGAACTGGTTCTGGGTCAAATACCGCACCGACGGCACCATCGACACCAACCCAAAGGGCATGATGCTGGCGGGTCGCGTCGCCAAAGGTGCGGACAAAGGCTGTATCGCCTGCCATTCCGGTGTTGATGACTACGTCTTTACTGCTGATCACATCACGCCAGACAGCTAAGGCCCCAACAGCTAAGGCACCGACAGCTAAGGCACTGTCTGAAATCAAGAAACTGATTGGTCGCCCAGTTTATTTCTTGAATGAGCATTGTTGACAAAACCAAATACGGACCCTGGCCCACCGGGGTCCGTAATTTACTCGCACCACCCGACAGGGATTGCCCGCGACAAGCGAATTTTCGGCGACGTTTCTGGTTACAACCGCACCTGCCGAGATTACGGCACCGGACCTGATAGTGATCCCATCAACTATGGTTGCACCTGTTCCGATTGTGACCTGGCTGTGGATATCACATCGACCAGATACTATCGATCCCGGGTGAATAGTTGAAAATTTTCCTATTTTTGTGTGGTGGCCAATAGAAACATTTCTGCCAACACGAACATGATCGCCGATTGTCGAGAACCCTGCAATTACGCTGCCCGCATCAACAGAAACGCCGTCGCCCACAGATGTAAGGACGGATATAACGCAGGACGGGTGAACCAGAGAAACAAAATCACAGCCATATTTTTCCAGCTGCACGATCCATGATTTTCTTAACGTCGTTCCCAGAGCACAAATGAAATATTTCGACTCAGGATTTTTTGAATATCATCAGACCAGAATACGGGCAAACCAGATATGGTTTCATTGCACTTAGAGCGGTCGATATTCTCAATAATAAATTGTCTATTGAAACTCGCAATGTCCCATATTTTTCAATCTTTTCTTTGCACTGGCGCACCATTTCAAGTCGCCGCGGTTCATCCTGCAATAATTTGTGTATTTCGGCGCCCAGGTTTGTCAGTTCAGCCGACAGGAAATCAACATTCGGTGTAAATGGTGTTGGGACAGATAGTGGCTCACTTGCAACCGCGGCGCCATTTGCAGAGGCAAGGTTCCAGCGCATCCAGGGGGTGACCCACGGGTATGTGTGTAAGTGTACGACAACACGTGTCCTGTTAAGAAGCCTGGTTCGATCATCACCGTAAAGCCCCCTTGAGATAATTTTTACGTTCAGGTCGAATTTTTTTAGCACCTCGGTTAACCGTAGAATTGATTTTCTCCGACAAGCGGATTTGGTCCGACCGATGAAAACCACATCAATATTCCGGTCAAGCCTGCAGTTTTTACCAAAATACTTCTGTGATCCAGCCTTCCGAACTTCCATTTCTTATCCAGGTAAAGTTGTTAATGGCAAATCGTGCGGCGCTCGGATTTACCAATGTTCCGGAATACCTGCCCAAGCCAAACGTCACGACAGCCAGATAAAATGGCCAGGTTAGAAAATTCAATATGTGTCTGAGTTTGTTCCGGTAATTGCTAACTCCACACAGCCAAAGCCCGCCGGTAAGTGCCCAACTGGTAATTTCTTTTGGCGGAAGAGGTTCGGAAACCCAGGCAACAACCATTTGATTTGATCTTCCTGTTCGCAGCAGATTTGCGGTTCGTCTCAGCGAAGCCAGTGATCCCATCAAAAGTATTATGTCAGCACGCAGCATCTCTGCGTCACCATCGCGGTAAATATTTGCGATTTGGCCCCTTTGGTTGAGCACTTGCTGAGCAGCATTTGGAAATTCGTGCTCCGTGCGCCGGGACGCAACGATTGCAACTGTTTGTTGGGTCTTACCTGGAACGCCGATATTTTCGTTGGAACTATCGTCGCCCCTCCGCCCCACCTTGACGCCAGTCACTACATTTCCCCGGTTTTTTCTACCCTCGACGACGGCGACGGCGCCCACCCCGGCCTCCGCCGGACTCTGCGGCTGCCAAACTTGCCTCCTGAAAAGAAGCCCCATCTTTCACCGCATCCAACACCCGGCTGAAACCGATCCATTCTCTGCCGTTGGCGTCGTTGTTCATCAGAAAATTCGCCGCCCGGATGGCTTCCATTTCAACGGGTCGGACCGGGTTCATGATCGCACTGGTCATGCCGGCACCAATTGCCATGGGCAAAAACGCCGCGTTGATGCCATGCCGGTTGGGCAGGCCAAACGACATGTTGGACGCACCGCAGGTGGTATTCACGCCCAACTCGTCGCGCAACCGTCGCACCAGTGCAAACACCTGCAATCCGGCCGTTGGCATGGCCCCAACAGGCATCACCAGCGGATCAACAACAATGTCGTGGGCCGGAATACCGTAATCGGCGGCGCGTTCAACAATGCGTTTGGCCACAGCAAACCGCACATCCGGATCTTCCGAAATCCCGGTATCATCGTTGGAAATCGCCACCACTGGTACGTTGTATTTCTTCACCAGTGGCAGAATTGCCTCCATGCGGTCTTCTTCACCGGTGACAGAATTCAGCAACGGCCGCCCTTCCGCCAGCTCCAGCCCGCGCTCCAATGCGCCGGGAACCGAACTGTCGATGCATAGCGGTATATCCACCAACCCCTGCACGATCTCAATCACCTTGCCCATCAGGGGCGGCTCGGTCTCGTTGGGATTTGGGTTTGAATTATACACAACCCCGGCATTGATATCCAACACCATCGCCCCGCAGGCCACCTGTTCCAGCGCGTCCCTTTCAACGGTTGAAAAGTCACCGGCCTCCAGCTCTGCTGCCAGTTTTTTGCGACCCGTAGGGTTGATCCGCTCACCGATCACGCAAAATGGTTCGTCAAATCCGATGATTACGGTTTTAGTTTTGCTCTCAAGAACGGTGCGGGTCATGGTTTTCTTTCTGTTCAGGCGGCATTGGCCGGACGGGTATTTTCACCGCCATGCTCAATCGCCCAGTTTGCGTTTGTTTTTATGCCGCCAAGCGGGAAAAAGTGAACCTGCTCAATGTTGAAATCAGGGTTCGCGGCTTTGTGGGCTGCCAGCTCTGCTATCACGTCTGTCGGCTCATATGGCAAGACCAGCTTGGTGACATCCATGGCGCGTTTTTGCAGCACCTTCAGCGACGGGCCCACCCCACAGGCAATGGCAAACCGGATCAGCGTCTGCAGCTTTGCAGGGCCGGCGATGCCAATATGGACCGGCAAATCAATACCGGCCTCGGTCAATGCCTCTACCCATTTGATCACCGGCTTTGCTTCAAAGCAAAACTGTGTGGCAAGGGCTATTTTCGCGTCCGTGCGGTCAGAAAACCCTTGTTTCCATCTAAGTGCTGCCATGACATTTTCATCACCGCCATCCGGGTCAATATCGCGGCTGCCCTCGGGGTGCCCGGCAACATGCAGGCGTTTGAAACCCGCTTTGTCAAACAGTCCGGTTTCCAGCAATTGCATCGAACTTTCAAAGCCACCCAATTGGCGCGACGGGCTGCCGGCCAGGATCAGGCCCTGCGCCACCCCGGCTTCGCCCTGATACCGCGCAATCCAGTCCGCCAATTCACTGGCATCTTTGATGATGCGGGCCGGGAAATGCGGCATGACATCATAGCCATCCGCGGCCAGTCGCTTCGCGGTGGCCACCATATCGTCAATCGGCGTGCCCTCAATATGGGCAATGTAAACCCGCGTCCCCTTTGGCAGTAAGGCGCGAAAATCTTCGACTTTCTCAGCGGTGCGCGGCATCACTTCTATGGAATATCCGGACAGGAATGCTTCCACATCTGCGCCACCCATGATGGAAACCGGGTTTTTCTTCTTACGGAAAGGTAATAGTGCCATGGCCGCCTCCAGTATCGTTTTTGGGCTCAGGCCCATCCGTCTTTCGCAATCAGTGCTTTAATGTATTCCTGATCGTATTTGGCTTCCAGTCTCGCAGCTTCGGCAACCGCCACATCCATATCACTGCCATCCGCTTCAACCGGATAAGGCTCGGCCTTACGCCACTGGGCAAGGTAGTCATCCGTGCCCGCTGCCCCGGTTTTCATCGCTGCCCGGTCAATGGCCTGCTCAAAGCGCTCCGGCAGCTGAACCTTGGCCCCACGACGGCCTTTTCCGACAATCACCTGGGCCGGAATATCGCGCCAGAAAACCACTGTAACATTGGGCATCTATGATTCCTTATCTCTCATTTCTGCTTCTAATGCGCACAGGCCGCATTATTCAGCCAGTTTTCGACACGACAGGCGCTGCAAACGACCATTGCCCCTGCAGCTATCGAATTTAGCGCTGTCAGGCCAGATTACAGCATCGGAAAAATCTTCAATACAAATATGAGGTACGACAAAACTGCCACCTTGCTTAACAAGCAGGCGGGCCATACTGTCCACCCAACCACGAATAGGAGGGCACCCAATGGCGCCCAAGCGTCACAAAGGTGCGGGCGCGTTCCTGAGTTCGGTCGAGCAACCCGTGCCAAACCGCCCCGACCCGGCAGAGCTTTATGCCGCACTGGATCTGGGAACCAACAGCTGCCGCATGCTGATCGCCCAGCCCCGCGGCAACCAATTCCATGTCGTGGACAGCTTTTCCAAATCCGTGCAGCTGGGTCTAGGACTAGAGGCGTCTGGCCGGCTGTCACGCGGCTCAATGGATCGCACAATTCAGGCCTTGCGAATTTGCCGCAAAAAACTGGAACACCACAAAGTCCGGCGCATGCGGCTGATCGCCACTGAGGCCTGCCGCCGCGCTGATAATGCCGGTGAATTCATCCGGTTCGTCAAACAGGAAACCGGATTGTCGCTGGACATTATCGAGCCCGAGGAAGAAGCGCGGCTGGCGGTGATTTCCTGTGCCTCGCTGGTTTCTACACAAACCGAACAGCTGCTGGTGGTTGATATCGGCGGCGGCTCAACCGAACTGGTCTGGATTGACCTGTCCAATGTTCCACAAATTGATCGGCCCAAGGCGATCATGCGCCTGCATACCGGGTTCAAACCCGCCGGTAATCCGTTTCCCCATGCCAAGGTTGTTGATTGGATTTCGGTTCCCCTGGGCGTCGCCACCCTTCGCGACCAATTTAACGATGTCAAAGAAGACGCCGGTCGTTTCGCCCTGATGAGCTGGTTTTTTGAAGAAAACCTGGCCAGTTTCTCGCCCTACACCTCGGTGCAGGAAAAACAGGGCTTTCAGATCATCGGCACCTCCGGGACAGTGACCACTGTTGCCGCCTCTCACCTTGGGCTCAAACGCTATGACCGCAACAAGGTTGATGGCCTGCGCCTGACCGGTGATCAGGTGGACAAGGTGGTGCGCAACTACCTTGATCTTGGCCCTGATGGTCGCCGGGCGGACCCACGCATCGGGCGCGACCGACATGCCTTGATCATGTCCGGTGCGGCAATTTTGCAGGCGCTGCTTAGGGTCTGGCCGACGGATCGGCTGTCAGTTGCTGACCGCGGCCTGCGCGAAGGCTTGCTTTACGCCCAGATGAGCGCCGATGGCGTTCTGGAAGATGGCCCCTATTAACCTGCCAACTTTCAACGACTGATTGCGAACCGGCGGCTTGTTGGATAGTTGGACACACAGAAAACACGGATAACTCAATGGCCAGAAAATCAAGCGGACGCGGCACACGGGATTTGCGCATCAAAGTAAAATCCGCACGCGGCCGCAAACTCAGCTCAACACTCTGGCTGGAACGCCAGTTAAATGACCCATACGTCAAACGCGCCGGTGTCGAAGGCTACCGTGGCCGCGCGGCATTCAAGATATTGGAACTGGATCAAAAATACCGGTTTCTGGTCCCCGGCGCCCGCGTGGTTGATCTGGGCTGCGCCCCGGGCGGCTGGTGTCAGGTCGCCGTTAAACGCGTGAATGCCCTTGGTGAACGGGCTGACAAAGCCACCGGCCGCGTGCTGGGCGTTGATTTACAGGAAGTTGAACCAATAGCCGGGGCCGAAATCCACAAACTGGATTTCATGGAAGATGACGCCGATGAAAAGGTCAAACAATGGCTGGGCGGTCAGGCGGATGTGGTGATGTCTGATATGGCCGCCTCGGCTTCCGGCCACAAGCAAACCGACCATATTCGCATCATCGCCCTGTGCGAAGCCGCGGCCTATTTCGCGTTTGATGTTCTGGATGAGGGCGGCACATTCATTGCCAAGGTTCTGGCAGGTGGCGCCGAAGGCAGCCTGCAAAAACTGCTCAAACTACGGTTCACCAAAGTATTAAACGTCAAACCGCCGGCCAGCCGATCAGATTCCTCGGAAAAATTCGTCGTCGCGACCGGTTACAAAGGGTCACCTTCAGCAGACTGATGCCACTTCGCTATGGCGTCAGTATAGGCCGCTTTTTGCAAAAGGCAGACAAACCGTTCTGCATCTGAAAACATGGCCAGTATCAGATTTTCGTCGGTTATGGCATCGCCGAAAACAACGCAATTTGTGCCTGCTAAAACTTCACTTTCAGGCAACCTGCCCTCAATTAACGGCAACAGAGCATCGGTTTCGCTTTTTTCGTCAGATTTATGGGTTTTCCCATCAGTCTGGTTTTGCAGCCAGCAAACCGATACGCTTTTGCAATATCCGATAAATTCCAGCCGCTTCTGGTCATTTCCATCCTGCTCAGATGAATACAACCCGCCCAGCATCCACAAATTTGCCAGCGCATCGGGTGAACAGCCAATCTCTGTCGGATTGACCGTGCGGTTGATTTTGGTTGACCGCACCAGCAGTGACGTTTCCTCACCAATCAGATCAACCAGTAAAGCAAGAAAAGTTACCGCCTCAGGGCCATCAATTGTATCTATCGCCTGGTCCACCATACCGGCTTCTTCGCCCGGCTTATCCTCCGGGGGCAATTTTATAAAACGCATTATCCTGCGGCTGGCCACTTCCATTCCGATGGTGGCACCCTTGGAATTTTCCAAAGTCAGCAACCTGCCCAATACCGTTTCGTCTATCTCCTGCAAAATGGCACTTAACAGACCATCCTTGTTTTCAGCGTCAAGCCGGCGACCACCGGTATCACCCGCGCCAATGCCCTGTTGCAGCTTGGCCAGCTTATCGCGCAATCGTTGTTTATCACTCATTTTGCGAAATCCGAATAGGGGGCCAATATCATTGTTCTTGCGCCATGGCTTTCAATGCAGACTGAACTGCGGGCAGGAACGTGTTGGTATTTATTTCCGGAGTACACACACATAACATAGCTTCCGATTTCTCAACCTCAGAACGCAATAGAAAAACCGTCCGGGTATCTACTAAAACCGTGGCCGAATTCAGCTGGTTTTCAATTCCAATTGCTTTTGCCGCATCTTGCCCGGTCTGGCCATCCAGCATTTGACTGGCCAACTGGCAATAGCCATCAAGTTTTTCCTGCGCAGATTTTCTGTCTTCGCTGACACAAAGCACCGTTCCTGATGCGATATCAGCAAGGGCCAGCAGCTCACATTCCGGGAAACCCTCCCTTAACGCGTCCAGTTGTTGTTTTATCATTGCACCGATACTCTGCCAGATACCCCGCACCTATGCGGATTTCTGCGCACCGTAATGCAATGACCGGCAAACCCCAACACACAAAAAGAAATTTGATTTTTTGAAACGTCAGGGCCGGACAGTTGGCCGCGATGCTGACCGCTCAGCACTTACCACCGGTCGCACCCGTGTTGGCATCACACCGACCGGGGCAGCCACGGGCTTTGGGGCAACCTCATCAAAGTTTACTACTGTCGCTTCTGGCGCAATAGCGGGCTTGGATACGGATTGCGGCTGCATGGGCTCAGGGCGTGACATCAAGGTCGGCCGTTCAGCCTTATCAACACTTCCGGCAATTCGGTCCAGCAATGAAAACAGTTCCTGTTCAAACCGCCCTGCTCCACATTTATCCCACAGTTCCTGATTGTCCTCGGCGGCCAATGCCTGCGTCAGCGAAATCGGGAAAGTATCAGCAAACAACTCAGATGTTTCGCGACCCACCCGTTTCAGGACCTTTTGCTGGTCGCGTTCAGTTAGCAATTTATCAAATCGGGTGATCAGCAGAAAACTCTGGCGCCGCAGCTCTTCTGGCAAAGATTTCCAAACCGCGGCCTCGCTCTGACGCCAGGCCTGGGTCGCATGTGTGCACCACAGAACGCTGTCAGCATTATGGATGACACGTTCCCAAATGTCCGGCGACATATTTGGATCTGAAATACCGGGCATGTCGATCAGATCACAATTTTCCAACAATTCAGCCTTCAGGAAAATCCGAACAACACCGGTTTCGTTCAATGGGATTGCCTGTAGATTTTCCAGATCAACCGGGTGAATATTTCCCTCCAGATCTTCGCGAAAAGGCGCTTGATCGCCAAACGCCATCCAGACAGGTGGCAGTTGGGTCGCTGTGACCATTACCGGCAACGGGCTTGCGCCCAGTAACAGGTTGGACAAGGTACTTTTGCCCGCGCTGAATTCCCCCATGATTGCAATTCTGGGTTTGCGGTTCACCGGCTCACTGTCTGATAATTTTTCGGTCTCTAAAAAGCTCATGGGCCTGTGACTTTCTTATTCACGCAACATAACGGTTCAGCGTGTCCAGACTATTCTGGACAATACGATTTCGATCACCGGTGCTATTGTCTCCCAGCAGTTCTTCCAGCATCTCAGGGCTGGCATCAGCATGCTGAGCAACATTCATCAGAATGTCGCGCTGGTCCTTCAAAAACTCGTTCAGGATATGGGCCGCATCATCGCGGATCGCCTCTGTCTGGGTTTGCTTTAACTCAGTCACCAGCGGATCAGTTTCCTGTTCTATCATCGTATAAAAGTTTGATGCAAAAGCCTGATAGCCCCGGCGACGCTGCCACCAGCCTTTCCACCAGCTGCCCTTGATATCCAGTGCAATTGTCTGGCCCAGAAATACCGGTGGTGGAATACGCGGCGCGGCTGGTGCCTCGATCGCAAAATCCTGCCCAAGATTGCCAAACGATTCCCGGTAAATTGCCATCAGCTCAGCGGCGACAGCATCATAGGTGTTTTGCATGCTCTTTTGCGTGCGAGAGCCAAAAATCTTATAGGATGACCGCAGCAAAACCCGCAAACCTGCCGGGTCATATTGCCAGATGTGGCCCTCTCCGTATTTCTCAAGATGGGAAATAAGTGAGGCCGTCGCACGGTCCAGAAAGCTGCGATGTGAGCGGTCAACACGGGTTTGAAACTGCCCAATCAGGGTATCAAAATCTGTTGCTAACTGAATGTTATACCGGGCTTCGATATCTTCCAGCAACGCATGAATATCATCGACACCGACCGGGCCGGTTGATTTATTTTCAAAATTCAGCTCCACCACCTGATTGGTTGCATGCAGGCCGTTTGCCAGATTGATCGCCGAGCGGGCAACCTTATCAATGGCTTCCTGCCCTGCCCCTTCGGCAATACGGTCCGATATGGCAGTGAACAGATCGGGCACCCCGGACAGGCGCCAGATCATGGCGTTCGGGTCCTCATGCGCCGGGATATTTTTAAGCTCTTGCTCAGACCAGTTCACCAAAGCCGCAGCACTGTCAGGTGCCAAATCTTCAATTGTTGAAGACAATGCATGGTTTGCCCAATACGCGCTGCCAAATATGATCTGTGCGTCCTTTGGACCATCCTGATCAATCAGCGTCTTCTGAATGCTTGCGCGGATTTCCGGCACCTGATTTGCCGGATCTGACAGCTCATCAATCCGGTTCACGAAAATGATCACTTCGCGTGATTTGATATTTGAAATTATCCGGATCAATGCCATGTCGACCGATGACAGCGCCTGATGCGCCGATAAAACAACCACACATAACCGACTGCCACGGATGGCGCGGATGGTGATTTGTTCACGCATCATAAAGGTATCATTCACCCCGGGCGTGTCGCGAATACACAGGTTGGTCTTAAACTCGGGGCGGTACAGATGCAGATCAGCTGATTTGGTAATATCCGCAAACCGGCCCTGATGCTCTGTGTCTGGATCGTCATCCTCAAAATCGTCGCCCAGACATACGTAGCGTTCAATCAGGGCCTTGTCGAAATAGCCGTAATCATGTTCCTGACCCAGCAACAATTCAAACCGCTTACCCAGACGGGTGCGGGATTTTTCACGCATTTGTTCAATTTGTTCGCGAACTGTTTCCAGCTCTTCATCCGCGCCCGCACGGCTGGCCAACTCGCCCATTCGCCCGCCACGCTCCAAAAGCCGCGCCCATTCGGCGTCATCAAAAAATTTGAAATTTGCGCTGTTGGTCTGTGCCAAAGGAACCGGCGACATGTGCAGCGACGTTACCACTGATGTCCACGGGTTAACATCGGCGGGTAACAATTCAGGCCAGCCGATCATTGCATTTACAAGTGACGTTTTGCCGGCTTTCACCTGACCGATCATGGTGACACTTGGCTCAAAGCTGTCCAGCTGCACCTGCAGCCGTTTGGCGGCACTTGCCGTTGCCGGGTCGCCGACTTCACAAAGCTCATCCAAAACGGATTTCAGAACATTTGACTTTTCGTGAAAACGCTCCAGCCCGTCCATGCCAACACCCAAAAGCGCAATTGACTCCAGTTTTTCAGGGCTTTTAGTCGGGGTGATGTCAGTTTCTTTATTCATTTGCGCCCTAATCCAACACTGCGTCTCTGACGACTTTGATCAGTGCAGGCATTGCTAAATACCAGATATTGCTTCGTTAAAACCGATGGGGAATACCCCACTGGTCAATCTACACCACAAATGATGGTAAAAATGAGGCAAGCAACCGATTTGATTGAGCATTTTAGGCGTAAATTTAAGCAGCCAGGCTGTCTGCCAAATCGCGCTGTACCTGCAATAACAACGTCACCGCATCTGCGGCAGAAGTCGCGTCACTTTCCAATTGCATAAGCAAAATAACGTCAGTGGCCTCCATCAGGTCACCCTGCATGTTCAGAACATTTCCATCAGTCGATATTTCATCAATAAAGATATCTGCAAGCTGGTTGGCTGTGTCCGCACAGAACTCTAATACTTCAGACGCCTCTTCTTCAGTCTCAGCAGTCACAATATCCTGCAATTCAGTCGACTTTTTCTGCAACAGCGAAAGCGCGGTGCGCGTCAGTTCATCCAGACCAACTTGTGCTGCAACCTTCGCAACAGGCTTTGTCGGGGCGACAACAAGATCGTCCAGATTATGGCGTTTAAGAAAAAGCAGCGCACTATCTTCATCCGCCTGGCGGCCCATTTCAACCTGGTGCATGATTGCCGACATCAACGCCTGCCCGCCACTTGCAACATAGGCCGTATCATCACCATTTGCTTTTTCGTCTGAGGCGGCAATTGCCTGCAAAGTTGCCAGTGGAATAAGGCTGTGAAATTCGTCCGCAACCGCATCCTGAATTTCAGAAATGACACTGTTAAGTTTGCCAGCTACTGCAAGCTCGTCTGCTTTCGTCAGCACGAAAAAACTGTGGTCTTTCAACTCCTCGGGAACCACTGACCAAAGCGCTTTTTCAAGCTCTGAAAATTGTTGTGAGCACCATAATACAATATCGGCCTGTTCAACCGCATGCAGCACAACATCAAAATAGTCTTCCTCACCCCCTGCATGGTAGCATTTAGACAGGCTGATCGATTGCAGGATATCCAAAGGTATTTCAACTTTCAGACCCGTCGAATTTTTGTTGGTTATATCACTACCAACAATGTTTTCGCTGGCGTCAACCGTACCGTCAGGTCGTGTGATCAATGTCCGGTTTACCGGCCCCCAACAGATCTCCAACGCCGGCCAGTCCGCCCCTTTTGGAATAATTTCCTGACCGGCCATAAAATTCATCAACTTCGATTTCCCTGCGTTATCAAGGCCTAACACCGCCACGCGCACGGTCGATCCAAGTCGGCGGACAAGGTTTTTCGCGGTCTGAACAGCATCCAACGGCAACATGCCGCTCTCCAGTGCCAGGTCCAGCTGCTGTATTACTTTGTTGGGTTCAGGTGCTGTCGTCATTTTGATCCATCCGAGGCGTCAAGGTAGTCGCGAAACAGGTTAAAGGGGCGCACAACGGCATGTCGTTTCTTGGCGACCTTGCCCGTGCTTGTGCGGCCGGTGCTGAAAGCAATCTGTGCTTTTTTGTCTTCGCTCACAGGTAGTTTTTCAACGTTGCTTATTTTGGCGACATGGCTGATCTTAATGACTGAAAATGAAATATTGTCCTGATCAGGATCAGACAGATGATCCAGTGAACGCAGCAATTGGCCCGCGATATCGTTGCTGCTTTGATCCTCACATTTGACCAGTACATTTTCAATCTGCCCGTTGGTCAGAAATTGCAAACCGTCGCTGGCAACAATCAGAACGTCACCGTGTAGCAACTTAATGGGCGATTTGGGGCAATCAATCCTTGGTATTTCATCCCCGATCAGAACCGAGGTCAGACAATTGCGGTCCGGGTGGTTCGCCCCGGCTTCGGCCCCCATCATGCCGGACGCCACCATCAGGTCAATTTGCGGGGCCATGGAATGATCTTCGTTCAACTGTGACAAGGTGCGGTTTCGGTACAGAAACAAAGGTGAATCGCCAATTGAAATCCATGACAAAGTGTCCCGGATAAAAACCGGTGCAACCAAAGTTGCCCCCATACCAGCGGTTTTGGGGTTGGTATGAACATGACCGTTCACACATTCGTTCGCAGCCAATGCCGCGTCCAGCAGAATGTCGCTAACATTGTTTTCAAATTCTGCCTGATCACCGCTTTGCAACTTCAGTTCACTGAAAACTTCGGTAACCACAATCTTGCTGGCCACGTCACCCGCGGCATGGCCACCCATACCGTCGGCAAGCACAGCAAATCCCACCTCTGACCCCAAAGGGAAATCGGTAATAATCGCATCTTCCTGATAGTCGCGTCGCCCCTGACTTATTGCAGAGGCGACATCAAACCGTATTTCAGGTGCTGGCCGCATTATCAGTTTCATCCTTGTCCTGAGCGTCCCAGTTAAACTCGCGGCCGCAAAGTGCCACAAAACGCAAAGTGGTTTCTCCAATTCGGATCAGATCATTGTTGGATACCTCTTCTGTGCTCAGAACCGGCTTGTCATTCAGACGCACCAGGTTGGCTTTCCCGCCATGTCCCAGAAAAAACGAATGCTGCTCGCTGTCATAGGCTATAGCGGCATGATTATCCCGTGAAATGCTGGTATCTCCGAAATCCAGCTTTATGGCCTGATCCTCTGCCCGGCCTATCTTTGAAACACCATTGAACAGCGCAAATGCTGTTCCGCGTCCGGGGCCTTTGACAACCACTATCCAGCCAACAGGAAAAGACACCTGATTGGAAACGGTGGTTGGGCTTTCCGCTGAAAACGGGTCGGTCCGTCCGCCGTCACTGTGTTCAAATCCCAACAATCGGGTTTTCACACGCCCCGCGCGCCTGCGCGAGCGTCCAGCAGCGGGCATCGGAACTTCGACAATATCCGCTGTGGCCTCTGCTGATGTCCCTGCTTCAGGTTTTGCTTCGGGAATTATGGGTGAAATTGCTTTTTTAAGCAACGCAGCCGCCAATTCCGCATCCGGCGCTGGCACCGGCACAGGTGCGCCGCCGCCCTGTTGCTCTGAAATACGGATTGTCACCGGTTGTGGTCCAACCGCCCTTTCCACCTTACTGGGGGTGCCAAAAACATTTGGGGCCTGCACTTCGCTGGCTGACGCCTCTTCATGTTGGTTTTCTGTCATTGCCGCCCTGTCTGTTCCCTTTGCCGGTGTTGCTGCCATATCAGCCGCGCTTGCTTGGGGGTTTTCAGGATTTTCCGGCATTTTCTCCAGAGAAGATTGCGCCCCGTTCACATCGTCGCCGGATTGCTTGGCCTGTGCGGAATTTTCCTCCTCAACCAACTCGTCGCTCATTCGGGCCAGCTCATCATCAAGCTTGCTGAAATCATCGTCGCTCATGATCGGCGCCAGTTCCTCACTGGCATCAGATGTATGCAACCGGTCATTCTCGGGCTGTCTGATATCATCAACCAGCTCCTGAAAATCTGCGATCTGCTCCTCTTCATAATCGCTGTCTTCGGCGGGTTCTTCGCCGGATTGCAGACCTTTCAGTTTTGATTGAATTGCCGCAAGATTGCTAAATGCTTGGGCGTTTGAACCCTCTTCTGACTCAGCATCATCAATCATTGCTGCAACATTTTCGATACTTACATCTTCTGGATGGTTTTTCGAAATCATCTCTTTAAGAAATTTCATAGGCCTGCCTTTCCAACATTATCTGTCCGGTGTTTCTTAAATCCGAATATGCGCCCTAACAGGCTCGGAGTTTGGTTTGAATTTATTAGCCAGCCCTTTTTGGGGTCGGCTTCCTGCTCATTCTCTGGGGGTAATTGCGTCACTTCTGTTTCTTCCGGGTTGCCTTCATCGTTCGGATCTTTCAACGCGGGATCATCAGTAATCTCATCTTGCAGTGCCAAATGTTCATCCGTTGGCAACGTTACTTCGCTCTCTTCGCGATCCTCTGAACCTGGCTCCCAACCCTCAATATCTTCGACGTCGTCAAAGTTTTCGATAACCTCGATATCTTCAAAATATTCTTCTTCAGGTTCGTCGTCCATCGCCAGTTCCCTGGCAATTTCAGCAAATTTTTGGCGCAGCTTTGAAACAGGGGCGATGGTTTCCTCAACCACCTTTTTTTCTACGCTTTGCTTCTGGGCCTCGCGTACCGCATGATTGGTTTCGCTCACCAGTCTGGAAATTGACTGGTCAAAATCCCCCTGTTGTTCAACCACATCGCGCGCCTGTTCGACGCGCTGTTCCTGATCAATTGCAACAACCCATTCCCGCGCCGACTGAAACCGGTCTTTGGGAAATATATTCAACCCTTTGTCGATCGCCGCCAGAAAAACCGGGTCATACCCGGTTACCCTTGTTCCGGCACTCTGATAGGGATCCGGCTTTTTCTCGGCTATTGCGGCAAGGCGGGTCTGGCTGTTTGGCGGGGCTTGCCCAACAATCAAATGATACAGGCTTGCCGCCAGTGCATACAAATCGCTGGATGGTCCCTGTTCGCTGCCGGAGATATAGAATTCCTGCGGCGAATAGCCATCTTTTACAACCATCAGCGCAGACAACGCCCGACTGGCTTTGCTCGCCTTTTCACGGGCTGCACCAAAATCAATCAGAACCGGATTCCCGCTCTGATCCAGAATTATATTATCCGGTGAGATATCGCGGTGCAGAATATTCTGCTCATGCATATACCCAACCGCACTCAGGATATTCAGAACAATTTCGTTTAATTTCTCGGCGCTAATATTGTGGTTGCCGTCCTCAATAATATCCAGAAGGTCCAGACCATCAACGAAATCCAATGCCATATAGGCGGTTTCATTGTCTTCAAAAACCTGATGCACACCAACAATATTCTGGTGTTTCAGTTTGGCCAGCTGGCGTGCTTCCTGCAGGAACAGCTTAACAATTGATTTGAAATCTTTCTGGTGTGAACGGGAACGGGCGCGAACCGTGTTGTCACTGCGCGTACAGACCGTTGCCGGAAAACATTCTTTAATTACAACGGTCCGGTCCAGACTGTCCTTGGCCAGATAGGTCATGCCAAAGCCGCCGCTGTTCAAAAAACTCTGGATAACAAACTGACCCTGCAGCAGCGTCGTGCCCGCCTGCAGCTCATCGGTGAACGCACCGTCTTCCACGTTATCTTTTGCAACTACAAGGTTCATATTCCGCCCACCCAAGTGGTGGCCCAATGTCCAACACCAACAAATTGGCTTTCCGCCTGATAGCGATAGTCGCGCAGCAGTTTGTCATAATCATGGTGCCTTAGGGCAAAGCATGGTCATAAATATGGCAAAACTAAGGGGGAAAACCGGGTGAACGTCAGGCGTCACCCAGCTGCAAATCAAGCTGAAACAAGTCCACCCAATGCAGGGCTGGACCGGGTTAGTTGTTGTTCAGCCCCTGAACGCCGGCGCGCCCCGATAATACCCGCACCAGCACGCTGACCAGAATTATGATCACAACCAGCATTAGCGTCACAGCGCCGGAATGCTGGGACATATCCTGTTCCTGATAGCCAAAAATGACGCCTGTCAGCACCATATTGCCCGGCGACAGCAACAGAATAATCAAAGACAATTCGCGCATCGCAGTGATGAACGTCAATAACATGCCGGCAACCAGCCCGCTCATCGACAGTGGTATAATGATCCTGAACATTCGCCTGAACCAGCCGATCCCCTGTACGCGGGCGGTCTCTTCCAATGATTTGTCGATCTGTAACATTGCCGAAATTCCCGTGCGTGATGTGAACGGCAGGTTCTTGATCACCGTGATCAGAACCAGAATGGCAAACGTCCCGTACAAAGCCGGAATGGGCCCGATCGACGTTGAAAACATCCCGATATAAATTGCACCAAGGGCAATTGACGGGAAGATATACGGGGCAAACGCGATGCCCTCCAACCATTTGGACAGCCGCATACCGCGGCCTCGAACCACGGCGTAACCAACCAGAAGCCCCAGCATTCCGTTGAACAATGCCGCGGAAAAACCAAGCTTAATCGAATTGGTCAACGCCCCCAGAATACCCTTGTTATGCAAAACCCCCGGCTCTCCATAGGCCAGATTCACATTGCCCTGCCCGACCCAGAAATAGGTGGTCAGGTTTGACAGGCTATAATTGCCGCTTGTCAGCGTCAGGGATTCCCACAGCAACAGCGTCAGTGGCAACGCAACCGTCATGATCAGGAATAATATCACACCAATCGTTGCAGGCCAGCGCCAGATACCCAGATCAGCCTCGCGTTTGCGAAAGCCTTTGCCGGTCATTGTGACGAAACTTTTGCGCACCCCGATAATCCGGCTGTTGATCCAGATAAAAGTAATCGCCATGATAATCAGCACCAGTGCCAGCACATAGGCATCGCCCTGATTGCGGGCATTGATTGAGGCATATATTTGCGTGGAAAACGTAAAAAACCGCACCGGTAACCCCAGCAAAGCAGGGGTGCCAAATGTCCCCAATATCCTGATAAATGTCAGCACAACAGCAGAGCCCAGCGCCGGCACCAGCAGCGGTACCGTAATGCGCCATGTCCGTTGCCAGCGGTTCATACCACAGGTCGCACCGGCCTCTTCCAGTTCATTATCCACCGTGGCCAGCGCCCCCGAGATCAGCAGGTAGGCATAGGCGTAATAATGCAGCGACAGGGTAATCACGATCGGGAAAAACCCATATGAAACCCAATCAGGCGGCTGGACACCAAACAGCCCGGTCAGCAACCCGTCTGCACCACCGATCCGGTCGTTTTTGAACAGGATCAACCAGGCCAGCGCCATAACCCAGCTGGGCATCATATAAGGGAAAACCAGCATGCCGCTCATGACACCCTTAAAATGGATATTGGTGCGCACCATCAACCACGCCAATCCTGACCCCACAGTCACCCCAATGGCCGTAACAGCCACCCCCATGGACAGGCTGTTGATCAGCGGCCGGATAAACAACGCTTTGGAAATTGGCTGACGAAACACCCGATCCAGATGGAACAGGGTAAACGCGCCGGTCTCGGAATCCGGCACATAGGCCTTGTCATAGTCCTGAAATGTCAGCGCATCGCGGACAATCTGAAACAGCGGCACCAGCACCACAAAACCCAAAAATGCCAGACACAGCACGGCAATGATCACTTCGGGCCGATTGCGCAGCCGGTAAATCTGATAGCCAATATTTCGCACCGAAAAGAAACCCGGCTTTCGGCTGGTATCTTCAGATATTAAGGCCATCAATTCGCGCCCTTTTTGCTGTGCCAGTCAGGTAGCCTGGCTTAGGTTGTTTTGGGTTTCCGGGTCGAAGAAATTCAGGGTTTCAACATCAAAATCGATCCAGATACTTGCCCCATGGTCCATGGTAATAAAGCCCGATTGCAACAGCGTAACCGGCGTATCTTTGATCATGACCTGAATGATCGTATCCGCACCTGTTGGCTGAACATTTTCAACCGTCACTTCCAGCCAGCCCGGCTTGCTTTCAAATGACACCAAGATGCTCTCTGGCCGCACCGATGCGATCAGGTCACCGCTCAGACCCGATTTCACCGGTAAAGTCACATCCTTACATAGCAGTTTAGCCCCCTCGACCTTACCTTCAAACAGGTTGATCCCGGGGTCTCCGATAAATTCTGCGACAAACAAATTCGCCGGATGGTGGTAAATATTATAGGGGCTGGCTTCCTGCATGATCTTACCGGCATTCATAACGATGATGCGATCTGACAGGGTCAGCGCTTCAATCTGATCATGGGTCACGTAAACCGTTGTGGCCTTCAGATCGCGGTGCAAGCGTTTCAGACCGGCGCGCATTTCTGTGCGCAGTTTGGCGTCCAGATTGGACAGTGGCTCATCCATCAGTAAAATTGACGGCCGCAACGCAATCAGCCGCGCCACCGCAACACGCTGTTGCTGCCCGCCGGACAGTTCAGACGGGTAACGTTCACGCAGCTCACTCATCTGCACTTCTTCAAGCGCTGTGTTCAGGCGGTTTTCAACCTCCGCCGCACTTAGTTTTTGTTCCTTCAGCGCCAGGGTGATGTTACGCGCCACGGTCATATGAGGCCACAGCGCGTAGCTTTGAAATATCAGTCCCAGCCCGCGTTTTTCCGGCGGCACGATTATGCCTTCACTGCGCGAAAACACCACGCGATCCCCCAGCTGAATGACGCCCTGATCAGGCTCCTCCAACCCAGCGATTGCCCGCAATGTGGTGGTTTTCCCGCAGCCTGACGGCCCAAGGACCGTCAGGAATTCACCGGGGTTCACGGTGAGGTCAAGATTTTCAATCGCGACCGCACCGCCATAGGATTTTCTGATCCCGCGTAGCTGAATTTGCTCCATATTTTCTGGGCAATTCTACTGGCTTGACTGTATCAGCCAGAAATCACGCAACAGCGGTCCCTGGTTCCACATGAATTCATCCGACACGACCCAACCGGTCATTTCGTCCCAAATCTCACCACCTTCAGGCAAGGGCACATCACTGCGCGGGCTTACAGAACCGGCATCATGGTATGGTGCCAGGCCCTGCAACAGATCAAAGCTTTCGCCTTCCAGATAGGGCTTGGAAATATTGGTATCCATGCCGATATCAGTGCTGCCCAACAGATAGGCGGTGAAAACCTTGGCGGCATTGGGGTGGGGTGCCCGTGCCGCAATTGAGGTGAATGTAGGGTAAACCAGCTTGGCCACAGGGTCCAAATCGGAAATGATCGCATTCACGTTGCCTTTGGAATCGTTGCGCGAAATATAGGTCATGTTGGTAAACGCGATCAACGCATCTTCCTGACCGGCTTTACCCGCAGCATCCGCCAGCTTAGAGCCGGATTTAAAGATCACCAGATCATTGGCCAGCAGGCGCGCCACAAACTCATAGCCGGCATCCGTGACACCATCACTAAGAACAATGTCTTCGCCGGTATAGCGCTTATATGCCGCTGCCATTTCCTCGGGATGCGCCACCAGTGATGCAACCCCCATCAGCGATGAACCGGACGCCATCGGGTCTTTGATACCAACGCGGCCCTTGAACCGGTCTTCGGTCAATTCCCAGACATTGCTGATCGGCGGACCGTCGGCAAAAGTTTCGGTGTTATAAAAGAAGACAATCGCTTCATTGACCCGGATCAGCAGCGGATCACGGTTTTCCACCGGTATACGGTCAATATACTGCGCCGGCACATAGTTGAATATCCGCCCCTTGCCCAACAGCTCATTGATCACCTGTCCGGAATTACCGGTGGTGATCACATCAACCCCAAATATCCCCGCGTCCTGTTCACGCACGGTTTTTTCAATGGTTTTAACCGAACCAAGATCAAACAGTGTCAGCGTGATGCCCGGATACAAAGCTTCAAAATGTTCCTTCAACTTGGCGATACGCCCGGATGATGAATAAATAACAACTTCACCTTCCTCTTTGGCGGCCGCAACAATTGCGTCCCAGTCTTCCGCACCGGTCGAATAAGACCCAAGCTCATTGGCCTTCAGCCAACCGTCTAACTCTGGCGACATTTCCTGAGCCGTTGTAAACGACGCAGCCGTAGCAAACACAGCCGCCGCCGCAACTGAGAATAGTCTTGTCGTGATTTTGTTAGGTAACATTATAATTCTCCCCTGGTTTTTGTCCGCACGGCAAACACTTGTCGCCCCTGCGGCCTTTCAGTTCATTTGAACGGCCCCCGGCGTTACCGGATGCCGGCCAGTTTTTAACCTTTTCAGGTCAATTTTTCTGCCGAGCCACGTATCAGTCTGTAGTACGAAATCAGCGGCGGTATCAGCAGCAGCATAATAATCACCCACATCACTTTCGCGATTGAGCTTTCGAAAAATATTGTGGGCGATCCCTTGCCAATGATCATACCCTGCGAAAACCCGCTTTCCGCAATCGGGCCCAGAATCAATCCCAGGATCAGCGCTTCCAGCGAGAACCCCAGTTTTTTCAAAACCAAACCGCCCAGTGCAAATGCAATCATCATATAGATGTCAAAGATTGCATTATTCAGCGCGTAGGAACCCAGCACTGCAAATGCACAGACCACAGGCACCATGATCGCCGGTGGTATCAGCGCAATGCGCGCCAGATAGGGCGCGAAGGCCAGACCAACCATCAGGAACACCCCATTGGCGACAAACATTGAAATAATGAACGGGTAGGTTCTGTCAGCATATTCGTTGAACAGCTCCGGCCCTGGTATCATTCCGTGGATGATAAACGCCCCCATCAGCGCCGCAGCAACCGAGTTTCCGGGGATGCCCAGCGTCAGCGTCGGCACCAATGAGCCGCCGACACAGCCGTTGTTACCGGCTTCAGCCGCGGCAATACCTTCGGGGTTACCCTTGCCAAACAGCTCTTTGGTTTTGGAAATCCGCTTTGAAAAATTATAAGAGATGAACGCAGCAATCGTGGCGCCTTCCCCGGGCAATACGCCAATAAATGTCCCGGTGCCTGCCCCCAGCGCAATGTGTTTGCTGATGCCTTTGGGCAATGGTTCCCTTTTGCCAACCTGATCCATAAACGACGTGTCAATCTTGCCCGTGGTGCGTGTTCCGGCAAGCTCCAGCATCTGGATCATCGAAAACAAACCGATCAGCGCCGGCATGAAATCAATGCCGTCAATCAGCTCAATCATACCCATCGTATAGCGCAGGCTGCCCGACATATCATCAGTGCCGATCACCGCGATAATCATCCCCAACAACCCGGCAATCAGCGCCTTCACCAATGAACTGTTTTCATCCGCAATCGAAATGATCCCGGCCAGTCCCATAAGCGCCAGTAAAAAGTTTTCCGGTGGGCCGAAATGCAGCGCCTGACGCGCCAGAAACGGCGCGAACAACAACAAAATAAATACGGAAAACATCCCCCCCACAAACGACGCAACAACTGAGGTTTTCAGCGCCAGCGCGCCCCGCCCCTGTTTGCTCATCGGATAGCCTTCAATCGCGGTTGCGACCGCGGCGGGTGTTCCGGGTGTGTTTAGCAGAATGGCCGGAATAGACCCGCCATACATCGCCCCGCAATATATGCCCCCCAACAGCATCAACCCGTTGGTCGGGTCCATCGTATAGGTGAACGGCACCAGCAGCCCCACGGCCATGGTCGCCGTCAGCCCCGGCATGCCGCCAATTGCGACCCCGGCAACCGTGCCAATTACGATTGTCAGAAGTGAGCTAAAAGTAAAAACAATTGAGAGGTATTCCATTTTACCTGCCTATTAAAAGTTGAAGCCGGGCAAACCGACGGACAGCAACTGGACAAAAATTATGTAAACAAACCCAAGGACCCCAACCGTTGTCAGGGCGATGGTGACAGGCTTCCGGTAACCCAGAATATAAGACATCACCGGAATGAAAATCAGCGCCGGGATAAAGAAACCCAGGCTTTCAAACACAGATGCGAATATGACCAGACCGATAACCAGCGCCGCAAACCTGCCGAAATGCTGGGTCAGCTCCATTTTGTCGTTTGATCTGTCAAGCAACACACTAAACGCCAGCTGTCCGACCGCTAACACCCCAATGAATACTGACAAAAACTGAACGTATTTTGCCGATGTTTTCAGGGCGATCCCGGTGTAATTGGCTGTGCTGATATACAGCAGCACAGCCATTACGATGAACAACGCTAAAACAGCGCGATCAACTGATTTTTTGGTCATTACCAGGGAGCTGCGTCAAAGACTTCCTGTGTCTCAGCTTGCAGTCCTTGCAGATAAGACAGGTAATCCGGACCAGATTGCGGCAACAGGAATATGGAGCCCTTTGCAGCATTTGCCTTGAACTCATCGCTGGCCATTATTTCGGCAAGCATTGTGTCCAGTTGGTCCTGAATGGCCGGATCAATACCGGCTGGTGCTACAAATCCACGGGTTGCGCGCATCAGAACTTCGATGCCCTGCTCACCACCAGTAGACATTTCCGGCATGTTGCTGTCGCGTTCTTCCGACAACACCGCGATGATTTTCGCGTCACCGGCTGCATGTTGTTTGATCATCTGTGACAGGTTCATGAACGCAGCATCAAAATGCCCGCCCAGTACACCGGCTTTTTGCTCGGTTGATCCGTTTGTTGGCAGCAGATTGAACGTCACACCGGTTGCCGCCTCAAACGATTTAGCGGCCAGAAAGTCATCTGAACCAATACCATTTACAGCAACTGTCAGCGCATCAGCACCAGCAGCAGCCGCCAGATCATTCAAATTGTTAATCGGGCTGTCTTTTGGCACCGCAACAATCGCAGGATCCTGCGCGACATTGCCCATCACATGGAAGCTGTCCAATGTGTATTGGGCCCGGCCGGAAACCACGTGGGCCACCAGTTGTGGTGTAAACACCAGACCGATTGTGTAGCCATCCGCATCTGCACGGGCAATGGATTCAAAACCCTTCTGACCACCGGAACCCGGAACGTTTTTTATGACAAATTCAAACCCTTCATAGTTCTTCTCAGCCAATTCAGTGAACAGTCTCGCGGTTCGATCAGTTGATCCACCCGCTTTTGACGGTACAACAATGGTGATGGCTTTTGACGGATAGTCCTGTGCCGACGCAAAGCCGGACAGTCCCACTGCCAGTGCCGCACCTATGATTATTTTCTTCACAAACACTTATTCTTCTCCCTATTCGCTACGACGATTACGGTTCCAGAATGAACCGTTTCGCCTTGTGTTGTAATAATCAGCCAATATATACGAGCCCATTCGAAGTTACAGAAATATTGTATGAACAATATTACAAGCAATTTGACAGCGGAATGAAACTGTACATCGAGACCAGTCAAACCCCTTGCAATTCCATTTTTTCCGCTGCTCGCGACATGTCGTGCAACATGCAAAGCGTCAATTGCATCTGAGATTTTCTAATATAAAAAATGACTGGTGGCATAAGTGGCGGACAGACAGGGATTCGAACCCTGGAGACGGTCTCCCGCCTACACGCTTTCCAAGCGTGCGCCTTCGACCACTCGGCCACCTGTCCAACGGGCGCTGTCTAGCGCCTTCACCGGGGCGGCTGCAAGCGGGAAATAGCCCGGACTAACCCTCCAGATGCAAATATATCCGCCGGTTCTGCCGACCCTTCTTTTGCACTTTCCCAATAATTACTTTTCCAATCTCTCCGGTGCGCGCTACGTGGGTGCCGCCGCAGGGTTGCAGATCAACGCGCGCCGCCCCCTCACCTATTGCGATCATCCTGATTTTTCCCTGCCCCATGGGCGGCATCACCGACATGGTTTTCACCAGACCCGGATCGGCCCGCAACTGCGCATCCGAGATCCAGCTCTCAACAACCGGCAGATCTTTTTCGATCATATCGTTCAGCATCACATTCAGCGCATCCTTATCAACCACGGCGTCCGGCATATCAAAATCCAACCGCCCCTTATCTGCGCCGATTGAGCCACCGGACACAGGCAACGGCACCGCAACTGACAATAAATGTAATGCGGTATGCACACGCATATGTCGCAGCCGGCGATCCCAATCCAGCACTTGCTCCACCTGGGCACCGATGGGGGGCAAGGTATCGGGTGCGCCAGGAACCAGCACAATTTCCTGCCCCTCGCCCTTAACTGTGGTCGCTATGGGCAATGAACCGGTTTCCCAGATCAGCCTGCCACTGTCCCCGGGTTGTCCGCCACCCAATGGGTAAAAAATTGTCGCCTCAAGCATCACACCACCCTCGGGTGAATACCCTGAGACGATGGAATTACAGCGCTTAAGATAACTATCGGCGTGGAACAATATTTCGGTCATTTGGGTTTGGTCGCGCGCTTGCGGGCAGGTTTTGGTGCTGCGTGCAATGACTCTGGATTGCGCAACCAGACATCGCGCTGAGCAAACGGAATTTCAATGCCTTCCTCGGCAAACCGGCGGGCAATTTCGTGGTGAATATCGCTTTTCACCGTCAGAATGAAATTCACATCCCGCAATATGGCCCGGATTTCAAAGTCCAGACTGTCGGCGCCAAAATTCACCAGATGAACCGAGGGCGACGGGTTCAGCGACACCATCGGGTGCTTGCCGGCGATCTCTTTCAACAGTTCCTGAACCCGCATGGTATCGGTACCATAAGCAACGCCAACGGCAATAACCGCGCGCCCAATCAGATTTCCGCGGGTGTAATTTGTGACCGCACCGGATACCAAATCAGCGTTGGGAATGATCACATCCGTGCGGTTGAAGGTTTCAATCCGCGTTGAGCGAACAGAAATGTCGCGCACCGTTCCCGAATAGCCCCCCACCTCAATCCAGTCACCTTCGGATATGGGGCGCTCGATCAGCAGAATAATTCCGGCGACAAAGTTAGACACGATGTTTTGCAGCCCGAAACCAATCCCAACCGACAGCGCACCGGCAACAATCGCCAGCGATGACAGATCAATCCCCGCCGTGGTAATGGCCACCACTGCCGCCAGAAATATCCCGACATAACCCAGACCTGACAGGATCGCCGATTGCCCGCCGGGATCAATGGATGTTTTCGGTAAAACTGACGTTCTCAGCGTTGACTGCAGCATCCGCGTCAGCATGTAACCAATAACAAAAACCACTGCGAATGTCAGAAAATCCGACGGCGATATCCGCGTGTCACCAAGCTGAAAACCTTCGCGGAATCTTGACCACATCTCAGAAAGATCCGCCACCCGCGCGCCCCAGATCAGCGCAAATAACGGGATTGAAGCGGCAACCAATGCAAAACTAACCAGTATTGGCATCAGCGCTTCCCGGGCAGATTGCTGGTCGCGTTTGGCAATAAAGCCATAAACATCGCGCAACACTCCGGCCAGAATAACGATCAGCGCCAACAGTGCGACGCTCAGGATCGCCGGAAAAATAACCGCTTCGGCACCGGTATGAAACCCAATCGCCGCGGCAATCGGCCCCCCGGCACCCACCAAAATCAATGCCCGTCCCAACAGGTTTGTTGCGCGTTTCCTAAAGGTCCATTCAACTGGCGTATCCTGTGGCGCATCCTGCTGCTCAACCACATTGCCGGCGCGCAATATTCGCCCCAATCTGAACAGGATAAATCCACTCAGGATGATGAATGGAAATTGCAGAACCACCCGGGTCGCCTGGGAATATCCTTCAAAATCCGCCAGTTGCCCGATCAGGCGATTGCCGCCCCACAGCAGGCCCAGCCCACCCGCAAACCGTCGCACCTGCTCGGCGGCAATATCGCCTATTTGCAAAAAACCATTGGTAATCTGGGTCCGGGGCAACAGCCGCAACGCCAGCCAGCGCGCGCCAAAAAATGCCAGCCCAAGCGGGATCAGCCCATCCACCAGCAACTGGCCGCGAAACCCAAGCAAACCCGTTGAAAACAGTGCCTCTACAAAGGCATAGATGCCAATGCCCGGCAAAATTACCTGCGCAAGCGACACTGCGAAACCGCGCAAACCGGCGGTGGCACCATCGGCAGATTGCTGCACCTGCTGGGTAACCCGGACCATCCAGATCCGCCCGCGAAACAGCAGCACAAACGCCACCAGCAGGTAGATCAGCGTCTTGACCAGATTGTTGCGCAGCTCAACCTGCAAAGCGTCCGATCCCCAGGCCCCCTGCACTTCGCTTTTGGCACCCGCAAATGTCGTTGAAATATCACTATAGGCATCGGGCCAGATTGCCGGATTTATCGGCGAAGGGTTCAATTCAAACAGCCGCGCCGCCTGCCTTTCGCGAATGATGGTATCGGTTTCGCTGATCAGCCCGTCGGCCCGGCTATAGGCCTCTTCTGCCTGTCGCTGGGGTGCTTCCAGACCCGCCAGTTGGTTGGTCAGCTCCTCGCGCCGTGCGGTTAATTCATCCGGCTCGACCCCTTGGGTTTCCGGGGCCGGCCCCAGGGCGGCAATCTGATTGCGCAGCGTAGAAATCCGCGCCTGATTGATGTCCTGGGCTGCCAGAAATACCTCACGCCAGGTGGCCAGTTCTTCACGCAATCCCTCCAGCGCAGTATTTGAGGCCCGGCCCGCCTGAATGGCCGCCTCTGCCCGCAAAGCCACATCTTCCCAACTGCTGTAATTCGGTGTTTCCGCCTCACCCTGCGCCATGACCATACCGGGTACAAACACAGTCGTCAGCGCGCTGAACCCGCTCAACAGTAAAACTGTCGACAGAACCATAAATAAACGATGCATCACGCTTCAAATACTCCGGGCAACTCCGGGCCATCCCCGGTTAACCAACTTGGCACCGGCAGGCCCTTTTCCCGCAGGAATACCGGATTGAACAGCTTGGACTGATAGCGCGTGCCAAAATCACACAGCGGCGTCACGATGGTTTTTCCCGGCCCCATATCCCGCGCCATGCGGATCGCCCCGGCCACGTTCACGCCACTTGATCCCCCCAGACACAGGCCCTCATGTTCCAGCAGATCAAACACCGCCGGCAGCGCTTCATCATCCGGTATCCGGTAAATGTAATCCGGGGTGAACCCCTTCAGATTGGCGGTAATCCGCCCCTGCCCGATCCCTTCGGTAACCGAGCCGCCTTCAGAGCCGAACTCACCGGTTTTGTAAAACTGATACAGCGCCGACCCCATCGGGTCCGCCAGCCCCATTTTAACGCCCCTGCCCTGCAACGCATCCGCGACACCGGCCAGGGTGCCCCCGGAACCAACCGCACAAATAAAACCGTCAATTTTGCCGTCGGTCTGCTGCCAGATTTCCGGCCCTGTGGTTTCGGCATGGGCCCGCCGGTTGGCGACATTGTCAAACTGATTTGCCCAGATCGCGCCCCTTGGCTCAGACTTTGCCAGTTCTTTCGCCAGACGTTCGGAATAGTGCACATAGTTATCCGGGTTCCTGTACGGCACCGCCGGAACTTCCACCAACTCGGCCCCTGCCAGCCGGATCATGTCCTTTTTTTCCTGACTTTGGGTATCGGGGATGACAATCACCGTGCGGTACCCCAAAGACGCCCCCACCAGCGCCAGCCCGATGCCGGTATTGCCAGCCGTGCCTTCAACAATGGTGCCGCCGGGCTTCAAGGCGCCCTGCGCAACCGCATCCCGAATGATGTACAACGCCGCCCGGTCCTTGACCGACTGGCCCGGGTTCATAAACTCCGCCTTGCCTAAAATCTCGCAACCCGTGGCCTGACTTGGGCGGTTCAGCCGGATCAGGGGGGTGTTGCCGATACTTGCCGAAAGGTCCGATTTTACCTGCATTTTCAGCCTCCGATCCACAGGGGTGCACGCCCTTGTTTAGGACGCCAAATGCGGGAACTCAAGC
>CAZETX010000023.1:0-42665 GCA_964514925.1 uncultured Marinosulfonomonas sp.
CTTCTCAAACCGCATGGGCGATACCGCGGTGGCAATGGGGAAACTGATCTGATGCCAATCATTCCCATTACAGATCTGGACGTTTCCGGCAAAACCCTGGTGGTGCGCGCCGACCTGAATGTTCCGATGCAGGACGGTCGCGTCAGCGACACCACCCGCATCACCCGGTTTGCCGACGGCATGAAACCCCTGCTGGCGCGTGGCGCACGGCTGGTGATCCTGTCGCATTTCGGGCGCCCCAAGGGGCAGGTTGTACCAGAATTTTCACTGTCAAACATTGTCAACGAACTGGCCGACGCGCTGGATTGTCCACTGGCGTTTGCAATGTCCTGCGTCGGCCCGGATATCGAAACGGCGGCGAAAAACCTGACCAATGGCACAGCAATTCTGTGCGAAAACCTGCGTTTTGACCCCCGCGAAGAAGCCAATGACAGCGGTTTCGCCGCCGAACTGGCCAAGCTCGGCGACATTTACGTCAATGACGCGTTTTCAAGCGCGCACCGGGCGCATGCGTCGACTTCAGCCATCGTCGGCTTTCTGCCCGCCACGGCGGGGCCGCTTTTAAATACGGAAATCAACGCCTTAACGGACGCACTAGAAGCCCCGCAACGCCCCTCTGTCGCCATTGTCGGCGGCGCCAAGATCAGCTCAAAAATCCCGGTCCTGAAAAACCTGGTCACTAAACTTGACGCGGTGATCATTGGCGGGGCCATGGCCAACACCTTCCTGTTTGAAGACGGCGCGCCCATGGGCACATCGTTGCACGAAAAAGATCAGGGCGACACAGTGCGCGAAATCCGCGCGCTGGCGGCAAAATCCGGCTGCAAAGTACTGCTGCCCGCCGATGTTGTCTGCTCACCTGAATTTAAGGCCGGGGCCACCGCGACCGTCACCGCTAATGATGCCTGCCCGGACGATCAGATGATACTGGATGCAGGCCCACAGGCGGTCTCTGATTTCATTGAAGTGCTGAAAACTTCAAAAACCATCCTGTGGAATGGCCCCCTTGGTGCCTTCGAAATCCCGCCCTTTGACACCGGCACCACAGCGCTTGCCCGTGCCGCCGCAAAACTGGTCAAAGACGGTTCCGCCGTCGCTGTCGCCGGGGGTGGTGATACCGTTTCTGCCCTGATCGATGCCGGCGTCGTGGATGATTTTACTTACGTGTCCTCAGCCGGGGGCGCGTTTCTGGAATGGCTTGAGGGCCGCGAATTGCCCGGCATAGCCGCCCTTAACCGCACATCATAAGTCACTAGGAGAATACGAAATGGCCCTGATAACCCTTCGCCAACTGCTGGATCACGCCGCCGAAAACGACTACGGCGTGCCGGCATTTAACATCAACAACATGGAACAGGGCCTTGCGATCATGGCCGCTGCGCAAAAAAGCAACGCACCGGTGATCATGCAGGCCAGCCGCGGCGCGCGCTCCTATGCCGGCGATATCATGCTGCGCCATATGATCCAGGCACTGGCCGAAATGTACCCGGCCATTCCGATCTGCATGCATCAGGACCACGGCAATAACGAAGCCACCTGCTCCTCGGCAATCCGCTATGGTTTCACCTCGGTGATGATGGATGGCTCGCTAATGGAAGACATGAAAACCCCGGCTGATTTTGACTATAACTCAACAATCACCAAAGCCGTTTCTGACCTTGCCCATTGGGTCGGTGCCTCAGTAGAAGGCGAACTGGGTGTCTTAGGTTCCCTTGAAACCGGTGAAGCTGCCGAAGAAGACGGATCCGGCGCGACCGGCAAACTTTCAATGGATCAGCTGCTGACCGACCCCGACGAAGCCGTTGAATTTGTCAAAATCACTAAGGTCGACGCGCTGGCCATCGCCTGCGGTACCTCCCACGGTGCCTACAAGTTTTCCAGCAAACCCACCGGCGAAACCCTCGCCATGAGCCAGATCGCCGCGATCCACGCCAAATTGCCCAGCACCCATCTGGTAATGCACGGCTCCTCCAGCGTACCGCAATATTTGCAGGACCTGATCAATGATTTCGGCGGTGAAATGCCCCAGACCTATGGTGTCCCGGTCGAAGAGATTGAAAAAGGCATCAAAATGGGTGTGCGCAAGGTGAATATCGACACCGATAATCGCATGGCCATCACCGGCCAGTTCCGTAAAGTGGCCGCCACCTCCCCCAAAGAATTTGACCCACGCAAATTCATGATCCCGGCAATGGATGAGATGGGCAAACTGGTTCAGGACCGGTTTGAACGTTTTGGAACCGCAGGTAACGCTGGTAAAATCACTGTCATTCCAATGGATGATATGGCCAGGCGTTACGCTGATGGCTCCCTTGATCCCCAGATCGCCTGATTAATATAAACAGCACGGGATGGCGTCAGGCAACTAACGCCGCCCCCCAACCCCAGCAACCGGAGCGCCACCATGTCCCTTGACCGTTCAATCAAAATAGCCCCCTCCATTCTGGCCGCCGATTTCGCCAATTTCGGCGCTGAAATTGACGCGATTGAGGCGCAGGGCTGTGACTGGGTGCATATCGACGTGATGGACGGGCATTTTGTGCCCAACATCACCTTTGGCCCCGACACCTGCAAAGCCATCCGCCCGCATATCAAAACCGTCATGGACGTGCATCTGATGATCGCACCAACCGATCAGTACCTGAAAGCCTTTGCTGATGCCGGGTCTGACATTCTGACCATCCATGTAGAAGCCGGGCCACATCTGCACCGATCCCTGCAGTATATTCGTGACCTGGGGTGCAAGGCCGGTGTGGCGCTAAACCCGTCTACCCCGGCCAGCTCAATCGAATATGTCATGGACCTGATTGATATGGTCTGCGTGATGACAGTGAACCCCGGCTTTGGTGGGCAAAAATTCATTCACAGCCAGATCGACAAGGTCAAAACCATCCGCAAAATGATCGGTGATCGCGACATTCACATCGAAATCGACGGCGGCATCACCCCCGAAACCGGCCCGCTGATGGCCGCTGCCGGTGCCGATGTTCTGGTAGCGGGCTCTGCCGTGTTCAAAGGTGGTTCGGTTTCCAACCCCGCGCCCTACGGTGAAAATATCCGCGCCATTCGCGACGCCTCCGAAGCCGCCCGTAAGTGAGCATCAAGGCTATAATATTTGACGTTGACGGCACCCTTGCCGAAACAGAAGAGGCGCACAGGTTAGCGTTCAATCAGACGTTCAGGGAATTTGACCTGCCCTGGAACTGGTCACGGGACCTTTACGGTGAACTGTTGAAAACTACCGGCGGCAAGGAACGGATGACCACCTATTTGCAGGATCACCTGAAGCAACCGGCAGATCAGGCAAAAATCGCTAATATCCACAAACGCAAAACGGCGGTGTACGGCGAACTGATTGCCGGTGGCGCCGCCAAATTGCGCCCCGGCATTACCGATCTGATTGCCGACGCGGCAAAGAACGGCGTGCGGCTTGCTGTTGCCACCACCACCAACCGCCCCAATGTCGATTGTCTGTCCCAGGCCTGCTTTGGCAAACCCGCCAGTGACGTATTCGAAGTCATCGCTGCTGGTGATGAAGTGGCAAACAAAAAACCGGCGTCTGATGTGTTTGACTTGGCAGTTGCCGGTCTGGGGCTGGCCCCGTCAGAATGCGTCGGTCTGGAAGACAGCCGCAATGGGCTGTTGTCCTGCGTTGGTGCAAACGTGCCCTGCATTGTTTCCCCGGGTATTTACACGCTCGGGTCTGATTTCAGTGAAGCCAGGGCCGTGGTTGATAGTTTCAACAAAATAAATTCCGTCAAAAAATTGAACGCTGAATTATTTTTACAATAATTGGAACAGGACAAAATGAACGCGGTAATTTTTGATCTTGATGGCACGCTTTGTGACAGCGCCCCGGACTTACACGCTTGCACCAATGCGGTTTTGGCAAAAAATAATCTTGACCCCCTGCCACTTGATATTGTTCGCTCTTTCATCGGCAACGGTGTTCCGAAATTAGTTGAACGGGTCATGGGCGTCGCCGACATTCCCTTTAGCAATGATCGCCACGCTAAACTAACCGCGCAGTTTGAGTCATTCTATTCAGCAAACCCCGCAGACAAAACCGTGCTTTACCCCGGTGTTCTGGACGTCCTCAATGATCTGAAATCCAAAGGCATCCCAATGGGTGTCTGCACCAACAAAGTGCATAATATCACGCTAAAAGTTCTCAAAGCACTTGGTATATCCAACTATTTCAGCTCTGTTATCGGCGGTGACAGTTTGCCAACACACAAACCAGACCCGGCAATGCTATTTGCCTGCATCAATGAGCTGGGCGCGGATAATGTCGCTTATGTTGGCGACAGTGAAGTTGATGCAGCAACTGCCGTCGCCGCCAAAACCCCGTTTCTGCTTTTCAGCAAAGGTTACCGTAAAAGCCCGGTCTGCGAAATTCCCCATGATCAGGTTTTTGCGAACTACTCTGAACTCCCCGAGCTGTTGAAAATAGTTGGTAATTTTCCTGGTTAAACACCGGAAAAACTGGCTCAGCGTCAATCGGCACACTTGAGTTACTGACAACATTGTGTAACTCCGCACACTTACAGGAGGTCGCGTGATGCTCGGTTTTGATGCAATAGAGCTGGCCAGAATTCAGTTTGCCTTCACGGTTTCTGCCCACATAACTTTCCCGGCTTTCTCAATAGGATTGGCCAGTTATCTGGCTGTTCTCAACGGGTTACACTTCATCACCGGCAAACAAATCTACCTGCGAACGTTTGACTACTGGAAAACAATTTTTGCTGTTGTGTTTGGCATGGGCGTGGTGTCCGGCATTGTCATGTCCTACCAGTTCGGCACCAACTGGCCGGTATTCTCCGACAAAACCGGGCCGGTTCTTGGCCCACTTCTGGCCTATGAAGTGATGTCAGCATTTTTTCTTGAGGCCGGTTTCCTCGGGGTGATGCTGTTTGGTCGTGATAAGGTCGGGCCGCGTTTGCATCTATTTGCGACCACAATGGTTGCACTGGGCACCCTGATGTCGGCCACATGGATCCTCAGCGTGAACAGCTGGATGCAAACCCCAGCCGGTTATTCAATCAACGAGGTGGGTCAGTTTGTACCTGAAAACTGGTGGAAAATTGTATTCAACCCGTCCTTTCCCTACCGTCTGGTACATATGGTGTTGGCCGCCTTCCTGACAACAGCGCTGGCAATCGGCGCCGTTGGTGCCCTGCACCTGCTGCGCGACAGCACCAACAAAGGCGCCCGGCTGATGTTTTCGATGGCCATGTGGATGCTGATCACCGTAGCGCCTTTGCAAATTCTGGTGGGTGATGAACACGGGTTGAACACCCTAAAATACCAGCCCGCCAAAATAGCGGCAATCGAAGGCCACTTTGAAACCCATGAAGGCGGCGCGCCGCTGATCCTGTTCGGTTTTCCTGATAACGAAGCCGAAGAAACCAAATACGCGCTGGAAATCCCCTATCTCGGCTCCCTGATCCTGACCCGTTCCCTGACCGGGGAAATCAAAGGTCTCAAGGAATTTCCAAAGGATGAACGCCCCCCCGCGATCATTGTATTCTGGAGCTTTCGGGTAATGGTGGGTATCGGCTTTGCCATATTCGGCCTCGGGCTATGGGCCGCCTATCAACGCTGGCGCGGCGATCTGTTTGTTTCACGCTGGTTGCAAATGGCCGCCATCGGTATGGGCCCCATGGGCTTTGTTGCCGTGCTTGCCGGCTGGATCACCACCGAAGTCGGGCGTCAGCCCTGGACAGTTTACGGCGTTCTGCGCACCGTCGACAGCGCTGGCCCGCTTGAGGTTAGCGCCGTTGCAGCCTCGTTGATCGCCTTTGTCATCGTGTATTTCACCCTGTTTGGTGCGGGCACATTCTACATTCTCAGATTGATGAACCAGCCCCCGGATCAGGGAACCCCAATCCAGAATATCGGCCCCACCCGCGCCGCCGGCCTGACCCCCGGCCCCGCAATAACCCGCAGGAAAAAAGGAGCCGAAGAATGATGTTTGATCTGGCATTTATCTGGGCGGGGGTCATCGCATTTTCAGTACTGACCTATGTGGTTCTGGACGGCTTTGATCTGGGCGTGGGTATTCTGTTCCCGCTATTGAAATCCGAAAAAGACAGGGATCTGGCGATGAATTCTGTCGCTCCGGTCTGGGACGGTAACGAAACATGGCTGGTGCTGGGCGGTGGTGGCCTGCTTGCCGTGTTCCCATTGGCCTACGCGGTGGTACTGCCGGCGCTTTATGCGCCGATCATTGCCATGTTGATCGGGCTGATTTTTCGCGGCGTTGCATTTGAATTTCGCTGGCGAACCCAGCGTGCCAAATTCCTGTGGGATTGGGCCTTTGCCGGCGGTTCAACCATGGCAGCATTTGCTCAGGGCATCACACTGGGCGCCTTGGTTCAGGGCATTAAGGTCGCGGACCGTGCCTATGCCGGAGGCAACTGGGACTGGTTGACACCGTTTTCAATGCTGACAGGATTTGCCCTTGTCATCGGCTATGCGCTTTTGGGCAGCACCTGGCTGATCCTGAAAACCACCGGTGAGGTGCGCGAATTGGCCTATCGGCTGTCATGGCGTTTTGCGGTGGGAACATTGGTATCTATGGGTCTGGTCACAGCGATCACGCCTTTCCTCAATCCACATTACCTTGCGCGCTGGTTCTCATGGCCAAGCGGGATATTATCCGTTGTCATGCCATTCATTATTCTGTTCACCAGCTACCGGCTTTATCAGGGGCTGAAACAACGAAATGATCTGGTGCCGTTTCTGGCCGCTTTAACCCTGTTTATACTGGGCTTTATCGGCATTAGCATTAGCTTTTACCCCTATCTTGTCCCCCCAAGCCTGACCATCTGGCAGGTTGCAGCACCCGACAAAAGCCTGGTCTTTATCGGCTGGGGCGCGCTGTTCCTGATCCCGACAATCCTAAGCTATACGGCTTATTCCTATTGGGTTTTCCGCGGCAAGGTTGATCCTGATCACGGGTATCACTGATGCCACCGGGCTGGCGGCGGTTGGCTTGGTTTGTGGGCCTTTGGTGCGCCAGCGTTCTGGCCCTTGGGTTGGTGGCATACGCGATCAAACTGGTAATTTGAAACAGAATTACCCGATGATATTGGCCTGACCATAGGAACCCGCTACAGATGAAATTCGAAACCGTGAACCCGGGGACAAGCCAAGCATCAACACCAACAACACCTGCCAGAGGTCAAAGAAATTAATGCAAAACCCAACTGAACCAATGATTTTTGATGGCCACAACGACGTGCTATTCAAGCTTCTGTTGGCAGATGACCCCAATTCAGCGCAAAGGTTTGCGGATGGATGCCATGGCCACATTGACGCCCCGCGCGCAGCAGTCGGTGGATTTGGCGGTGGCTTCTTCGCACTTTATGTTCAAACCCCTGATCAGCCCGAAGATGCGGCTGATAGCGACGCCGACATGTGCCATCCCGCCTATGACCTGCCGCTGCCCGCTGCCGTAGATCAACCCCATGCCATGTCAGTGGTGACCCGGGAAATCGCCATCCTCCTGCGATTGCAGGAAATCGGGGCGCTCAAAATCTGCCATACAACATCAGAGCTGCAAACCTGCTTTTCCACCGGGAAAATGGCGGCGATCATGCATATGGAAGGTGCCGAAGCAATTGACGCCGACCTGCACGCGCTGGATATGCTCTATGCTGCCGGTCTGCGCTCCATCGGCCCGGTCTGGAGCCGCCCGACAATTTTTGGCCATGGCGTCCCCTTCCGGTTCCCCTCGGACGGTGACACAGGGCCCGGCCTGACCGAACCCGGCAAACGGCTGGTAAAACGCTGCAACCAGCTTGGCATCATGCTTGACATGTCTCACTTAAATGAAGCCGGATTTTGGGACATTGCAAAAATCAGCGATGCTCCCCTTGTGGCGACCCATTCCAACGTCCACGCAATTTGCCCCCATTCACGCAACCTGACCGACCGGCAGCTGGATGCAATCGCCGACAGCGACGGCATGGTTGGCCTGAACTTCGCCACCGCCTTTTTGCGCGAAGACGGCCAAATGTTATCTGACGTGCCATTGGACACCATGTTGCGGCATCTGGACTATATGATTGATCGGCTGGGCGAAGATCGTGTGGGCTTTGGCTCGGACTTTGACGGGGCTTTGGTGCCGGATGGAATCAAAGATGTAGCTGGCCTGAACAATCTGCGTGCTGCCATGTTGATACACGGCTATGATACCGCCCTTATGCGCAAACTGTGCTACCAAAACTGGCTGCGGGTGCTGGATAAAACCTGGAAAATGATTTGATACCGGTTAATCGGAATTTGGACCATACCTGTCAAAACCCATCCGGCTATGTCTGGCGGAACACATCATAGGCCTTGCGAAATCGCACCAGATTTTCAGAGGTGTAGGGCGCAAAATCCACATCCAGCTTTGACGTCAATTCCGACACCATGCTCCACATGGTTTCGCGCAAAAGTGACGCGCATTTCATCGCGTCATAACGACGCCTTAGCTCCGCAGTTACCGGGGCATCAATATACAGTTCAAGCATGTGGGTTTCCTGGTCCCCACCCAGGCCATTGTTTGACGCCAGCCCGCCCAGATCAAACAGCGGCGTGTTAAACCCGGCATAATCCCAATCAATCAGCCATAGCCTTTCACCGTCATCCAGAAAATTCGCGGCCAGCAAATCATTGTGACCAAAGACGATATCAAACGGCGCGGCGTCGGCCTCAAGCTGTGTGGCAATCTCCAGCAACTCAGGTATCATACTGGCGTAGGGGCCTGGGCCTGTTTTCAGTCTTTTTCCATAATCACGGATCACATGAAAAACCCAGAAAATTGGCGCCGGGCCGCGCAAAAACTGCGGGATATCCCGGTGGCATTTCCCGATCAGCGCAACAATACGCGCCAACATTTCCGGGCGCTGAATGTCTGTTGCCGACAGGGTCTTGCTCTCAATAAATTCCAGAACGGTAATACCCGTTTGCGCATGTACCACCGCCGGCGACAACCCCGCCAGATGTGCCGCTCGGCTTGCCGCCAGTTCATTTGCGCGCACCACATGGTGCTCTGAAATATCCTGACCCATTCGCACCACAAACCGTTTGCCAGCGTCTGTGACCAAATAATTTACGTTGGTCAGCCCCCCCGCCAAAGGCTCAGCACAGATGTCGCCCTGCCAGATCGGCAACGCCTGAATTTGCGACAGGGTGTCCTCAGTTGTCATCGGAAAATATCAATATCCATCTTATTGCCAGACAATTCACGTCGCTTTGCCACCACAGTTTGCACATGCCCTCAGAAATTGCCAAGAATTTAGATATTGTCCCAATATTAACCGCGCCATATACATCCCAAAACCAACCACTCCAGCAAAACGGAACCCGCAATTGCAAGACACTCTGCAAACCATTTTGTCGATCACTGAACAGGCTGAAAAAATCCCCCGTCAGTATTTTCGCAACCACGTTTCTGTTGACCATAAAGATGACGCCAGTCCGGTAACCATCGCCGATCAGGCAACCGAAAAGTTCATCCGTGATGCGTTGGCAGATCAGTTTCCGGATCACGGTATCATCGGCGAAGAATTCGCCGATAAGCCCGGCAATGGCCCCTATCAGTGGATCATTGACCCCATAGACGGCACCCGATCGTTCATCTCCGGCATGCCGCTTTATGGGATGTTGATTGCTTTGTTAAACGATGGCCTCCCGGAACTGGGCATCGTCCGCATGCCAGAATTATCCGAAGTTTTTACCGGTAGCAAAAACGGCGCTTTTCTGAACGGTACGCCCATCAAAACATCTGCAACCACGCAGCTTGAAACGGCGTTCATCTACATCAATGAAGCGGACAAAATTCTAAAAACCGACCCTGCCGTATTCGAAAAACTGAACCGCGCGGGTCAGGACCGCCGCTTTGGCAATGATTGCTACCCCCACATGCTGGTGGCAGCGGGCCATGCGGATGCCTGCATTGATTACGACCTGAAACCATTTGATTTTCTGCCGTTGATGGCTGTTGTGCAACAGGCGGGTGGCATCATCACCGACTGGAACGGTGCGCCACTGGGCCTTGGCTCGGACGGCCGCGTCATTTCTGCCGCGACCCCGGAACTGCACCGCGCACTCCTGAATGAACTCAAAGGATGAACCCCGGATTATCCCCCAGATCCAACCCTGGAAATACCGTACCTTCCAGTGCCGCGCGTTCGGTGCCAAACATATCGGCCATCACCCAACCGGCCACCGCGCGCACGTCCCCCGTGGGCATCAGATCACGGCGCTGATACAGGTCCGCCTCAGCCAGACCCGGCCAGCGTCCATAGACTTTGCCCCCGGCGATCGCCCCCCCGGCCAACAACATCATCCCACCGGTTCCATGGTCGGTCCCGCCGGTGCCGTTTTCACGCACCGTGCGGCCAAATTCGGTCATCGCCAGCACACATGTCTGCCCCCAGTTGTCGCCAAGCCCCTGTTTTAACGTCAGAATGACATCGGCCAACCGCGGCAAAGCCCGGTTCAGCCCGGCCGACTGATTGCGATGGGTATCCCAGCCATTGATCGAAAAACATGCAATTCTCGTGTCACGGTTCATACGGTCCGCCGCAAAAGCCGCCAATGCGGTATCAGAACGCCCGCCACCCTGTTGCATCATCATTTGCATCCCGTCGCTGGTTTCACCCATTTCCATGTCTGCATTGATAACCTGTGCCAGCTCCATAGCCTCGCTGGAAGACGCGCGAAACAACGGATCATCGTCGTAAATCTCAGCCAATAGTTTTTGCGCCTGATCCGACAGATTAAGCTGTGTATTTGGCGCCCAGTTGGACACCGGCGCAGCCCCGGTCAGTATTTTCAGGTTTTCCTGACCGATCGCAAATGCGGTCTGCGCCGTTGCGCCCGGCATGCGCTGCAACAACCGGTTCAGCCAACCGTCACGACCAGCACCCATTGCACCCATTGCTGTGCCTGCCTCTAGCAGATCCTGCCCGTCAAAATGGCTGCGTTTGTCGCGATACGGCGTCGACACTGCATGCACAAAGCCAAGCTCACCATTTTTCCAGAGCGGCCGCAGTTTCCCCAGACCGTCATTCATCGCGAAAAATCCATTCAGATCGGTCGACGTGCTGCGAAGGTCAGGGCGCGAACCGGCATAGTTTTTGTCCCCGACCGGCTGCACCACATCCAACCCATCCATCGCGCCGCGCAGGATCAGAACAACCAGACGCGCCTCACCCGGAACTGCGGCAAAAGTCACCGATGTCATCAGCGGATGCGCCGCCAGTGAACAGCCCATTCCTTTTAACAATTTTCGTCTGTCCATCACATATTTGGGCACTTGATCCTCCTAACGACGGTTAAATTCGGCTGAAGCAAAAATCAAACCGACGCCATCCTGTACCGTATCCACCTGTTTCACCGCCCAACTTAACTTTGGTCCGGCTGCATCCGCCAAAGTTGATTGTAAAAATTCCACCGGCTCTGACACCCGATCACCGACAAGTTTCGAAATCCGCAGCGCCCAGGCGATCCGAACGGCCAATCCTTGCGGTGTGATCCAGTTATCTGCCGCCTCCGGCCAACCATCCGGCCCTCGCGCCTGCATAAAAGGTTGGCCCATTGCCAATAACGGCTTGTACAACAGGTTGCGTTTTTCTTTGTCGTCCAGCGCCAGCAATTCCGCACCGCTTACCTGCAATGCCACCAATGCAGATACCAAAAAATCAAACGGCTGTTTCGCCTTTTGCCCCAGCGGCCCCCACGCCGCCGGGTGCTCCAGCATTGCCTGATACAAGGCGTTCAGGTCCGCATTATTCGCCAGATATGTCGCCGCCATATGTTCAACCAATCCAGAATCCGGCACATCCGACACAAAGTGAACGGCCAGCTTTCGGGCCAGATGGCGCGCCGTTGCAGGGTGCAGCGCCAGATCATCCAACGCCGCAAAAATATCATTCAGGTCCGGGGACACGCCACCATAGACCTTGCCAAGGATGATCTTTTCCCCGGGTTCTGATTGCCGCCCGTTGAATACAAATCCGGTCTTTGGGGAAATACTTAACCCGGTCAGCAGCTCAGCCAGCTGCCGCACATCGCGCTGATCATAGGCATCCCCCACCCCCAGCGTATGCAGTTCCAGCATTTCACGCGCCAGATTCTCGTTTAGCCCCCTATTGCGACGCTGCCCGATCCGCGAATTTGGTCCGACAGATTTTGCCTGATCCAGGTAATTCAACATAAACGGATGGGTCGCGACCGCTTTCAACATTTCAGAAAAATTGCCGGTCACATGGGGGCGGATCGCCTCATCCAGATAGGCCGGGGCAAAGGCACGACTGGTCAGGTTTTTTCCAACCGCGGTGAAATGATCCGCCCAGAACCAGTTCAAACGCTCCAGAAACGGCGCGTCGGTATCCAATATCCGGGCATTTCCATGCAACAGCGCCAGGGCACCTGTCTGGCTAATTTCCCGGCGCGCCGCTTTTTCCTCTTTCTCGGTTTCTGCAGCCTTTCGCGCTCTTTGATATCTCTTTAGCTGCAATATAATCGACTGGGTGGAAGGCGACGGATAGATTTGCGCAACTTTATTGTTGTCAGCCAAACTATCCAACAATGTCTGGGCAGATTGCGGCGCTTGCAACTGGACCGGCCCATAGCCAAATCTGATTGTTGCGATGGTATTGTTGGAAATCATAACTGGCCCATAGGATCAAATTAGTTGCTGACTTATAGGGTTATACGAAACCATTGCAGAATTCCGGCGAAATATTTTCCCTGACAATATTAAGCATAGTGGAATTTCTGCCGCGCCTATTTGAAACTGACACCATTGTCCGAATGCTCACCACTGTTTGCCGCCGCATTTTCCAGCAATTCCGCAGTAACCATTGTCGTACAGGCCCGGCCTTTGTGCTTGGAAGCATAAAGTGCAACATCCGCATCCGACAGCATTTTGTCCAGATCCGGTTCTGCATAAAAATCAGAGGTATTAAAGCCAATGCTACCCGATATCCGACAGGTTTTGTCGTTAAACTCCACCGGCACCTCAAGGCGCTCAACAATACGGTTGGCAATTTTCATCAGGCGTTTTTCATCCACCAGATCCTCAAATATCAAAACAAACTCATCCCCGCCAACACGGGCAACGGTATCACAATCCCGGGTTTCATCGGTCAATATGTCTGCGGCAACCTTCAAAACATGGTCCCCTGCCGCATGGCCAAATGTATCATTGACGGCTTTGAAATAATCCAGATCAACATGCATCAGACCAAAGGGAATACCGTTTGCAACCAGATCAGACAGCACCCGATCCATCGCGCGCCGGTTTTGCAAGCCGGTCAGAACATCACTAAGCGCCTGCTGTTCGGCGGCAAGCCTGGCACCATGCAGCCGCTGGTTCAGCTTGCGCGATTCCTCCATGACAGCGGTTTTTGCCTCCATCAGATACAGCATTTCAATCGCCAGTTCCGTCTGGGCAAAATCTCCATTGGTCAACCCGTATTCACCCACCGCATCCACCAGATGAAAACCAAATGACAGATTTACCAGCAAACACCCGCGGCCTTGCTCGGCAACCATCACCCCTTTCATTAAAATAGGGGCACCGTTACGGAAACGAAGCCGCAGTTTTGAACCACATATGGAAGCCAGATCGTCAAAATTTGTGATTTTCCTACGCGGGCGCGTGATTTCAAAAACTTCCAAAAACCGTTTGCCCAACAAATTTTGATCCGGGCGCAGTTTGGCAATCGTTGGGGCCAGCCGCCCAATATGACCAGTGGGCAAAACCGTCAGGCTCATGGGCATGAGCAAATCCAAAGTTGCGTCATCAAACCGTGTAATATTCAAAGTCTCAGACATTTAAACGGCCTGCGACGCCAAACTGAATTGCCGGCCCTTAGAATGGGCGGCTGTCAGCAGCTGGATCGAAATAACCTCCACCCCCTGATCCCGGCCCATATGCTCAAACAACGTCAACATGCCATAATCGTCTGACATCGCCTGTAAAATCCCAACCATCACATGGCCAAAACCGGGGTGTTTGCCAATGCAGCGCATGGTGATATTGCCCGGTGCGTTCAGGCGCAACTCAATATCCGGTATTTCCAGATCCGGCAGAGCCAGATGCACCCGGTCCGCCAGATCATCAAGTGAACACAGAAAATCAGGGAATGTTTCCCCACCAAATCGTAGCAACCGGCGCACCGCTTCCAACTTATGATGGGTGCACAAAAACGTACCCAAATCCTCAAGTATCGCTTCAGATGGTTTGTTTAGGTGCGCTGCCGCCGCATCTAACACCGCGTAGGTGATCGTGTCTTCATATACCATCAACGCTTCAAAACCGGCCGTGTCCAGACCGGCGCTGACGGCAATTTTTTCCCAGTCACCGGGTCCATAAGTTTCGGTAATAAAACTTTGTAGTGACCAGTTAATCAAACCATGCATTTAACCATCCCTCGTATTTGGGATCACGCTAGTCAACCAGGCTTAAGAAAACCGAAACAACGCCTGAAAATTCGCTTACAATTTAATCGATCAGAAATCTGTCGGCGCGCCGCCCTCTGATTTGCGCCGGGCTACGAAATCCGACAGTTCATCGCGAATGGCAATATCCATCGCCGGTGCCTCAAAGCTCGCTATTATGTCCTTGAACATTTTATGGGCCCGTTCCGCCGTCCAAACCCCGCCTTTGATCTCCCAGCCTTCATAATTTGTCCAGTCGGCCAGAAACGGCTGGTAAAACGCCTCCTCATAGCGATCCTGTGTATGCTGCACCCCAAAGAAATGCCCGTCGCTGCCCACTTCGGCGATTGCCCCCAGCGCGATGTCATCCGGCGTGGTCGCGGTAATCGCTGGCTCCATATAACGCTGGATCATCTGCAAAACTTCACAATCCATGATGAATTTTTCCGGGCTGGCAATCAACCCGCCTTCCAGCCAGCCTGCCGCGTGATAGACCACATTTGTGCCCGACTGCACGGCAGACCACAGGCTATTAGATGTTTCCCACATTGCCTGCCCGTCCGGTACATTCGCCGTGCAAACCCCGGATGCCCGCATGGGCAGCTTATAAAACCGCGCCATTTGTCCGGTCATTTGGGTCGCGCGCATATATTCCGGGGTGCCAAAGGCCGGCGCACCGGTTTTCATGTCCACATTTGACGTGAAAGTACCGATCACACAGGGGCAGCCGGGTTTGACATATTGAAACAGCGCAATCGCGCACAACGCTTCCGCTATTGATTGCGTCACCGCCCCGGCCATGGTCACCGGCGCCATGGCCCCGGCCAATGTAAACGGCGTGATAAACACCGCCTGCCCGCGCCGAACCATCCGTAAACAGCCGTCAATCATCGGAACGTCGTGCTTAAGCGGAGAAGTCGAATTGATGTTGGTATACATCCGCGGCGTGGCGTCAAATTCTTCATGGCTCAGCCCGCCGGCAATGCGCACCATCTCCATCACGTCTTCAACCCGTTCTTTGCCCAAACTATAGGCATGGGCCACCTTATCGGTCAGGATCAGCTTGTCATAAACCACATCCAGATGCCGGACCGAGGCATGCACATCCACCGGTTCCACCGGATAGCCACCGGCAAAATGGATGCAGTTGAAATACTGGGTCAGCTTCAGCAAATTCGCACAATGTTCCCGCGTTCCGGTCACTTTGCCGGTTTCCATATCCCAGTAATTGGGCGGCGATGACACGTTGCCAAACAGCATGTGATTGCCACCAATGGGCAAGGTGCGGTCCGGATTGCGCGGCGTTATGGTGAACTGGCTTGGGGCTTTGGCCACCATCTCCATCACAAAATCACGGCCCATGCGCACGTTGCTGCCGTTAACAATACACCCGGCGTCTTTAAAAATCGCAAGGCTCTCCTCATTGTAAAACTCAATGCCGATCTCTTCCAGAATGCGCATGGCACCATCATGGATCGCCTGAACCCCCGCTTCGTCCAGCGGCTCAATCGGCCGGTCAGTATTTTCAACAATCCGCCACGGCATTTGCTCAATCACCGCCGGATTGTCACGCCGCACATTTCCCGCCCGTCCCCCCGACCGTTTGCGCCGTTTTGTTGTCTCTGGCATTGCCATTCTCCCTGTTGCCCCAAGGGAACAACAATGCCGGGTCAGAGTCGGGGTGAAAAGCGACCGCCGGTGTCGCTAATATGCGCAGGGCGCGCTAATCGCCTAGCACCAACTTGCCTCTTCCGCCCCACGAAGGCGTAAAAGTTCAACAATATTGGCGTCCAGCAAATTGTACCCGACATTGCCATACAGCACCTGCCGCCCACCATTCATATAAAACGTCGGGCTGCCGGTGATCCCGGCCTTTTGCGCCGCGACCATATCGCTGTCCAGCGCTGCAACCGCTGCGCCTGACAGGATCTGCTCCAGCATCCCATCAGCCTGCAAACCAACACTTTTCGCACATTCGCGCTGTACATCCCAACGGGCAATATCCAACCCGTCGCGAAAAAATGCCTGCCGCATCGCCCAGCTCATCCGATAGTATGCGCGCCCGGCCAGCGGTGTATCATCCGCCACCCCGGCACTATTTTCCTGCAACTCTGCGGCCTTAAGCGCAATATGGGCCGCGGTTGAACTGACCGGTCGCGTCTTTGACCAGACATCCGGGCTGATCACCACATGCTCAAAATCATCCGCCACTGATTTTACATGGGCGCCGTAGCCTTCAAAACCGCCCCGATCACCCCAACCCGCATTGATCTTGCCAATTGTGTCCGGAAAAACTGAGCAATAGCGCAATTCAAACACCACCTGATCCGAGTATTTCTGCATCAACCGTTCAAAGCGGATATTGGACACATAGGCCCACACACATAAAACGTCTGAATAATGCTGAACGACTGGTTTTTTACCCATACTGCACCCTCCTGATTGCTATTGACCCTGATCTAACCAGCTAATCAAATCCCCGATATCGGACAAGACCACATCGGCAAATGGCGCCAGTTCTTCAGCACCAACAACCCCGGTCAACACGCCAACCGTTTGCATCCCGGCGGCGCGCCCGGCCTGCAGATCATGGGTGCTGTCCCCGACCATGGCGATCTGATCCGGCGCTAGCCCGGTAAAATCCGCATAGGCCGAACACATCCCCGGGCCCGGTTTACCGCCATATCCACTGTCAAACCCGGCAATAAAATCAAACCGGTCTTCCAAATCCAGCACCCGCAACTGAACCCGCGCCACATATTCGCTGTCATTGGTCGCCACACCGTAACGCACCCCCATTTGTGTCAGCTGATCCAGAAACCGGCCAAGCGGCAACACCTCAACCGGTGTCGCCAGCGCCCCGGTTTCATCAAACACCGCCATCATCTGCGCCTGGGTCATATCCGGCCGGAAAGGCAGCATTCCAGCCGCCCCCTGCGCAACGGTTCCGGCAATGACAATGCTGTCAGCAGCCACGGTCTGCGTGGCCCTCCCATAGCCCATTGCAGCGTCCATTTTATCGGCCAGCACCCGGTCCCCCCGGGCCAACCGGTCGATCACCACCCCCACCCATGGCCCCCAGGTTTTCTGGAAATCAAACAGCGTTCCGTCTTTGTCAAACAACAGGGCTTTGGCGCGCATGGAAATACCTTTCACAATTGCCCCCACATGGCATGAAAACAGAGCCGTTGACAGTCCTGATAATGCACCCGACAACTTGGGCCATGTCCAAGCTGTTTTCATACGCAAACCGCCCCATGCACCTGGGCCCCTACCCGCTGGAAAAACTGCAAAGATCACCGCTTTGCCCGCCGCTTGAAAATATCACCCCGCAAACACCGTTAACCTTCAAACGCCCCGATGATCCCCTCAGCATTGTCAACGCCATGCAGCACTATCAGGCAATGCTGGACGCCACCCGCGAAGGGCTGGTCAAAAAGCAATGCGCAAAAATCCCAGATGATCCAAAGGATCGCTCTAACCACCTGAAATCATTCGGCTACTACTGTGACGCGGCGATGGTTGGCATCTGTGAAATCCCGCCCGAGGCATGGCGCAACACCGCCACTGAAAACCCCGGCGTGGCGCAACTGGCACAGCAACTGGCCAGCCTGCAGCCCAAAACCCTTGCCGCTGGGATAGATGAAATTATGGCCGGCCTGCGTGACAGTATGTCCGCGCCCCCGGCCAGTTGCCGTAACCACAGCCACGCGATTGTCTTGCTCTATGATCAGCCCCGCGCCCCAGAACCGCAGGAAGAAGGCGGCGCTTGGATACAAAACGCGCTTACCCATCGCACCTGCCTGCGGGCCATGGAAACGGCCGTTACGCTGGCCAATTACCTCCGCATCCTGGGCCGGCCGGCGCGCGCCCATTCCATGGCCGCCTCAAACGTCTACCTGAACCGGCTGGCGGTGGCATCAGGGCTGGCAACCACCACCGAAACCGGCATTTCAAATCCGTTTCTCGGCCCGAATTTTGGCCTCTCCGTGGTCACCACCACACTTGAACTGGCCCCCGATCAGCCCCTGCACCCGGATGCAACCCCCCCCAATAGCTGGCATACCGGCTTTGGCAATCATGCCCAAAACGCCAAAAACCGCGATCCGTTTGCCAAACGCGATTTTCACCACGGCCCGCACCGGTTTGAAACCCTGAAACGGGTGGATCAGCCCACCACCTATATTGACCGTCCCAATGTCGCGCGGGTGCCAAAACGCGCCAACATGTTCGCCCGCGCGCTGTTTGGTGACCTTGGCAAGGCCGTGCAACAGGGCGCCACCAACGGCAATTACGTGCGCAAATCCGCTTCGGCCTATGCGTTCCGCCCTACCCTTGGGGCGTTCATCCTGCTGCAGGACGGCGCGGCCACCGCCCCCCAACATCCCTCTACCCAAGACCCCGCCCGCAACGCCGCCAACATCAAGGCGGCACTGTATTTTCTTGGCGTTGATGCCGTCGGCCTGTCGGAATGCCCGGACTGGGCCTATTACAGCCACGACGCCGCCGGTGACCCGATCACGCCCTACCACAGCAACGCCATTTCAATGATCATCGATCAGGGCCATGAAACCATGGAAGGCGCCTCCGGGGATGACTGGATCGCCTGTGCCCAGTCCATGCGCGCCTATCTGCGGTTTTCCCTGCTTGGCGGCGTGCTGGCCCAGCACATCCGCAACCTTGGCTACACCGCCCGCGTGCATTCTGTTGTCGATGAAGAGGTCCTGCACCCGCCCCTGTTGTTGCTCGCCGGTCTGGGCGAAGTCAGCCGCATCGGTGAAGTCATCCTGAACCCGTTCCTCGGCCCGCGCCTGAAATCCGGTGTGGTCACCACCAACATGCCGATGACCCATGACAGGCCCATTGATTTCGGCCTGCAAAAATTCTGCACCTCCTGCAATAAATGCGCCCGTGAATGCCCCTCGGGTGCAATCACAGCGGGGCCAAAGCTGATGTTCAACGGCTATGAAATATGGAAATCCGACAGCCAGAAATGCACCACCTACCGGGTTGCCCAGAAAAACGGTGCCATGTGCGGGCGCTGCATGAAAACCTGTCCCTGGAACCTTGAGGGCCTGTTTGCCGAAAAACCGTTTCGCTGGGCCGCGATGAACCTGCCGGCCGCCGCTAAACCCCTTGCTAAACTGGATGATCTGCTGGGCAACGGGCAAATCAACAAGGTCAAAAAATGGTGGTGGGATCTGGAAATGATTGATGATGGCCCCTATCGGCCCACCCCCCACAAAGTCAACGCCCGCCCGCTGCAAAAGCACCTGAAACTAAAGTTCAAAGACCAGACCCTTGCCGTCTACCCGGCCCCACTGGCGCCACCCCCCCATAACTGGCCCTTCCCCATGGACCGAGAGGCCGGAATTGACGCTTACCAGAACATGATCCCGGCGGTTGAACACCAAAAACGCCGCACCGCAGGCATTGCCCCCGAACACCTCTACACCGCTGATCAGGGCACATCCCCGGTGCTAAACGTGGTAATCTCCAGGGTCGAAAAAATGGCCGATGGTGTCACCAAGTATGAATTTTCAATGCCCGACGGCTCTGACATGCCCCCGGTCACTGCCGGGGCCCATATTGATGTCGTCGTCGCGCCCGAATTTTTCCGCCAGTATTCGCTCTCGGGTGACCCTGCCAACCGTGCCTGCTACCAGATCGCGGTTCTGCGCGAAGCCACCGGCCGCGGTGGTTCAAAATTGCTGCACCGGGTCTTTCAGCCCGGCCGGCGTGTCTTCCTATCCCACCCGATCAACCATTTCCCCTTGGCAGAAGACGCCTATTTCACCTACCTGATGGGCGGTGGCATCGGCGTCACCCCGATGATCGCCATGGCCCACCGCCTGCACGCCATCGGCGCCGATTTCGCCCTGCATTATTCCGCCTCCTCGCGCAGCACGGCCGGTTTCCTTTATGACCTCGCCGCTGCCCCATGGGCTGACAAGGTCCGCTATCATTTTTCCAACGAAGGCACTCGGGCAACGCTCAACAAGATACTGAAATACAAACGCAATTCACACGTCTACACCTGCGGGCCTGATACCTATATGGCCGGCGTGATTGACGCAGCCACTGTCAATGGTTTCCCGGAAGAAATGCGCCATCTTGAATATTTTACAGTCCCTGATACGCCCGACTACATCAACCACAATTTCACCCTGCGTCTGGTGCGCTCTGGCCGGGACATCCCAGTCAAAGCCGAGCAATCCGCCACCGACGCCCTGCTGGCCGCGAGCATCAATATAAACGTCAAATGTTCTGACGGTCTGTGCGGCGTCTGCAAATGTGGCCTGTTATCGGGCGACGTCGAACATCGGGATTTTGTCCTCTCCAACAATCAGCGCAGGGATCAGATCATCCTGTGCCAGTCCCGCGCCGCCAAACCGGACGGCATTGTTGAAATTGACCTATAGCGGGCACTACTAGGTCCAGTTCACCTGTTCGCCCCCCGGCAACGCATGGCGCGCCGCCAGTGGCTGGTCATAGGCCAGCCCGCTGGCATCACAAAATTCAACCACCCAGTCATCATTCATGGTCAGAAAATCCAGCAATGAACCTAAAAACTCCGGGTCCGCCGCCCGCGCACTTAAATCATCCGTGCTTGACCCGGTCGCCCCCAGAAAAACCGGTAGTAATTCATCATTTCCAGCCAGCCATGCCAATGCCTGTAGCCCGATGGTCTCGGCGGTTTCTTGCTGCATATTATGCTCCTGTCCGGGCTAAAGATACCAATTGTTAACCTCTCTCAACGAAAACTAACCAGGATAGATCAAAGTTAAGTTAAATAAGGTGTTCCATGCCCGGTCGCATTCTAATCGCAGACGATGTTGCCACTAACCGCATCATATTGAAAGTCAAACTACGCAGCGCGTCCTATGATGTGGTTCAGGCTGCCGACCAGCACGAACTTTTGCACATTGCCGTCCAGAACACCCCGGATCTTATCATTATTGACGCGGCATTTCAGAATGACCGGGCTATAGATCTGTGTCAGGAACTTACAGAAAACCCCCGCACTAAAGCAATCCCGGTCATGATACTCGAATCCGATTACACCCCCGCAGACCGCCTGGCGGCGCTGCATTCGGGCGCCTGTGACGTGATGTCAAAACCGGTGGATGACAATGCATTACTGGCAAGGGTGCGAAATTCCATGCGCATTCGCAGTGTCGAAGAAGAATTGCGCCTGCGCGAAGGCACCGCTATTGAACTTGGTTTTCAGGAAGCAGCGCCTGCGTTTCTGCACCCTGCTCAGGTATTGGTAGTGAACGGTCCTGAAAAGATCGATCTTAGCTGGCAGGCAGCCTTCAAAGCCGAAAACCCCTGCAACGTCCACCTTGTCGGCCACACCAACCTGCTTGACGCAATTGCCCGGAAAAACCTGAAACCTGATATCATCCTGTTGCCCGCCAGTTTTGAAAAAGACCGCGACGGGTTGTTTTTGCTGGCAGAACTGCGCAGTCGCTCTGAAACCAGACACGCTGCAATTATCGTCATCAGTGACACCAGTCATGACAACACCGCCATCACAGCCTTGGATATGGGGGCCAATGAAGTTGTAAACGTGACAACACCATCAGCGGAATTTGCCTACAGGATGGCCCGGCAACTGCACCGCAAGCTTAAATCGGATCAACTGCGTGATACGGTCGCTGACGGGTTGCGCATGGCCGTAACCGATCCATTGACCGGGCTATATAACCGCCGCTACGCCTTCCCCCATATGACCAGAATCGCCGAAAAATCCAAAACCTCCGGCAGCCCCTTTGCAGTCATGGTATTAGATCTTGACCGCTTCAAACGGATCAATGACAGCCGCGGCCATGGTGCCGGTGATCTGGTGCTGAAAGAAGTTGCCCGCCGCCTGAAGGCGAATGTACGCAGCGTTGATATGATCGCGCGCATAGGCGGTGAGGAATTTCTGGTGGTGATGCCCGATACCGACCTGAATACTGCCCGCATCGCCGCTGAGCGCCTGCGCCACGTCACCAGCGCCACACCAATAGCCGTACCCGATGGCAAAGCCCCGGTACAGGTCACCACCAGCATTGGCGTGTCCATCGGCGGCACTGAAAACCGTCTGGAAACAAGCGTTCAGGCAATGGTGGAACGGGCCGATCAGGCGTTGCTGGGGGCCAAATCAACCGGCCGCAATCAGGTGATCTTTGAACGGAACGCCGCGTAAACGACCGCTCAGTTCCGCTTGCCACCCCGCCGCAATATCCTTTCCAGCTTATCCGCATACCGTTTGCGCTTATCCGCATCCATTGTCGCGATATGATCCAGCAAAATTATCCGCCCGACATTCTGCCGTTCCGATAATTTTTCCTGTTGCTCTGCTATGATCCCGGCCACCAGTTCCGGCTCATATGGCTCCCTGCGCAACGCCTCTATCAGGTCCAGCGAACGGGCGCGCAAAACTTTGCGGTTATCGCGCAATCCCGGCGCATGGGCCGCCATGGCCTGTGATATTTTCTGCCGGTCCTCTTTGCTGAATGCGCGCCCATAGGGCCCATATCCCAGATCATACAATGGCGGGTTTGCCCGTGCCGCAGAACGAAACTTACCTGCCCTATAAAAGGCCCCCGCAACCATACCAACAATCAGCAGATTAACCGCCAGTGAAACGAACAATAAAACCCGCCCCCAGCGCAGACCAGATTTAGGTTTTTTGCCTGTTACGTCGCCCATATTCTATCCCTCATCAGCAAAATCAGAAAGCGCGGGCATAAAATCCCCTAAATCGCTGCCAACACCCGACAGAAACAAACCATCCGCAACATCGGTTAATATTTCTGGCGACACCAGCCCGATCCAAACCCCCGCCACAGTGGCGGTTGTCAGCCCGGCCATCGCCGGCCAACCGCCCAAAGCATCCAGTATTCGTTCGATAATTCCGGGGGCCGATTGCACAGGTTGCCTGTCAAATTCCCTGATCCCGGCAACATCATCAGCATCGCTGATAATACGCGCCAACAGATCCGCCGTCGGCAGCGTTTCTTCAGATTTGGCCAGCGCGAACAATTGCTCCAGCTCCGCTTCACCTAGGGTGTCTTTGTCAGTCATGTTCATATCCCAATTCTGTTCGCCGCCCTGCAAGCGCCAGCTTCAACGCCTTTTTACCCCGCGCTGTCAGGCTTTCCACCGCCTCAACGCTTAATTCCATAATCTGCGCAATATCCGGGTTGGTCACCCCTTCAATATGGCGCAGAACGACCGCCTGGCGTTGCCGCTCGGGCAGCACCTGCAGCGCTTCCTGCAACGCCACCTGGCGCACCTGATCCATCATTTTCGCCGCAACCGAGGGCGCATCATCCGCCGGTTCCTCAATGGCGTCCAGCGCAACTGCGCGTTTTTTGCGCAACCGGTCCGTACACAGATTGCTCACCACCCGGTACAGCCAGGTTGTCACCCTGGCCTCTCCCTGCCGCCAGTCCGGGGCAATTTTCCAAAGCCGTAACATGGCCTCCTGGGCCACATCCTCGGCCTCGGCCCGGTCCCGCAACAGCCGGGTTGCATAGCCTAAAATCCGCGGGGTCAGACGCAGGGTCAGGGCGCGTGCGGCGCCCCGCTCGCCATTGCCGAACGCCACCAGCAGGGCCTCATCAGAAACGTCGCTTTGGGCATCAAACGGCATGTTCATTATTCTGACTGCGTATCCCAACCACACCAAAAACTCAATTCACCCCGGCACCCCTGGGGAAAGGGCGCCGGGGCTGGTCACCACTAGCCGCCCTGACGGTTGCTGTGGTCGCCGTTCCGGCCTTTACCGCCAAACCCGCCGCCTTTTGGCCCGCGTTTCTGTACCTGCTCAAATTCCTCGGCAGAAATCATGCCGTTGCCATCCGCGTCGGCCCGCATGAACATCTTTTCAGCGGTATTGTCGCCCATCTCAGCCTGACTAAGGGCGCCATCGCCATCGCTGTCACGCCATTCCAACAGCCGCGTAAACATCATTCCGGCGCGCTCACCTGCTTTGGCCGAAGCACCGGCCACACTTTCCTCGGCCGAAATCACACCATCGCCATTGGCGTCCATTTCCTCAAATCTGGCCGTCGCGCGCGCCTGCAACTCGGCCACACTCAGATTACCGTCACCGTCGGTATCCAGTTCACTAAAACTCGGGCGATCCATACCGCGGCCGCCAAATCCCTGCCCCTTAGCAAAAGCAGCACCGCCCAAAAGCAATGCCGCCGATGTGGTTCCGGCAACCAGTGCGACGATTATTTTGTTCCGTTTCATTTGATATCCAATCTGATTAAGTGCTCGATATGCAAGCCGTTGCTTGCGGGTTGATATCTGTAAAACGCGCCGCACCCGAATTTCCGTCGCTCGCTTGCAAAATTTCTGCGCCCGGCCTTTGCGACATCGCGACGCAAGGACAATTGGTAACCTTTAACTATTCGGTTCCGTGGTTAGATTATAACCAAATGCAAATTACTGAGTACCCAATGGTTGACCAGACAATTATTTTTCCGGAACGTCCCATCCGCCCCGCGCTTTGGCGTGGCTGGCGGCGACGCTGCCCCAGCTGCGGCTCGGGTCCAATGCTGCGGGGCTATCTAAAGGTGCGTGACGAATGCCCGGTTTGTGATGAACAGTTCCACCACCACCGCGCCGATGACGGCCCGGCCTATCTGACCATATTGATCGTCGGCCACCTCATGGCCCCGCTTATCCTGTGGTCGTTCGTAAAATATCGCCCTGATCCATTGATTTTGGCCACGGTGTTTACCATTGGCTGCGTTGCGCTATCATTGTATCTGTTGCCCAGACTGAAGGGCCTGATCGTGGCCTTTCAATGGTCAAGACGAATGCATGGGTTTGAACTGGAACCCTGAAACAGGGGACCGTTTGGAAAACGTACCAATTAAAGACGCCGCAACCATCATATTGGTACGCGATCCGGGCAATAACCCACGGGTATTGATGGGCCAGCGGGGCGCAGGCGCGGCCTTCATGCCCAACAAATTCGTCTTCCCCGGCGGCGCTGTGGATGCCCCGGACGCGGCAATCACCCCCGCCCGGCCGATTTGTGAACCGTGCCATTCACGCCTGAGCCACAACAGCGACACCCCGGCCACCCCGTTAATCAACGCCGCCATCCGCGAGCTTTGGGAAGAATCCGGTCAAATCCTCGGGGATAAAGGCAACTGGGGCCAGAATATCCCCGATGACTGGCAAAGCTACGCCGCCACCGGCCACATCCCGGCGGGCAACAGTCTGCACTACGTTTTCCGCGCCATCACGCCCCCGTCCCAGCCCCGCCGCTTTGACGCGCGGTTTTTCCTTGCCGACGCCGCACGCCTAAAATCTGACCCGGATGATTTTTCCGCCGCCTCTGATGAGCTTTCCCACCTGCAATGGGTGCCACTGGACCGTGCGCGCCGCTTTGACCTGCCGTTCATAACCGAAGTCGTACTGGCTGAAATCACCGCATCCCTGCCCAATATCGGCCCGCCCGAAACCGTGCCGTTTTTCAACAACTCACGGGAACAAAGCCTGTTTGAACGCCTCGGCGGGCGCTCCCCACTGGCATCCCCTAAATAGCCAGCACAAGCGCCAGTATACTGACCAGCAACAACGCGATGCCGCCCAGCTCACGTGATGTGATTTTTTCGTTAAAAAACAATACTGACGCGATCACACTTAACACCAGCTCTACCTGCCCCACGGCCTTGACATAGGCCGCGTTTTGCAAGGTAAAGGCCACGAACCACAGAAAACTCCCGATCATTGAGGTCACTCCAACCAGCACCCCAACCCGCCAGATACCGGCAACCGCCCTGATCTCGGCCCGGTCCCGCACCGTCAGCCACAGCGCCATGGCCGTGCTCTGACTGGCCGTTACCACCATCAGCGTGAAACCGGCGCGCAATGCAACATTGCCCCCCTCAAGCCCCAGCGATGCACCGCGATAGCCAACGGCCGAAAACCCAAACAACAACCCCGATAGCAACCCCAGCCCCGCCGCCCGGTTGAAAAACCGCCGCCAACTACCGTCCGACTTGCTGGTTTTTGGCGGGTCCGCCAGCAGTAAAACAGCCACAAACCCGATCATAATTGCCACAATTCCCCAGGGTGATATCCGATCCCCAAGCACCAAAAACCCGACAATGGCCGATTGCACCACTTCGGTTTTCTTAAACGTGATTCCGACGGCGAAATTGCGCTGGGCAAACAGCGCCACCACACACAGGGTCGCCAATATCTGCGCCAACCCGCCCGCCAGCGCAAAAGCCCAGAACCGCGCTGACGTATCCGGCAATCCCTGACCTGAATATTTCGCATAGGCCAGAAACAACACCGCCACCAAAGGCGCCGAATAAATAAACCGGGAAAACGTCGCCCCGGCCGTGCTTAAACGCGTCGATTTCAGGTGCTTTTGCAGCATGAACCGCAGGGTCTGCGCCGTTGCTGCCGCCAGTGATATCGGGATCCAGGTTAACATTGTCCCCGGTGTGGCACAGGATCAGTTCCGCGGCCAGAGCGGATGCGGAACCGCATCTTTTGCCTTGAAAAAATGCGCCCGGAATACCTGCCCGTAGGACCGGTAATAATATCCGTCATTGCGCGTCAGATAATGCGCCCGGTTGCCGGCAAACAGCTTGGGCAGCTCATACCAGGGCGCGCGCGGGTGCATATGGTGCACCACATGGTAATTGTTGTTCAGGAATATCCACGCCAGCAACCCCCGGTCTTCAATAATAACCGTGCGCCCGCTGGCCCGCTCATGGGCCCGGTGCTCCAGAAACGTGCGGATTTTCAGGATCGACAGCCCCATATAGGCCGCGCCCAGATAGGCCCAGACCGGAATGGACGCCACAAACACCAGCCAAAGCGCCACCATCACCAATGCCGGAACATGCCAGACCCAGCCCATCAGAACACCGCGATCCCCGCCCCTGATCGCGCGCCAGTCCGCCCCCATGAACGACAGCTGCGATATCACCGGGCCGACAATCAGCCGACCAAGCAGCGTATTGTTAAACCGCAACACCCATTGCACCGGGCGTGACAGCGCATGCCAAACCACCGGATCCAGAAAATTGCTTTCCGGGTCATCATAGGGGTCGGTTAAAATCGGGTCATTGTGATGCGCCAGATGGGTATCACGAAACCGCAGATAGGGTACCAAAACCGTCAGCCCCGGAAACACCAGCGCTTCACTCAGCCAACCCGACCTAAACGGATGGCCATGCAAAACCTCATGCTGCAATGATGAAAACAGCGCAATCGACAACGTTGTCAGGGCCAACCCCGCCGGCCACCAGTACGCCCACAACCAGGTGGTCGCCACTGCCCAGATACCATAACATACCAACAGCATCAGAAAGGTCGGCCACTCGGATGTTATCCTGCGTGTTGCCGGCTCAGACATACCGCCCCCAACTGATACGGCTCCAGACCCGCTCATAAATCAGGTAGGTACACAGCCCGATAAACGTATTGGCCAGCGCAATTTTGCCGCTGGTGGTAAACGACCCGGTTGCCACAAAGCTGACCAGCACCATTACCGCCAGCCCCATCAGGTTCCAGATAATCGCCTTCAGAAAGGATCGTTTGCGAGTTTCCATTTTATGTCCGTAAATCAATGTCATAACCCTGATATCGATTACTTCCTGCACCGGTCAGCCTGAATGTAGTTAACAAACATCAGCATATGTGATAAAATTTAACAATGCAGAATAGAATCGACAAACGTGACCGCGCAAACCTGTTCCGCCAGCGCCTGGATCAGGCAATGCACGAACAAAAAACCAGCCAAAGCGCGCTGGCGCGGGCAATTGGCGTGGATCGTTCTACCGTTTCACAGCTTCTCAAGGACAAAGGCGCACGCCTGCCCAATGCCCAGGTAGTGGGGGAATGTGCCGCCCAGCTTGGGGTGTCATCCGACTGGCTGCTGGGGCTAAGTGAACGCCCCGAACGCGCCGCTGACATACTGGCCAGTTCCCTGCGTGTCACCAAAGCACCGCGCGCATTGATTGATGAGCAGATATTTGACTGGCATAAAGAAGCCGCCGGTTACAAAATCCGCCACGTCCCGGCCTCGCTGCCCGACATGCTGAAAACCGACGCCATGCTGGCCTGGGAATATACCCCGCATCTGGGGCGCTCAGCCGAACAGGCCATAGGTGCAGCGCAGGACCGGCTGAACTGGATGCGCTCGTCGCTTTCGGATTATGAAATCGCCATGCCGATACATGAGCTGCAGGCCTTTGCCCATGCACAGGGATACTATGACGGGCTGCCGCTTGCGGTGCGCCGCGAACAGTTGCAACGCATGCTGGAACTCTACGATCAGCTGTTCCCCGGCACGCGCCTGTTTTTATACGATGCCCGCCGGGTCTGGTCCTCCCCGATCACCATATTCGGCCCCCTGCTGGCGGTCCTGTACCTGGGGCACGATTATCTGGCGTTTCGCGACAGCCAAAAAGTGCAGGGCATCACCCGGCACTTTGACTGGCTGGTACGTGAAGCCACGGTGCCGGACCGTGACATCATCGGGTTTATTGAGGATCTGCTGGAAAGCCTTTGAAACCGGTCAGTTCAAACATATGGTAGAGCGCGCACCAAGTTTACCCAGAACCTCATTGCAGCCAAACATCGGTGTCACCGGCGCGCAGGTGCGTGACCGCGCCAGACACAATCCTTCGCAATCCGTGCTTGCGCTGCAGCTTTGATTGGCGTCATCGGTTTTCTGAATGCAGATAAAGGTGCCCGAGGTGCCAATTTCACTAAACTGCCCGCCCCGAACCGTGCAGGCTTGCGTCTGGCTTGCCATCCCCGGTTCCACACTGCCCACGGCCCCGCTTGATCCCGCCTGATGCTGACAGGCCGCCAAAAACGCCAACGCAACAAATCCTGACACTAATTTCATTTCAATAGCCCGTCATTTGAACCAAAACCGGCACTGTGTTTAAAACGGCTGCCCATGGGCCCGGTGTGCCTGATCAATGTCATGCAATACCTCAGCAGACAGTTCAACCTTGGCCGCCCCCAGACATGTTTCAAGTTGTTGTGATGATGTAGCCCCTAAAATCACGCTGCCCATAAAGGGCCGCGTCAAACACCATGCCAATGCCATTTGCACCGGGTCCAGCCCGTGGTCGCGGGCTATTTCCAGATAGGCATCAATTGCCGGCCAGACCTGCGGTGTCACCCGCCCGCCCAGATCGTCAGAAACACAACGCCGGGTGCCCGCAGGCGTAATATCAGCCGCATATTTGCCGCTAAGAAGCCCCGAGGCCAACGGCGTGAACGCCAACAATCCAACATCTTCATTATGGGACAGCTCGGCCAGATCCAGATCATAGGATCGGCACAGCAGGGAATATTCATTTTGAATGGACTGCATGCGGGGCAAATTATTGTCGCGGGCACATTGTAGCCATTGCGCGGTTCCCCATGCACTTTCGTTGGACAGACCAATATAGCGGATACGCCCGGCCTCAATCTGGCGCTGCAGCTCACCCAGAACCTCAGCCATATGCTCACGGGTCTCGCCGGGGTTTTGCGGAGTTGGATCAAATGACCAGCTTTGCCTAAAATGATACGACCCCCGGTTGGGCCAGTGCAGCTGATACAGATCGATTACATCGGTTTGCAGCCGCTTCAATGACCCCTCAACCGCAATACGGATACCCTGGGGCGTGATCGGCGCCCCGCCCCGCACCATTTTCTGACCCGCCCCGGCAATTTTAGTCGCCAGAACAACCTCGGATCGCCGCCCGGAACCGGCAAGCCATTCGCCAATATATTCTTCGGTTCTGCCAACATTCTCCGCCAGGATCGGATAGGTCGGATAAAGCTCGGCCGTATCAATGAAATTAACCCCGGCCGCCAGCGCCTGATCAATCTGGGCATGGGCCTCGGCCTGAGAATTTTTCGTGCCCCAGGTCATACTGCCGAGACACAGCATGGAAACCTCAAGTTCACTTTGTCCAAGTCGTTTGGTTTGCATATTCTGGAATCCCTGCTCTCTGGTTTAGCACCCTAAATGAGCGCCTAACGGCGCATTAGACAAGCCCTTCGGGCGATTTTGCGCTCTGCGCGGGGATATTTAATAAAAGAAGAGAGGGGTTTTTGCAGACAGTGTCGTTTTCGGGGTTGCAGAATTGTCGGTTAGGCGCAGATTGACCCAAACAGGCGGGTCCCATGCGACTATTAATTTCATTTGCAGCGCTCTTTGTTTCGGTGATCCTGCTGCAACTGGGCACCGGCGGGCTGGGGCCGTTGGATGCACTGTCAGGTCTTGCGGGCGGCTTTACCCGGGCCCAGGTTGGTTTATTGGGTTCGGCGCATTTTCTGGGGTTTTTCATTGGCTGCTGGTGGGCGCCCCGCCTGATGGGCTCAGTGGGCCACAGCCGGACATTTGCCACCTTCACGGCAATGGGCGCCATCGGGGTGATCGCCCACACGCTTATTCTGGACCCCAACGCCTGGGTTGCTTTCCGGATCATGTCGGGCATCAGTGTTGCGGGCTGTTTTACCGTCATCGAAAGCTGGTTGCAGGCCAAGGTCACCAACGAAACCCGGGGCCGCACCATGGGGGTCTACCGGGTGATCGACATTGGCGGCTCATTTGGCGCCCAACTGCTGATCGGCGTATTGGAGCCGGGCAGCTACATTTCCTATAACATACTGGCGATCCTGTGTTGCGCCGCAATCATCCCCCTGACCCTGACCCGCGCCTCACCGCCGGAAACCCCGAAAATCCTGCGCCTGCGCCCGCGCCTTGCCTGGCAAATGTCGCCACTTGCGGCCATGGGGGCGGTGGTGGCCGGCTTGACCACCGCGGCCTTTCGCATGGTGGGGCCGATTTATGGCATAGAGGTCGGGCTAAGCATCGATCAGATCGCCCTGTTTCTGGCGGCATTTGTTCTGGGGGGCGCGCTGGCACAATACCCGGTAGGCTGGCTGGCTGACAAATATGACCGGCGCTGGGTGTTGATCGGCCTGTCACTTGCCGCCATTGGCGGCTGTTTCGTAACCGTGGCGCTTAGTGCCGACGGCACCAATGCAGTCATGTTTTCCGCCGCCCTGTTCGGGTTCACTACATTCCCGATATTTTCGGTGTCCGCCGCCCATGCCCATGATTTCGCCACCTCAAAACAACGCATTGAATTATCCGCCGCCCTGATGTTCCTCTACGCCTTGGGGGCCATTGCCAGCCCGTTTACCACGTCAGCGCTCATTGAAAACTACGGCCCCGAGGCGATGTTCTATTTCATCTCCGTCGCCCATTTTCTGTTGATCCTGTTCGGCCTGCTGCGCATGCGCCACCGCCCAACCGCGCAAACCCGCACCGCCTATATCTATACCCCGCGCACATCGTTCATGGTGGGGCGAATTTTGGGCCGGTTACGCGACCGGCGCTAGCCCTTCCTGCTGCCATGGGGTAAAGGGGGCACGCATGAAAAATAAAGGCTTGGCATGGCGCGCATACTGATCACCTCCGCAATCCCCTATATCAACGGGATCAAACACCTGGGCAATCTGGTGGGCAGCCAGTTACCGGCGGACCTATACGCCCGTTATGCCCGCGCCCGTGGCCATGAAGTCATGTTCATTTGCGCCACCGATGAACACGGCACCCCCGCCGAACTGGCCGCCGCCAAAGCCGGGCAACCGGTGGCGGAATTTTGCGCTGAAATGCATGTGGTACAGGCCGACCTGGCCCAGAGATTCGGGTTGTCGTTTGACCATTTCGGCCGCTCCTCCAGCCCACAAAACCACGCCCTGACCCAACATTTTGCCGGTGCATTGGCCGATCAGGGGCTGATCGAGGAAGTCTCTGAAAAACAGGTCTATTCCAACGCCGATGGCCGGTTCCTGCCGGATCGTTACATTGAAGGCACCTGCCCCAATTGCGGCTATGACAAAGCCCGCGGCGATCAATGCGAAAACTGCACCAAGCAACTTGACCCAACTGATCTGATCGACCCGCGCAGTGCCGTATCAGGATCGACCGATCTTGAGGTGCGCGAAACCAAGCACCTGTATCTGCGCCAATCCGCCCTTAAGGATGATCTGGACAGCTGGATAAGCGCCAAAACCGACTGGCCGATCCTGACCACCTCCATCGCCAAAAAATGGCTGCATGACGGCGACGGCTTGCGCGACCGGGGCATCACCCGCGATCTGGACTGGGGTGTGCCGGTGAAACGCGGTGACGCGGACTGGCCGGGGATGGAAGGCAAAGTGTTCTACGTCTGGTTTGACGCCCCCATTGAATACATCGCCGCCACCCGTGAATGGGCCGATGCAACCGGTCGCCCGGATGCTGACTGGCAACGCTGGTGGCGCACCGACAAAGGTGCCGATGATGTGCGCTATGTGCAGTTCATGGGCAAGGATAACGTACCGTTCCACACCCTTAGCTTTCCGGCCACGATCATGGGCTCAAATGAACCATGGAAGCTGGTGGATTATATCAAAAGCTTCAACTTCCTGAACTATGACGGCGGCCAGTTTTCCACGTCACAGGGGCGCGGCATCTTCATGGATCAGGCGCTGTCGATCCTGCCTGCAGATTATTGGCGCTGGTGGCTGTTATCGCACGCGCCGGAAAACTCCGATGCTGAATTTACCTGGGACAATTTCCAAACCTCGGTGAACAAAGACTTGGCGGACGTGCTGGGCAATTTCGTGTCCCGCGTCACCAAATTCTGCCGCGCCAAATTCGGCGAACAAGTCCCGGCGGGGGGGGACTACACAGATGCAGAAACCGCCCTGATCGCCCGCCTGCAATCCCACCTGATCAGCTATCAAAACCACATGGACGCCATTGAGGTTCGCAAATCCGCCGCTGAATTGCGCGCCATCTGGGTGGCGGGCAACGAATATCTGCAAACCGCCGAACCATGGGCCGTGTTCAAAACCGACCCCGAACGCGCCGCTGCTTGCGTTCGCCTGTCGCTCAATCTGATCCGGCTTTACGCGGTTCTGTCAGCCCCGTTCATCCCCGACGCCGCCGCGCGGATGCTGTCAGCAATGAACACCCTGGACACCGACTGGCCCGTCGACATCAAAACCGCACTAAGCGCCCTGCCCGCGGGCCATGAATTCAGCGTACCCGAGGTGCTGTTTGCCAAGATTACCGACGATCAAAATGCCGACTGGAGCAACCGTTTCGCCGGAAGCCGGGATTAAACCTGCTAAACTGCTTGCCCATAAAATTATTGCAGATCTAACCAGCATCCGCGCCCTTTTAGGTCCGGTTGCCCCGGATTTCGCCGATACCGATCTCAGTTACCTACCCTCTTCGGGCACCGATAATATTATGATCCGCCTTGGCAAAACCCATATATTGCGGATGCCCAGAATTGCCGGAATGGCTGCCGCCCCCGGAAACCTGCTTTTTCAGGGCGAATTGTCAGCGCTGATCGACTGGTCAGCAGCCGGGCTGGCAGACACGGCGACAGATTTGCGCATCAGCTGAAGCCATTTTAACGCACCAAACCGCGCCAGATTTCGCGCCGCCCTGGACACAGACGCTGCAACATGGGACAGCGCCCGCGCCCTTGCACAGGCAGTCAAACAATGGCCCTGTTACCGCGACAGCAACCCGACATTGGCCGGTCAGGCTAAGCGAACAATCACCGAAATTCTGGCAGAGCTGGCTTGATCAACCCCCGCCGGACTGCCAGAATATGATCAAATTTCAAGGAGCCCCACCATGGCCGCTATACCCCCGTTCTGTGATTTCGGCTGGCAAGCCCCGGATTTCAACCTGCCGGCAACCGACGGCAAATCCTACACTCTGGCAGATATCGCCGGTGAAAACGGCACCCTGATTATGTTTATCTGCAACCATTGCCCCTATGTGCTGGCCATCATGGATCGGATCAAACGCGACGCGGCTGATCTGCAAAAACAGGGCATCGGCATCGCGGCAATTTGCTCAAATGATGCAAAATCCCACCCGGATGACAGCTTTGAAAACATGGGGGCAATGGCGCGCGAACAGGGGTTCACCTTCCCCTACCTGCATGACGAAAATCAATCCATCGCCCGCGCCTATGACGCCGTCTGCACCCCGGATTTCTTTGGTTTAGACGCCAAAGGCGGGCTGCAATATCGTGGCCGTTTGGATGAAAGCCGAAAAGATGCAGCTGGCCCTGACGTGCGGCGCGATCTTTTCGAAGCCATGAAACAGGTGGCCCAAACCGGGCGTGGACCTGAATTGCAAACGCCTTCTATGGGCTGTTCGATCAAATGGGCAACAGCCTAGGGTGGCCTAAAACTCCAACCGCCATGCAATGGTGGTTTCTGTTGAATTCAGCCCGGCGACATTGCCGTCGTTCAGGCTGCGAACCGCCTGAAAAACCAGATCAGACTGCCGCCCCAGCGCCACTCCGTAGGCAATCGACAGATCAATCTGGCGCCCCTCAGGGGCAAGACCCACATCAATGGTGTCAAACACTGTCCCCCCGGCACCGCGCGCCGTGGGCAGGGTAACGCTGGCCTGTCCGGACTGGATCGCCTGTGGCAGCCCAATACCAAAGGAAACCCGATCCCCCTGACCCCAGATATTGTCCATGGAATAGTTTACTTTCAACGCGTTATAACTGACAGGCGACAGGTCCAGATCACCGATCCCGCCTTCCGGCAGCGCAATGCCAAAGCTGCCCGACATCGCCAACCGCTGATTTTGTGCCAGCGGAACACCCCATTCCCAGGTCGCCCCGGCATGGGTGCCGCTGATCGCTTCGCCGGACAACATCGACTGGATGCCAACAAAACCAGCACCCTCATACATCGCACTTAACCCAATACGAAACGGCGCATCATCACTGCCAAACTGGCGCGTCACTGACAGGCCGACATTCTGGCTCTGGGCGTCCGGCACCAGCATGGCAAACCGCATATCTTCCGCCTGAAACGACAGCTCCTGCCCGGTGGCATAATCTGAAAACGCCTTTTGCGGCGCAAAATATCTGTTCGCCCCGACACTCAGCTCAGCGGCCATCAGATCGTTGATCGCCCCCAGCGGATCATAACGCGACAACCCTTGCGCCGTCAGAACACTGGCCGGCAGGTCAAACCCCGCCCCCAGCCCGTCAACCAGCACCAGATCAATATTGCCCAAACTGCGGCTTATAACGTCGCCGACCATCCCCGCGCTCAGAATGGTCGCCTCCCCCAGCGCCACCGCCTCCCCGCTTGAACGGGGCACGTAGGAACCACCAATGGGCAGCAACGCCGCCCGCATGTTCAGAAACCCATGACCGAACTGACTGTTATAACCATGGCGCAAACCCGGTGCGAACTCGACATAACCGGAATGCTCGTAAAACTGGTTGTCCGCCGAGGCCAGCAGCCGGGCCCGCAATTCCTCGGCATTCAGACCCGGAAAAGCTTCCGCCAGTAACGCAATGGCACCCGAAACCTGCGGCGCTGCAAAGGAAGAGCCAACAGCGATATCATAATCGGTGGACCCCGTTGATGTCGCCGCCTGAACATTCCCATCCGCGGCCATGCACCACGCCGCCGCATCAAGGCATTGCGATGAAATAATTGTCCCGGATGTAATATCGGTTCCGGTAAATGTCGGGATCGCATTGATCACTGCCACCCAGTTATTCTGGATCGACGGTATCAAAACCGGCAAAGCCGCCATGATATCTGATCGGACACGGGTTTCGTCATTTGACGCCGCGAAAACGATCACCGCATTTTGCGCGACATTCAAAATGGAATTGTAATAAGTGTTCCCTGTGCCGCTCGAAAAAAGAGATTGAAAATTCGCGCTGGTCACATCCAGTTCAAACCCCCAGGAATTATTCTGTACAATCGCGCCCGCCGCTGCCGCATGATTGTTTGCGGCTGTCCGTGTGGTGTTGGAACCAAACGACCCCAATAACAAACCCGCCCCCGGCGCCACCCCGATTATTTCACCATTGGTCGAAACCCCGGCAAGAATAGACGCAACCGATGTCCCATGGTCATCCACCGGCAGGGCAGCCACACCCGGCGGCAAAGCTATAGATTTGCCGGTAAACTCAACATGGCTTGCCAAAAACCCGGTATCCACAATCGACACCGTTTGTCCCGCCCCGGTCAACCCGGCGGCATGGGCATATTCAACCCGGCCATTTGCCAGCGAATAACTGCTGTAATAGGGCGGGGCCCCGCCAAAACTCCAGTTGAACTGTTGCACTGTATAAAGCGGGTTCATCGTGCGCAATATATTCGCCGCCGTTTCGTTCCCCACAATGTCGGTGATAAATCCGCTTGAAAAAACCGACGCCGGAACATGGCTGATGGTAAATTCAACCGGAAGCTCACCGGCTTCATCATTGCACCCGGCCAGAAATCCGATTGCCGCCAACGCAAAATATACACGTTTCAAAATCATTAATAATCACCCAAATTAACACGTCGCAGATTGAAATACATGCAGCAGATTCCCAATTGGCAGCAGCCCCCGGAACCGAAAACAGGCACAGACACCCATCATCTGGTCCATTTCTTACAGGCAAATACCAAGATTTGTAGTTTTTAAGCCGGATCGATAAATTTTTTTCCCGGTGGTGACCGCAATTCAACACTTGGCCCGCGGCACCACCAACAAAGACCCGGCAATGCTTTTGGAAAATCGTCTGGTGCCCGCGGCCGGACTCGAACCGGCACGGCCTTTCAGCCGAGGGATTTTAAGTCCCTTGTGTCTACCATTCCACCACGCGGGCCAGACCGGCGCGACAATAGGCATTGCGCCCAGCGTGTAAAGCCACCAAACCCCGCAAACGCCCCGACTGGTTGCATTTTTTCGACCCTTCGCGGCCAATTCCCCGCCCGGGCGCGGTTTGACTTGACGCTTCTGACCACTTCCTGCAGCCTCCCCCCCATGTTTCCCATCAAAGATCACAACCCGTCTCAAACCCAACCCGTTGTCACCCTGTCGCTGATGGTGATCAACGTGGTCGTCTTCATCACCTACTGGACACTCTATACCGACCAGTCACAACTGGCCGGGTTTTACCACAATTGGGCGATGATCCCGGCACGGGTGTCCTCCGGGGATGGTTATTACACCCTGATCACCTCGATGTTCATGCATGCAGGCTGGCTACACCTTGGGGGTAACATGCTGTTCCTATGGGTGTTTGGCGATAATCTGGAAGATGAATTTGGCCATTTCGGCTTCCTCGGGTTTTACCTTGCCTGCGGCGTCATTGCCGGGCTGGCCCAACTGCTCGCCGATCCATCCTCCCCGGTGCCCACCATTGGTGCCTCGGGTGCCATCGCCGGGGTCATGGGCGGCTACCTGTTGCTGTTCCCAAAGGCGCGGGTTGATGTGGTGTTCATCTTCATCATCATATTCAAAGTGTTCCCGGTCCCGGCCTGGATCGTACTGGCCATCTGGTTCGGTCTGCAACTGTTCAACGGTGTTGGTGCCGATGTTTCGGGTGGCGGTGTCGCCTACTGGGCCCATGCCGGTGGCTTCATCGCCGGCTTCCTGCTGGTATTGCCGTTCTGGCTGTACAAGGGCGGTCCCGATTTCTGGCGCCAGACCGACGGCCACCCGCCCTATCCGGATGCAACCTACCGACAGGTGCGCAGTAACATCCCGAAGGTGGGTAAAAAATAATGTCCTATACCAGCCTCAACTGCCATTGCGGCGCCGTAAAACTGGCCATCACCGGGCTTGAAACCCTGAACAACGCCTATCGCTGTGATTGCAGCTATTGTGCAAGCCGGGGCGCGATTATGCTGGCTATCCGCCGCGAAAATGTTGAAATTGTGCAAGGCCGGGATCTACTCAGCATGTATCAATGGGGCACAAATACCGCCGAACACTACTTTTGCAAAACCTGCGGTATCTATACCCATCACCGGCGCAAAGTTAACCCGGATGAATTTGGCCTGAACGTCGCCGCACTCAGCGGTGTTAACCCGCGCGACCTGGGCAACATCCCGTGGCCCGCCACCTCCAACAGGTAAAATCAGACGTCGCGAATGACCTTTGAAAACTGATCAAATATCGGCTCAGCCCCACACAGAACCTCACCGTCTTCCAGCATATTGTCCCCCGGCTTCACCGGTTCCACCAGCGCCCCGGCTTCGCGCGCAATCAATATTCCCGCGGCAATATCCCAGGAATGCAGGCCGCGTTCCCAAAACCCGTCATAGCGCCCGGCCCCGACATAGGCCAGATCAAGGGCTGCCGCTCCCCAGCGCCGAACCCCGGCACATGTGGGCATCAAACGCGCCAGATCCTGCAGGGTCTCGGGTAAATCCGCGCGCCCGGCAAACGGCACTCCGGTGGCAAAGATGCATTCAATCATCCGGGACCGCGCCGACACCCGTATCCGACTTTCATTCATAAAAGCGCCCTGCCCCTTTTCGGCGACGAACATTTCGTCTTTGCTGGGGTCATAAACCACCGCCGATACGATCTCACCTTTAAACTCCAGCGCAATGGACACCGCCCAATGGGGCAAACCGTGCAGAAAATTCGTGGTGCCATCCAACGGGTCCACAATCCAGCGACGGGTCGGGTCTTCCCCGGCAACCGGCTCACTTTCTTCACCCACCCAGCCGTAATTCTTGCGCGCGCCCATCAATTCTTCACGGATGATTGCCTCAGCCGCAATATCGGCCCGGCTGACAAAATCCCCGGCGCCCTTCATTGACACCTGCAGGTTCTCAACCTCGCGAAAATCCTTGGACAATCCGCGCCCGGCAAGCCGCGCCGCCTTGATCATGATATTCAGATTTGCGCTGCCCTGCATCTCGGATGCTCCTCATTTGCTCAGGCGCCGCGTATAGGCCGCCCCCCTGGCAAAGCCAAGCCGTTAAACCGGTTTTTTCTTTGCAAAAATACTCTCGCCGAAGGCACCAAATCATCTGATAACGCCAACGGCGTTGCTATTTTCTTAGCCCTGGCTTCGCTGCAGTTTCACCGGTATGGTTTTTGCCAGCCGGATCAGATGCGCCATGAACGGCTTGTCGGTATCGTCAACGCGCGTTGCTGCAAACAACCGCCGGGTCAGCCCCTGCTTGGTAATCGGCCGGGTAATGTAATCCGAATGATAGCGCACATCGCGCAGCACCCAGTCCGGCAACACCGACACCCCCCGGTTTGACGCCACCAGCAACAGAATGACCGCCGTCAGCTCCACCTGCCGCACCGCGCCGGGTTCAACCTTGGCGGGCGACAGCAACTGGCTGAAAATATCCAGCCGCGCGCGCTCCACCGGATAGGTGATCAGCGTCTCACCGCGAAAATCCACGGCTTCAATAAACGGCTTTTTCGCCAATGGATGCTGGGACGCGGCCACAAAAACCGGCTCATAGTCAAACAACGGCGAAAACTCGATGTCCAACAGTTTTTCCGGGTCTGATGATACCACCAGATCCACCTCTTCCCGCCCCAGTGCCGGCAATGCATCAAAGGCCAGACCGGGGCGGATATCCACATCCACATCCGGCCAGGCTTTGCGAAATTCCTCAAGCACCGGGAACAGCCATTCAAAACAGGCGTGGCATTCTATGGCAATGTGCAGACGCCCGGATTTGCCGGAATGCAGCCCGGCAAAGTCTTCCTGCAACGCCTCAATTTCCGGCAATACCTTTTCCGCCAGCCGCAAGACTTTCATCCCCGCCGCTGACAGCTTCAACGGCTTGGTGCGGCGCACGAACAGCTCGACCCCGGCCTGATCTTCCAGCCCCTTTACCTGATGGGACAGCGCCGACTGGGTGATGTTCAGCACATCGGCCGCACGCGCCAGCCCGCCGGCTTCATGGATAGCCCGGATGGTCCTGAGATGTCGGAATTCTATATGCATATCGCGGTTCAGCTCATGATGTTAATGAGGATTATGAATTTGTCTCACATCCCCGGGGATGGCACAAGGGTCCAGACAAAAAGGAAACCCGATGTCCAGCACCCGCATTTCATTCGAATTTTTCCCACCAAAATCACTGGATGCCTCGTTTCGCCTCTGGGATACGGTCAACACACTGGCCCCATTGGCCCCTGAATTTGTTTCCGTAACCTACGGCGCAGGCGGTACCACGCGCAAACTGACCCATGAAGCGGTCAAAACCATCCAGTCAAATTATGGTCTAAAGGTATCAGCGCACCTGACCTGCGTTGACGCCAGCCGTCGGGAAACCCTGGACATCGCCGAAACCTACGCCGCATCCGGGGTAACCGATATCGTCGCCCTGCGCGGTGACGCCCCGGGTGGCAAGGGTGGATTTACCCCAAACCCCGACGGATTTACAAACGCCTGCGAACTGGTAACAGCACTGGCCGATACCGGTAAATTCAACATCCGCGTCGGCGCCTACCCTGATCGCCACCCCGACGCCCCCACCGACACCGCCGATGTCGACTGGTTAAAGCGCAAACTGGACGCCGGCGCGAATTCTGCCATCACCCAGTTTTTCTTTGAAGCCGACACCTTCTTCAGGTTCCGTGACGCCTGCGCGGCGGCCGGTATCACCGCCCCGATCCTGCCCGGCATCCTGCCAATTGAAAACTTTGACGGTGTCAAAGCCTTCGCCACCCGCTGCGGCACCACGGTTCCCGCATGGCTGTGTGACGCCTTTGAAACCGCCAAACGCGACAACCGCCAGGACTTGCTGGCAACGGCTGTCTGCACTGAACTTTGCACCGACCTGATCGAAGGCGGCGTGGAAAATCTGCATTTTTACACGCTGAACAAACCAAACCTGACCCGCGACGTCATCCACGCCCTTGGTCTGGCCCCGGACGTCCCGTTGGAAAAAGTCGCCTGAAAACTGACCTACTTTAACCCGGCCACAGACGGGTGGATACTTTCTGAAACATCCGTCCCGATCACCCGTTTTTTGCGCAACAAAAACAACTTGCCCCAGTTGCGCCACGTCCCGACTGAAGGGGCATTCACATCCTGCTCAAATCTGTCTTGCCACCCATCGGGCAACTTGATTTCGCACCCCTCCAGCTTTTCCAGCATCCAGACCAGCGGAATATTCGCCAACGGGCGCGAGGCCTCAGAAACGCCGATCTGGCCACCGATATCACTATGGGCCCCGTGAAACCAAACCTGCTCAACCACGCCATTATATTCCGGCGAGCTTTGCCAAAGTACAGGCAAATAGGCTTGCCGGGTTTCCTGCATCGCCAGGGCATGAAACCCATGCCGGATGTGGTCCCCCAGCTTTGCCGAATGAAATTCATGGGCCGCTTCAGAAAACCGCCACATCACCGGCAAACGGTTGCCCAGCGCCTTGACCGTATCCCACACCCCGACCATCTCAATCTCAACTTTTTTGTGGCAGTAGCGATCAGCAAAAGCAGTCGCAGCAATACTGTCCGGGCTAAGCTGATAATGCCGGTAGATCTGCCGGATATTACGCTCGGTGGCGCATTCGGATTTTAACAACCCAACCCGGTCTATCACCCCGGCAAGCGAACGCACCGCATAGGCGCCCCGGGAATAGCCCAGCAGAAAAATCCGATCCCCGGGCCGGTAACGTGAGGCGATGAAACCATAGGCCCGCCTGATTTGCCGGTTGATCCCGCGCCCCTCGGCCACCGCAATCGCATCGCGCCAGCTCCGCCACTGGGTGCCCTGCTCATATCGGATCGACATCTGCGAAGAACCGGGGCAACCACATAACAGCCGATAGGTCAGCCCGGCATTGGTTTCCGACCCCGGCACCAGTGACGACAATGTCCCGTCCAGAATGACAACATGGTCAACCCGGCCCCGCTTGCGCGGCCCTGTGCTGGTCTGCACCGATCTGGGCAAGCCCAGCCAGCCGCGTATTCTGTCTGTAAAGCGCAACGCGCCCTCCGTGTCTTATTCATTTCATATCTAGTGACCCTTGGCCCGGTGTCCACCAAAAGGCGCGCCAAATGGCGCAAGAGATAAGCACTTCGTGCGATTTGCGCTCCGCGCGGGGATATTTTTGAAAAGAAGAAAGCGCTGGGTGCTTTCCCTTTGGCCTGCCATTCGCTAAATGATCCCGACGCGGGATTAATCAACGGGACTGCCGGACATGGCCATGGAAAAAAACTTTAACGCGGCAGAGGCTGAAAAGCGACTGTATCAGGCCTGGGAAGAAGCCGGGGCATTCGCTGCCGGGGCCAACGCACGCGCCGGCGCTGAAACGTTTTCCATCATGATCCCGCCCCCCAACGTCACCGGCGCGCTGCATGTCGGCCACGCCTTCAACAACACCCTGCAAGACATCCTGATCCGCTGGCA
>CAZETX010000024.1:0-41597 GCA_964514925.1 uncultured Marinosulfonomonas sp.
CACTGCGCAGCAGGTTCATATGCATCACTGTATCGGTGACGATGTGCCGGACCTCTGCCTGCGAAAACGGTGATTGCTCGATCAACCCGGCAACCGGTGCATTTTCACCCCAACCAATCCAGTGCAGGCCTTCACCGCGTGGACCTGCTTTGTGCAGGTGCTGTTCCAGATAATCGCGGCTGGCAAATATCCCGACACCCAAAGGAAACAGTTTTCGCCCGACAACATCGTCAAGAACCCCGTAAGCTGCCCGGATAGAAATATCGGTTTCAAGTCCGACAATATCCTCAAACCTGTCGGTTACCCGAATTTCCAGATCAATACCCGGATGGGCCTTAAAGAACCGCGCAAAAATCGGCGCCATCACATAATACGCAAGGATTGGCGGAACCGACACCCGCACTGTTCCGGTTTCTTCGCGATCCAGCCCGCCTAATCTGCGACGCGCCGCAATCAGCAGGGTTTCTGCGTCTTGCGCGATCGGCATCAGGATGCGCCCCGCCTCGGTCAGGGTCAGGCCCTTCTTCGTCCTGCTAAACAGCTGCACGCCATATTCCGATTCCAGCGCCTTTAAATGCCGATCCACCGTACCGTGGTTGGCCTTCAGTTGCTGGGCGGCGGCCCGCAGACTGCCGGTCCTCGCCACGGCCAGAAAATACGGCACCTGCCGCCAGTCCATAGATTGCGCCATTAGTTTCTCCGCGGTTCAGGTGGTTGCTGTGGATCATTAGTAATCCAGTCTGTCGCAATATTCCATGTTTGCGGATTAAGAATTCGACATTAGATTTGGCCCCAGCAACGATCCAACACGGGGAACACAGGGTGCGAATTACAGAATTTATCGACATCGACGCGACGGCCGCCACCACTTGGCAGATTTTTGGCGAAGATTTCGCCGACATCAGCAACTGGTTGGATGCAATATTGTCATCTTCTCTTGACGGTGATCTGGCAGTGGGCGTCACCCGCACCTGCAAATTTGCCAAGAACGACATAACCGAGCAAATTACCCGTTTTGATCGTGACGCGCGCAGTTTGACGTACAAGATCAACAGCGGCCTGCCGCCGTTCATGCGCAATGTCAGCAACGCCTGGACCATTGAAGAACTTGCCAATGGCCGCAGTCGGGCCACCAGCGCAGTCGCTGCAGATTTGGCGTGGTACATTTTGCCCCTGTATCCGCTGCTAAAGGTTGGCCTGCGAAAAACCCTGCGCGGCGCGCTGTCGCAACTTTCTAAAGCTGCGCAGGCTTCCGGTCGCTGAACCGCAGGGCTGCAAACACTTTTCTAATGCACAAAGGAATTCCAAATGACTGAACCACATTCGACAGACGAAAATATCATATCCGCCGATATTCAAATTGCCGCCGAAGCAGCCAAGGTTTGGTCGGTGATCGCCGACTACAACGCCATGTATACATGGGCAGAAGGCATCGAAGACACCCTAGCCGTGACAGACCAAAAAACCGGTGTCGGGGCCATCCGGCGCAATACAGCACAGGGGTTTGGTGCCATCGATCAGGAAATTACCGAATGGAGCGACGGCGAAGGTTTCACCTATCGCGCCGGCGAATTCGGGCCATTTTCTCAGACCCTGACATCCTATCATTTACATGCCGGGGGGCAGGGTAGTTGCGACTGCCGGTTGCAAATCCTGTATGAATTGAAAGATCCGGCAATGGCCGGAAGCGAAGGCGAAGCCCAGCTAAAGGCCAAACTGGCCTCAGGATTGCGCGACATCCTGGGTGCATTGAAAAAACGCGTTGAAACCGGGGCACTGGTGCGTCCTTACAAAACTGCCTGAACCTGTCGTAAGCAGTGCCCGGTGTGATGGCGACAAATCGCGCCTCGGTAATACGGGGCGCTTTTGTTATGACGGTGCTGCGGACAGAATCAGGAGCCACCCCATGCCATTCACCTCGACCGATCAATTCAACGCCGTCATTACCGCCATTGACGCCGTCAATGCCGAAGACCCGCGCAAGATCACCGTGGATGGTGCCAAGCAACCCTTTGAAACCGTCTATGCCAACCGCATGACCGAAACGCTCGAACGCATGTATCCTGACGCCTCCGAATTGCTGCGCATCGCGGCCCGCGCGCAGCACATACGCCGCTGGCAAATCCCGCGCGATTCCTATCCGCGCAACAAAGAAGGCTACCAGAAATGGCGCCTTGGCATGCGTAAACTGCATGCCCAGCTGGTGGGCGGCATCATGTCTTCAAACGGCTACAGCACTGATGATATCGCCCTCGTCGGCAGCTACCTGCGCAAAGAAGCACTGAAGCGGGTGGATGATTCACAGGCGCTGGAAAACGTCGTTGATGTGGTGTTTCTGGCGTATTACTGGGACGATTTTGTTGAAAAGTTTTCCGACTATGATGATGATAAACTGATCGACATCGTCGGCAAAACTCTACGCAAAATGTCCAGCCATGGCCACGCCGCCGCTCTGGCGCTTGACCTGCCAGCGGATACCACACGCATCGTGCTGGCCGCTGTGGAACGCGAAAGTGATTTTCTGGCGAAAATGGCCGAGCGGGAAAAAGCGTAGGGTGGGGTTACACCCCACCAGCTGCGTCGCCCCCAACCAACCATCCGAATTCTCACAAAACCGTGTGCGTGGCGGTTAGCTTGACATGGGTCAAATACGCCCTGTGCCCCGCGCCTTAAAATGCAGATATCGAGCGGCCCGGGGTGGTTTGATACCCCCTGATTGCCCCGGGATCCGCAGAAAACTCTGCCATAGGAGATGGTCATGTTTATGTATCTTAAATCAATACGCAGCCTCATATTTGCACCAGCCCTGCTGCTGGCCGCCCCCGCATTCGCGCAAACCCTTCCCCAGCGAGATGGCTATTACGGCCATATGTGGGGCGATGGGCTTGGCATGGGGTTTTTCGGTGCCGGCATGATGTTGCTGTTCTGGGGCGGCATCATCCTGCTTGCAGTTTTCGCCGTGCGCTGGATCACTGACCGGGATGGCGCAGATAAAAACCGGGACAATGCCCTGACAATCCTGAAAGAACGTCTGGCAAAGGGTGAGATTGACCCGGAAGATTACGAAACACGCCTGAAGGCGCTGAGTGTCTGAAATCAGTTTTCTTCCGCCCCGGGTAACCGAACGGAACGAAAAGGGCAGGGCGCACACCCCTGCCTTTTTCGAAATTGGCCTGAAACCGCTAGGTAAGCAGCGCCATGATCAGCAGATAAAGGCTGGATAAGGTCGCCAGTAAAAATGCCGGAACCCGGATAAAACTGACGCCCGACAGGTACAAAACCGGAAACGCCGCGCGCCCGACAATCACCAGCAATGCCGCCAGCTCAACCCCGGCCCCCTCAAGCCCGGCGAACATCCCCACCGCAAGCGCAGGGACAACATATCCGGCACTTTCCGTATGATTTTGCAACGACCGTTTCAGTCTGGTGGCAAAGGCCGACACCTCGGGCGTGCCCCGGTTTGAGGAAAACCCAAACCCAAAACCCTGCGTGGCATAGGTGTAAAATATCGACCCCCCCACCAGCGCCAGTGAGATAAGTGCAAAAGCAGCAAGTGCTGTAATAAAAGTCATGTGTTTCGTCCTTATGGTCCCGCGTTTCGCCGCCGGAATGGTTTGCGTTCGGGCGAGTTCTGATTTAAACTAGCCACATGGATTGAAACTGTATCTATCCAAATGGATAGTTTGTCAATGCCCAGGGAAACCAATGGCCAGAAAACGAAAAACTGACCCGCAAAACGCAATGCTTTCGGCGGTCTCGCTGTTTTGGCAACGGGGGTACAACAATGTGGGTACCCGCCAGATTGATGATGAAACCGGCATCACCCGGTTCACGCTGCAAACCAGCTACGGCGGAAAGATGTCGCTGTTTCTGCAGGCGCTTGATTGGTACCTGGACCGGTTTGAAGACGCGGCCGCGCCCCCTGAAACCGTGGACAGGCTGGATGATCTTGCGGTCTGGTTTGAACGGCGAACCGATCCGCCGATCATGCCGGATCAGGCGGTGAATGGGTGTCTCATGCTCAATACTATCGTCGAATTTGGATCAGAAAACCCCGAAATCAACCTTCGGGCTGATCGCTATTTCGCGCTGATGCGCAGCCGGTTTCTGTCGGCGCTTTCCCAGCTTGCTGACCGGGACTTATTGAAACCAGACACCGATATCGCCGCCAAATCCGAACTGTTACTCAGCAGTGCTATCGGCATGAACATTGTCATCCGTGCCGCAGGTTCCAACGCTGCGGGCAAGGGCGCTGCACAGGCATGTGCACACATGATACGCGGTTGGGCTCCCGGTTGAAAATATGGAAACTGCCCGATAATTTTTTGTGCAGTAATATATGATATCAAGGGGCCTAAGTGACTGGTACCGGTTGTTTTAGCGCCAAAACAAGTTACGCTTGGGTAAATCAAATCCCATCGCAATATTCAGCAAGGAATTGCCACATGAAAACCAACACCCCAAGCCTTACAGAAATGGGTGTTCTCAACCCCGGGCAAATCAATGCGTACTCAGTCGTGCATGTTACCGAAGATATGGATGTTCTGAAAATTAACTACCAGCGGCCGAAAAATTCAATCCTGCCCAATCGGCGACGGTATGAGTTCCGGCGCGTCAGCAAGCCGATGCCCGGGTCCGAATTGCGTGGGAATCAGGCGATCCGTTACGATATTTCACCGATACTGGCACGCGCCATTGCCGAGCTGGATACTCTTTTGGCCAATGACAAACAAAAGTCGGCCACCAAGAAAAACCTTCAGACCGAAATAAAAGAACTGGGTGTTGAACTAAACGAACGCATCGCGCACCTGTCCAAAATGATTGATGCGCTGGATTAAAGGTTCGCCCAAAACCCCAATCTTTCCCACCAGCGTCGGGCGGGCTTTTCAGCCCGCCGCTTAACCTTCAGGTGCGGCCCTATTAGCAAGCGTAGGGTGGGGTTTCACCCCACCGCGTTGCCAGCATTCCCCGGTTCCGGTGGGTTAATCCCCACCCTACACCACTTCCTTTTGGCCCGGCTCTCCGGTCCGCGCCCGACCCTCCCCACAGGACAGCGCTTTACACCCACCCAGGGTCAGGGCTGCCCTTTGAGGGGTTGGACCTGAAGCCAAATGTCGGCTGAGCGTGACATGATTGCCGTTGCTCAAATGGCACGAATGCGGACATTGTCCCCACGGCGGTTCTCTGATTTGATCTGATTAAAGAGCTTTGTGAGGAATTTGAGCATGATCGACCAAGCTACACTTATAACCTACGTCGCAATTGTTTTGGGTTTCGTTTTCATACCCGGCCCGGCAACTTTGCTGACTGTGGCCCGCGCCACTACTTCTGGAACTCGCGTCGGAATTGCAACAGGGGCTGGCATTACTGCCGGAGACATCTTTCATACACTTCTGGCCGTGGTTGGTATTTCCGCGATAATCGCAACATCAGCGATTCTCTTTAGCATCATCAAATATTTAGGCGCTGCCTATCTCATTTACCTTGGCATCAAGGCGATTATCGAAAAGGCACCGACCTTTCTAGGCGGCAAAGGCCAAATGCCGATTACCGCACCGCAAGCATTTCGTCAGGCTATTCTGGCGGAAATGTTGAACCCCAAGACAGCGCTGTTCTTCTTGGCCTTTTTGCCGCAGTTCGTGAAGCCAGAGAACGGCTCCGTTGTCGCTCAACTAAGTACCCTAGGCGTAGTATTTGCCTTAATAGGGTTTTTCAGCACCATTGTTTTCGCTGTCAGCGCGGGGGTCCTCGGTAATTTTTTGCGGCGCAATCCAAAAGTTCTGAAATGGCAGGGCAAAGTGGTAGGGAGTATTTACTGCGCCCTTGGACTGCGTGTGGCGCTGCAAGAGCGATAGCGCTTCAATTCCAGATATTCGCCGCACCGCAGAATTGGTAACTGTAGGCACAATGCAACTTTCTCCCCCCTTGCCCCATCCACCCACATCCCCTATACGCCTCCGGTGGTGTCTCGCACTCCACAGAATCAACTGAAAACGCCGTGGTTGGCCGCTCCCGTCGCTGGGGGTCATATCCGGCATAAGGAGAAGCGACATGAAACTGAATGAACTTCACGACAATCCCGGTGCAACCAAGCCACGCAAACGCGTCGGCCGTGGTCCCGGTTCCGGCACCGGTAAAATGGGTGGCCGTGGTATCAAGGGTCAGAAATCCCGTTCGGGTGTGGCGATCAAAGGATATGAGGGCGGTCAGATGCCTTTGTACCAACGTCTGCCAAAGCGCGGCTTTAACAGCCGGAACAAGAAAAGCTTTGCGGTGATCAATCTGGGCATGCTGCAGAAATTCATCGACGCCAAAAAGCTGGATGCCAAAAAAGACATCACCGAAGACGTGCTGGTTGAAACCGGTGTGATCCGGCGCAAACTTGACGGTGTCCGGGTGCTGGCGAAAGGCGAAATAACCTCCAAAGTTAAGCTGTCTGTGACCGGCGCGTCCAAGTCAGCCATCGCTGCGGTGGAAAAGGCCGGCGGTTCACTACAGGTCACATCTGCGGTTGCCGCAGAATAAAGCCTTGTTTAGCAGCCCCGGGCTGACTAAATTTAAGTAAGTTTTCCAAACGCCGCTTACTCCGGGAAACCGGTGGGCGGCGTTTTTGACAGATAAGGGGCCTATTATGGCATCAGCAGCAGAACAAATGGCCGCCAACATGAGCTGGGGTGCCTTTAGCAAAGCCACAGAGCTGCGCCAGCGAATATTCTTTACCCTCGGCCTCTTGATCGTTTACCGGCTTGGCACCTACATCCCGGTTCCCGGCATTGACGGCGCTGCCTTGCGTTCGTTCATGGATCAGGCCGCCACCGGTATCGGCGGCATCCTGAATATGTTTACCGGCGGGGCGATATCGCGCATGGGTATCTTTGCCCTTGGCATCATGCCCTACATTTCTGCCTCGATCATCATTCAGCTGATGACAGCTATGGTGCCGCAGCTGGAACAGCTGAAAAAAGAAGGCGAACAGGGCCGCAAAAAGATCAATCAATACACCCGCTACGGTACCGTCCTTCTGGCCACAGCCCAGGCCTTCGCGCTTGCCGCCAGTCTGGAAGCCGGCGGTCTGGCCTCTGATCCGGGCCTGTTCTTCAAAGCCTCCACCATCATTACCCTTGTTGGCGGCACCATGTTCCTGATGTGGCTGGGTGAACAGATCACTGCGCGCGGCATCGGCAATGGTATTTCGCTGATCATTTTCGTCGGCATTGTCGCCGAACTGCCAGCCGCATTGGCGCAGTTCTTCGTGTCGGGCCGCTCTGGCGCGCTGTCCCCTGCGGTCATCATCGGCGTCATGGTCATGGTGGTCGTTGTCATCGGTTTTGTGGTGTTCATGGAACGCGCCCTGCGCAAGATCCACATCCAGTATCCGCGCCGTCAGGTCGGCATGAAGGTCTATGACGGCGGTTCTTCCCACCTGCCGGTCAAGGTGAACCCCGCCGGTGTTATCCCGGCCATCTTCGCTTCATCCCTGCTGTTGCTTCCGACCACGCTGGCCACATTCTCAGGCAGCCAAACCGGCCCGGTCATGTCCACGATCCTGGCCTATTTCGGCCCCGGTCAACCGCTTTACCTGTTGTTCTTCGGTGGCATGGTGATCTTTTTCACGTTTTTCTACACCTTCAACGTCTCGTTCAAAGTCGAAGAAGTTGCCGAGAACCTGAAAAACCAAAACGGCTTTGTCCCCGGTATTCGCCCCGGTAAAAAGACCGAAGAATACCTTGAATACGTCGTCACCCGCCTGCTGGTGCTGGGCTCACTTTATCTGGCGGCGGTGGTCCTGCTGCCGGAAATCCTGCGCACACAACTGGCCATTCCGTTCTATTTTGGCGGCACCTCGATTTTGATTGTTGTTTCGGTTACCATGGATACAATCAATCAGGTTCAGTCCCACTTGCTGGCCCACCAGTACGAAGGCCTGATCGAAAAATCGCAACTGCGCGGCAAACGCCGTGGCAAAAAGGCGCCCGCACGCAGATGAACATTATCTTACTCGGACCACCGGGGGCTGGCAAAGGCACCCAAGCCCGCAAACTGGTTGACGACCGCAACATGATCCAGCTGTCCACAGGCGACATGCTGCGCGCGGCCCGAAAATCCGGCACCGAGATGGGTAAAATTGTCGCCGATGTCATGGACCGGGGCGATCTTGTCACCGATGAAATCGTCATTGGCCTGATTGAAGAACAGCTTGCACGCGACAACGCAGGTGGCTTCATCTTTGACGGGTTCCCCCGCACGCTGGCGCAGGCCGATGCGCTGGGTGAATTGCTGGAAAAAACCAAACAAACACTGGACGCAGTGGTTGAAATGCAGGTGGATGACGATGCCCTTGTGGCCCGGATCACGGCACGCTCAACCTGCGGCAATTGCGGCGAAGGTTATAACGACATTGCCAAACCAATCCCGGCGGACGGTAAATGCACGGTTTGCGGTGGCACAGAATTTAAACGCCGGGCGGATGATAACGCCGAAAGCCTGAAACAACGGCTGATGGAATACTACAAAAAGACCTCGCCGCTATTGGGATATTACTACGCCAAGGGCAGCCTGCGCAGCGTCGATGGTCTGGCCGCTATTGATGATGTCGCCGTTTCTATTGCCGCAGTTTTGGACTGAACCCGCCCCTGCCTCTCATCGTTCCATAAATATCCCCGCCCGGGGCAAATCCGAACCCGCAGGGTGAGACAAAAATAATGGCGCGTCAGCGCCTCCATTAAAAACCGCTCCGACCATTGACGCCCTGTTCATTACCCCGTAAAGCATCCCATCCCAAACGGGAATCGGCAAGAGAATCAGGGGTCGCGCCTCAACCTTGCCAAACTGTCAATTCAGCGAGGCCCGCAGGTAAACCACCCGCGGGTTTGGCGTTGTGAAAAAAGGTTCCGGAGCTACGGAACCGCAACGAAAAGGAAGCTAAAACGTGGCACGTATTGCCGGCGTAAATATCCCGACTGCAAAGCGGGTTCCAATCGCCCTAACCTATATCACCGGAATCGGCCCTTCATCGGCCAAATCCATTTGCGAAGCTGTTGGCATTGATCCAACCCGTCGCGTGAATGAACTTTCAGACGCCGAAGTCCTGAAAATTCGCGAAACCATTGATGCCAACCACATGGTAGAAGGTGACCTGCGTCGTGATACGCAGATGAACATCAAACGCCTGATGGATCTGGGGTGCTACCGTGGCCTGCGCCACCGTCGTAACCTGCCGGTCCGTGGCCAGCGAACCCATACCAATGCACGCACCCGCAAAGGCCCCGCTCGGGCCATTGCCGGTAAGAAGAAATAGGGGGCTTGATCAATGGCTCGTGAAGCAAAACGCACCAAAAAGAAGGTTCGCAAAAACATCGCCGCTGGTGTGGCGCATGTGAACTCATCTTTTAACAACACCAAAATCCTGATCTCAGATGTGCAGGGCAATGCCATTGCCTGGTCGTCTGCCGGAACCATGGGCTTTAAGGGCTCACGGAAATCCACACCTTACGCGGCCCAGCTGGCTGCCGAAGATGCCGGTAAAAAGGCTCAGGAACATGGCGTGAAAACACTGGAAGTAGAAGTCCAGGGGCCAGGTGGCGGACGCGAAAGTGCGCTGCGCGCGCTGGCGGCAATCGGGTTTAACATCACCTCGATCCGTGATGTGACACCGATGGCCCATAACGGCTGTCGCCCACCTAAGCGGCGTCGCGTCTAAGGGATACTTTTTGCCCGGGCCGCGGAAATTTTCGGTTCGGATTCGTTATTTTAACCTCGGGTGTTTCACTGGCCAGATCATGGGTCACAGAAACAGGAATTGAGGAGACAACCATGATCCATAAGAACTGGGCTGAACTGATTAAGCCAAACCAACTGGAAGTGAAACCGGGTGAAGACCCAATGCGCAAAGCCACAGTTGTGGCTGAACCGCTGGAGCGCGGCTTTGGCCTGACCATGGGCAACGCCCTGCGCCGCGTATTAATGAGCTCGCTTCAGGGTGCCGCTATTACGGCTGTGCAGATTGATAATGTCCTGCATGAATTTTCGTCCGTTGCCGGTGTTCGCGAAGATGTCACTGACATCGTACTGAACCTGAAAGGTGTTGCGATCCGCATGGAAATAGATGGGCCAAAGCGCCTGTCAATTTCCGCCAAAGGTCCGGCTGTTGTGACTGCGGGTGATATTTCCGAAAGCGCAGGCATTGAGATCCTGAATAAGGATCACCTGATCTGCCATCTGGATGAAGGTGCAGAACTGTACATCGAACTGACGGTCGAAACCGGCAAGGGCTATGTCTCTGCCGACAAGAACCGTCCGGAAGATGCGCCCATCGGCCTGATCCCGGTGGATGCAATTTTTTCACCAGTGAAAAAAGTGTCCTATGATGTGCAACCAACCCGTGAAGGTCAGGTTCTGGATTACGACAAGCTGACACTGAAGCTGGAAACTGATGGTTCCATCACGCCCGATGATGCGGTGGCTTATGCCGCCCGCATTCTGCAGGATCAGCTGTCAATCTTCGTGAACTTTGATGAACCCGAAAGCGCCAGCCGTCAGGAAGAAGATGACGGTCTGGAATTCAATCCACTTCTGCTCAAGAAAGTGGATGAACTGGAATTGTCGGTACGTTCGGCAAACTGCCTCAAGAACGACAACATCGTTTACATCGGCGATCTCATCCAAAAGACCGAAGCAGAAATGCTGCGCACGCCAAACTTTGGTCGCAAGTCGTTGAACGAGATCAAAGAGGTTCTGTCAGGCATGGGTCTGCATCTGGGTCTGGATGTTGATGAATGGCCACCGGAAAATATTGAAGATCTTGCGAAGAAATTTGAAGATCAATTCTAAGGAATTCGGTTACGCCAGAGTTAATTTCTGGCGTAACCGTGTGTTACAAAGTTTAAACAGGGCCTGAAAATCCTGTTACATTCTTTAAAGAAGTCCGGGCAATCCCGCCCCAAGGAGAGCGATCTGCACGCACGGGTCGCCAGACAAAGTATAAAAAATAAAGGACTAAAACCATGCGCCACGCGAAAGGCTACCGCCGCCTGAACCGCACACATGAGCACCGAAAAGCCCTGTTTTCCAACATGGCCGGCTCGCTTATCGAACATGAACAGATCAAGACGACTTTGCCCAAGGCAAAAGAACTGCGTCCGATCATGGAAAAGCTGATAACCCTCGGAAAACGCGGCGATTTACACGCCCGTCGTCAAGCCGCAGCGCAGTTGAAGCAAGACCAGTATGTGGCCAAATTGTTTGACGTTCTCGGCCCACGCTACAAGGACCGTCAGGGTGGTTACGTCCGCGTCATGAAAGCAGGTTTCCGTTTCGGCGACATGGCGCCTATGGCGATCATCGAATTTGTAGAACGAGATGTGGCTGCCAAAGGCGCCACTGACAAAGCCCGGGTTGCAGAAGCAGAAAATACCGAATAGCAAGCCACTGAAATTTAATGCTTTTTAGCCCTCACTGTTCAATTCAGTGGGGGCTTTTTTGCATGAACAGCAGGCTGGTATTATTCGGAGGATGGATTACCTTAGGTAAAGTTAAACCTAAGTAATACACTTTTAGGTTGACCAATCAGGTTTGCGATTGTTTAAAAGAGTATGTTCGAAAAACATGTATTTGATCTGGAACTTAAAAAGCTGGAAGAATTGTCCCCAAAGGGTTTCTTTTTGGGGCTGCACATCCGTTTTACCTCTCCGATCATGTCCTTCCAAACCTACGACCAGGCCTGGACGGATCACTATACAGAAAACGGATATGTCCTGCGCGATCCTATGACCGCTTGGGGCTTTTGCACCACTGGCTCGACCCGGTGGAGTAACAAAAAAATACCAGACCCGTTCGGCATTTTCAAAAAAGCCGCAGAGTTTGGATTGAGGTATGGCGTAACAATTTCCTGTGGTGCAATTCGTTCCCGAACAATTGCCAGTATTGCCCGAGCAGACCGCGATTTCGACGACGCTGAGATTGATGTTTTACATGACATCGTTGTTCGGCTTCACGAAATGACAGAACCTCCGCAAACGCTGACCAAACCACAAATTGAAGCGCTGAAGTATATTGCGGAAGGTGACAGGCATGCAGCGGCAGCTGCAAAGATTGGCATTTCGGATAGCGCTCTTAAGGCCCGATTGGCTTCAGCCCGTCAACGGCTGATGGCGCGTACAACAACCGAAGCCGTTCAGCGTGCCAAGGATTATCGGTTGCTTTGATGGTTCCCGCCTACCGCTAGGTTAATTTCTACTACCAACCAGCAGGAGGCTGTTATGCAGACCACTACACTTTCTTTCGAAAATTTGCACAACCATGGCGAGCTATTTGCGAATATGTTTCGCGCCAGACGGGAATTATTTATCGTTCAAAATAAATGGGATCTGCCCGAAGCGATGGGGATGGAATACGATCAGTATGACACCCCGGCAAGTCGCTGGGTGGTGGTGCATGATGACCTGGGCCAGGTTTTGGCGGGCAATCGACTGACGCCAAGCACGGCGCGCTGTGGCATTTATTCATACATGATCCGGGATGCCCAAAAGGGTTTGCTGGATACCATTCCTTCAAATCTTTTATACGATGAAGCTCCGGTCGGGGAAACCGTTTGGGAAAGCTCCCGCCTGTTTGTCGCCAGCAATGTTCCTGCGAAAATCAGACGTCGCGTCCATGCTCAACTGGTGATGGCGCTTGCGTCAGCGGCGCGAAATGTGGGTGCAACGCAATGTTTGACTTTATTGAATGCGAATTGGCCACGTTGGGCCAAACGCGTGGGCGTAGATATGACAGCCATGGGTCCGGTCATGGACATTGACGGTATCGACAACCAGGTGGTGTCGATGAATTTCGCATCAAATTTGCATTAAGTTTCAATACACCGGGTGCGCTCCAATCAGCGCACCCCTTTCGCCTTTCACAAGAACGCCGCTCCAACTACCATGTCGGCCATGGCCGATCTGTTTTCATCCAGCGCATCCAAAGAACCGTCAAAAGGCCCCAGACCTTTGGCGGATCGGTTGCGGCCCAAGACATTAACAGATGTCGTGGGTCAGGATGAAGTGTTGGGCGCAGACGGTCCACTTGGAACTATGCTGGCGTCCGGCAGCCTGTCGTCACTGGTGTTCTGGGGCCCGCCGGGTGTTGGAAAAACTACGATTGCCCGCCTGCTGGCGGATAGGACCGATCTGCACTTTGTCCAGATTAGTGCGATTTTTACAGGGATATCTGATCTTAAAAAGGTGTTTGAATCCGCAAAAATTCGCCACCAAAATGGCAAAGGAACGTTGCTGTTTGTTGATGAAATCCACCGTTTTAATAAGGCACAACAGGACGGCTTTCTGCCCTACATGGAAGACGGCACAATTTTGTTGGTTGGTGCGACCACCGAAAACCCAAGCTTTGAACTGAATGCAGCACTGTTATCGCGGGCGCAGGTTCTGGTGTTGAAACGCCTGACATTGGCCGATCTTGAACATTTGGCACAGCGCGCGGAAAAAGAAATTGGCGCACCCTTGCCATTGCCCCCTGACACCCGAGAGGCATTGTTGGAAATGGCCGATGGGGATGGCCGAGCTTTGCTGAACCTGATCGAACAGATTTCTGCGTGGAAAATCAAAGGCAAAATTGACACCGACACGTTGGCCACTCGGCTTATGCGTCGGGCAGTGAATTACGACAAATCCGGCGATGAACATTTCAACTTGATTTCGGCTTTGCATAAATCCGTACGCGGCTCGGATCCAGATGCCGCGCTTTATTGGCTTGCGCGCATGTTGACCGGGGGTGAAGACCCGCGATACTTGGCGCGGCGTATTACCCGAATGGCAGTGGAAGATATTGGTTTGGCAGACTTGCAAGCACAACATATGTGCCTGCAGGCCTGGGAAACCTATGAACGGCTGGGATCGCCGGAGGGTGAGCTGGCCCTTGCCCAGGCGGTTACTTATCTGGCGTTGGCACCCAAATCAAACGCCACCTATGCTGCGTACAAAAACGCCATGGCCGCTGCGCGGCAATTCGGTTCAGAACCGCCGCCCAAGCACATTCTGAACGCCCCGACCAAGCTGATGAAAGATCAGGGGTATGGCGATGGCTACGCCTATGACCACGACGCTGAGGGCGGGTTTTCCGGTCAGAACTATTTTCCCGACAACATGAAACGGGGTGTTTATTATCAACCGGTTGAACGTGGTTTTGAGCGGGAGCTTAAAAAGCGACTGGATTACTTTGTTAAGCAGCGCGCCAAGCGTCAGAGCAGTTGACAACGACGCCCCGGCAGGAAAGAGAAGCCCCATGATTTCAACTGTTATCCAAGTAGCAATAGGTGGCGCGATCGGTGCCTCCGGCAGATACCTGATCGGGCAATACGTTTCGTTCCCACTGGGGACATTAACCGTGAACGTCCTTGGTTCGTTTATGATGGGTGTGGGGTTTGTGCTTCTTGCAGAAAAAGGATTGGAGCGTTGGACACCAATACTTTTGGCCGGTGTACTGGGGGGCTTTACAACGTTTTCTGCCTTTTCCCTTGATACCTTCAAATTGTATGAGGCCGGCCGACTTGGCGCGGCCGGCGGATATGTTCTGGCCTCTGTGATGCTGTCCCTGATGGCACTGTTTATCGCGATCAACGTAATGCGGGGGTTCCAGGGATGAGCAGGGTTCAACTGATAACGGTTGGGTCTGATGAATCAGAACAACGCCTTGATCGCTGGTTCCGCCGTCACTTTCCCAATGTTGGGCAGGGGCGCGTCGAAAAACTGTGTCGCAAGGGCGATATCCGCGTCGATGGCGGGCGGGTAAAAGCATCGACTCGCGTGGTTCCGGGGCAGGAAATCCGGGTGCCACCGTTGCCCGATAATGCGGCCCCGATACACTTGAATAAACCGATCAGTGCAGAAGATTCGGAAATGATCAGGGCTTCGGTTCTGTTTCGTGATGATCACCTGATCGTGCTGAACAAACCGCCCGGGCTGGCCAGTCAGGGGGGCAGTGGTCAAACGCGCCATGTCGACGGATTGGCCGAAGCCCTAAAGTTTGGATTGATCGAAAAACCGCGTCTTGTTCACAGATTGGACAAAGATACCTCTGGTATATTGGTGTTGGCGCGTACCCAGCGGATGGCAACGGCATTAACCACCGCATTTCGGCACCGTGAAACGCGCAAACTATATTGGGCTGCGGTTGCAGGGGTTCCGCAACCGCGTATGGGGACCATTAAGTTTGCGCTGATTAAGTCCGGCGGTGGCAAGGGTGGCGGTGAGAAAATGCGCTGCATTCATCCGGCGGATATTGACATCACCCCCGGGGCAAAACGGGCCACAACGGATTATGCCGTTCTTGCAAACCTTGGGCAACGGGCATCCTGGGTGGCGATGGCCCCAATCACCGGCCGCACGCATCAGTTGCGGGCCCATATGGCTGAGATTGGGCATCCGATCGTGGGTGATGGAAAATATGGTGGTTCAGGTCAGGAAAACCTTGGCGATGGCTGGGGGGCGCAGCTTGGTGGTGACTATAGTCGCAAATTGCACCTGCATGCGCGTTCTCTGCGATTTGAACATCCGATAAGCCATGCAATCATGAATTTCACCGCTCCTTTGCCGGAACATATGAAAGCAACATGGGCGGGCGTTGAATGGCATGTTGAAGACGTGCCGGAAGACCCGTTTGAAGATTTTGAATGAACTGGAAGAACAATAAACGCTTTTGGGATCGCGCGACGGTCCAAAAGTCGGGCGGTGGTTACACTGTGCTGCTCGATGAGAAACCTTTAAAGACCCCGGCCAAGGCTGGTCTTGTGTTACCCACTTTGCAGCTTGCCCGGAAAATTGCGCAGGAATGGGACAGCCAAACAGACAAAATTGATCCCGAGAAGATGCCATTTACCCGAACCGCAAACTCGGCGATTGATAAAGTATCTTCTAAAACTGCTGAAGTCGCGGAAATGCTTATTGCTTACGGCGATGCTGATTTAATATGTTATCGGGCCGAAAGCCCTGTGGAATTGGTGAAACGCCAGAAAGATGCCTGGGATCCTGTTTTGGATTGGGCTGACAAAGAATTTGGGGCGCGACTAATGACGCGTAAGGGCATCATGCATGTTGCCCAATCCGGGTGTGCAATTGACCGGCTGGGTTCCGAAGTAAACGCGTTTTCAGTGTTTGAATTAGCCGGCTTTCACGACCTTGTGGCACTTAGCGGTTCTTTGGTTCTTGCACTGGCAGCGGCACACCAACTTTACCCACCTACTGTTGTTTGGAAACTGTCGCGGATTGATGAGGATTGGCAAAAAGAACAATGGGGGGAAGATGAAGAAGAAAGTGTAAGGGATACAATAAAGCTAGAATCGTTTATTAGTGCCGAATCATTTTTCCGTTTGTCTCAAAAAAAAGCTTGAGTTTCGAATATCTTAGGGATTCGCCTGATTTTATGAGATTACCTTAGGTTATGTGTCAGTTTTTGTGATCAAACACTTGACGATTCGCGATGAATCCACGCAATATCAACGCTATCGAGGGGACCACCCCCTTGAAACTATCGCCCCCGGCTAAAATCAGCCGGAAGAACTGCCTGTAACGGGTAGAAAATCAGGAAGAGGTAAACATGAAAAAAACGACATTTATTGGCGCGCTAACTGTTGCAAGTCTTGCAGCAGGTATGGCGTCCGCTGCGACGCTCGATGACGTCAAAGCAAAAGGCGAACTGGCTTGCGGTGTAAACACTGGTGTGGTCGGTTTTGCTGCTCCGGATGCGAACGGCAAGTGGGTTGGATTTGACGTAGATATCTGCCGCGCTGTTGCTGCTGCAGTTCTCGGCGACTCCGATGCTGTTAAGTACGTTCCATTGACCAGCAAGACACGCTTTACCGCGCTTGCATCTGGTGAAATCGATGTATTGGCTCGTAATACAACTTGGACATTTTCACGTGACGTCGACCTGAAGTTCACATTTGTTGGTGTGAACTACTATGATGGTCAGGGCTTCATGGTTAAAAAATCTTTGGGTGTGACGTCTGCTAAGGAAATCGACGGTGCAACCGTTTGTATCCAGACCGGTACAACAACCGAGCTGAACCTGGCTGATTTCTTCCGTTCAAACGGCATGAGCTATGAGCCGGTTCCATTTGATACAAACACCGAAAACCAGCAGAACTATCTGGCTGGTGCCTGTGACGTGTATACAACTGACGCATCTGCACTTGCTTCAGCGCGTGCAACTTTTGAGAACCCAGAAGACCACGTCATTCTGCCAGAAATCGTATCAAAAGAGCCACTCGGCCCTCTTGTTCGCCATGGTGATGACCAGTGGGCAGACATTGTTCGCTGGACACTGAATGCACTGATTTCAGCTGAAGAACTGGGTGTCACAAAGGCTAACCTGGCAGAAATGTCCAATGGTACGAACAGCCCGGAAATCAACCGTTTGCTGGGTACTGAAGGTGAACTGGGCGCGATGCTGGGTCTGGAAAGTGACTGGGCCAAGAACGTAATTGCTGTAAACGGCAACTACGGCGAGATTTTCGAAACGCATCTTGGTGAAAGCACATCTATCGGCCTTGCACGTGGATTGAACGCGCAGTGGACAAATGGTGGACTGATCTACTCCCCACCATTCCGTTGATCTGATCAATACTTTGGGGCGCGCCACTTGGTGCGCCCCAATCATTTTATCCACACAAATCAGGTTAGTGATGACAGCGCGCAGGATCGGGAAAACCGACCCGCAATCAGACGCTTCACACATTTAACCAGAACAGGGGGTACGCCATGGCTATGGCAGACCAAGCGGCATCTAACCAGTCGTTCCGACTGAGTATGCTTATTTACGATTCTCGTTACCGTTCAATGACGATCCAGACCATCACGCTGATATTGTTCATGCTTGGCGTTGGTTGGCTGCTTAGTAATGCCGCCAGTAATCTGGCCGCATTGGGTAAGCCGCTGGGTTTTGGATTTCTGTCCCAACCCGCTGGTTACGATATCAATCAAAAACTGATTGAATATAACAACCAGATGTCGCACGGCCGGGCCGCATTGGTCGGGCTACTTAATACACTGCTGGTGGCTGTTCTGGGCTGTATTACCGCTACACTAATCGGCGTTTCAGTTGGTGTTTTGCGCTTGTCTAATAACTGGGTCATCTCCAAGCTTATGACAGTATATATCGAAACATTTCGTAATGTTCCGGTATTGCTCTGGATTGTTCTGGCCAACGCCGTTCTTATTGAAGCACTTCCAAAAATAGCATCATATCGCGGGGATGACCCTGCATCCAATTTGATATTATGGGGCTCTGTTGCCCCGACCAACGCTGGCATATTCATTCCAAGCCCGGTTTTTGGTACTGGGTCGAACCTGGTGGTAATAACCTTTTTATTGTCCATCGTAGCGATCTGGTTTTTTGGTCGCTGGTCCAAAGCACGCCAGGCAAGAACAGGTATAATATTGCCGAATTTCTGGATCAAGCTGGGTCTGTTTTTCATACCCACCCTGATAATGTTCTATATAATGGGGCGACCGGTTACGCTGGAATACCCAGAAATGGCAAGGTTCAGATTTGAAGGCGGCTACGTAATTCGCTTGTCCTTTATATCATTATGGCTCGCTTTATCTCTTTATACGGCTGCCTTTATCGCAGAGGCCGTAAGGGCCGGTATTCAGGCTGTATCGCACGGCCAATCAGAGGCCGCATTCGCATTGGGTTTGCAGCCGGGGCGGACCATGTCGCTGGTTGTATTGCCGCAGGCGTTGCGTGTGATATTTCCACCGATGATCTCTCAGTTCCTGAACCTGACCAAGAATACTTCATTGGCCGCGGCTGTGGGGTATATGGATCTAACGGGTACTCTTGGCGGCATAACGTTGAACCAAACGGGCCGCGAGATGGAAAGCCTGCTTCTTGTAATGGCGATTTATCTTAGCATCTCAGTTACAGTTTCAGTCTTTATGAACTGGTACAATGAATCAATTAAAATGAAGGAGCGGTAAAATGAGTGATATTTCGTATGTCCGCACCGAAATGCTTGGTGAAAAACCCCCGCCAACGGGGCAAACCGGGATCATAAAATGGCTTCGCGAGAATATGTTTTCCAGTATCTGGAGCGGAATACTTACCCTCCTTGCGCTGTACTTTGTTTTTCAACTACTCAGCGTCGTTTTACCTTGGATGTTTCAATCCAGCTGGACAGCAAAGTCTCTGAATGAATGCCGCGAAGTGATCAATCTGAAATATGGCGAAGGAACAGAAGGTGCCTGCTGGTCGGTTATTAGCGAGCGCTATAATCAATTGCTGTTTGGGTTCTATCCAAAAGAACTATATTGGCGACCAATTCTGGCATTTATCTTGCTTGGAGTTGCTCTTGCGCCGGTGTTGTTTGAAAAACTGCCACGTAAAATGTTGTTTTTCACGATGCTTTACCCAGCTCTGATGTTCTGGCTCGTCTGGGGTGGATCCGTCTGGTTCCCGATCAGTGTTATGCTTGGGTTCGTTATTGGCTACTACGCTTCGGTGCAGCTACCAAATATAATTGGTTCATTGGCAGCGATCATTGCCGCGCTTATTTTGCCAGTCCTTTGGTGGATGTTCCTCGCTGGCCCATTTGCCGGGTTGTTGCAAAATATCGTTCCACTCGAAATTCAATCAATTACCAGTGATAAACTGGGCGGATTTACCTTGTCAGTTCTGATCGGAATTGTCGGTATTTCATTGTCGTTACCTATCGGAATACTGCTGGCTCTTGGTCGGCAGTCGCCGTTGTTCGTGGTGAAAGTAATCTGTGTGGGATTCATCGAATTCATTCGGGGCGTCCCGCTGATCACGTTGTTATTTGTTGCTTCAACGCTGTTGAACTACTTCATGCCCCCTGGCACCAGTTTTGATCTGGTACTGCGAGTCATGATCATGGTGACACTGTTCGCCTCGGCTTATATGGCCGAAGTGATCAGGGGTGGTCTTGCGGCCATACCCAAGGGTCAATATGAGGCAGCAGATGCGCTGGGTCTCGATTTCTGGAAAGCCACACGGCTGATCGTCATGCCACAGGCATTGAAGATTTCAATTCCGAATATCGTCAGTAACTTCATTGGTTTGTTTAAAGACACAACGCTTGTGTCAATTATTGGCTTGCTCGACCCCATCGGTCTGACCAACTCAATTCGCGCCAATCAACAATGGAACGGGATCGTATGGGAGCTCTATGGATTTGTAGCGCTGCTGTTCTTTGCGGTCTGTTTTTCAATGTCACGTTATTCCATGTATCTTGAGCGTAAGCTTAAGACCGGACACTAGAGAATAGGGAGAATTACAATGTCTCAAGCAGAAGAAATTGATCGATCAAAAATGCAAGTGTCTGATGAGGTCGCGATTCAGATTACTGGCATGAACAAATGGTACGGTGCCTTTCATGTTTTGAAAGACATCAACCTGACGGTAAACCAGGGTGAACGTATCGTGGTTTGCGGACCTTCGGGTTCGGGCAAGTCTACGCTGATCCGGTGCGTTAATGCGCTGGAAGAGCACCAGGAAGGTCAGATTATCGTAGATGGTACTGAACTGTCGTCAGATCTGAAAAACATCGATAAGATCCGGTCAGAGGTTGGCATGTGCTTCCAGCACTTCAACCTGTTCCCGCATTTGTCCATTCTGGAAAACTGTACTTTGGCACCGATTTGGGTTCGCAAGACACCCAAAAAGGAAGCTGAAGAAATTGCGATGCGCTACCTTGAAAAGGTCAAGATCCCCGAGCAGGCCGATAAATATCCCGGTCAACTCTCCGGTGGTCAGCAGCAACGCGTGGCGATTGCACGCAGCCTGTGCATGGAGCCCCGCATCATGCTGTTTGATGAACCCACATCAGCGCTTGACCCAGAGATGATCAAAGAGGTGCTGGACACGATGATCGAGCTTGCAGAAGAAGGCATGACGATGATCTGTGTGACCCATGAAATGGGCTTTGCGCGACAGGTGGCAAACCGAGTGATTTTTATGGATGCCGGTCAAATTGTTGAGCAGAATGAACCGGAAGAGTTCTTCAACAATCCAAAATCAGAGCGTACTCAGCTGTTCCTAAGCCAGATTTTAGGTCACTGATCCATTCCAAAACTACAAAAAGGCGCCGGCTGGTCCGGCGCCTTTTTCATTGCCGCAATGATTATTCCAGATCCCGCGGCACGATAAATTCAACTACTTTACCAGCGCCCGGTAAAATGAGCGCCCAGTCTTCAGCATCAAAATTAAAAACACACGTGGCTGCACTGGGGTAGTTGTGAAATTTGGGGTGCGGTGGTGCCACATCCGCCAATGCTTCGGCCAAGGTTGCACATCCGGGATTGTGGGCCAGCAGTAAAACCGTTTTTGCTGATGTTATTTTTGACAGCTCGGTAAGCATGGTTTCCGGTGGGGCAAGGTATAATGACTTTAGAAACTCAATTTTCGGCCGGCTGGCAAAGCTATCGCCCACAAGAGACAAAGTTTCCCGGGTTCGCACAGCTGAAGAGCACAATACAACATCGGGGTTGATCTGATTTCGGGCCAGCCACATTCCAATCGCCCTGCCTGCACGGCGGCCGCGCCCGTTCAAGGGCCGTTCAAAATCCTTTAGTACCGGATTTGCCCAGTCAGATTTGGCGTGTCGCATCAGAATTAATCGCAGGCTCATGGGTGGAATGCTTTCATATGATGGGCGGACTGGGCCGGTAGTCGACCGTAGCGCTGGGAAACCGGGCAAGCGCGCCGAACTGCACAGCCATTTTTCAGGCAATCGCTACCAGATTTTGTATTCAGAAACCCATGACAAGCACCCAGATCATAGCCATTGGGGCCAATTGCATTGACAGGGCAGGCAGTTTTACAGGGCTTGTCCTTACATCGCTGACAGGGGTTTTGGGCGACTTCCAGATCGTCAATGTCATAGGGCAGGCAAATTGCACCGCGAAAGGACAGGAACAACCCCGAAGTTGCGTGAACCAACAGGCTGACCGGCGATTGCCACACCTGACCTGTGCGTTGCGCCCAGTCTATGAATGGGGCGAAGGGCGGCCCGCCAAACGGAAATACTGCGGTGCCACCAGATTGCTTCGCCAGACCTGAAACCGCGCGCTCAGACCACCGGTCAATGGGGTCAGTCTTACCGTCAGATAACTCTGGCTGTTCATTTAGGTATGGCCAGAAACCGGGTTCTTTTGGCCCCAGTAATACGATCGTTTTCGTAGAGTCAGGAACCGGGTCGCTGTGAAGCGACCGAATTGCTCCAAGAACCTCCAGAAAAACCCCAGAGGCGGCATCACTAATAATCTGCAAACCAATAGTGTTTTTATTCATTGGATAAACATGACCCAAATCCGGTCAATACAAAAGCGTTGGTGGTTATTTCTTGAAAAACGGCAAGGATAGGGTCCAACCCAACCGACTTGGCGCATCATCCTGCCAGGCCAACCCAACTTCTATGGCTTCATCGCCCCCTTCAACGTCGTCAATATAGGTTCGGAACAGACGGTCCCACAGGCTTATTGAGAATCCATAGTTGCTATCGTGTTCACTGCGAATGCGCGAATGGTGGATGCGGTGCATATCCGGGGTCACCATTACCTTGCGAACCACCCGATCAAGCCCGGGCGACAGTTTGATGTTGGCGTGGTTGAACATCGCCGTGCCATTCAGAATTATTTCAAATGCTATAATTGCCCAGGCGGCAGGCCCAAGGATGTAAACCAATCCAATTTTCAACAACATAGACAATAGTATTTCGATGGGGTGAAATCTGATTGCCGTGGTCACATCCATATCCCGGTCAGAATGGTGAACCCGGTGCAGTCGCCAGAGTATCGGGATTTTGTGGGTTATCAGATGTTGAAACCAAATCGCCACATCAAATAACAGGATCACAATTACCGCTTCCACCCAGGGATTCCAGCTAAGGTAATTGAATAGCCCAATCTGGTTTTGACTGGCATCCAACGCAGCCCCAACTGCCAGCAGGGGCATCAAAATGGCTAACCCGCGCAACGCGATTGAATCAATAATGATCAGGCCCCAGTTGGCTACCCACCGACGGCTTCGCTTTTGTCGACGCACCCGACGTGGCCAAAGCGTCTCCAGGCTGGCGAACAATGTGAAAAGAACCAGAAAAGTTCCAAGGCGATATATGACTTCATTTTCCATGGCCAAGGATTACTGATGTTCTTTTCCTGTAACAAGCCATTCAACGAAACCGTGAACTACATTCGGATAAGAGAACCGGCACCATGTTCAGTAAACAGCTCCAGCAGACAGGCATTGGGCGCGCGACCGTCTAAGATTACAACGGCCCGCACACCGCCCTCCAGCGCCAGCAGGGCGGTTTCCGTCTTCGGGATCATGCCCCCGGCAATAACCCCATCGCGTGTCAGCTTGCGAATTTGCGTACTGTCTATATCGGTCAGGACTTTGCCGTCAGAACCTTTGACCCCGGAAACATCTGTCAGTAGCAACAGACGGTCGGCCTTTAGCGCCGCCGCAATTGCCCCGGCCGCTGTATCGCCGTTTACATTAAAAGTTTCGCCAGCCATGCCAAATCCAATGGGGGCAATGATCGGTATCATGCCGGAATCCGCTAAATTACCCAGAAAATCAGCACGTACCCGCGTCGGCTTACCGACAAACCCAAGTTTCTCATCGGCATATTCACATTGCATCAGGTCGGCATCCTTACCGGACAGACCAATAGCCTTGCCACCCTGTGCATTGATCGCCTGAACGATGCGTTTGTTCACAGTGCCGGACAGGACCATTTCAACCACGTCCATGGTTGCCTTATCTGTCACCCGTTTGCCGTCAACAAATTCTGACCTGATATTCAGCTTATCCAGCATGGTGTTGATCATCGGCCCACCACCGTGAACAACGACGGGGTTAACCCCAACCTGCTGTAACAGCACAACATCGCGCGCAAAACTTTCCATGGCTTCATCACTGCCCATGGCGTTGCCACCAAGCTTTATTACAACCGTCGCCCCGTCATAACGTTGCAGAAAGGGCAACGCCTGTGACAGTGTGCGGGCTGTGGCAATCCAATCGCGGTTCATGGCTGTTTGCTTTTTCATCTCAGACCTTTGGCGGTCCTAGTTAGCCTGATCGGGTCATTCTGCCAAGGGGATGGTTGGCAGATCGTTTTAACTGATATCTGCAATGATTGCGCGCAGTGTTTCAATACCGTCGCCTTTTTCAGATGAGGTGATTACAATTTCAGGAAATGCCGTTGGGTGCTTCGCCAATGCGCTACGTGTCAGGGACAATGCTACCTCACGATCAGCGGCCTTAACCTTATCCGTTTTGGTCATCACAACCTGAAAAGTTACCGCTGCCCGGTCCAGCAGGTCCATTATTTCAGCATCGACTTTTTTGACGCCATGTCGGGCGTCAACCAATACAAAGACCCGTCGCAGGGTTTGCCTGCCCGCAAGGTAATCTTTAAGTAACCGCTGCCATTTTTCGACAACTTTGATCGGGGCATTCGCAAAGCCATAACCCGGTAAATCAACAACATACAGATTATCGGATGCTGTAAAAAAATTTATTTCCTGGGTGCGCCCCGGGGTATTTGATGCCCGCGCAAGGCCGTTACGACCCGTTAATGCGTTAATAAGGCTGGATTTGCCAACATTGGAACGCCCGGCAAAGCAAACTTCAGTACGGTCCGCCGGTGGCAGGCCGTCCATAGCCACGACTCCTTTCAGGAACTCGGTGCCCCGTGCAAATAACAGGCGGCCCCTTTCAACAGCTTCGTCAGATACAACAGCTTCCGCAAACGCTAGCGCCATGTCAAATTATCTCCACCTGGTCACCCTGTCGGATGTCTCCGGTCTTAATGACGACGCCATAAACGCCAAATTGCTGATGCCCAAACCCAGCTTTTAATGCACCAAGTGTGTCGGCATCCCGTTCACCTGTTTTGGTGTTTGCTGTGGTGGCCATACAGCGGGTAATTGGTTCAACTATCTCAAATTCAGCGCGGCCAACGCGAACACGTTTACCCACCCAGTCAAACTCCGCCCAAGGTTCCAACCCACCAAGGATCAGGTTTCCACGCCAGCGAAGATGTGAAATTTCCTGTCCTATATGTTGGGCAACCGCTGCGTGGCTTGTCAGATTGATAAAAGAAACAGACGGGTAATCCGTGTCAGTCATACCGCGTTTTGGGGCCCGGACCAAGCGCGCGGGCAGTGCGCGATCAGGCGGGCTGATGCGCATAACCCATTGAACGAACGATCCGCTATCGGCCCCATTGTCCGGGTCAATTGTCAGGTTTTTCAAAATTGGATGGCTTAAAGTGACCAGTTGCTTGGGCAGGTTCACACTGGCGGTGATTGCCTGCAATTGCGGGGCTTTGGCACCACGGGAAAAATTACCGCAGGGGCGCCATTCCGGGGCATCCAGATCAAAATCTGATAGCTCATGCGCGACAGCCCAGCGTCTGTCCCAGGGCATTGTACTGCCTTCGCTAAGTTTAATATGCGTCAGTTCTTCGCGACCGTGTGCTTTGATCGGATGCCGCCAGATTTGGGACAGGAACGCCATCACTCACTATCCGATTTTGTCTTTCGTTTAAAACTTTTCCGGATGTTGCCAAAGACATCGGGCTTAGCACCGTGGCTTCGCATGATAATATATTGCTGGGTAAACGTGATTGTATTGTTCGCGATCCAGTAAACCACCAACCCGCTGGCAAAGCGCCCAAGCATGAACATAAAGACCCAGGGCATCCACGCAAATATCATTTGTTGCGTCGGATCAGTGGGTGTCGGGTTCAGCTTTTGTTGCAGCCACATTGAGATGCCCAGAATGATCGGCAGCACACCCAGGGACAGAATGAACAGGAATGAATTTGCGTCCGGCGTGTTGTAGGGCAACAAACCAAACAGGTTCAGTATTGAAGATGGGTCAGGGGCTGAAAGATCCTGTATCCAGCCGATCCACGGCGCATGGCGCAATTCCAGCGTGACAAAGATCACTTTGTAGAGCGAAAAGAAAATCGGGATTTGCAACAGGATGGGCAGGCAACCCGATGCTGGATTAACCTTGTTGGTCTTATAAAGCTCCATCATGCCCTTTTGCATCTTTTGCTTATCATCACCGGCTTTTTCCTTGAGCTTCTCCATCTCTGGCTGAAGCTCTTTCATTTTTGCCATTGAAACATAGGACTTATAGGCAAGCGGAAACAGGATGGCCTTGATGACCAGCGTCAACCCGATGATCGCCCAACCCATATTTCCGATTAATCCGTTTAACCAATGCAGTACCGCAAAAATTGGTTTGGTCAGGAAAAAGAACCAACCCCAATCGATGGAATCGATGAACTTGTAAATCCCTTTTTCGCTCTCATAATTCCGGATGGTTTCCCATTCCTTGGCCCCGGCAAAAACCTGGGTGGTCAGCGAAACTGTTTGCCCGGGGGCAACTTCCTGGGTCGCCAGTCGGGCGATCGCTTTATAGGTGTCACTGTTCGCCCCATATTGCAGAACGGCCTCAAAGGGCTGGTCTGCTGCCGGTATCAGGGTTGTCATCCAATAGTGATCGGTAAATCCGATCCAGCCATTCTGCTCGGCTTTAACAACATCTGTACTTGCGCCCCAGCGCTCATCACGATCAAAGCCCCGCAAATCGCCATAATCAAATTCATTCATTTCTTCGCCGGACTGACGAATGGCGCCCTCATGGATAATAAAAAAGCCTTTTTGATTGCTTGGTTCGCCGTGGCGTACCAGCTCTGCATAAGGGGCCATGCGGACAGTGTTGTCTGATGAATTTTTGACTTCCTGAGTGACGCTAAACAGGTAGTTTTCGTCAATCTCGATCTTGCGTCTGAATTCCAGCCCGTTACCATTATCCCAGACCAACTGCACAGGTGTGGAAGTAGTCAGTGTTGTGCCTGTTGCCAGCTGCCAGATGGTGTTTGCACCGGGCACCTCCGATGCCGCCTGATCAAGGCCCGGGGCCCAGCCAAAAAGCGCGTAATACGCCTCGTCAACACCCACAGGTTTCAACAACGTTACATTCTCACTGCCGGGTTCAAGTGTTTCCTTGTAAGAACTCAGAGACAGGTCATCAATTCGCCCACCTGCAAGTGAAATGCTGCCCGACAGTTGCGCCGTCTCAATATTGATACGACCCGCCGTTGCCACGGGTGAGGCATCAGCAAGCGCCGTCTCAGTGGTTGAAACTTCTGACTCGGGTGCGGTTTCGGCACTTGGGACTGTTTCCGCTGAAACAACAGGTGCATTCGGGTCAGTAACGGGTTGCTCAGGTGGAAACAAAATAAACCATACCAAGATAACAAGCACACTAAGCACAGTTGCAAGTATCAGGTTCTTGTTCTGATCGTCCATAAAGGCCCACCACCTGTCAATTTTCGGGTCAGGTTGTTCAACAGGTCAGGGGGCAAAAGGTCAAGCGGTTTTAGGTCAATTGCGCCATTACTAACTGGCTTCCCGGCCAAGTTTCAGCATCTCAGGAAGCTTTTCCTGATACTGTGTCATCCAGCCATCCGTTTTTTCAAACGGCATCGGTCGCGCAATGCTGAAGCCCTGCACATGATTGCACCCCAGCTGCGCCAGAATGGCGTGTTCACCCACGGTTTCAACGCCTTCGGCCAGCGTATCAATTTCAAGGCGCTCCGCCATTGTCAGGATCGCTGAAACCATATTTTGTTGCTCCCTGTCCCTGTCCACTCTGGTGATAAAGGATCGGTCAATTTTTATCCGGTTCACCGAAAACCGACGAATATTTGCGATTGAAGCATGACCAGTGCCAAAATCATCCAGATCTATGAGACACCCTAAACTGGCCAGAGCCTGTATGTTACGCACGATCACATCATCTTTTGAATCCGCAATCACATCTTCTAGAATTTCGATGCACAATCGGTTCGGTGCTAAGTCAAACCGATCCAGCTCCCATTTTATCCGGTCGCAAATCTTGGGGTTTGAAAGTTCCTGGCTTGAGAAATTTACCGCTATGTTTGGTACATTATACCCTGATTTGTCCCAATGTCGCAGGGCTATTAGGGATTGAATAAGAACCACTTCACACAGGCGTTCTAACAGGTCCATTTCCTGCAGTGAGGGCAAAAAATCTGCCGGCGGAATTAAACCTTTTTCCGGATGCTCCCATCGCGCCAGCGCTTCATATCCGGTTAGTTGGCCAGTATGGGTGGAAACCTGCGGCTGAAACCAGGGCCGAATCTGGCCGTTCTCTAAAGCAAATTCGATGTCTTTATTGGTTTCCTTTTGGTTTCCGGCCTTTTGTTTTTCACGCGCAGAATATGCCCGAATAGAACCGTTTCCGTTTGCGCGCGCAGTTTGCATCGCTTTTTCTGCTAGTTCCATCAGTATTGCACCGTCGTCTCCGACGGCATGTTTTGCTACGCAAAAGCCAACGCTTGCAGTAATAAACACACGGGTTGCATCAACTGAAATCGGCTCTGAGATTGCCGCCTGAATTCGGGCAGACAATTGGATCAAAGTTTCAAGTTCGGCACGATTGACCGGGCCTAAAACGATGCCAAACCGTGGGCCAGCCAGACGAACAACAATATCGGATGCCCGCATCACAGCCCGCAGTCTTTGGGCGGATTGTTGTAAAATTGACTGTGCAGCCTGGGTTCCATATTGCCGCTCAAAGGCTGGAAACTCATCGAGCTCCAGCACTAATGCAGCTGTGGTCTTGCCGGTTTTTGAACTGGCTTTTAATATTCCGGCTGCCATCTGCTCCGCAGCAGCCCGAAAAGGCAGGTCGGTTTCTCGATCGCGTGCTTTTGCCCAGGCAGGCCCAGTCCCCGAGAATACGCCGGCAATGGCAAAAGCCGCGGGAAATACCAAGGCTAAAAATAGTAACATGCCTTCGCCGCCAAACCAGTAGCCGCCCAGGGTAATTGCTGGCAAAAATGCGTATGTCTGCGGCCCAATCAGTGCAGAACGCAACTGTTTACCGTAGTTTTGAAATTTGATCGAAATACCAGCGAACATTCTGCAACCCTTACTGATTTGGCGGACAAGCCGCAGGTCACATAAATGTAGGGCTTTATAACTAATCCCCGCGTTAATGTGCCGGCGAAAACTGCTTTGATTTTTTGTAAAATGGTACTGAAGCCAATTATTCAGTCATTCTTTTTGTCGGTATCTGGCACAGGGTCATATCCGTCACTTCCCAAAGGGTGGCACCGGCCAACCCGTCGTATCGCCAGCAGTCCGCCCCGTAACGCACCGTGTTTTTCCAGTGCTTCCAGCGCGTAGGCCGAACAAGTTGGCTGATAGCGACAATTCTTGCCCACCAAGGGCGAGAAAATCGTTCGATAGGCACGCACCGGGAATGCAAGGATATGGGCAATAGGGGTCATGGCTGCTCGGGATGTAGCGTTTTTAGTGCTTCGATCAACTCATCACACATCGACTTCATCGGATGTTTGACGGTTTTTCCTGCCCACCCGATCAGGACATAATCCCAGCCAGGGCGCCCATGCACCGGCAACACAGCCCGTGCGACTTCCCGCAGTCGCCTTTTGGCGCGATTGCGAATGACTGCATTGCCAACCTTTTTGGAGCAGGTGTAACCGACAAAAATACCGACGCGGTCTTCCCCGGGGTCGCGCTTTCGCGCCTGCAACATAAACGCAGGCGTTGACCGGCGTTTTGCCCGCGCCGCCTTCAGAAAATCCGTGCGCTTTTGTAAGGTACCCAAACAAACAGAAACCGCCGGCTGAACATCAACAGCCTTGGCGTTCTTGCCTGCTGCTGGTGTCCCCGGCGGTGCCATGGATAATGCCTTTTGGCAGAAGATTTACGCGCTTAAGGATTTACGGCCCTTGGCGCGGCGCGCATTCAAGATATTGCGTCCGGCTTTGGTCGCCATACGTGAACGAAACCCATGGCGCCGTTTGCGAACCAGATTCGAAGGTTGAAATGTACGTTTCATGGTGTCTCTCCGTCGTGTTCAGCCCAAATCCATCGGGGATTCGAAGGCCGGGAATGTTCGAAGACCGTGCTTTAGGCGCTCATGGCGTCGGTGTCAATTCGCAACTGGCGTGATTTCTGCAACAATTGGCCGCCAAAGGGCCTATATTATGTTTCAGTTTGCCGGTTATGCACGCATTTGCTGAAACATGTTCTCAATATTGATCAACCGCGCGTGATCGGGCTGTTTCAATCACCATTGCGACGTCATGTTAGCTGATATTCAAGGGCTCCAATGCAGGACAATAAAATGACCGACATCCCCGAAACGGCGCGAAAGTCCGCGTTCGCTCGCTTTATACCGTTGATTGCGATTGTCATTGTGGCAACCATCGGGTTCTTCACGCTGCGCGATTATCTGTCCTTTGACGCCTTACGCGATAACCGCGAGGCATTGATAGCTTTTCGCGATGCCAATTATCTGATGACGGTCCTGATCTTTATCGGGGCGTATATCGCGATTGTTGCGTTTTCATTGCCCGGTGCCACCATCGCCACGCTGACCGGCGGATTTTTGTTCGCAACATTCCCCGGTGCTTTGTTTAATGTGGTTGGGGCGTCAACGGGTGCCACGCTCATTTTTCTCGCTGCAAAATGGGGGCTGGGTGAAAGGCTGGCAGCAAAAATGGAAGCGTCAGACGGGGCGGTCAAGAAAATCAAGGACGGCATTGATGAAAACCAATGGTCGGTGTTGTTCCTCATGCGCCTTGTACCTGCCGTTCCATTCTTTGTTGCAAACATCATTCCAGCGCTTGTCGGGGTCAGTCTTTGGCGGTTTGTTGTCACCACATTTATTGGAATAATCCCCGGCGCGGTTGTCTATACATCGGTTGGCGCTGGATTAGGTGAGGTTTTTGAGCGCGGCGAATCCCCAAACCTGGGCATTATATTCGAACCCCAAATCCTGTTCCCGATTCTCGGCTTAAGCGTACTGGCCGCCTTGCCAATTGCGATCAAAGCCTGGCGCAACAGATCAAACAACTAATTTTAAAGCGAGCAAGAAAATGAATACAATTAAAACAGATATCTGCGTTATCGGCGCGGGGTCCGGTGGATTATCTGTCGCGGCAGGCGCGTCACAAATGGGCGCAAAAGTGGTTCTGCTGGAAGGCCACTTAATGGGTGGGGATTGCCTGAATTTTGGATGTGTCCCATCTAAGGCTTTAATTGCTGCAGGTAAGCACGCATATGATATGCAATCCGGTGCTGATTTCGGTGTCACCCCGGTCAAGCCCAAGGTTAGCTACGCGGCGGCGAAAGACCACGTGAAGCGCGTTATCCAAACCATTGAACCAGTGGACAGTCAGGAACGATTTGAAAGTTTCGGTGTGCATGTCATCCGGGAATTTGGCCAGTTTATCTCGCCAACAGAAATTCAGGCGGGCGATACTGTCATCACAGCGCGCCGCTTTGTAATAGCCACGGGATCATCACCACTTGTGCCACCAATTCCGGGACTGGAAAATGTCCCTTACGAAACCAACGAAACCATTTTTGATCTGCGCACCAAGCCTAAACATTTGTTGATCGTTGGTGGTGGTCCCATCGGCATGGAGATGGCTCAGGCACATATTCGCCTTGGCTCAAAGGTAACCGTAATAGAAGGTATGAAAGCTCTGGGTAAAGATGATCCGGAACTTGCCGCAATCGTTCTGGATCGTTTGCGTTCAGAGGGGGTGGAAATCGCGGAAGATGCCTTGGCCCAGGAAATACGCGGCAAAGCCGGCGCGATCGAAATCGTCGCCAAGGATGGTCGGGTATTCAGCGGCTCGCATTTACTGATGGCGGTCGGTCGTAAGGCAAATATCAACAATTTGGGGCTGGAAACCGCCGGAATTGAATTTGATCGTGCCATTACAGTTGATGCGGGTCTGCGAACCACAAATAAAAAGATCTATGCAATTGGTGATGTGACAGGTGGGTTGCAATTCACCCATGTTGCTGGCTACCACGCAGGTGTCATCATCCGCTCTATGCTGTTCGGCCTGCCGGCAAAAACCCGCACTGATCATATTCCGTGGGCTACATACACCGACCCGGAACTGGCTCAAGTTGGTTTGTCAGAAGCTCAGGCGCGCGAAATTCATGGTGAAAGGCTGGAAGTAGTTCGATTTGAATACGAAGAAAACGATCGTGCCATCGCTTCAGGGCAAACCACCGGCATGATCAAAGTGATGGTCGTAAAGGGCCGCCCTGTGGGGGCCAGTATAGTCGGTGCTGCAGCCGGTGAGCTTATTGGCATTTGGGCGCTGGTATTGGCAAACAAGTTGAAAATGTCAGCTGTGGCAGCAATGGTTGCACCGTACCCGACGCTGGGCGAAATTAATAAGCGCGTCGTGGGGGCCTATTTCTCGCCACGACTATTTGATAGTTCTATGGTCAAACGTGTCGTTGGGTTTGTGCAACGTGTATTGCCCTGACAACCAGAAACGCAGGTAGGATATGATTCTGAACACACTTTCAGGCCGTTTCCTGATATTGACGACCGTGTTTGTCATGCTGGCAGAAGTATTGATCTTCGTGCCATCCGTTGCGCGTTTCCGGGAAGACTATCTGCTTTTGCGGCTTGAAAGGGCTCAGATCGCCTCACTTGTATTGCTGGCAAACGATATGATTGAGGAAGAACTGGAAGCAGAGCTTTTAAAGAATGCCGGGGTTTTCAACGTGGTTCTGGCACGGGACGAAATCCGCCAACTGATGCTTTCATCAACCATGCCCTCTGCGATTGAAAAAACCTTTGATCTGCGTGACCCCGGGGCCTGGAACCTGATCATGGATGCTATTTCCCGCTTACTGGAACCGGAGAACCGCGTGATCCGGGTAATTGGTCACCCGGTTCAGGAAGCCGGTTTGTTGATCGAAGTAACAATGGAAAGCGGGCCCTTACGATCGGCGATGATCGATTACGGTATTCGCATCCTTATCCTTTCAGCGGTGATTTCTGTACTGACAGCTTTCCTGCTGTTTTTTGCGGTTCGCTATTTTATTGTGAAGCCGATCAAAGGAGTCGTCGGGGCCATGAAATCCTATGCTTCCGCACCGGAAGATGCCCGTCGGATCATTGAACCAAGCGCCGGTGTGATTGAGATACGAGAGGCAGAAACAGCCCTGCAAATGATGCAAACGCAATTGACCGGCGCGCTAAAACAAAAGGAACGCCTTGCCCAGCTTGGCAGTGCCGTTGCAAAAATCAGCCATGATCTGCGCAATATCCTGACTGTATCCCAGTTGTTCACCGACCGCATGGAAGGCAGCGAAGACCCTTACGTGAAACGGACAATTCCCAAGCTGCTAAATTCCATATCGCGTGCTGTGAACCTATGTGAATCTACGCTGGCCTTTGGTAAAGCAGAAGAACCCCCCCCGACATTGAATCGAATTTCACTGAAGGATATTGTTGACGACGTTGTCGAAAGCGAACGCCTTGTGGTTGGGGATTTCGCGCTGCGCTATGTGGTAGATGTGCCGGTTGGAATGGTGGTGCGGGCGGACTCTGAGCAGCTTTATCGTGTCTTGTCCAATCTGATCGGAAATGCACGCCAGGCAATTGTTACATCGGGGTCGCCAGGTGAAATTACCATCAAAGCAACAGAAGACGACATTGCCTGGACGATTAATGTAACAGATTCCGGCCCGGGGCTGCCAAAGCAGGCGGTTGATCATTTGTTTCAGCCATTTCAGGGTGGCGCACGAAAAGGTGGAACCGGATTGGGGCTTGCGATTGCCACAGAACTTGTTCGTGGGCATGGCGGCAGGCTTGAACTTCTGGACACAGGCAAGAACGGTACCAGCTTTGCAATTTCGCTACCGAAATCCATAGTGGTGTTGGATACCGCCGCCGAATAATTCTGGCCTTGCAAAGCCCGCCCAGTATCGCTACATCCCGCCTGTCCGCGCGCTGGTAGCTCAGTTGGATAGAGTACTTGACTACGAATCAAGGGGTCGGGGGTTCGAATCCTCCCCAGCGCGCCAATTTTCAAATTTTAATGCATATCATCCGCTTGCGGTAGGCTGATTAGAATTGGTAAACCAGACCGATGGAAAGCTTCTGAACAGGTCCGTTATTTATTTCATAAACCTGAGACCCGGGGGCGCCATCTTCGTTTGCCTGCGAATACGCGCCAAAGTCTGTGTGGCTGAATTCAATCCGCAGCGCTAGGTTTTTGGCGATAAAGCGTTCCGTTCCAAGGGCATAGGTTGGCCCAATGAAAATATCATCGCGGATATGTGCATCAGACAACGTCAGTGTGCCGCCATTAACATCGCCACCAATGTTGTAAATTCTGGCAACGGCCAAACCAGCCTTTGTGTAGATTAGGGTCTCTCCCAGAACCAATCCAAGCCGCCCAACCAAAGCTCCGGACCATTTTATCTCAACCTGATCAATATCGTTGTCAGAATTGAAGACTAGGTCGGACTCTAAACTGTCCCGGTTCATTGATAGCTCTGAACCCACGACCAAGTCCCCGATTGCAGTATTCCAGCCGACAAAACCACCGAAACCTCTGCCATCGTAGCTATGCTCAACCAGATTAACGGCCCGGTTCTGATTGTAGGTGAATCTGTTTCCCACCACCGTTGTTTCAGCGCGTGAATAATTCAAAGTGACACCAGCGTAAAATCCATCCCAAGCTCTGTTTGGGTCGGCATTGGCCATCGAAACGCAAAATACTGAAATACCAATTGATTGAATTATCTGTTTCAACTTATATACCCATCACTACTCTTTACTGCTCACATTTATGATAAATTGGGTTGTTAACCTTTACAAGTCTCGTGAGTTGCTTGCCAACAACCAGAAACCCCGCATGCTTGGAATTTGGCCTGAAAAGCCGATGGTAATCTATTTTAATTTAAAGATATCAGCTACCTAAGGCTAAATTTTATGATTATTGCCGACCTAATCATCAACCCCCATTGCGAAATTTGAGCTGTGCAAATTCACCAGAACCTGTTCTAAATCACACGCACAAATTTTTTAGCGTTGTTACAGAAAAATATGGCCCCGTAGCTCAGCCGGATAGAGCGACCGCCTCCTAAGCGGTAGGCCGGTGGTTCGAATCCACCCGGGGTCACCATTATTGCTTCTTGACTGATTGGCCCGGCTTGGCAAAAGCTGCCGGCAGCGATGCAAATGAGGTGCAACATGATCAAACAAACCCCAATTCCCACGACCACCATCGGTGCATTTCCCAAGCCGGACTATGTACCGGTGCGCGACTGGTTTGATATCTCACGCGAAACCGGTGGCATGAATTCAAGCCAGACGACAACCGATTACACCGCAGACAGCAAAAATATGGATACCAACCATGAGGCGTTGTTTGTGCGTGCGGCCAAAGAAGTCATTGAAATTCAATTGCGTGCAGGGGTGTCCATCCCGACAGATGGTGAGGTTCGGCGCGAAAATTACATCCACTACCATTGCCGCCACCTGGACGGGTTTGACTTTGACAATCTGGAAAACCGGGTGCTGCGCGATGGGGCGTATCAGGCCGATCTGCCGGCGATCCGGGGGCCGGTTTCCCACGGTGGTAAGAAATACGGCGCCCATGATTATGTTGCAAGTCAAGGGGTTAGCGCGCGGCCGGTAAAATTTACGCTGCCCGGTCCGCTGACGATCATGGATACAACGGCAGACTGTTTTTACAATGATCGCCCCCGGCTTAACGCGGTTCTGGCAGAGACCGTGAACCGCGAAATACTGGCGCTGGTTGAGGCGGGATGTCGGTATATTCAGGTGGATGAACCGCTGTTTGCACGGGAGGTTGAGGACGCGCTTTCCTTTGGGATGGAAGGGTTAGAGCGTTGTTTTCACGGGGTTCCGGCCTCGGTTACCCGCGCGGTGCACATGTGTTGTGGTTACCCGGATCATCTGGATGACACCGCCTATAAAAAGGCCGATCCGGACAGCTATCACCGGCTGGCCGGCGCCATTGACGCAGCGGCGTTTGATCAGGTGTCAATTGAGGATGCGCATTGTTGTAACGACCTGAACCTGCTGAATAAATTGCCGAATAAGACGGTGATATTCGGCTCTGTTGCCATTGCCAGTAGCCGGGTTGAAACCGTGGATGAGGTTGAGGCGCGGTTGCGTGCCGCGTTGCAACATATCGACCGGGACCGGTTGGTTGTGGCACCGGATTGCGGGCTGGGGTTTTTGTCGGCAGAACTGGCGGAAGAAAAACTGACGGTGATGTGTCAGGCGGCGGCGCGGGTCTGAAATACCGGGTATTGTTTAAACTTTGTAACAAAAAATACCGGCCCTGTTTAAACTTTGTAACAGGGGTTTTCAGGCTTTGCTGGTCAAAAGCCGTATTCCTGCAAGGGCAAAGAAAGTACCCAGAACACCCTGAATGCTGCGCCGGGCCTTGCCATAGGCCCGGACCATAACCGGGGTGGAAAAGGCAAGCGCGTAAATTACGTGGATCACAATGGACAGGGCGAAGGTGCCAAGCACGATCATCGCACCAACCCAGATCGGTGCCCCGGTTTTCAACCCCAGCGAAATAATCGCAATCCATGCCAGCGCCGCCTTGGGGTTTGTCATCTGAATGATATAGCCGCGTTTGAAATAACCAAATGGTGTGCGCCGCCCGCCCGCCAGTTCTTTGGCCTCAAGGTCATGGCGCGAGGCGGCTGATTTGAAGGATTTGTAGGCCAGCCACAGCAGGTACATGCCGCCGAATATTTTAATCGCCAACAATGCCGCGGCATAGGTGGCCAAAATCGCTGCCAGACCAAATACCGTCAAAATCGCCCAGCTGAATGAACCACTGGCAACCCCCAGCGCCAGGGCAATGCCCGAAGCCCGACCAACCGCCATTGAGGTGCCGATCACGGCCAGGATATTCGGGCCGGGGCTGGCGATGGCCAACAGGAAGGCTGTGTAGGCAAGGAGGATGCCGGGTAGATAAAGCGTAAAATCCTGCACTGGTTTGGTCCTTTGGTTGCTTGCGATGTTCACACTATGTTCTGCACACCTCCGACCGTCAAGGTCACACATTAGTTTTGCGCTATTCTTCTACCGGGTAATAATCACCCTTATCCCCGACAAAAATATGCCTGGTGGTCTTAACCCCGGTATCCCCGTCAATGGTGCCCGACCCGATGCTGGTGCTGCCTTCGCCCTGCATTTGCCAGAACAGGCTGGCGCCACATGTGTTGCAAAACCCGCGCCGGGCTTTGGGCGAGGATTGGTACCATTGCAGGGTGGCGTCTTTGGTGATGTGCAAGCGGTCATCGGGCACCTGGGTTGCCGACCAATAATGCCCGCTGATTTTGCGGCATTGGCCACAGTGGCAGGCAACGCTGTCGCGCAGGGGTTCGGTTAGTTCATAGGTGACGCCGCCGCACAGGCATGATCCGGTTTTCATCGTGTTTCCTTTGATTTTGCAGCATTTTGCGGTTCGCGTTGTGCCAACGTCAAGAATGCTTTTGGTGTTCTGCATCATGTTCAGAAATTCGGCCGACATATTGATGGCAAAGTGAAATATCGCCGCGGCAATCACGCTTTTGCCGTTTCGCATGTAAACCCAGATGCAAACCTAAGCGAAGGGGACACCAAGGGGGACATAGCTGACAAAAAAATTCACCGGAAAAACCGGATAACCCGGTTCGGAAAAACCAAACAGGTCACTGTCCGGCAGGAATTATGTGCCGGTCAGCCGTATCTGGATGGTTTCCAATCGGCGGGCGCATTTTGATCGCTGGCGCGGTGACGAATTACGGTGGTATTGTCCGGTACGGTGGCGCGGTGTCAATTTGAATTGACCGCAATCTAATGTTGAAAAAATACGGAAGTAACCGCCTGATAACAGCGATATACGCGGATTTAAGAGCTACCGAAAAGAGTAAGAAACCAATGGCCACGCATTCAGTTATTTTCGATATGGACGGCCTTTTGCTGGATACAGAAAAGGTGTGTCTGGACAGTTTTGTAGAGACCCGGCAAAGTTTTTCGCTTTCAGACGCTCAGGACATCTTTTTGAGATGTGTGGGGCTACGGAGTGCCGAGACGGATCAGATCATTCAGGAAAGCCTGAATGATCAGGTCGGCTTGCAAGCTTTTAACATTGAGTGGGACAGGCGAATTGCGGCCAGGCTGAGCCATCGCGTTCCCCTGAAAAAGGGGGCGGCACAGCTTGTTCGAATTCTAGCTTCAAAAGGATATTTGATGGGGGTGGCAACCTCAACTCAGACGGCGCAAGCCTGCTCAAATCTGGAAAGAAGCGGCCTGCTGCCTTATTTCAAAAGCGTTATTGGCGGGGATTTAGTCAAAAAAGGTAAGCCAGACCCCGAAGTTTACCACAGGGTTGCCGGGTGTCTGGGGGTGATGGCATCTGAATGCACCGCATTTGAGGACAGTGAAACCGGAACCAGAGCGGCTGTGGCGTCAGGGGCCAGGACGGTTCAGATACCCGATCTGATACAACCGTCAGCGGGTTTCGCACTGCATGGGCAATTTATCGCGCCCAGTCTGTTGGAGGGTGCGGAAATGGCAGGTCTGATTACCAGCGAGGACATCAAAGGTTTCACAGGCTGAACGGCGGCTTTGCCCCGCACCACGGACATAAGCCGCCAGTGCATAACCGTTGGGTTTTTACCGGGCAGCTTGGGGCCGGGCAAACACATCCGCCAAAATCGCTTCCAGCCCGGCCTGATCGGTGCCATCAAATGCATCCGGCTGATTGCTGTCGATATCAAACACCGCGATCAGGCGACCGGCTGCATCAAATACCGGCAGCACGATTTCAGACGCTGTGGAACTGGCGCAGGCGATGTGGCCGGGAAAGGTGTTTACATCGGCGACGATCCGGGGCTCGCGGGCGCTGGCCACCGCGCCGCAAACGCCCTGATCAAACGGGATCACAAGGCAACCGTGGCCGCCCTGATAGGGGCCGATTTTCAGCAGTTCCGGGGCCACCACCCGGTAAAACCCGGTCCAGTCAAAACGGGCATCGCTGTGGTGGATTTCACAGGCCAGCGTGGCCATCAGCGCCACCGTATCGGTTTCACCCCTGGTCAGGCTGGCGATGGTTTTGGCAAGGGCGGTATAATCCATCAGGTCAGCTCAATCGCGATGGCCGTGGCTTCGCCGCCGCCAATGCAGATTGCCGCCACACCGCGATTTAATCCGCGGGTTTCCAGCGCGTTCAGCAGGGTGACAATGATGCGCGCCCCGGATGCCCCGATCGGGTGACCCAATGCGCAGGCGCCACCATTGACGTTGACGATATCATGGGACAGCGCCATTTCCCGCATGAAGGCCATGGGCACCACGGCGAAGGCTTCGTTGATTTCCCACAGGTCGACGTCCTGGGTTGCCCAGCCAATGTTGTCCAGCAGCTTTTGCGCCGCCGGCACCGGGGCGGTGGGGAACAGGTTCGGGGCGTGGGCGTGGCTGGCATGGCCCATGATACGGGCGCGGGGTTTCAGCGGGCTGCCGGGGCCGGTCAAAACCAGCGCTGCTGCGCCATCAGAGATTGAGGATGAGTTGGCCGCCGTCACCGTGCCACCCTTGCGGAATGCCGGTTTTAGTTGCGGGATCTTTTCGGGCCGGGCTTTGGCCGGTTGTTCGTCCGACGAAATGGTGATGTCGCCCCTGCGGGTTTTCAGCGTGACCGGGGTGATTTCCCGCGCGAAGGCCCCGGATTTTTCGGCCGCAAGCGCGCGGTCAAGTGAGGTTAGCGCGTAGTCATCCTGCGCGGCGCGGGTGAACTGAAACGCCCCGGCGCAATCTTCGGCGAATGTGCCCATCAGCCGGCCCGGTTCATAGGCGTCTTCCAGACCATCCAGAAACATGCTGTCGATGGTCTGCATATGGCCAATACGTGCGCCACCGCGCATTTTTGGCAACAGGTAGGGGGCGTTGGTCATGCTTTCCATGCCGCCTGAGACCATGGTGTTGATCTGTCCCAAGGCGATCTGATCAAAGCCCATCATCACGGTTTTCATGCCCGAGCCGCACATTTTGTTCAGCGTGGTTGCCGGTACCTTATCCCCCAGCCCGGCGGCAAAACCCGCTTGTCGTGCCGGGGCCTGACCCAGACCGGCGGGCAGCACACAGCCCATCAGCAATTCTTGGATCTGTCCGGGGGTGGCACCGGCATCTGACACTGCTGCCCGGATGGCAGCGCCGCCCAGTGTCGGGGCGTCGGTTTGGGCGAAATCCCCCTGAAATCCCCCCATCGGGGTGCGCGCCGCACCGGCGATATAGACGTTTTTCATATTGGTCCCCGATTTTACCTGACTTTGCATACCGAATGGTAACCATTGCCGTCTAGCCTAAGCGGGTGCAACAGGGCAGGAAATTTTCGATGCAATTGAGTTCAAGAATGATTGATGATGTGCAGGTGATCACCGTGCAAAGCCCGCGCATTGATGCGGCGCGGGCGATCCAGTTCAAGGATCAGATGCGTGAGCTGACGGCAGGCGGTGGATCGCAAACGGTTCTGGATATGGAACAGGTTGGTTTTGTCGACAGCAGCGGGCTGGGGGCGATCGTTGCCTCTATGAAACAGATGGGGGAAGGGCAATCATTAGAACTGGCGGCGTTGTCAGACACCGTTGCCAAGGTGTTTCACCTGACACGAATGGATACGATTTTTACCATCCACGATAGCGTGGCAGATATTTCCGGGTCGGCGCGTGAAACTGGATAGTGACGTTGCAACATTGGAAAAGAACAAGGAAATATACCACGCGCATTTTAACAGTGATCCGTTTTCCGTAGCGCTGGTTGTCGAAGAATTGCTGGACCGAATTGCCTTACATTGCGCGGCCCGGGACACCCAGGGCAATGTTGAAATCGCAGTGACCGAGGCGATTAATAATATTGCGGAACACGCCTATTGCGGGCAAACCAACCAGCCTATTGAATTGCTTGTGCAACACGCGCCAAATGGTTTTGACATCACCCTGACCGATGCCGGTATTGAAATGCCAGAGGGTAAGCCACCCATAGCCGCGCAGCACGATCTGAACGGACCGGTTTCAAGCCTGCCAGAGGGTGGGTTTGGCTGGTCACTGATCCGGTCGCTGAGCCGCGATCTGAAATACGCGCGAACCGGGCGCGAAAACCGGCTTTCGTTCCGCGTCATAATTTAGCGGGTGTTTGAATTTATCGAAAGATTTAAGCGGGACAGTGCCGCTGCATTTTCAGCGCAATCCTGAAAAACACTATGAAAACAACGTATTACGTAGGTTTTTGGTATTTTCCAAAAAACCCATTGCCGTTAAAATGCCGCAAATGGTCCATAGTCGGGCCAGAATGTAGAGCCAAAACAACCCTGTAGCTGCATATAGCTTCCCTCGGCGTTACGTTTAACAGCCCCCACCCAGTGCGTGACGTCGAGGACTTCTTTCCCAAAAACAAATTGAATATCGCTCCACAGATACTAAGGTATGATTGCCTTGGAGGGTCTGAGAATGCGTGATTTTCAACTGCCCGGCAGATCGCCGGTTTTTGCCACAAATGGCCTGTGCGCCACATCCCATCCGCTGGCCGCTCAGGTGGCGGTGCAGATGTTGCAAAACGGCGGCAATGCCGTTGACGGGGCCATTGCGGCGGCGGTTTTGCTGGGGATATGTGAACCCCAGTCCACCGGTATTGGTGGCGATTGTTTTGTGCTG
>CAZETX010000025.1:0-10716 GCA_964514925.1 uncultured Marinosulfonomonas sp.
CCGATCCACAGGGGTGCACGCCCTTGTTTAGGACGCCAAATGCGGGAACTCAAGCGCCCTTGCGGATGTCCTCACGGTGCAGTGACAGCCACAAAAGGCTGATCACCAGCGGGCCGGTATCCACGGCCCCATCGCGCAACATTTCCATGGCATCGGCAAAATCCAAAACGTGGCTTTTGATGTCTTCATCTTCCTCAGCCAACCCGGCAACACCGGCTGCACCATCGGGCAACGCCGCCAGTCCAACATAGGAATACATATATTCGGTGACCGCGCCGGGGGCCGGGTAATAATCCGCAATCGCAAACAATTTACCAACCTCAACACCGGTTTCCTCCAGCATTTCGCGTCTTGCTGTCTGTTCCGGTGCCTCACCGGCATCAATGCGCCCGGCTATGGCCTCCAGTTTCCAGGGCGCTTCATCGCCCCTGATATGGGGGCCAAACCGGAACTGCTCCACCAGCATCACCCGGTCCAGAACCGGATCATAGGGCAACACAGATACCGCATCGCCACTGACAAACGCCGCCCGGGTCATGGTGTCGCTCAACGCACCATCAAATCGCGGCACCTGCAGATCAAATTCCGCAACGCTAAAGTAGTTTTTATAGGGAATACGGGCTTCCTGAACGCGTATATTGCTGCGCATCCGGTTGGCACTTCCGGGGTCGTCATTGCGCTCAGCCATGGGGGGTTACGACCACCGCCTGGCAACCCATTCGGTTAACCAACCGCCAAACAGCCCGCCAACGATTGCCGCCAATAGGATCGTCGGCACCGCAATAAGCACAAAATATTCAAGGCTGATATCAATCATCCCGCGCAGGGCCTCCATCGGTCCTTTAAATCGCTTGTCGATCGACAATTGCAGGGCTTTTGAACCGGCAAACAGAAACACGCCCCAAAACGTCAGAACCCCGGCAGATGTCAGCCCATAGCCCAACCCGGCGCGCAGCCCCAACCCGGCATTTTTGCCCGATATCCGCCAACCGCTCAGAAATCCGACGGCTGCCAATGTTAAATTCAGCTTTCCGACCTGTGTGCCTTCGGGCAGCAACGGCTTGACCAGATCACCGCAGAAATATCCGAGGGCCGCAAAAAACAATGCGGCGATTAACTTGGGCATGGTAAGCATGTTATCTGGCCGGTTTTGTTACTGTAATTTGTGTTACGTTACAATTACCGCTGTGGAACGCCGCCGCGCAAGAGGTTAGATAAAAATTCCACATTCTGTGAAATCGCTCGTCAAACCCCATTTTCGCAATCTGGTCCCATTTTTGATTGAAAGTCAGGTGCCAGCGACGCAGGGTCTGGCTGTAACTTTCGCCAAATTCAATTGACCGCGCCACCCGTAACCCGGCCCGTTCGACTTCCTTACACAGTGCCGAGCGGCTGGGCAACATGCCCCCAGGAAAGATATATTTCTGCATGAAATCAACACCTTTCCGGTAAACCTTAAAGCGATCATCCTGCAGCGTTATAATCTGAAGCGTTGCCGCCCGGCCGGGGCGCAACCTGTCGCGAACGGCCTCAAAATAGACCGGCCAGTATTTTTCACCCACGGCCTCAAACATCTCGATACTGGCAATCCCGTCATAAATGCCCTGCTCATCGCGGTAATCTTGCAACTTAATCTCCACCAGATCAGACAGCCCGGCAGCCCGTATTCGCGCAACGGCATAGTCATGCTGCTCCTGTGATATGGTTAGTCCGGTCACTTTCAGCCCCCGCTGCCCGGCGGCATATTCCGCAAAACCACCCCAGCCACAGCCAATTTCAAGTACGTGATCCCCGGGTTTCACCCCCATCTGATCCACCATGCTGGCATATTTCTGCAACTGCGCTTTTTCCACGGTTTCCTGACCGGTTTCAAACTTGGCAGATGAATAGGTCATGGTTTCATCCAGCCAAAGACCATAAAATTCATTGCCCAGATCATAATGATACGAAATGTTCTTCTTCGCCTGCGCCCGTGAATTTGAATGCATCCAGTGGCGAAACCGCTCATAGGCACGCACCAGACCCATCCCCGGATACCCGTCAAACAAATTGTCATTTTTAGCCAGCACCAGATCCATGAACGCCTGCAGATCAGGGGTTGACCACCAGCCATCCAGATAGGCATCGGAAAACCCCAGATCGCCCTCCCGGATCAGGCGCGCAAAGGCATCCGGGTTGTGAATTGTCATTTCCGCCACCGGACCGGGGTTTTGTCCCATGGCGCGAAAACAGCGCCCGTCCGGCAGGATCATATCCAGCCGGCCGTTTTGCATTCCTTGGGCAATATCAAAGACTTGTGCAAAAAACCTTGGCAGGTTTTTTTGCCCTTTGGTTGATGTAAAAACGTCCATCAGACCCCCCAGTCAATGCAAAAATAACAAATTTCACCCCCCGGGATCAATAGTTTTTACAAAAACTGCGAATTTATCGGCGAAAACCCACCGGGGTTTCAGATCACATGATCCAGCGCCCGGATCAAATGATCCACCTCTTCGCGCGATGTGTAATGCACGAAACTCAGCCGCAAAACACCCCTGTCCATGTCAACACCCATGGCCTCTAGCGGACGCGCACCGTAAAAATCACCGCCCCCCGCCATCACCCCGTGGGGCGCCAGCGCTGCCGCCACATCAAACCCCTTATCCGCCAGTTCCACCGTCACCGTCGGCGCCCGCAGCCGGGCATCCGCAGGCCCGATCAGACGCGCTGAATTGCGCCCGTCCAGATAGTCCAACAAGGGCTGCAACAGCTCGGTTTCATGGGCGCGCTGCAAATCATGCACCGCACGCGCGCGCGCCTTTGGTTCCCTGTGGTCCGAAAAATGATGCGCAAACAACATATCCATATAATCCGCCATGCCAGCGCAGGCCGCCACCTGCGCATGGTCCGGCCCCGCCGGGGTGAATTTTTTGTACAGCGTGTCACCATTAAACCAATGCCCCTGATTGGGCAGCGCCCGGGCCAAATCCCGCCGGATCACCATGATCCCCTGATGCGGCCCAAAGGTTTTATAGGCCGAGAACAAATAGATATCCGCCCCCAGATCACCGATATCCGGGAACCCGTGGGGCACATAGGACACCCCGTCAACACAGACCACCGCGCCCACTGCGTGGGCCATTGCGGTGATGGCTTTCACGTCATTGATCTCAGCCACGATGTTTGAGCAATGGGGAAACACCACCAGCTTAACCCGGCCATCCAACAGCCGTTCCAGTGCCGCTGGTTCCAGCCTGCCGGATACCGGATCAATTTGCCATTCACGCACCTCAATGCCACTTTCGGCCAACCGCCGCCACGGCCCTGAATTGGCCTCATGGTCCTGATTGGTCACGATAATCGCGTCGCCGTCCCCCAAATGTTCACGAAACGCCTGGGCCAGAACATAGGTGTTCTGCGTGGTCGAAGGCCCGAAACTCAGCTCATCGGTTTCCACCCCCAGCATCGCCGCCAGACGCAACCGCGCCTCATCCATTTCCTCCCCGGCCACCCGGCTGGCATCAAAGGCATAATAGGGCTGAACTTTGCGCTCATGGTAATAGCGCGTCAGCCGCTCAATCACCGGGGCGCAGGTATAGGACCCACCGGCATTTTCAAAAAACGCCTGCCCGTTCAGGGATGGTTCGGCAAAGGCCGGGAACTGTGCCCGGACATACTCAATATCTAATTTCATGGGCCCACACTTTCGCCCATCCTGCCTGCGGTCAAGCCCTGCAAACAAAAACGGCCCCACAAAACTGCGGGGCCGTTAATCCAACGCTGAAATCAGCGTATTTTTTTAAGTTCCTGACGCAAACCGATAAAGATCGACACGCACATCAGCAACAGCAATGCCGCGAACGGAAAGCCCGTAGTGACCGCCATCGCCTGCAACGCCGCCAATCCGCCGCCCAACAGCAACGCAATGGCCACCAGACCTTCAAACAAACACCAGAACACCCGCTGTGGCAGCGGTCCATCGGTCTTGCCTCCGGATGTGATGGTATCCACCACCAAAGACCCGGAATCTGATGAGGTTACGAAGAACACCACCACCAGAACAATCCCGATCAGGGACGTGATCCCGGCCAATGGCAACTGGCTGAGCATCTCAAACAACTGCGTTGGCAGGGCAGCGTCCTGTGCGCCGGTAAAGCCATCTGCAACAACTTGCTGAATGGCCGTGCCACCAAATACGCTCATCCACAGAACGCTCACCAGTGACGGGATCAGAATGACGCAGATCAAAAATTCCCGCACCGTGCGCCCGCGGCTGACCCGCGCAATGAACATGCCCACGAAAGGTGACCAGCTGATCCACCACGCCCAGTAAAACGCGGTCCAGCCCTGACTAAAGTTGGCGTCAGTTCGTCCAAAGGGTTGCGACAACGCCGGCAGGTTTTGCGCATAGGCCCCAAGTGAACTGAAGAAGCTCTTGATGATGTCCCCGGTTGGCCCGACGATCAGCACGAAAACCAGCAACAGAAACGCCAGCACCATGTTGATCTCAGACGCCCGTTTCACCCCGGCATCCAACCCGGCCATCACCGACATCAGTGCCACCCCGGTGATCACGATGATCAGGATTACTTTGGTGCCGATACCTTCGGGAACGCCAAACAGAAAACTCAAACCGGCATTGGCCTGCTCTGCGCCAAACCCAAGCGATGTCGCCAAGCCAAATATCGTCGCCAGAACCGCCACAACATCTATGATATGGCCAACCCAGCCCCAGACCCTCTCACCGAAAATCGGGTAAAACGCCGACCGGATTGAAAGCGGTAAGCCTTTGTTATAGCTAAACAAACCCAACGCCAATGCCACAACCGCATACATCGCCCAGGGGTGCAGCCCCCAGTGATAAATCGTCGCCGCCATGCCAAGGCGCGCCGCTGCTTGGGCGTCCCCGGCTGCACCCGCCAAAGGTGCCCAGCTTTCCGGGCTACCGGCGCCTTCAGCAAAGGAAGACCCAAAATGCGACAGCGGTTCAGACACCCCAAAGAACATCAGTCCAATGCCCATACCGGCGGCAAAAAGCATCGAGAACCAGCCCAGATAGCCATAATCAGGGCGTGCATCTGCGCCACCCAATCGCACTTTTCCGTAAGGTGTGACGATTAAAAACAGGCAGAACAGAACAAAAATATTACCGGCCAGCAGGAAGAACCAGCTAAAATTACCGGTCACCCAGTTGCGCATTGCCAGAAAAAGCCCGGTGGCCTGTTCCGGCGCAATCAATGTTCCCATGACAAAGGCAAAAATCCCCAGCCCGGCGATCAGAAACACCGGATTGTGGATATCCAGGCCAAAGGGCCCGATATTCGTGCTAATATTATCCTGACCAATTTCGTAGTCAGTTTCACTGACCCCTTGGTTTGGATCGTCAGAACTTGACATGTCCATCTCCCCGTTTATTAAAAATCAGGGGTCTTTGCCCCTGCCGCCAAGAGTGGGGAGAAAACAGCAGATTTAGGCCGTAAAAGCGAACAAAACGGTCAATTACCGACTATTGTGTCGCAATTATCCACCAATTTCAGGCGTTGAGGTCCACCACAACACGGCCCTTGACCTGACCTTTCAGAATGGCGCGACCCAGATCCGGTAGCTCGGCAAGGCCAACTTCCTGCACCATCGCTTCCAGTTTTTGCAGGGGTAAATCACTGGCAAGCCGCGCCCAGGCATCGATCCTGTCGTCATAGGTCCGCATCACGCTATCAATTCCCAACAGGTTCACGCCGCGTAAAATAAACGGCAAAACCGTGGTCGGCAGTTGCGCGCCCCCCGCCAGCCCAAGGGCGGCGACACTGGCACCATATTTCATCTGCCCCAGAACACGGGCCAGCATTTCACCGCCAACCGCATCAATGCACCCGGCCCAGACCTCCCGTTCCAGCGGTCGCCTGGAAACCTCGTTCAATTCCTCACGGGCCACAATCTGACCAGCCCCCAGACCCTGCAGGTATTCCCCCTGCTCAGCCCGTCCGGTAACGGCCGCCACTTCATAGCCAAGTTGCGCCAATATCGCCACCGCAACTGACCCAACGCCCCCCGCCGCCCCGGTCACCAGAACCGGCCCCTGATCGGTATGCAGCCCCTGCTTTTCCAACGCCCTGACCGCCAGCATCGCCGTCAAACCAGCGGTGCCGATTGCCATCGCCTGACGTGTGTTCAGACCCTGCGGCAACGGCACCAGCCAATCGGCATTCACCCGCGCTTTTTGCGCGTATCCACCCCAGTGAATTTCCCCGACCCGCCAGCCAGTCAGCACAACCTTGTCCCCCGGCCCATAGCGCGGATCATCCGACGCCTCGACGGTTCCGGCAAAATCGATCCCCGGCACATGGGGATAGGTTTTCACCAGCCCGCCACCGCTGCCCAGACACAGACCATCTTTATAATTCAGCGTCGAATATTGCACCGCGACGGTAACATTGCCGTCGGGCAATTGTGCGTCTTGCAATTCCTTCACAGCGGCAAATGTTTTGCCCTCTGCATCTTTATCCACCACCAGCGCCTTGAACATTCCAGTCTCCATTGCTTAATCAGCTGTCACCGTCGCGTGCGATGGTGCGTTAAATATTACCAAACCCACCGGGCGCACAATTTCACCCTGTTACAAAGTTTAAACAGCGCCCGTAAATCTTGTTACATTCTTTAAACATTTGCTCATTTCGCCGACCCGGACCAGTCAATCGCACAGATCTCAGCCGACTTACCGGCAAAGTCCCAGACACGACCATAGTCGCGAACCCGGCTGCGCAACCCTCGGGCCGCAATGATGTTTGGACCCATCCAATATTGGGTATTTGTCATCACCACCGGTTCACCCGGATTGGCGCCGGGCAGCATTTCAATCTCGCCCTGTATCTTACGCCCAACTGTAATAGATCGCCGGTTTCCCTCGCGGCTGATCTCAACTTTTTCACGCTCCGCACCGATGATCTCGCTGACCAGCATGGTGAACAACCCGGTTGTGCCCCCGGCCTGTCCCGACAGGATTTTCAGCAAACCTTCATAGGCAATATCGTTTGCGTTTTCATCGACATAGACGGCGACCTTCCAGTTTCCTTCGCTCATCTTTCCGGGAATATCCACCAGCAATCCGACGTTCAGACCGCCCAGATTTTCCCCTTCAAAATGGCCCCCGTCAATGGCAATTGCCATCCATGTCTGACAATAGCCATTGGTTGGCGGGTGCTGCCCCAGCGACACCACACAGGGGCAAAAAACCGTGCAGTTGCAGTTCAGAAACAGCTCGCCCTTTATGGCCCAATCCGTCGGCTGCTTTTGTCGCCGCATCGGATGGGTGGTTTTTTCTTTATTTTCCATAGCCTTACCTCAGTTCTATAAAATAGTTTGCATCCCCAGAACCAGCCCCGCAATGACCAGCCCAACCCCCGCCGGACGTCGCAAATGCATGCCGATTTCCGGCAGTTTTTCCAACACCATAAACGCCGTAGCCACCCCCATCCAAAGCGGGTTCATCACCCCGCCAACAAATGCCAGTGTCATCAGCGCCCAACAGCAGCCAACGCAGGTAACACCAATCTCAAACCCCATGGAAATGCCACCATTAAACCCTTGTTTCCAACGGGTTAGGTAAAATTGCATCGGCGACGCGCAGGCGCTTTGACAGGCGTCTTTGGTTTTGCTGAATTGCCATATCCCGGCCAGCAGTAACAAAATAACCGCCGACCACGGCGACAGGGCAACACCGCTCAGATCAACCAGAGCATTGCGCAATGCAAACACCTGCAGCCCGGCAAACAGCGCCGCCCCCGCCAGCCAGATCACCCCATAGCCGATCACAATCCCCAGCCAGCCCAGGTTGCCGTTTTTGGTATTGGCAGGAAGCTGATTATAAACCTGCAACATCGGTATGATCGTCGGCAACATCATCGCCGCCATCATGATTGACCACATATTAAACAGGGTCAACCAACGGCTGCTTCCTGGCATTTCAGCCATGCTGAAAACAGCCCACCAAGCCATAAGAATAAGGGAATATAGCCCAAGCCACAGCGCGGATCGAAGCGGTAAAATATTCAAAGTCCGGGCTGCCATAACTTTCCACTAATTGAATGCTTGTTCAGTTATCACCTGATTGTTCTGCCGGTTCCAAATGAAAGTCAATTGCTTACTGCAAACGCGCATTCGCCTTTCAAATTCACAACGCTTGAACCAAACCGCCCCACCCCCTATATCTAAAGTGTCCCGGCAACGGGACTATGAACATAAACGCGCTCGTAATACGCGGATCGGACCCGGGGGCGGTACCCGGCGACTCCACCAAACATCCCTCATTTGGGGATCATGGGGTCGAAACAGGATCGACGAACGTCTAAAGGTGTTAGCTTTGTTTCGGTGAGTTACCACCGTTATCGGTACAAAACGTACAGTTGCAAATGACAACCGTGCTCCGGCTATGGCTCTTGCTGCGTAAGCAGTTCGGGTTTGCCGAAACTTAAGTCCTTGCGCCTAGCAGCGTAAGGCGGGGTTCGCAGGCACCTGGCAACAGAAGCCTGCACTTACCTCCAAAATTGATTATACAATTTACCAAATGGGTATCAGGCGCTGTTTTCTTCACACCGCCGCAATGTAAGTCAGGAAACCAACATGCTTGTGAATGCAGATTTCAGCCAACGTGCAGTGGTACTCCCAGAGGATTACAACTGGGTTACCTCACCTGCCAAAGGCGTCACACGAATGATGCTGGACCGGGTGGGTGACGAAGTTGCCCGCGCCACAACCATTGTGCGCTTCGAAGCTGGCTCTGAATTTACCCCCCATACCCATGATGGCGGCGAGGAATATCTGGTACTAGAGGGCACATTTTCCGATGAAACCGGCGATTTTCCGGCCGGCAGCTATGTGCGAAACCCCATTGGAACCAGTCACAAACCACATACCAAAGACGGCTGCACAATATTCGTTAAGCTGCACCAGTTTGCCAAGACTGACCAAACGCCGGTTCACATAGACACAGCAAACACACCCTTTCGCCCCGGCATGGTTGACGGCCTTTCTGTGCTGCCTTTGCACAGCTGTGAAACCGAAAATGTTGCCCTTGTCCGCTGGCATCCCGGCACACAGTTCACCCCCCATTCCCATTGGGGAGGCGAAGAAATACTAGTGCTGGAAGGTGTGTTCGAAGATGAAAACGGCCGCTACCCAATGGGCACCTGGCTGCGCAGCCCACACCTGTCCCGCCATACCCCTTTTTCACAAGACGGTTGCCTTATCTATGTGAAAACCGGTCACCTAACACCCGACAGTTAAACACTTTGACAATAGCCGTTGCCGGGGCCCGCTCTTACCGGGTCTGACTTTTGTCACCAAAATGTATAGGCCCAATTGGATGTCAAAATCGCACCCCATGTTCCCGCAAGCTCTTGACAAAAACTGTCAGAATTGACATTTGATACCTATGGGGCACCCACGAACGCCCCGTGAGGCGCCAGCCAAAGTTTCGTATCCCCTGAATGCTTCAGAAAGGATGCAACATGGCCTCACCCAATGAAATTTCCCCGCAACAGCTTTTCCGCCTAATCGGCACAGCCAGCGCCCCAACCGTTGTCGACGTCTGCATAGACAGCGACTTTGCCAAGGATCCACGCCTGATCCCCGGCTCATTTCGCCACCCCCACACGGACATTTCGGTTCTGTTGGCCCGGTTGGGTAACGGCCCGGTTGTCGTGACTTGCCAAAAAGGCAAAAAGCTTAGCCAGGGTGTCGCGGCGATATTACGAAGCCATGGTGTTCAGGCTGAATTCCTAAGCGGTGGTATTTTGGGCTGGCGCGATTTTGGCGCGCCGCTGGTTCCTGTATCTGCCCTGCCAAGCCTAATTGATGGCAGCACCCTCTGGGTAACGCGGCACCGGCCTAAAATTGACCGCATCGCCTGCCCTTGGCTGATCCGCAGGTTCATTGACCCCGCTGCTCGCTTCCTTTTCGTCACCCCCTCAGAGGTGTTGGATGTGGCTGATCGTTTTGGCGCCACACCTTTTGATGTTGAAAATGTTTTCTGGAGTCACCGGGAAGCATCCTGCACTTTTGACACCATGCTAAAGGTCTTTCAGTTGGAAACAGGTGCTTTGAAAAAACTGGCAACGGTGGTACGGGCCGCTGATACCAACACCCACACATTAGCCCCGGAAGCTGCCGGACTGTTGGCTTTTTCAGTTGGCCTTTCCCGAATGTATCGCGACGATATGGAACAACTGGACGCCGGAATGATAATATATGACGCGTTATATCGCTGGGCCCGGGATGGTGCCGGTGAAACCCATGACTGGCCCAACAATCAGGGCCCACGCGGATGAGCAATCCAACCATTGGACAAGCAGCCAATGTTTTCTGGCGCATTGGTCTGCTGTCCTTTGGCGGCCCGGCGGCGCAGATCGCTTTGATGCACAAGGAACTGGTTGAGGATCGCAACTGGCTGACCGAGGCGCAATTCCTGAACGCACTGGCATTTTGCATGCTGCTGCCGGGGCCCGAGGCGATGCAACTGGCCACCTATTCCGGTTGGCGCTTGCACGGTGTGCGCGGCGGCCTTATCGCCGGGCTGTTATTCGTCCTGCCTGGCGCATTCGTTGTCGGCGCGCTTTCTGTTGGCTACGCGCTCTACGGACAAATTCCACTGGTCGAGGCGATGTTCCTAGGGATCAAAGCCGCTGTTGTGGTCATTGTGATCGAAGCACTTTTAAGGGTCGCCAAAAAAGCACTTAACGGCCC
>CAZETX010000025.1:10816-39920 GCA_964514925.1 uncultured Marinosulfonomonas sp.
CTGTGGATATTCACCGGTGCCCCCTACATTGAATGGATATCCACCCGTCCCCGCCTAAAGGGCGCTCTGGCTGCCATTACCGCCGCCGTTGTCGGCGTCATTCTGAACCTGTCCCTCTGGTTTGCTTTGCATGTGTTTTTCACCCGCGTTTCCCCTGTCAATTCAGGGCCATTCAGCTTTGTCATGCCAGATTTCAACAGCCTGGACTGGCGCGCATTGGTTTTGGCAATAATAGCAGGTATACTTATCCTATACCGCCATTGGGGGTTGCTCAGAACACTGCTTATTATGGCCCTTGGTGGGATTGCCCTTAGCCAGTTCTAATCCGCCTATTACCCCGTTTCATGCCCTTCACTTTGCAATAGAAATGGCTATGCTACGCCCAAATCCTGCCAACGGGTCTGCCCTATGAAAAATACCATCGATTACGGAAACCTGATGCATGATGCCATGCGTGGCCTCATCCAAAAGGTACTGCAGGACATTTCTGAAAACGGGCTTCCGGGTGAGCATCATTTTTTCATTACATTTGATACATTGCACGAAGATGTCGCCATCGCCGGTTGGCTTACTGACCGTTATCCAGAAGAAATGACCATCGTTGTGCAGAACTGGTTTGAAAATCTGGACGTCACCGATCAGGGATTTTCGATTACATTGAGTTTCGGCGATAATCCCGAACCGCTGTACATCCCGTATGATGCGCTGAAATCTTTCGTTGATCCGTCTGTCGAGTTTGGCTTGCGATTTGAATCGGTGGACTCTGACAAAGAAGACTCAGATGAGGAACCAGCAATTCGGGAAATCAAAAGTGAGGCAAAGGTGAAGGAACCGGAACCCGAAAAGCCGGGTAAACCTGATGCCGATGTTGTCAGCCTCGATAGTTTTCGCAAATAACCCCATCGCAACTTAACGCTGAGACGCGTAAAGAATGCCTGAACGTTTCACGGAGCCTGCCATCATGACCAAAACCCGCACTGAAACCGACAGCTTTGGGCCCCTTGAAGTCCCCGCTGACAAATACTGGGGTGCACAAACCCAACGCTCCCTGATGAATTTCCCGATCGGATGGGAAAAACAACCAATTGCAATCGTTCGCGCATTGGGCGTGATCAAACAGGCCTGTGCACAGGCTAACAAAGCCGCAGGCGCCTTGGATGCAACACTGGCCGATGCAATCATACAGGCCGCGTCAGAGGTTGTCGCAGGTAAGTTTGACGACAACTTTCCACTGGTTGTCTGGCAGACAGGGTCCGGCACCCAGTCCAACATGAATGCCAACGAAGTCATCGCCAACCGCGCCATTGAAACCCTTGGCGGGGTGATCGGTAGCAAAGAACCGGTCCACCCTAATGATCATTGCAACATGGGCCAGTCGTCAAATGACACTTTTCCCACGGCCATGCATATCGCCACCGCTGTCACCGCCCATAACGTGCTGTTGCCCGGGCTTGCGAAACTTCACGCAGCGCTAGAGACAAAGGTTAAGGAATTTGACGGCATCATCAAAATTGGCCGCACCCATACCATGGACGCCACACCACTGACACTGGCGCAGGAATTTTCGGGCTACGCACATCAGGTCGCCATGGGGATTTCCCGCGTCAAAACTTCACTTGGGGGCATTTGTGAACTGGCACAGGGCGGAACCGCCGTTGGCACCGGCCTGAATTCCCGCGTCGGCTGGGGGGAAGAAGTCGCGGCGAACATGGCCAGGATCACCGGCCTGCCCTTAGTCACCGCCCCCAACAAATTTGAAGCCCTCGCCGCCCATGATGCCATGGTTGAAATTTCCGGCTCGCTTAAAACCGTCGCGGCATCACTGTTCAAGATTGCCAATGACATTCGCCTGCTTGGCTCCGGCCCGCGTTGCGGTCTGGGCGAATTGATATTGCCAGAAAACGAACCCGGCAGCTCGATCATGCCCGGTAAGGTCAACCCGACCCAGGTAGAGGCACTGACCCAGGTATGTGCCCATGTGTTTGGTAACGACGCGGCAGTTGGCTTCGCCGGATCCCAAGGGCACTTTGAACTGAACGTCTATAAACCCATGATGGCCTATAACGTGTTGCAATCCATGCAATTGCTGGGCGATGCGGCATCGGCCTTTACCGACAATTGCGTGGTTGGCATTCAGGCGGACAAAGACAGAATTGATAAGCTGATGCGCGAAAGCCTGATGCTGGTTACCGCTCTGGCCCCTACGATCGGCTATGACAACGCCACCAAAGTTGCCAAGACCGCCCATAAAAACGGTACCACTCTTAAACAAGAAGCAATTGCCCTTGGTTTCGTTGATGGGGAAACCTTTGATGCTGTGGTACGACCCGAAAACATGATCGGCCCCAAGGGGTGAACCTGCGCCCTGTTAAACGATCCCTGACCCTGCGCGGCCACCGGACCAGCGTTTCACTGGAAGACGATTTCTGGAAAGCCTTTCGGGTGATTGCCGCTGATAAGGGTTTGGCAATCAATGAACTCGCCGCTGAAATTGACGCCGGCCGGGGAACCGATGCCGGTCTGGCCTCAGCTATCCGGGTCTATATTCTGAAATATTATCGGGAACCGCTATAGCGTCGGTTCGGCCAACCTATTCGCAAAACGCAGCCAAATGCCATTGCGCGACCGCACCGTCAAATGCGCCACTGGAACCGGTACCCGTCCTGTCACCGGGCTTATGTCAAACGCCCGCACCAGCATCGCCAGAAACAGCACCCCTTCGATCATTGCAAACCCGGCGCCGGGGCATACCCTTGGGCCAGTTGAAAATGGGATAAACCCCTGTCTCAGGCTGCTTGCAACGCCTTCGCGCGTATACCGATCCGGATCAAAACCATCGGGATCATCCCAAACATCCGGGTTCCGATGCAGATGCCACGGGCTGATGACAATCTGTGCACCCTTAGCAATATCGCGCTTACGAAACCGCTCAGCTTTCAGATTTTCACGCACCATCATCGGCACCGGCGGATATAGCCGCAAGGCTTCGCGAAACACGTTGCGCGTCAACTCAAGCCCGGTGATATCTGCCAATTCCGGCGCATCCGGTAATTCGGCCACTTCTGCCAAAACCCTGCCCTGAACATCCGGATTGGTCGCCAGCAGATACAGCGCCCAACTAAGGGCGGCGGCACTGGTCTCATGGCCCGCCAAAAAGAAAATCGCCACCTGATCCACCATTTCTTCCGGGGAAAAGCAGTCCCCGGTCACCGGGTCAGTCTGGGTCATAATCTTGGTGGCCAGATCATCCGGTGCGGTCCCATTTTCAATCTGCCGTTGCCGGGCATCCGTCATGTCAGCGATCAAGCGGCGAATGTTACGCGCGCTGCTGCGGGTCGCTCGTCGGTGCACCCTTGGAAACCAGCCCGGCAATGACACAAACGCCGCCAAATTCAAAATAGGCTGACTGCGCTGAAATTTACGGAATTCAGAAAACACCAGCGCTGCGGTTTTATCCTCAATCGGCACTGAAAACAGCGTTCGGAATATGACATCAGCCGCCCCGAAACTTGTATGTTGCTCTACCTCAATTTCGCCATCCAGCTTTTGCAACCGCTTCACCATCGCCCGCGTAGCGGCTTGCATCGGTGCAAAAGTATCGCGCAGCCGCCCGCCTTCAAACGCCGGGTTGATGATCCGGCGCTGGCGCTGCCACACCTCACCATTCGTCAGAAAAACCGAATTGCCAAGCAAGGGGCGCAACCCACCGCTGACCCTGTCGGACTTAGGGAAATCCGCAGGCCTTTGGTTCAAAACTTCCTGAATTAATGCCGGTTTATTGATAAAATACGACCGGAAAAATGGCGTGCGAAACTCAGCCATTTTCGCCCGGTACAGCTTTTCAGGCTGCGCCGACAAAATATCCTGCCGGAACAGACGCATGTACCGCCACAGGGAAACCCGCTCAGTGCGTGATTTTGGTTTTGGCGGGATCATGATACCAACGAAGTATAGGGCGACGCACTGACATCAATCCGGCTTTTGGATGGCTGTCGATCGCGGTATCGCTCTGCCAGTGAAAGCGGCCCGCAGGTGATCTGAAAATAATCGTAACCACCGGGGCGATCAAAGGCGCAAAGATATTGGAAATGCAGTCGGAAATAGCGCCGTTTCAATTGACGCCATTTTTCCGGGCTCAGGGTTTGACTGAACGCCGCAGACAGCACCAGCGGCCACTTCTTTTCCGGGCTTGCAACACCACTGACAGCCACCGGATCACATAGCGCAAATGAACACCCATCCCCCGGTGCGCTGACATCAACCCAAGCCAAAGCATCGGTTTGCGAAAGTGTCTTCAAATCAGACCTTAACTGACTGGCCTCCGGTAAAAACGACACCATTGGTACGACCTGCCCCAATGACAGGAACGCCAATTCGGGGCTGTCAGATCGTCGGGGCGAATTTCGAACTATTTCAGCCAGAATATTCACCGCCAAGTGAACGCCAGAAGAATGTCCAACCACCAATACCTCATCCACATCCGAAGACAGGGCCAGTTCTATCTGATGGCGAAACCGACCCAGCCTAGCATCCAGTTCCGCCGGATTACGACCCCGGTTTTTCGCCGCAAACGCATAATCATGCATAAGGTAATAAGCATAAAATCGGCTATCGCGTTTTTTAAACCAACGCAAAACAAGAACAATAATCGGCAGGCCAATTACCCAACCAGCCCCCGCAAGCGTAAATTTTGACAATAACCCGCCGAATATCCACGCCAAAGAGATGGCCACCAACAGTTGCCCGATCAACATCGCAACCGGATAAAGCGCCGCGATCATCGGCCCCTTGCGCAACCACATCAATCGCCTCAGGGCACCTGTGGAAATATAGGTCCAGGCAGTGCGCAAAAGCTGAAGATAGGTGCGCCCAATGGAACCATCCATAGAGGTTTGTACAAGATCAGACCAAACCAGCACATCAAATTCAGCGTCAATTTTCTGGCCATCAATTCCTGCCACGGCGTGCCAGCCATAACCGTCAGACGCCTCTCGCTGACGAACAGAAATTTCATAACCAGAAATCGTCGCCTGTTTAGCGCCCTCTTTGCGATAAAGCTCTCGATAGCGCCGTGGTGGAAACGGATCATATCCGGGAATATAAAATACCCGACGTTTCCGCACAAAATGTTGATCTGTGGCCTGCATATTCGCCCTGTCTAATGGGCAATGCTTATCTGATTGTTATGATAAGATTAAGTCGTTTTCTCGAATACGGTTTAGCCAAGTAAAGCCAATCCTGGGAAAGTTTCCAACAACCAAAATGAAAATGCACTAAAGGCACCTGTCAGCATGGCAACGCCGACAATAATCAACAGTACGCCCATAGCTTTTTCAATTTTGCCCATATGGGGTTTCAACCTATTCATCAGGCCCATTGACCGCTGAATAAACACTGCCGCCAATATGAAAGGGATACCAAGCCCGGCTGCGTAGACTGCAAGCAATGTGGTGCCGCGCGCAATCGATGCCTCTGACGCCGCGAGCGACAGGATCGCGCCCAGTTGCGGGCCAATACAAGGCGTCCAGCCAAAGGCAAACGCCAGACCCAATACATAGGCCCCAAATGCAGAACCACCCTTATCCCCTGCATCCAGACGCGCTTCCCTATCCAGAAACTTGATCCGGAATATTCCCAAAAAATGCAGGCCAAATATAATCACAACAAGGCCGGCGATCTTGGCAAACAAGTCCTGATTCTGCAGGAAAAACGCCCCAAAAACGGAGGCGGTGAACCCGAGAAAAATAAAGACAGTCGATAATCCCAACACAAAAAATAGTGCGGGCAGTATCGTGCGTCGGCTTTGTTTACCGTCAGCCGTCATCTCATTCATCGAAATACCGCCCATATAGGCCAGGTACGGCGGGACAATCGGCAAAACACAGGGGCTGAGAAAGGACAACAACCCGGCTGCAAGGGCCACAAACATTGCCGGCAACAGGCTGGCGTCGATGATTTCAATTCCAAACATATATTTCACATAGTCCTGATTTGCCGCTTCGTCACCCGCACGTATTGTCACAACTTAGTGGACAAGATGAAACATTCTGCGATAGGCCCGCTTTCATGGATTTTGATCATGACCTTGATGCCCTGGGCCTGCTATGCCCGTTACCCGTCCTAAAAGCGCGTAAACGCCTTATGGCATTGGATACCGGACAGGTTTTGCGGCTGCAGACAGACGATCCGGCGGCTGTGATAGATGTCCCCCATTACTGCACAGAATCCGGGCACATGTTGATCGCCACCCATGCGACAGCATCCGGTCATGATTTTTTTATCCTAAAAAAATAGCGCCAGGTCGTAACCGGCGCTATTTTAGCCTATTCAGATCGCAGCCTGGCTGGCTATTTCCCCAATGACCACCATCCGCGTTTTTTTGGTTTAGCCGGTTCGAGGTTTGCGACAACCGGCTCTTGTATTGCCTCTACAGGCGCAGGTGTAGCCATCTCAGGGGCCACATCAGCCACTACTTTGGGTTTCGCCCGGCTTTTCCGGGGTTTCTTTACTGCGGCTGGCTTTTCTTCAGGCGTTGGTTCCGGCACGGTTTCGGCAGCCGGATCAGCTTTCTTGGCACGACTGCGCCGTTTCGCTTTGGGCTTCTCTTCCACGGCTTCCGGGGCGGCCTCAACCGGCTCTGCAGGTTTTACTTCGCCCGCATCTGCCGCTACCTTGCTGGCACTGGCCTTTCGTGACCGGGTAACCTTACGGGCCGGTTTATTGTCAGCTGCTTCGGTTGCAGTGTCGGGTTCGGTTGGTTTTACAGCATCTTCAGTTGGTTTTGCGTCAACTTGCTGGGCCGTTTCCTGGGCCTGCCCATTATCAGTTCCTTCACCGGTGTTCTGGGCCTCTTCTCCGCTACGCCCACCCCGCCGTCTACGACGACGACGGCGGCGTTTTTTGGGTGCCTGCGATTCCTCCTCAGAAACCTCCGGCTCTACTTCGTTTTCAGTTTCCGCCTCATCGATTTGCGCCATAAGAGATGCATCGACTGACACAACAGGTGTTGTCACTTCGGGTACAATTCGGGTGGCCGTTTTGAATTTTTCGACGGTGAAATCAGGCGAAATCAGGAACGGATCTGCTTCAACCCGAACGGCCATGCCATAGACAGACTCGATCCCGGCAATATGTTCGCGTTTATGATTTACCAGATAATTGGCAATCGCAACGGGCGCTTTCACCAGAACCTCGCGTGAACGCCGCCGCACGCCTTCTTCTTCAAGCTGGCGCAGGATTGACAGGGACAGATTGTCGTCAGAACGGATCAAACCGGTGCCATGACAATGGTTACACGGCTGGGTGGTGGCTTCGATCATTCCCGGGCGCAGTCGCTGGCGGGACATTTCCAACAGTCCGAACCCTGATATACGGCCCACCTGAATGCGCGCACGATCTGATTTCAGCCGATCTTTAAAGCGTTTTTCCACCGCCGTATTATTGCGCCGCTCGTCCATGTCGATATAATCGATCACGATCAGTCCGGCCAGATCACGCAGACGCAACTGGCGCGCCACTTCGTCTGAAGCCTCCAAGTTGGTCTTAAGCGCGGTTTCCTCGATCGAATTTTCCTTGGTGGCGCGACCAGAGTTCACGTCAATTGCCACCAGCGCTTCAGTCACCCCGATCACAATATATCCACCGGATTTCAACTGAACAGTCGGGTTGAACATAGAGCCCAGATAGCCCTCAACCTGATAGCGCGCAAACAACGGCAGCGGCTCATTATACAGTTTCACGTTCTTGGCATGGGACGGCATGATCATTTTCATGAAATCCTTGGCCACGCGATAGCCGGCCTCACCTTCAACAAACACCTCGTCGATGTCTTTGTTATACAGATCACGGATCGATCGCTTGATCAGATTGCCCTCTTCGTAAATCTTGGCGGGCGCAGTTGATTTCAACGTCAGTTCACGGATCTGTTCCCACATCCGTTGCAAATATTCATAATCGCGTTTGATCTCTGTCTTGGTCCGCTGCGCCCCGGCGGTCCGGATAATCAGCCCGGCACCTTCCGGCACTTCAATCTCGTTGGCAATTTCTTTCAGCTTTTTGCGGTCCGGTGCGTTGGTGATTTTGCGTGATATACCGCCACCGCGCGCAGTATTTGGCATTAATACGCAATAGCGACCGGCAAGGGAAAGATATGTGGTCAGGGCAGCACCTTTGTTGCCGCGTTCTTCTTTCACCACCTGCACCAGAAGAATCTGGCGCACTTTGATCACTTCCTGAATTTTATACCGCTTGGGCCGGGGTTTGCGGGGCTGTCTGATCTCTTCGCTGACATCTTCGTCGGCAACGCTTTCAATGCTGTCATCTTTTTCAACAGCGTCTGGTTTGTTCGGCTCGTCCTCTTCGGGTGCCTCTGTGCCATCGGCAGCAGCATTTTCACCTGTTTCTTCGTCAGCCGCCGGCGTGTCTACTGGCGTTTCTGCAACAGTAAATGCGGGGGATGTGCCTTCTACAACATTGGCAGCATCTTCCTCTGACAGATCAACAACATCCATTGCAGAAATGTCGCTGTCTTTGGCGACAATATCGTCGTCCGTTACAACGTCCTCGGCCTTGGTCTTTGCGCGCGAACGCCCACGACCCCGGCCCCCCTTGGATTTGACCGGTTTCTTGCGTCTTTCTTCATCCTCCTCAGCCTGTTGTTTTGCATAGGCACGTTCTTCGGCCAGCAAAGCCTCGCGGTCTGCAACAGGAATTTGGTAGTAATCCGGATGAACCTCTGAAAAGGCCAAAAAGCCATGGCGGTTGCCGCCATAGTCAATGAATGCCGCCTGCAGCGACGGTTCAACCCGTGTAACTTTTGCTAAATATATATTGCCAGCTAGCTGGCGCTTACTTTCTGATTCAAAGTCGAATTCCTCAACTTTGTTTCCGTCAACCACCACAACCCGAGTTTCCTCAGAGTGGGAGGCGTCGATGAGCATTTTCTTTGCCATGTTATCTCTTGATGCACCATGTCCAATGGGGCCGCCCTTGCGGGCCGCATGCGTTGCAGATGGTGTCTTGTTAAAGCGATTGATGGCGTGCGGACAGGCAACAGGTCGACCGAATTGGCCCCTGGCTGTACTGTCATTTTCACTGCGCGCCTCATCGCGTTTTCTTTCCAGGGCAGTTTTCTGCCCCATTTTATGGCCCCGTATCCCGTTTGGATCAGGGCAAACTTGTGGCCATTTGGCCTTCTCGTACTGAAATCAAGGTTTTCGCGGCCCTATGCCTGCGAGTTCCTGACATCAGCGAAACTCAATCGGGTCGATAAAAATACTGAACCCGTGGTCACAACATAAGGGGGAACATGTGAACATTACAATGACTAAAACGTGCCAACAGTTTGATTACAGGTAATCAGACCGCGACAACCCATATTTTGCCATTTTCTCATTCAATGTACGTCGCGGCAGTGAAAGCTCTTCCATCACCGCAACGATACTGCCCTTGTGGCGGCGCATGGTATTGTCAATCAACATGCGCTCAAAGGCGTCCACGTATTCTTTCAGGGGTTTGCCATCAGTGGTGACCGATGCCTCAGATATTTCATCATCCGCCATCAACAGTGAAGCGATCGATCCGGTGCCACGGCGCGCCTGTAATACCGCGCGCTCTGAAATATTCGAAAGTTGCCGAATATTACCGGGCCAGGGTGCCTGCAACAACTGTGCGGCTTCCTGGGCTGACACATCCGGTGCATCGCAACCATATTCGTCGGCAAACTGTTCCGTAAACCTGGTAAACAGCGTTAGAATATCCTCGCCACGATTGCGCAATGGCGGCAGTGTAATTTTCATTGCTGCCAGACGGTAAAACAAATCCGGCCGCAACATGTCTTCACACGATTTTCCCTGCTCCTGCAGGTTGGATATCGCCACAAGCCGGGTCTCGGCAGGTGTTCCCTGATCATTGATCCATGTTAACAAACGGGCCTGCAACTGCTGCGAAAGCGCCTCAATATCCTCAAGTACCAGCGTGCCGCCGCGGGCCTCTTCGATCAGGGGCAAACCGGCGCCTTCTTCCACCGGTCCAAATATCTTTTTGGCTAATGATTCTTCGTCAAACGCTGTGCAGGACACCAGAACAAACTTTTTTCCGGCCTTCGCTCCAACAGCGTGCAGCGCATGGGCCACCAGTGTTTTCCCGGTCCCGGTTTCGCCATCGATCAGCACATGGCCATCAGCCTGCCCCAGATCAAGAATATCCTCGCGTAACCGGTCCATCACCAGCGAAGTGCCCACCAATTTTTTCATAATCGTTGTGCCATCGGACAATTCACGGCGTAAAGCCCTGCTATCGAGCGTCAATCGGCGGGCATTTGTCGCTTTTTTCGCCAGTTCCGTCATTTTGTCGGGGTTGAACGGCTTTTCCAGAAAATCGAACGCCCCCAGACGCATGGCCTCAACCGCCATGGGAACATCACCATGCCCGGTGATCATGATCACTGGCAGGGCCGAATCCACGCCCATCAGTTTTTGCAAAAACTGCATGCCATCCATGCCGGGCATTTTGATATCCGAAACAACAACGCCCGCATAATCTGCCCCGACAGACTTTAATGCCTGCTCAGCACCTTCAAAAGTCTCCGTTTCAAAGCCGGAAAGCGCCAGCCACTGGCTGATTGATTGGCGCATGTCTTTTTCGTCGTCTACAATCGCGATCTTCATTTTTCGCCTCAAGTCCTATTCTGCTGCTTCAACCTGGTCCGCATAGATCGGCAGCTTCATTTCAAAAACGGCCCCGCCCACCGTTGCGTTGCGTGCTGTTAAGCGTCCGCCGAAGTCGTTGACAATCCCGCTGGAAATGGCAAGCCCCAATCCAGTACCGTCCCCTGGGGCTTTTGTAGTGTAAAAGGGCTCAAACATACTTTCCAGATCTTCAATACCACTGCCATTGTCACGCACCGTTAGCGTCGCTGTTTCCCCAGCCGAGATCAATATTTCTATATGGGGATCAACGGACATTTTTGTCGCGTCTAACGCATTTCTCAACAGATTAATAATTACCTGTTCTAACCGCACTCGATCCGCCATAACCATCACTGGCTCCCTTGGTAACGTGTGCGATATTTCGACTTCTCGGCCCTTTAATTGCGGTTCCATCATCGTCAACGCAGAGGAAAAAGCCTCCCTGATATCAATGGGCTCAAAGGCATCACCACCTTTTCTGGCATAGCTTTTCAGTTGCCGGGTAATAGAGCCCATCCGATCAATCAAATCGTCAACCCGCTGAAACGATGACAGCGCCTCGTCGGGGCGTTTTCGTTGTAACAACAACCGCGCACCGGCCAGGTAGGTTTTCATCGCAGCCAGGGGCTGATTCAGCTCATGACTGACTGCTGCCGACATCTCACCCAAAGCCGCCAATTTTGACGATTGCGCAAGGGTTTGTTCGGCCATGTTCAGGTTGTATTCAGCCTTTTCCCGTTCAGCAATTTCCCGCTGCAACGAGTCATTTAACTGGCGAAGTTCCGCTGATTCCTGCTGAAACTCCACTGACCGGGCCCGGGCCCGCAAGCTGGCAAAATAGAATGATACGGCCAGAAGAATCGCAAAACCCATGATTTCCAGCGCCAGAACCCCGTTCACCCGTTCTCGCACCGGTGCATAGGGGGTAAATGTCACCATATTCCAACCCTGGAATGGTATGCGGTTTTCCATGCGCATCACCGCTTCACCCAACACGTAGGCATCGACAGGCAAAGCAGTCCAGCCTGCAGTTGCCCGAACAGCACGACTAATTGCAGAGGGGGCAGAAGATGCCATTAGCGCCTCGTTCTCAATCTGGCCGCGCCAGCGCGATTCCGTTGACAGGATAATCTTGCCGGTGCTGTCAGTGACAGAAACAACGTCCGTTATACCTGCCCAGGACTGTTCGAATTTCCGCAAATCCGCTTCAACCACGATTACACCGGCAAGCTGCCCGTTAATCTCAATCTTGCGACTATAATTAAAAACAAACGCGCCCTCGTCATTGCGAAATGTCGTGAAAACCGTGTCGTTTGAGCGCAGAGCCTCAATGAAATAAGGGTCACTTCGGTGGTTCGCCCCCATAGTATTCCGATCGGTTGCCGCGACAACACGTCCGCCATTATCCAAAAGCATCAATGCCGCAGCGCCAATTTCCTCAACATAGAATATCAGTTTTTGCGATGCCTGGGAAAAATCTGCATCTTCAAGTGCCCTTATCAGACTTGGTTCACGCGTTAGCAAAAGCGGCACAACCGAGTTTCGTTGCAACTCAGAAATGACATTGCCTGCATATAGCGCCTGTCGAACAGCAACCTGGTTGCGCGTAACCTCGGTGAAACGGGTTGTCAGCCACTGGTTTGTAGACAAAACGACAAGTACACCAACAAAAGTAACCGCAAGCACGCCAATCCGGCCCCGCCACGTCATAACGGGTCGTACATTGCCAATTCGTGTTTTCAATGAAAGCGCCATTCCCCCAGACTACGCGGCTAAAGGGTCAGGCTCAAGGCACCCTTCAGGCGTTTTCCAAAACGGAACACAGGGATTTGAACAGGCCAGTGCCATCCACCCCGCCATGGCGCGCCTCAACAGCACGTTCAGGATGGGGCATCAAACCCAACACCCGCCGATTTTCACTCAGGACTCCGGCAATGTCGTCACTGGAGCCATTTGGGTTGTCCTGATACCGAAATGCCACCCTGTCCCCGTCATTCAACTTGGCAACAAGGTCTGCGTCAGCGACATAATTCCCATCATGGTGGGCAACCGGATAGGACAGGATCTGTCCTTCATCATAACTTGCGGTAAATCCACAATTTCTGGTCTCAACCCGCAATGCCACATCACGGCAAACAAACTTCAAACTTGCGTTCCGCATCAGGGCACCTGGCAGCAAACCGGTTTCGGTCAAAACCTGAAAACCATTACATATTCCAATAACATACCCGCCATTCTTCGCGTGCTTGATGATGGCGTTGGAAACGGGTGATCGCGCGGCAATGGCACCACATCGCAGGTAATCCCCAAACGAAAAACCCCCGGGTATACCAATGATGTCCAACCGTTCCGGCAGGTTGGTTTCCTTATGCCAGATCATCGAAACATCCGCCCCGGCCCGGGCAAACCCCTCGGCCAGATCGCGATCACAATTAGATCCCGGAAAAACAATCACTCCGGCGCGCATCAGCTGATTTCCACCGTGTAGCTTTCAATAACCGTATTGGCCAACAGCTTTTCGCACATATCGGTGACACTTGCCTTGGCCTTACCAGCATCGGTTTCGCCTAGCTCAAGTTCAATCACTTTGCCCTGTCTTACCGCAGAAACACTGTCAAACCCCAGTGATCCCAAAGCATGTCGAACCGCTTCGCCCTGCGGGTCAAGCACCCCGTTTTTCAGCATAACATGAACCCGTGCTTTCATACAATTAACCTCTGGCTTGTTCTAATTGATCAATGTTGGCTTGGTCGCCTGGGTGACATTTGCCGGCATCACCCCCAGTCGGCGGGCTACTTCAGTATAGGCGGCAGTTAAATCCCCCAAATCCCTGCGAAAAACATCCTTATCCAGCTTTTCACCGGTCTTTTGATCCCACAGGCGGCAACTATCAGGGCTGATCTCATCGGCCACGATCAGGCGCATAAAGTCACCTTCCCAGACCCGGCCAATCTCGATCTTGAAATCAACCAATTGGATCTCAACGCCATACATGACCCCGGACAGAAAATCGTTGACCCGCAAAGCGATTGCTATGATGTCGTCCAGATCCTGTTGCGACGCCCAGCCAAAAGCAATGATATATTCCTCGGGAACCAAGGGATCACCCAACTTGTCATCCTTATAGGAAAACTCAACGATCGGACGCGGCAGTGCGGCCCCCTCTTCCATCCCCAGCCGCTTGGCCATTGAGCCCGCAGCGACGTTGCGCACAATCACCTCAAGCGGGATAATTTCCACCGAGCGGATCAGTTGCTCGCGCATATTCAACCGTTTGATGAAATGAGTCGGCACACCTATATTGGCCAAACCGGTCATGAAAAATTCGCTTAGACGGTTGTTCAGCACACCTTTACCGTCAATGACGGCCTTTTTCTCGGCATTGAACGCGGTGGCGTCGTCCTTGAAATACTGAACCAGCGTACCCGGTTCCGGACCTTCATATAGGATTTTAGCTTTGCCTTCGTAGATTTTCTTGCGCCGTGCCATGAAATGCCTTTCAGAGATCACCGACCGGGGGTCGTGCCCGTCCTGTTGGCGACCTCTTAGAGCATGACTGGCAGCCTCGCAAGAGAACCAGGCCAAGGCGGTCCAAAGCGCATCGGAAAAAGTGGCGGATCAGCGGCGTCTGCCAGCGACCAGACTGGAAAGCCGGTCCCGCAGGCTGTTTTTATCCCCACGAATGCTATTATCCAGTCCCGCTGGGGCCGGTTTTCGCTGGCGCGGGCCGAATGTCTTTTCTTCAAATGCGCGCGCGCCAAAAACCGAATTCGGATGCAGTAACGCCCACATATCCACCTGAGCTTCGAACAGGCCTTCTGGCCAATACCGAACCTGGACCCGAACAATTTCTTCTTCTGGGCCGATGGTATCGGAATCCCGCAGGATATGGCCATATTCCATCACCATCGTCATCGCCGAAAAGACCCAACGCCCGGCATCCGACGGCGGAACACGGGCCAGCGGCATGGTGATTTCGCGCCCGGTAAAGGCGGCAAAACCAATGCTGCTTACAGTATGGGGAACCGGCATGTTACCATCGGGCACCGGGGCCACCACCAGCGAAATCCATTCCAAATGGGGCAACTTGCCCTGCACGGCCGTTGCGGCGGCGGTGACCCATTTGCGCGGCTCCACCAGATGATCGGCACTTGGGTTGTAAACCCCTACACAAATCGGCAGTTTTGCAAAAACAGCCCCGATACAGATCAGGCGGCGCATGGCGTCAAATCGGGCCTCGCGCGATTTGTCGACCGAATTCAGCGTCACCGAGAAACACCCCCGGTGGCGGGCCACCGCGTTTACCGCGCCCGGAAAAGTCAACTTTGAACGTTCCAGAATAAGCGACCAGTTTACGTCACACCTGCCGGGGGTCGACATGAAATTCACGATGCCCGGCTCATTCCCATCAGGCGTGCGGGATAGCATTACGGCAAACCCGACCTCATCGGTTTTAAGCCCCAGCGCCCCTGAAGACGCCGCATCTGCGGAAGAATTCATCGGCGCATCAGTCAGGCCGTCAGACGTAGCCACCATCATCGGCACCGCCATTGCGGCGCGTGCAATTTCGGTATCATTTGTCCGGGTCTCAACAGCCATGGGCGCAGTCTTGAAAACAGCCCCATCTAAAAAATCTTTTTGGTCTAATTGGCATTTTCCGTCGCCCAATATTTGCAGATCCCAGGGCACAATTATGGCCCCTGTTCTATTTTATTCGGGCAATCTCTTTGGCATTCAACCCTTGCGTGACCAATGCTTCGCAGCCATATATCCGGTAACAATCCATTGCCCCAAGGAGTGAACAACATGACTAGTTTTAAAGACCGCGAAAACGCCTTTGAAAACAAATTCGCCCATGACGCTGAAATGCAGTTCAAGGCTGACGCCCGCCGCAATAAACTATTGGGTCAATGGGCTGCTGGACTATTGGGTCTCACAGGCGATGCGGTAGCCGAATACGCAACCGCCGTCATAAAGTCTGATTTCGAAGAGGCCGGTGATGAAGACGTGTTCCGTAAAGTATCCGGTGATCTGGGCGACAAAGCCGATGAAGCAACAATTCGCGCCCAAATGACCGCACTGATGGCCGAAGCTAAAGCTCAGTTGATGGACGAAGCCTAGGAAAAGCCGTTGGTTGCCCCCCAAACCAACCAAATTTACTGACAATTTTATTCGTTAAGCCTCTGTAAGCCTTCCAGCGATATCCCTGATCCCGGGTGTTCAGGAGGGGTGGTATGCCAGAAAAAACGTCGCACAGTGTTGCGCGAACGGCTGAGAATTATGTAGCGCCAGTCGTTGCGCGACAACTTATTCCAATAACAATCGTTGGCATTGGCCTCTGGTTTCTATGGGATCAAGTCCCCGAATTCAATTTGACACTCATCTGGCAGACTTTACATCAGGTTTCGCCTAGGCAATGGGCTCTGGCCCTTGTTGCAACTCTGATAAGTTTTTGGGCCGTTGCTCGTTATGACCAGCTTATTCACGGGCTGTGGCAAACTGGAACTGACGTCAACAGCGCACGCATCAGTGGCGCAGCGGCAGTTGCTGTTGCCCAGTTTGTTGGTTTCGGTGTCCTTAGCTCTGCATTGGTTCGCTGGCGGTTACTGCCCGAACTTTCGCTCTCACAATCACTAAAGCTCTCACTGGCGGTTTCGCTCACGTTCCTTAGCGGTTGGGCTGTTGTCGCCTCATTTACCCTGCTGGCAACAGGTGTTGGCACCAATTTCCTGCGCTTTGGGGCCATTGCCATATTGCTGATTTTTTTCGCCGTTTTCCTGTTACTTCTTCTGCAGCCGCGTTCGATGCCAAACCTGCCGGGATTGATGGCACTTTGCACTGTCCTGCTGCTCGCATTCGTTGATACTTTTTTCGCAGGGGCAGCGCTCTATATTCTTTTGCCCGGTGATCTTGGTATCACTCCGGTAACGCTTATGCCGGCATTTCTGATCGCACTTGGCTGCGGCCTGGTCGGCGGCACCCCGGGCGGGGTCGGTCCGTTTGAAATCGCCCTGCTGGCCATGTTGCCGCAGTTTCCGGATGAACCTGTGTTAGCTTCGGTTCTTGCGTTTCGAATGGTCTACTTCGTTGTCCCGGCGGTCGTATCGCTGCTGGTACTGACCAGGGGCCTTCGCCCTCAAAACCTGCCGGCGCTGCCATTGCTGGCCAAACGAACCAAATCTGCCTACCTTTCTCCTAAGCACGAAGCCCTGCTATGGAAAGCTCCGCGCGCTGAAATGAACCTGATCCGACAGGGCAGGTTTACGGTTCTTTGCAATGGCGGGCCACCCACGTCGATCGTCGCAGCAGCAGGGCAAAGTCTGTTAATGTTGTCGGACCCGATGGACAGGACCACGCCGGTTGTCCAATCGCTGCAGGCACTACATCGGATGGCCCGCCAACTTTCGCGCCCTGCAATGGTCTACAAATGCTCAGCGCGCACCGCTATTGCCGCGCGAAACCTTGGCTGGAAAATTCTGCCGGTGATGCAAGAGGCATGGCTGAACCCATGCAATTTTTCAACCAACGGGACCAAATTTCGTCAGCTACGTCGCCTGCTGCGCAAGGCTGAAAAGGCGGGTGTCACAGTGCTCGAGGGAGGGCGGGCCCTGCCGCTGGATGACATGCAGGAAATTTCACAGAACTGGGCAGCACAGCATGGCGGCGAACGTGGTTTTACCATGGGCCGGTTTGACCAGGACTACGTAAACTGTCAGCGGGTGTTTCTGGCGTATCAAGACGAAAAATTAATAGCATTCATAACCTTACACGAAGTGCAACAGGAATGGACGCTCGATCTGATGCGCCAATCTGACAGCATCCCGAATGGAACAATTCACCTTCTGGTCGGTCATGCCATCCAAAGCGCTGCCGCCATTGGCTGCCCTCGCCTGTCACTTGCTGCGGTCCCCTGTCCGCGGGATTCCGAAGCATTTCCACTTAGCTACTTACGTCACAAGATGATTGGATACAGCAAAACCGACGGTCTGCGACGCTTCAAGACCAGCTTTGCACCAAATTGGGAAACACTGTACGCCGCCGCCCCCAGCCGTGTCTCCCTATCACTGGGGCTGGTGGCAGTTTTTACAAACGTAACCCGGTGTCGTTAAGCTAATGCGCCTGAATTTCATGATCTTTATGATGATTTTGAATTTGCTGTTGCGCCCCTTTCGTGGCATTTGCAGCGCTGAACGGATCTGCGATTCACCGCCGAGCCGCTATTAGTATTGAAAGACCACGATGACTGACGCATTGACCAAACTACTGCAATCCCGTGACTGGCTGCTGTCAGACGGTGCCACTGGTACGACATTGTTCAACATGGGTCTGCAATCCGGGGACTCGCCCGAACTTTGGAATGACCAACACCCGGACCGTATCGCGGCGCTCTATCAGGGCGCGGTTGACGCTGGCAGCGACATTTTCCTGACCAACAGTTTTGGCGGCACCGCCGCCCGCCTGAAACTACACGACGCGCAAAAACGCGTTGGCGAACTAAACCGAACTGCTGCTGAAATCGGCCGCGATGTTGCCGATAAAACCAACCGCGATGTCATCGTTGCCGGATCAATCGGGCCAACTGGCGAAATAATGGAGCCAATGGGCCAGCTTACCTACAGTAACGCCGTTGAAATGTTCCATGAACAGGCCGAGGGCCTGAAGGCCGGTGGCGTCGATGTGCTTTGGGTCGAAACCATATCTGATCGCGATGAATACCGCGCCGCAGCCGAGGCCGCCCTGCTGGCAAATATGCCATGGTGTGGAACAATGAGCTTTGACACGTCCGGGCGCACGATGATGGGCGTCACTTCTGCTGATTTGGCTGCAATTGTCGAAAAACTTGACCACAAACCAATCGGCTTTGGGGCCAATTGCGGTGTCGGTGCTTCTGACCTGATGCGCACTGTGCTTGGCTTTGTTGCGCAGGGAATTGAACGGCCAATCATTGCCAAAGGTAATGCTGGCATACCAAAATATGTTGATGGCCACATCCACTATGATGGCACACCAGAGCTGATGGCAGATTACGCCGTTCTGGCACGTGACGCAGGCGCGCGGATTATTGGCGGGTGCTGCGGCACCACGCCAAAGCACCTTTCGGCAATGCGAGAAGCCCTCGAAAACCGCCCGAAAGGTGAACGCCCGACCTTAGATCAGATCAGCGCAGCACTGGGGGGGTTTTCATCAGAATCAGATGGTACAGATGGCAAAGGTCCGAAAAAACGTGAACGATCCGGTCGCCGTCGCCGTGCCTGATGCAATTTTGGCGTGTCTGGCAGTATGTTTCTTGCTACGCAAACGTCGGTCCCAGAACCACTGGTGTCGTAAATTGCCAAGTCACACACCCACAATAATCGCATGAACGATGTATAATTTCTGCACATTACGCAGACTCGGAGAATTAACATGGCCGACGAAGAAGATATCATCCTAAGTGAGCTCGATGACGAAGAGCTGGTGCTGCAAATGCACGATGACCTGTATGACGGCCTGAAAGAAGAGGTCGAAGAAGGCGTCAACATCCTGCTTGAACGAAAATGGCAGCCCTACGATGTGCTGACCAAAGCTCTTGTGGCGGGTATGACAATCGTTGGCATCGATTTTCGTGATGGCATCCTGTTTGTCCCGGAAGTGTTGCTGGCTGCTGGTTCGATGAAGGGCGGGATGGCCATTTTAAAGCCTTTACTTGCTGAAACCGGTGCGCCATCCGTTGGCAAAATGGTCGTAGGTACGGTCAAAGGCGACATTCACGATATCGGCAAAAACCTGGTCTCCATGATGATGGAAGGCGCTGGCTTTGAAGTCATTGATCTTGGCATCAACAATGCCGTGGAAAAATATCTTGGTGCATTGGAAAGCGAAAAACCCGACATCTTGGGCATGTCAGCACTGCTGACCACAACCATGCCCTATATGAAGGTGGTTATCGACACCATGGTCGAACAGGGCATTCGCGATAACTATATCGTCCTGGTGGGTGGTGCCCCCCTAAACGAAGAATTTGGCAAAGCCATCGGTGCCGACGCCTATTGCCGCGACGCAGCTGTTGCTGTGGAAACGGCAAAAGAATTCATGTCCCGTAAACATAATCAGATGGCAACCGGGTAAATCGGACTTAAATAGTCGCGCCATCGCCCCTATATATTGTGATAAGGGGATATCTGATGCCATTAGAGAAAATTGTTTTGATTATAGTCAGTGTTATTGCCGCTGCTGGCGTAACTGTCTGGGTTGGAACAATGCTAATGGCAACGCTACAGGTTCCGGTGGCAGGGTGGCTATTGTTTATTCCGGCAATGCTCATTGGATATATCGTGTGGCGCGTTGTTGCTGAGCGGTTGCAAAACAGTGAGGATGATCACTATGACAACATCGAAAAATAATCTGATCGTCACCACCACTGACGGGGTACCCGGGCGCGAAGTTACGCAAATAATTGGGATCACCCGCGGTTCAACCGTCAGGGCAAAACATATTGGCGCAGATATTGTTGCCAGCTTGCGCAACCTTGTCGGTGGAGAAATCAAAGAATATGCGCAGCTTTTGGCCGGTGCCCGCGAACAGGCTTATGACCGGATGGTTGCAGATGCCCTTGGCATGGGTGCAGATGCCATTGTTGCTGTCCGGATGGAAACCTCGACAATCCAGCAAGCCGCCAGCGAAGTGGTGTTTTATGGCACGGCAGTTCACCTGAAATGAGCAGCCTGGATGATGTAGCACTGACGGAAAACGGGCTTTCCCGAACCGGTACAAATGGGAATATCCTGGTGATCGCCTGCGGTGCCCTGGCTCGGGAAATTCTGGCGGTTACCCAACAGAATAACTGGTCCCATATGGACCTGACCTGCCTGCCCGCTATCCTGCACAATCACCCTCAAAAAATTTGCGACGCAGTGGCCGCATCTGTTGCAAAACATCGTGAAAATTACCGGTCGATTTTTGTCGCATATGCAGATTGCGGCACTGGTGGGTTGTTGTTCGATTTGTGCAACAAATTGGGTGTCGAAATGGTTCAGGGGCCCCATTGCTATTCATTTTTTGAAGGAAATGACGCATTTTCCAAACGTACCGAAGACGAATTTGACGCCTTTTTCCTTACCGATTTTCTGGTCCGCCAGTTTGATGCCTTTGTCTGGAAACCGCTTGGGCTGGATCGCCACCCGGAACTACGGGATATGTATTTCGGAAACTACAGAAAACTGATTTATCAGGCCCAGACAGATATGCCGGAGTTAGATGAAAAAGCCCGCGAATGTGCCCGTCGCTTAGGGCTAAAATATGAACGCAAATTTACCGGCTACGGCGATTTGGAATCCACGTTGAAAAACTGGGCAAAACCTTAGCCCTTCGCCTTTGCCGCCAGCAGCCGTATACGCTCAACCATTGCGCGCAGCCCGTTTGATCGTTGCGCAGACAAGTGGTCGTTCAGGCCCAAGCGCGCCAGCTCGGCCACTGCATCTACAGCCAGCACATCACTCACTGTCTGACCCGAATAAAGCGCATGTAACACCGCTATCAGGCCGCGCACGATCATCGCGTCGCTTTCGCCGCGAAATGAAAACATCGCCCCCGGCCCGGTTCCGTCAATTTCAGGCAATATCCAGACCTGACTGGCACAACCATCCACCTTGGTCGCCGGTACCCGAAATGCTTCTTCCAATTCGGGCATGGCTTTGCCCAGCTCGATCACATGGCGATAGCGATCTTCCCAGTCGTCAAAGAATTCAAATGTATCTGCAATATCCTCAAAGGCTTCGCTGGCCATATTCCCCTCCGGTTCTGGCCATCACCTAAGGTGACATATACCAAAGGTCCAGTGTGGCTTTGGCTTTCCAATGCGTAATTTCTTCGCTAATCCTTACAGATTAACTGATATTGGGGGCACCGGTGCGACATTTTCAGGCGATCGGACTATTATTATTACTAACTGCCTGTTCAGGCGGTGGTTCTTTGGGCAACTTAAACCCATTGAACTGGTTTAAAGCTGATAATCTGCAAAGCCCGGGAACGGCACAAACCCTGGCACCGCGCCGGGGTTATGGTTTTATTACCGACACCCGGCTTCTGGTGGATCAGGTAACCACGCTGAAAGTTGAAAAAACTGCCACCGGCGCCATTATTCGCACCACCGGCCTGCCCGCAACACAGGGATTTAATAGCGCTGAACTGGTGCTTGTGGCCTCAGATCGCAGCAATGAAGTAACATTTCAGTTTCGCGTCCGCCCGCCGACACAGCCAACTCAGACAAGCCCGGTCTTTCTGCGCGAAATAGTCGCTGCTCAATTCATAAGTAACGCCCAGCTTCGTGGCATTCGCCGGATAAACGTAATCGCGCAACGCAACCGGCTTAGCACCCGGCCCTAGATTTACAGCGCCACTGCATCCACAGTTTTTCCCTTAACAGCAAGGGCAATCTTACCTTCGCACAGGCGAATGGCATCGTCGCCAAAAACCTCTGCCCGCCATCCGGACAGCGCTTTGACATCACGCACCCCTCCGGCAATCAGATCCAGCTCAGCGGTGGTCGCAATAAGTTTTTGCGCCACCCCGGCATTTTCTGATTTCGCTTTTAACAAAACCCGCAACAGATCAGCCAATGCCGGGTTCACTTGCTGCGTTTCACGGCGACCCGTTGCCTTCGGATAATCCTCAGAATTATAGGCCAGACCCGCTGCTACCGCTGCCAGTATAGCCTCAGAAATTTCACCCCTTCGGGCTTCACGTTGCAGCAATCTTGAACGCCCCAGATCTTTCAAATTCTGTGGCTTGGTAGAAGCCAGTTCCAACAGCGCTTCGTCTTTATAAACCCGTGTTCTGGGGACGTTATTCATCTGCGCATAGCTTTCGCGAAACTGTGCTAATTCTTTGACAACCGCCAGAAATTTACCGGAGTTTGTTCGGGTTTTTATTCGCTTCCACGCTTCATGTGGTCGAGCGGTATAGGTTTCCGGGTTGGTCAGTACTTTCAATTCCTCTTCTACCCAGCCCTGCCGCTTGGTTTTCGCCAGTTTAGCCGCCAGAAATTCGTAAATCTCCCGCAAGTGGGTCACATCCCCCAGCGCATAGGTCTTTTGCGCATCCGTTAACGGGCGCCGTGACCAGTCTGTGAAGCGTGATGATTTATCAAGCGGCTGATTGGCAATCTTACGTACCAGTGTTTCATAACCTGCCTGCTCCCCAAATCCACAGACCATAGCTGCAACTTGTGTATCAAACAGTGGCGTTGGTATAACCCCGCCTTCGACATAAAAAATCTCAAGATCCTGACGTGCTGCATGGAATACTTTGACCACGCTGGTATCGCGAAACAACTCATATAAGGGATCTAACGAGAGCCCCTCAACCAGTGGGTCCAGTAAAACCGCGTCTTCCTCTGCATCGCCGGGCACCGCCAGCTGCACCAAACATAGTTTGGAATAATAGGTTCGCTCACGCAGAAATTCGGTATCGACGGTGACATATGGGTGGGCGCGCGCGCGCTCGCAAAAGTCGGCAAGCGCCTGCGTAGTGGTCAATGTAATCATAGGGCCATTTCATATTGGGTCGAGCGGTCAGAACCTAATAGGCACACCCAAGCGTAATGAAAAGCACAACAATCAATCAATAGTTGCCCGATCTTGCAAAAATTGACGCAAAACCCGCGGATAAAGCAAATGTTCCTGCACCAAAACCCGCGCCGACACATCATCCACCGTATCCCCTGGCAACACAGGCACTTCCGCCTGCCCCAATACCGGGCCGCCATCCAGTTCAGCCGTTACCAGATGAACAGAACATCCAACAACACTATCGCCTTTCTCCAGCGCACGGGCATGGGTATGTAACCCTTTGTATTTAGGCAATAATGATGGATGGATGTTTAAAATTTTCCCCGACCAGTTCTTAATAAATGCCGGTGTCAAAATGCGCATGAACCCGGCTGTACAAATTATATCAGCCTTTGCGTCAACCAGATACTCCTGCAATCGGGCCTCAAAGCCCGCTCGATCCTTACCAAAGGGCCGATGATCCACAACAGCCGTTTCCACGCCAAGTAAACGGGCTTTTTCCAACCCGCCTGCCCCCGGAACATTTGACAGGACCAGTACAGGCTTTCCCGGATGGTCCTGTTCCATGCTTTTAACCAGCGAAACCATGTTTGATCCGCCACCCGAAATCAGGATCGCAATCCGTGCTATCAAAGAAGCGCCCCTGAATACCGCACTCCCGGCCCGTCAGTTACATGCCCAATCGGGAAAACTTGCTCTCCTGCATCTGTCAGTGTCGTCGCCAAAGCAACCGCCTGATCCGCATCAACCACCAGCACCATGCCAATCCCGGCATTGAATGTTTTTAACAATTCCGCTTGGGCCATGCCGGACGTTTCCACCAGCCAGCGAAATACCGGGGGCAATTTCCAGGCGTCCAGATCAACATCGCATCCCAGACCATCCGGGAATATTCGGGGCAGGTTCTCGGTCAAACCGCCACCGGTAATGTGGCCCAAGCCATGCACACCACCCTGCCGGATCGCAGCCAGTACCTGGGTGACATAAAGGCGCGTCGGGGTCAGCAAAGCCTCCCCAAGCGCTCCCTGTGCAAACGGGCACTCCGCTTCCCAACCCAGACCGGACAATTCAACAATTTTACGAACCAAAGAATACCCGTTGGAATGTACCCCGTCACTGGCCAGTCCCAGCAACACATCACCGACGCCCACGCCATCCGGCAAAGTATGCCCACGTTCCATTGCGCCAACGGCAAACCCGGCCAGATCAAAATCCCCGGCATCATACATCCCCGGCATTTCCGCTGTCTCACCGCCGATCAGCGCGCAAGCTGATTGTTTACACCCCGCTGCAATGCCTTCAATAATTCGCGTTGCAACATCAACATCCAGCTTGCCGGTGGCGAAATAATCCAGGAAAAACAGCGGTTCCGCACCCTGACAGATCAGATCATTGACACACATCGCCACCAGATCAACCCCGATGGTATCTACCTGTCCGGTATCAATTGCGATCCGCAGCTTGGTGCCCACACCGTCGGTTGCCGCCACCAGAACAGGGTCATTATATCCAGCCGCCTTCAGATCGAACAACGCGCCAAATCCGCCCAGCCCGGCCATGACCCCGGACCTGTTTGTTGCTTTGGCGGCCGGTTTAATACGCTCAACCAGGCTGTTGCCCGCATCAATATCCACCCCCGCCTCGGCATAGGTCAGACCGTTCTTGCGCTCGCTCATTTCAACCCCCAATTTAACTTGGGCTTGCGATAGACCAGAGCAAGCTCAGAGTCCACGACCCTTCACCTTGACCGCCCCGGCCACGCTGATTAAAGACATGTTCAGGCGGGCCTGTAGCTCAGTTGGTTAGAGCAGAGCGCTCATAACGCTTTGGTCGCAGGTTCGAGTCCTGCCGGGCCTACCACATTTGACCAGAATTTTTTTGCAGGCAAAGCAATCGCAAAAACGGTTATTCAGACAAGGCAGCCCTGACAAATGTACCATTTTGTAAATCTTGCAGCGCCTGCTGTAACTCTGCCCTTGTATTCATAACGATCGGCCCGTGCCAGGCAACCGGCTCCTGAATGGGCCGCCCGCTTATCAGCAAAAACCGCATCCCCTCCGGCCCGGCCTGTACCGTAATTTCATCCCCGGTATCAAACCGCACCAACGTCCGTTCGCCGGTCAGGTCCCGTATATTCAGTTCTGCCCCGTCCAGCTCTTTTTCCACTCGAACCCCAACCGGGGCTGATGCATCACGAAAAGAGCCGGCCCCGGCGAAAACATAGGCAAACGCGTTCGAGTAGGCATCCACCGGCAAAGTTTTTCTGACATTGGGCGGCAGGGACACATCCAGATACATTGGTTCGGCCGCAATCCCCTCTACCGGGCCGGATTGCCCCCAGAAATTGCCGATTATTATCTTTACCCGTGTGCCGTCGTCATCAATAATTTCGGGTATTTCACCGCCGTTTATGTCTTGATACCTTGGGGTTGTCATCTTCAGCGTCGAAGGTAAATTTGCCCAAAGCTGAAACCCATGCATTTGGCCGGCCGCATTTCCTATGGGCATTTCCTGATGCATTATCCCGGATCCTGCGGTCATCCATTGCACCGAACCCGCACCCAAAAGTCCAGTATTTCCTAGTGAATCGCTGTGTTCCACTTCGCCCGCCAGAACATAAGTGATCGTCTCGATGCCCCGATGGGGATGCCACGGAAACCCTTTATTGTATCGGGTCGGATCATCACTGCTAAAGTCGTCGAATAACAGAAATGGGTCACTTTCCGAAGGCTCACCAAAGCCAAAGGCCCGGTGTAAATGTACACCCGCCCCTTCAATGGTTGGGGATGCCAGTTTTTGTGAACGTACAGGACGAAATGTCATGGTTTAGCCTCACATTATTTCGCTGCCAGACGGTCTGTCCAATCCGATCATCCACCCTAGCGCGGAATAATCAGATCAACCTGTAAACCGCCCATTTGTGTACTTTGCCCCAATCGTAAAGACCCGCCATGTCGCCGGGCAATGTCATTTGAAATCGACAACCCAAGCCCCACACCGCTGCCCCGGTCCTGATTGCGCGCGTTATCCAATCTGGCAAAAGGTTTCAACGCCTCTTCCCGCAGGTTTTCTGCTATGCCCGGCCCGTCATCCTCAACTGTAATTTTCACGATTTTTTCACTTTGGCTCAAACTAACCAGCACCGAAGTGCCATAGCGCAATCCATTGCCAATCAGGTTCTCAACAGCGCGCTCGATGGCCATAGGGCGGATCAGTGCCAGCCCCTGGTTTATTCCCTTTTCGAAACTCACCGAACCACCAGCACGCACTGATTTTTCCACAATTCCCTGGACCAACTCAATCGGATCAACCGCCGTTGGATCATCCAATGCGTCATCCCGGGCAAATGCCAGAAACGCATCCAGCAGCTGTTCCATATCAGTGATGTCGCGTTCCAGATCAGCGGTGTCCACTTGTTCATCTAACATCGACAACCCCAGCCGGAGGCGGGTAAGCGGCGTTCTCAAATCATGGCTGACCCCGGACAGCATCAATGTACGTTGCTCAATCTGGCGTTCAATCCGTGCCCGCATATCCAGAAACGCGCTGCCAGCTGATCGCACTTCAATGGCCCCCGCCGGGCGATATTCAACATTCCTCCCCCTGCCAAAGGCTTCCGCCGCACGCGCCAGCCGTTTAATCGGGCGCAGCTGATTGCGCAAAAATATAAACGCAATAAACGTCATCAATGCACCGACAAAAACCATCAACACAAAAAACTGATGTGGATTGGATGCCGATACCTGATTACGGCTTAATTTAACCCGTGCCATACCGTGCCGCGTCTGCATCCATAATATAACAGCGCGTCGATCTGACAAAAGATCAACAACCTTTACCGTAGGAATGTCAGAAGCCAGTACGCGAAAGACAATCCGACCGGATAGGTCAAAGAACCTGCGTTGGTTGGCTTCGGGCCAATTTTCCACGGGCAGTTCAAACGTCAACTGCAGAGGCACCGCAAATTGTGCAATTTTCGCGCGCGCCTTTTCAGGTGTTTCCGTCCGGTTAATTTCCTGTTGAACAAGCCCCAGATCCAACGCCAGATTGCGCGTCATTTGAAACGTCACATCTTCGAAATGCCGCTGAACAAATATTACAGACACCACAATCTGAATGGTGATCACCGGTAATAACAGGATCAGCGCCGCGCGCCCATAAAGTCCCCGTGGAACATATCGTTTAAGCCAGCTAAAGTTCATGCTCTATTGGTAACGCCAGAACAACCGGATGAGAATGCCTTTATGACCCGACCTGACCCCGGCACCGTCGAAACCCTGAAACCGGGCCTGCGTCGGATCGTGGCTGATAACGCTTCCCCCATGACCCATTGGGGGACCAACACTTATATGTTGGGCCTTGGCGAACTCGCGGTTATTGACCCCGGACCTGATGATCCTAAACATATGCAGGCTATATTGAGCGCGCTGAAGCCCGGCGAAGCGATTAGCCATATCCTGATCACCCACGCCCACCTTGACCATTCCCCCCTTGCCAGATCACTGGCACAGACAACCGGTGCGCCGATATATGCATACGGCGATGCCCAATCCGGGCGCAGTGACATCATGCGCACTCTTGCTGCCTCTGGATTGGCTAGGGGTGGCGAAGGGGTCGATGCAATGTTTCGCCCGGATGTCACCTTAAAAGACGGCCATGTTCTGCACGGTGACCGCTGGACAATTAAAGCAATCTGGACGCCGGGACATTTTGGTAACCACATGTGTTTTCAATGGGATGACACCGTTTTCACCGGTGACCATGTCATGGGCTGGGCGTCGTCTCTGGTGTCGCCACCAGACGGGGATCTCACTGATTTCATGACCTCCAGCCAAATTCTGGCGGCTTTGAATGCTAAGACCTACTACCCGGGACATGGCGCACCGGTGACCAACCCGGCAACCAGAATTAACTGGCTGATAAATCACCGAAAATCGCGAGAGTCTGATATACTCAGCGCCCTTGGCAATACAGCAACAGACATCACTACCCTCACGAAATCGATCTACGTCGATACTCCTGTCATGTTGCTTGGCGCTGCTGAACGCAATGTATTTGCCCACCTTGTTGATCTTGTACAATCGGGGCGCGTTAGCGTTGTTGGTCCCCTGTCCCCCGAAGCCGGCTATCTTCTGAAATGAACCAATGAAAATCAACCGCCCTTCGTGCGAATTACACTGGACGCCCCCCCATCCCCTTGCTATATCCGCCCCCGGTATTCCGGCGTAGCTCAGCGGTAGAGCAGTTGACTGTTAATCAATTGGTCGTAGGTTCGATCCCTACCGCCGGAGCCAAATAACTACTTGATAGTTAAGCAAAATGGGCGAACCTTCGGGTTCGCCTTTTTTCGTTTTTGCAACGCAAATGACTTGTTGCTGACGCTCGCCATAAAAGGCGACGATGGGCAACTCGGATGGCCAACATTGCAGACAAGGCTTTGAGCGCAATGCACGAATCCCTTCTCATCTCTACTTAGAGGTGGGGAATGGTGTGGTTTGTATTTTGGAGACGAGAATGGCTTGGTTTGATGGATTGACGCCGGGGCACCGGCACACAATATTGCTTCGACTGTGAACCCACGCGTTCGCGTCGTTGCTGGACCGGGCACCGGCAAGTCGTACGCGATGAAGCGGCGGGTTGCACGCCTCCTCGAATCCGGCGTTGCGCCAGACCTCATTCTACCGGTGACGTTCACCCGTGTTGCAGCGCAAGACTTGCACCGCGAATTGGTCAATATGGGCGTTCCAGGATGCAACGCGCTGAACGCATATACCTTACACAGCCTCGCACTTCGAATGCTCACTCGGAACCATGTCCTCGCGGCAACTGGGCGTATTCCGCGCCCGTTGAACGAATTCGAGACGGAGG
>CAZETX010000026.1:0-38851 GCA_964514925.1 uncultured Marinosulfonomonas sp.
ATGGATTTTGATATGTTGGGGCTTCATCCCCGTCTTGTGGCCAAATTGGCCGAACAAGGCATAACTGAACCGACGCCGATCCAGACCCAGGCCATCCCGCACGCCATGAACGGGCGCGATGTTATGGGGCTGGCACAGACCGGCACCGGTAAGACGGCGGCCTTTGGTCTGCCGATGATTGACGCGCTGTTAAAGGCGGGCACCAAGCCTGAGGCAAAGACCGTGCGCGGGCTGATACTGGCCCCGACGCGGGAGCTGGCCAAGCAGATTGCCGATAATCTGACGGCCTATACCAAGGGCACCCATCTTAAGGTGAACCTTGTGGTGGGTGGTGCTGGTATTGTGGCGCAGATTAACCGGTTGGCGCGGGGTACTGATTTGCTGGTGGCAACACCGGGGCGCTTGATTGATCTGCTGGATCGCCGGGCCGTGTTTCTGGGTGAAACCCGGTATCTGGTGTTGGATGAAGCCGATCAAATGCTGGACATGGGGTTTATCCATGCGCTGCGTAAGATTGCGCCGCTGCTGGCAGATGATCGCCAGTCAATGATGTTTTCGGCCACCATGCCCAAGCTGATGGCCGAGCTGGCGGGAGCGTATTTGAAAGACCCGGTGCGGGTAGAAGTATCGCCCCCCGGTAAAGTTGCCGACAAGATCAACCAGTCACTGCATTATGTGCCGCAGGCTGGAAAATCGCGGCTGCTGATTGAACTGCTGAAGGAACATGCCGACGGTTTGTCACTGGTATTTTCGCGCACAAAGCATGGGGCAGAAAAGCTGAAAAAGGTACTGATTGCCGAGGGCATCAATGCCAGTTCCATCCATGGCAACAAAAGCCAGGGGCAACGTGAGCGCGCAATCAAGGCGTTTCGCGCCGGCGAGATTGACGTGATGGTGGCCACCGATGTGGCGGCGCGGGGTATTGATATTCCCGGCATCACCCATGTCTACAACTATGACCTGCCCAATGTGCCGGAAAATTATGTACACCGGATCGGACGCACGGCACGTGCCGGTAAAGCCGGAACAGCGATTGCGTTTTGTGGGCCCGGTGAAATGTCCGAGCTGCGGGCGATCCAAAAGATTTTGAAGAACAGTATTCCGGTGGCCAGTGGCCGCGCCTGGGAACCGGAAGAGCAGATATCCAAAAAGCAGGGCAAGCCGGGTGGCAACAATCAGCGACGCCGGCAACGGCGGCCACAGAACCGGCGTTCTGGTGGTGGGCGGCGGGCGGCTTAGCGGCCTTGCTCGCGCTCTAGCTTCATCCGGGCGATGGTTTCGTTTTTCGCAGATCTGCGTTCATCCTGCAGGGCCTGTCTGACATAGCCCAGATGGGCCTGAACCGCGGCGCGGGCACGGGCCGGATCGCGGGCCTGAATGGCGTCGTTAATGGCGCGGTGCTGATCCAGCAAAGTCTGGCGGGTGGCGTTTTGGCGAAACAACACCTGTCGGTTGTAAAACACGCCATCGCGCAACAATTTGTACATTGAGCGCATCATGTGCAGCATGATGACGTTATGGCTGGCTTCGATGATGGCCATGTGAAAATCGGCGTCCAGCTTTGCGTCGACGTTGGCATCGCTGGATTTCTGGGCCGCTTGCATTTTGTTGAAAATCGAGCCGATCAGTTTGCGATCGGTGTCAGATGCCAGTCGGGCGGCGCGTTCGGCTGCCAGCCCTTCCATATCGGCGCGAAAATCAAGGGTGTCAAACATGGCTTCGTCATGGCGCGAAAACAACGTGGTCAGGGCATCCGAAAAGGCCGAGCCAAGTTGATCGGCAACGAAGATACCCGAACCAGCCTTACTGATCAGCAGGCCGCGATCTGACATGTCACTGATGGCATCGCGCAGGCTGGGGCGGGACACGCCGAGTTTTTCCGATAGCTCGCGTTCGCCGGGCAAACGATCACCCGGGCGCAGGATGCCGCGCAGGATCAACAGCTCTAGCTGTTGCACCACCGCGGCGGACAATTTTTCGGATTGTATTTTGGTGAATGGCATGTCCGGGCCCATCTGATTGCCTGCAGAGCATAGCAATGACCGGGGCAGACGGACAACAGAGAAAAGGGGCCGGGGGTAAGCCCGGCCCGATTTGGTTAGCGGTTGGGACGGATCACAATTTCGACCCGGCGATTTTGGGCCCGGCCTGCAGAGGTCAGGTTTGAGGAAATTGGCTGATCCTCACCACGACCAACTGTGCGGATGCGCGTGTTGGAAACACCGTTCGCGATCAGGACAGCAGCGACCGCGTTAGCGCGGCGTGCCGACAGGCCCTGATTGTAAGACGCCGAACCGGTGTTGTCGGTGTGACCGGCAACGACCACGGTTGAACCGGGGTAACGCTGCAGGTTGCCTGCCAGCGCGCCAAGGTCACGGCGCAGGGTGTTTTGCAACACCGAACTGTCGACGGAGAACAGAATGTCCTGTGGCATGCGCACAATCAGGTGGTCGCCATTGTTGATGATCTGGATGCGACCATCGCCGATGGAGGCCTGCAGATCAGCCGCCTGACGGTCAAGGTCATTGCCGATGGCGCCCCCGGCGACTCCGCCAATGATACCGCCGATAATAGCGCCCTGGGTGCGTTGCTGGGCATTGTTACCACGAAGGATGCCGATCAGCGCGCCAGTTGCGGCGCCGACACCGATACCTTCGTTGGTGCGGGTGTTTGGATCACCGGTTTGGGTGTCGATGCTAGTACAGGCCGTCACGGCCAATAGGCTGGCCATGGTGGCCAGTACGGGTAATTTAATGAATGTCATGTTGATCCTCAGTTGGTCGTTTGTGTTGACCCAGCTTTTAAAGCGTCTTTTTATGCGTGGATTGCTTCCACTTCAAAGGGGAATAAGCCCGGATCGGCGGGTTTCCGCAAGCTTAGGTGGCCCGGTTCACGCGGATGTGTGCCGATTATGCCCCGGATCGGGCACTTTCCCAGGCCAACATGGCGCGTTTTACCGGTAACCCCCAGTGATAACCGCCCAGCCCGCCGGATTTGCGCAGGGCCCGGTGACACGGGATCAGCCAGCTGATCGGGTTTTTACCAACCGCGGTGCCAACGGCGCGCACCGCGCGCGGGTTGCCGATGGCGCTGGCAATTTCGGAATAGGTGGTGACGTGGCCAGACGGGATTGACAGCAGTGCTTCCCAGACTTTGATCTGAAACGGCGCGCCGATCAGGTGCAGTTGGGTCGGGGATTGCTGGCCAAAGGCGGCATCCACCCAAGGGGCGATTTGTTTTGGTGCGGCTGCGAATGTGGCGTTGGGCCAGCGCGATTGCATGTCTTGCAACGCGGCCGCATCGCCGGTTTCGTCGGAAAATGCCATGCCGCAAAGACCGCGCGTGGTGCCCATGGCCAGCACCCGGCCAAAGGGGCTGTTGAACCAGCCGTAGTTGATGGTCAGCCCGGCGCCTTTTTTGGCGTAGTCACCCGGGCTCATGGCTTGCCATTTGATGAACAGGTCATGCAAACGCCCGGTACCTGACAGACCCAGTTCATTTGCGGTATCAAGGGTGGTGAACCGGTCGGCCAACAATGTGCGGGCATGCCCCAGCGCCAGATATTGCTGATAGCGTTTCGGGGATACCCCGACCCAGCGCGAAAACACCCGTTGGAAATGTGCCGGACTCATTGACAGGCTGGCGGCCAGCTGGTCCAGCGAAATTGGGGCGTCTGCAGCGTCGATGGTATCAATCGCGCGCCGAATAACACCGTAATGGTAGCCGTTTTCATCGGGCATTGGTTGTCCTTTGTTGGTGGTATTCTAGCAAACTGACGATTTGGGTCGATCCGTTTCTTGCGCCTAGGGTCGGGGCGGGGCATAGAGCGGCCCATGGTCAAACAAATGGACTATCACACGATCCACGAGGTCTTTTCCCGGTTTCAGGCAAGCGAGCCGGAACCAAAGGGGGAACTGCACCATGTGAACGTGTTCACCCTGGTGGTGGCGGTGGCATTGTCGGCGCAGGCGACCGATGTCGGGGTGAACAAGGCCACGGCAAAACTGTTTGAGATCGCCGACACACCGGCGAAAATGCTGGCGCTGGGCGAAGACGGGTTGATTGAGCATATCAAGACCATCGGGTTGTTTCGTCAAAAGGCCAAAAATGTGATCAAACTGTCGCGTATTCTGCAGGAGGAATATAGCGGCAAAGTGCCGTCATCGCGCGCTGCATTGCAATCATTGCCCGGGGTCGGGCGCAAGACCGCCAATGTGGTGCTGAACATGTGGTTCAGGCAGCCGGCGCAGGCGGTGGACACCCATATTTTCCGGGTCGGCAACCGCACCGGGCTGGCCCCGGGCAAGAATGTTGATGTGGTTGAACGGGCGATTGAAGATAATGTACCGGCCGAATTTCAGCACCATGCGCATCACTGGCTGATCCTGCATGGACGCTATATTTGCGTCGCCAGAAAGCCAAAATGTGGGGCCTGTATCATCAGGGATCTGTGCCCGTTTGAGGAGAAAACAGTTGAATAAGAAGTTTCAGGTGGTTGGCATCGGTAATTCGATTGTTGATGTGTTGTCCCAGTGCAGTGACGAATTTCTGGCGCAGGTAGGCGTTGAAAAGGGCATCATGCAACTGATCGACATGGAGCGCGCCGTGAGCCTGTATGCAAAGGTTGGCCCGTCAAAGGAAATGAGCGGTGGCTCGGCGGCAAATTCGATCGCGGCGGCAGCGCAGCTGGGCGGGCGTGTGGCCTATGTAGGCAAGGTTAAAGACGATCAGCTGGGGGCGATTTTTGCCCATGATTTGCGGGCGCAGGGGGCGGTGTACGAAACGGCACTGGGGGAACGTGACAGTAAGGCGGAAACCGGGCGTTGCATCGTGTTGGTGACACCGGATGGTGAGCGGTCCCTGAACACCTATCTGGGTTGGTCCGAGTTTCTGGGCCCGGATGATATCGACACCGTTATGATGGCCGATGCCGAGTGGATTTTTCTGGAGGGTTACCGCTTTGACGGGCCCGACAGCCATGCGGCCTTTGCCAAGGCAATTGCCGCGACCAAGTCAACCGGTGGTAAAGTTTCCATCACCCTGTCTGATCCGTTTTGCATTGACCGGCATCGCGACGCTTTTACCCGGTTGCTGCGGGAAGACGCGGATTTGCTGTTTGCCAACCGGGTTGAGATCATGTCGATGTATCAAAGCGAAGACTTTGATGCCGCGTTGCGGTCAGCCGTTCAGGATGTGGCGATTGTCGCCTGCACCGATGGTGCGGACGGGGCGCATATTGTGACCGCAACCGACCGCTGGCACATCCCGGCAGTGCCGGCGAATGTGCTGGATGCCACCGGGGCCGGTGATCTGTTCGCCGGGGCGTTTTTGTGGGGCCTGACCAATGGGTACGAACTGGAGATCTGTGGGAAAATGGCCTGCGTGGCGGCGGCTGAGGTGATCAGCCATATTGGTGCCCGCCCCGAGGCTGATCTGAAATCCCTGTTTCAGGAACACGGGCTGCTTTGAAAGCCCGAAATTGCGGCGTCAGTCGCCCAGTTTGGCGTGTACTTCGTCCAGATCAATATCGCTAACCGGTAATTTATTGGCCGGGTTGTCCATATCGTATTTGAACAGGTCAAAATCGCGTTTGTACATTTCGCGCACCAGATGCAGTGACAGATCGTCAAAGTAATCTTCCACCGGATGGGCGCGTTTTGGGCCGTGGCCTTCGCTTTCATTAAAACGCGGAATTTTCGTCAGATCAATTTGGTTGGCGACCTCAATATTATCCAGAACGCCCTGCATGCCTTCGTTGAACTTTTCAGTATAAACGATGCGGTCATAATTGCCGCCGTTTACAATGAATGTGGAGACATGGCCGGACATCGCCGACCAGTGAATATCCGGGTCCATGGGTTTGCGCCATTTAATGGTGTCACGGGCAAACAGCAGGAAGCGGCGGAAGCTTTTGATCTGGTCAAAGTCGCCGTCTACTTCAATGCCGTATTTCTGGATCAGAAGCGGTACCAGATTGCCGCGATAGCGTTTGCCATTGCGCTGGGTGCCGCAAATTTTGTCAAAGAACGACGACAGGATACGGGTGTAGGGATTACGGACGCAGGTGAAGGTGTAGGATTTGTGGTTTTGCACGTTGGTGGTGATCAGGTCCTGGCTGTCATCCATGGCCCATTTGTGAATACCACTTTGTGCGTCATGGATATCGCCGTCAAAAAATTCACCATGGTCAGAATAGTACATGATCTGCCCAATGGTTGAGCAGGCGCATTTGGGAACAACACGGTAAACCGTGCTTTCACTTTCGGTCATCCAGGTGCCGGGAAAACCCATAATAAAAAACTCACTTTCAACATCAGCCCGTAATTATCGGGCAGTAAGGGAACAATGTGGCGAAAAAAGCAAAGAAATCCTGTCTTTTCAATGGTTGTTCACGGTAACTATGCCATCAAACGTAAAAAAATCAGGAATAACCCGCTAAAATGGCAAAAATCGCCTTTATTTTGCTGTGCCACAAAGATCCGGACGCCATTATTGATCAGGCGACCCGGCTGACGGCGGCCGGGGATTATATTTCGATCCATTTTGATGTGCGCGCACCCAAGGCAGATTTTGAGAAAATAGCGCGCGCCTTGGGCGGAAATCCCAACGTGGTTTTTGCCAGCAAACGGATCAAATGTGGCTGGGGTGAATGGAGCCTGGTACAGGCGACATTACATGCGATTGAAGCGGCTGAAGCGGCATTTCCGCGGGCGACGCATTTTTACATGCTGTCGGGCGATTGCATGGCGATCAAATCCGCCGAATATTGCCATGATTTTCTGGACGAAAATGATGCGGATTTCATTGAGAGTTTTGACTATTTCGAAAGCGACTGGATTAAAACCGGCTTTAAGGAAGAGCGGCTGATTTACCGGCATCTTTTCAATGAGCGTAAAAACAAACCGCTGTTTTATAAGTCTATCGAAGTACAGAAAAAACTGAATCTGGCCCGCGACCTTCCCGGTGATCTGCAGATGATGATTGGTAGTCAGTGGTGGTGTCTGCGACGCCAAACCATAGAATGGATCCTTGCATTTTGTACCAAACGCCGCGATGTGATCCGGTTTTTTCGCACCACATGGATCCCGGATGAAACGTTCTTTCAGACTTTGGTGCGCCATCTGGTGCCGGACACCGAAATTGAAGCGCGCTCACTGACGTTTCTGATGTTTTCTGACTATGGTATGCCGGTGACGTTTTACAACGATCAATATGATCTGCTGCTAAGTCAGGATTATCTGTTTGCGCGTAAAATTTCACCACAAGCCACGGAACTTAAAGCCAAGCTGGGGGATCTGTTTGTTGAGAAAGATGTGACCTTTGCCATCTCTAACGAAGGTCGCAGCCTGTTTAAGTTTCTGACAGGTCGGGGCCGCGAAGGGCGCCGGTTTGCACCGCGGTTCTGGGAAACCGAAAGCACGCTGGGGCGGGACCGGGAATTGATGATCGTGACCTGCAAAAAATGGCACGTCGCCAAGCGGTTGCTGAAGCAGGTTGGTCTGATCACAAATGTACCGGCGGTTGAGTATGTTTTTGACGAAGAAGATGCCAGCCTGCCCGATCTGGGGGGGATCCAGAAAACCCTTGGCAAACGCACCCGGCACCGGCGTGCGCTGATGCGGATGCTGTTTGATTTCTACGAAACCGACAGGATGATATTTTGCCTTGATCCAGACAACATGGACCTGTTGCAGGATTTTTATACCGACCGGAGCAAGACAAAACTGCTGCAGATCGAATGTGAGTTCAGTGATGATTATTTGTTGGGCCATGCCAGACGGGTTGGGCTGATTGGTGACCAGACCGACAGCAAAGCGACCCAGCGGTTACTGCCGACAATACGCGCCGACGTGTTCCATGAGATTGACCGGATTAAGGACGCCAGTTTCCCGAATTTTTACCGCATCAGGGAAAAATCTTCAGTTGCTGAAAATACCGTTCCCTTGGCGGAGTTTCTGGATATTTCGCCAGAACAGGCGCACAGTATTGCCAGCACTGTGCATCTGTTTGCTGATTAGGGGGAAGTTATGGGCTACGAATACGATGATCAGAATATTTTTGCGAAAATATTGCGCGGGGAAATTCCAAACAATACTGTTCTGGAAACCGATCACACACTGGCATTTAGTGATATCGCACCCCAGACACCGACCCATGTTCTGGTTATACCCAAGGGGCATTATGTGACCTATGACCAGTTTGCAAATCAGGCCTCAGATGCTGAGATTGTCGATTTCACCCGGGCAATTGGTGAGGTTTGCAGGATGACGAAAGTTTCGCCAAATCTTGGGGCTGGCTACCGTCTGATCGCCAATTCGGGCAGCCATGGGGTGCAGGATGTGCCCCATATGCACGTGCATATTCTGGGTGGACGCCTGCTGGGCCGGATGCTGACACCTGCAGGTTAATGCGCAGGAAACGGATCGGGATCAGCGGAAGATGGCACTAGGGTTTCTTTGAGCATATCGGAGGATTCCATGCGATTTACCTACAACCCTATATCTGCGGAAATATGCACGAATTGGCGCAATGGCGGGATGGATGCCAATGGGCAGCCCCCGGAACGCGCGATTTCGGATGGTGAAGGCAACCCCTGCCGTCACTGCTTGCGCGATATTAAGGCCGGTGTGGAAATGCTGATACTGGCGGCGCGACCGTTTGAGGCATTGAACCCATACGCAGAAACCGGGCCGGTATTTCTGTGTGCGCATTGCGAACCATATCTGGATATCTTGCAAATGCCGCCGGTTCTTGAGTTCCGTAAACAGCACCTTCTAAAGGGATATTCCGCGTTAGGCAGGATTGTTACCGGTACAGGTGAGATCGTACAAACGCCGGAAATTGACGCCTATCTGAACCGGGTATTTGGCAATCCGGATGTGGCCTATGTGCATGTGCGTTCAGATACCAACAATTGCTTTACCCTGCGGATTGACCAGCAATAGCCCAAGGCGCGTGTGAACAGCTATTGCAGCCGGGGGTGGGGTTGGTATCATGGGGCAATACGCCAGCCAAGTTGGAGCAGCCATGACAATTCAAGCACCGGAAACCGAGATTGTGGACAGATTCCGCATAGCCTGTGACGGTGGCGGGGTGGCCCATGGGCACCCGCGGGTTTGGCTGCAAATCCCCCATGACAAAGGTTATGTTGAATGTGGGTATTGCGATAAGAAATTCGTGCATCAGGACTTTTCTGACGAGCTAAAATAAATCAGTTTCAGGGGGATCGACATGGGTTTTGGCAAGGGTCACCACCTGCATCTGATTGATGGATCAGCATTTATATTTCGCGCGTATCACGCATTGCCGCCCTTGACGCGACGCTCTGACGGTTTACCAATTGGCGCGGTCAGCGGGTTTTGCAACATGCTGATGAAGCAGGTTGAAGACGCCAAGGGTGACAATGCCCCAACCCATGTGGCGGTGATCTTTGACCATAAGGGCAAGACGTTTCGCAACGATATTTACGACAAATACAAGGCCAACCGGCCCCCGGCACCGGAAGATCTGGTGCCGCAGTTTCCCCTGACTCGTGATGCGACGCGGGCGTTCAATATCGCCTGCGTTGAGGTTGAAGGCTTTGAGGCGGACGACATCATTGCGACGCTGTCCTGTCGGGCACGCGATGCCGGTGGGCGGGTGACGATTATTTCTTCGGACAAGGATATGATGCAGCTGGTGGGCGGCGGCGTTGAGATGCTGGACGTCATGAAGAACAAGCGCATTGATCGCGACGGGGTATGGGAAAAGTTTGGTGTTGGCCCGGAACGGGTGGTGGATGTGCAGGCGCTGGCGGGCGATAGCGTGGACAATGTGCCCGGTGCGCCGGGGATCGGCATCAAGACGGCGGCACTGCTGATCAACGAATATGGTGATCTGGATACGTTGCTGGAACGCGCCGGTGAGATCAAACAGCCCAAGCGCCGGGAAAGTCTGGAAAACAATCAGGACCTGATCCGGGTTTCGCGACAGCTGGTGAAGCTGGATTGTGACATGGAACTGGATTTCGGCTTTGAGACGCTGGAACTGCGCGAACCTGAGCCCGATACGTTGCTGGCATTTCTGGCGCTGATGGAATTTCGCACCATGTCCAGACGGGTGGCCGACAAGCTGGGGGTTGAGCCGCCGGTGATTGCCGACGCGCCGGGGGTGCAAAGCAGTACGGTTGAAGCGGTACCGTTTGACGCTGAGAAATATGAGTGGGTCAGGGATGCCGCCGCTTTGCAGGTCTGGATTGACCGGATCAACCATGTGGGGCATGTGGCCGTGGACACCGAAACCACCGGGTTGAACGAAATGGTGGTCGATCTGGTGGGGATATCGCTGTGTGTTGAGGCAGGGGAGGCCTGTTACATTCCGCTGATCCATAAGGCGTCGGCGGCGGATGATCTGTTTGGGTCGGATGAGTTGGCGGCGGGGCAGATGGGGGTGGACGCCGCGCTGGATATGCTGCGCCCGGTACTGGAAGACCCGGCGGTGCTGAAAATCGGTCAGAACATGAAATACGACGCCAAGATTTTTGCGCGTTACGATGTGGCGGTGGCCCCGATTGATGACACCATGCTGATGTCCTACGCCATGCATGCTGGCCTGCATAACCACGGCATGGACACACTGAGCAACCGCTATCTGGAACATGATCCGATCCCGATCAAGCCATTGCTGGGCACCGGGAAATCGGCGATCACCTTTGACCGGGTGCCGGTGGAGGACGCGGTGAAATATGCCGCTGAGGATGCCGATATAACGTTGCGACTGTGGCAGGAGTTTAAGCCGAAGCTGCACCGAAGCAAGGTGACAACGGTGTATGAAACCCTGGAGCGGCCATTGGTGCCGGTACTGGCGCGCATGGAGATGGACGGCATTCAGGTGGACCGGGACGTGCTGAGCCGGATGTCTAATACATTTGCACAGAAAATGGCCGGGCTGGAGGCGGAAATACATGAACTGGCGGGGGGCGCGTTCAATGTGGCGTCGCCCAAGCAGCTGGGGGAAATTCTGTTTGAAAAAATGGAAATTCCCGGCGGCAAAAAGGGCAAAACCGGGGCCTATGCAACGGGGGCGGATATTCTGGAAGATCTGGCGTCCGAGGGCCATGAATTGCCGGCGCGGGTTCTGGATTGGCGCCAGTTGGCCAAGCTGAAATCGACCTATACGGATGCGCTGCAGGAACATATCAACCCGGATACCGGCCGCGTACATACGTCGTATTTGATCACCGGGGCAAATACCGGGCGTTTGGCGTCTAAAGACCCTAATTTGCAGAATATACCCGTGCGTACCGAGGATGGGCGGGCCATTCGGACAGCGTTTGTCGCCGGTGAGGGTAAGGTGCTGGTATCGCTGGATTATTCGCAGATTGAGCTGCGGATACTGGCGCATATTGCCGGGATTGATGCGCTGAAAGATGCGTTCAAGGCGGGTCAGGATATCCACGCGATGACGGCCAGTGAAATGTTCGACGTGCCGTTGGATGAGATGACGCCAGAGATACGGCGCAAGGCCAAGGCGATCAATTTTGGGGTGATTTACGGGATATCCGGCTTTGGACTGGCGCGCAATTTGCGGATACCGAGGAAAGAGGCGCAGGGGTTTATTGATCGCTATTTTGAACGCTTCCCCGGCATTCGCACCTATATGGATGACACCGTGGCCTTTGCGAAGCAGCATGAATATGTGCAGACGCTGTTTGGCCGTAAAATCCATACACCGCAGATGAACGCCAAGGGGCCCCATGCCGGGTTTGCCAAACGGGCGGCGATCAATGCGCCGATACAGGGAACGGCGGCGGATGTGATCCGGCGCGCCATGGTGCGGATGCACCCGGCGATAGAAGATCTGCCGGCCAAGATGTTGTTGCAGGTGCATGATGAGCTGATCTTTGAGGTGGAAGAGGGCGCTGTTGATGCCACCATTGAACGGGTACGGGGCGTGATGGAGGGCGCGGCGATGCCAGCGGTGCAGCTGGATGTGAAGCTGACGGTGGATGCCGGGCAAGGGGCCAACTGGGCTGAGGCGCATTGATGTCAGATATCGTTGTTGTTGAAGATGCGAAGGGGCCGGTGGCCCGTGTTTTGCTGAACCGGCCGGAAAAGAAAAACGCCTGGAGCATGGAAATGTTTGATGCCCTGAGTGGGGCGGCGGCGGGATTATCCGCAGAGCCGGGGTTGCGCGCTGTTGTGATCAGCGGTGCGGGCGATTGTTTTTCAGCGGGGCTGGATTTTTCGGTGTTCGGGGAATTTGCCACGCGACTGGGGGAGGTGAAGCACGAGATGCTGAACCCGCCTGCGGGTCAGTTGGGCAATCGGTTTCAGCAGCCGGTGATCGGCTGGCAGGCGCTGGATGTGCCGGTGATTGCCGCAATTGAAGGGGCGTGTTTCGGCGCCGGACTGCAATTGGCGCTGGCGGCGGATTTTCGCATTGCCGCCCCGGAGGCGCAGTTTTCGATCATGGAAAGCAAATGGGGGTTGATCCCGGATATGGGGATATCCCAGAGCCTGCCTAAACTGATGCGCGCCGATCTGGCCAAAGAGCTGATCATGACGGGCCGTGTGTTTGGGGCGGAGGAAGCACTGGCGCTGGGGCTGGTGACGCGAATTGACAGTGATCCGGTTGCGGCGGCGGGCGCGATGGCGCTGGAATTGGCGGCGCGCTCACCGGATGCGGTTCGTGCAGCCAAGCGGTTGGTTGATGCAAGTTGGGCGGCGCGCGCCGGTGAGGCGCTGGCGCTGGAAGCGCGATTACAGGCGGGCATTATTGGCGGGGCCAATCAGATTGAGGCAGTGATGGCCAATATGCAGAAACGGCCGCCCGCGTTTAAATAGGGGTGTTCTGTTGAAATATTGAGGCACCTTCGGTGCCCGGTTTATTTTTAGTGCCTCCGGCGGGGATATTTATGAAAAGAAGAAATTGGCGGTTTAGTCCAGTTCCCTGGCCGGGATGATCGGAAAAAACTGACCTGAGGAGCGCAGGCCGAACCATGTGTCGCCCCCGTGGGTTTCCCGTTCGCCGATATCCACCAGCCGGTAGAAACTTTTGCGATCAATCAGCGCCTCAAGATTTGCGCGGATCAGGATGTAGGGGGAGGGTTCACCGGTTTGTGCGTCCCGCTCAACCCGGATTGGGTTGTCGGGGCCCGCGATGGCGGTGTCACCAACATTTGTGCTGAAGGTAAGGGTTTGATCGGGGCCGGGATTGGTAAGGTCAAAATCAACGGCGACGAAGGGCGCGTCATCCACGGTGATGCCGACTTTTTCGGCCGGGGTTACGAGGAAATAATCATCGCCGTCTTTTCGAATGACACTGGCAAACAGTTTCACCAGTTCGGGGCGGCCGATCGGGGTGCCCAGATAAAACCATGTACCATCACGGGCGATGCGCATGTCCAGATCACCGCAAAACGGCGGATTCCAGGTGTGAACCGGGGCCGGTCCGCGACTTTTCGCCTGTCTGGCGGCCGCTGCTATGCCATCTGCGGTAGGTTTCACGATATTTTGTTTGTTCATGGTGTTTGCCATTTGAATGCCATGCAATAGTTCCATTTAATACACCGGAATGGAAGAAGCAGGAGAATAACATGGCCGAGGGCACGGATCTTGTCGCTGATATCGAAGCGTTAAGCGAAAAACTGGCGCTGGCAAGGGCCAGTATCGCCAAGCGGTTCATCGGTCAGGATAATGTAATTGATCTGGTTCTGTCGGCATTGTTGTGTGGCGGGCATGGGTTGTTGATCGGGCTGCCCGGGCTGGGTAAAACCCGGCTGGTGGACACGGTTTCAACCGTTATGGGGCTGGATGGCGCGCGTATTCAGTTCACCCCGGACCTGATGCCGGCGGACATTCTGGGTTCAGAGGTGCTGGAAACGGCAGATGATGGGGCGCGTTCATTTCGGTTTATCAGGGGGCCGATTTTCTGTCAGCTGTTGATGGCGGATGAGATTAACCGGGCGTCACCGCGCACACAGTCGGCGCTGTTGCAGGCAATGCAGGAGCGAGTGGTGACGGTGGCCGGGCAGGAACACAGCGTTGGCACGCCGTTCCATGTGCTGGCCACACAAAACCCGATTGAGCAGGAAGGCACCTATCCGTTGCCGGAAGCCCAGCTGGACCGGTTTTTATTGCAGATTGATGTGGACTATCCGGATCGGGATGCGGAACGGGATATTCTGGAGGCGACCACCGGTTTGGTTGAGGCCGAGGCCCATGGTGTGTTTAGCGCCGATGAACTGATCGCTGCGCAAAAGCTGCTGCGCCAGATGCCGGTTGGCGAAGCTGTGCTGGAGCATATTCTGACCTTGGTACGGACCTTTCGCCCGGAGGCGGAGGGTGCGCCGCAATCAATCAAAGACAGTGTTGTCTGGGGGCCGGGGCCACGGGCGGCGCAGGCTTTGATGCTGAGTGTTCGGGCGCGCGCATTGCTGGAGGGGCGGCTTGCGCCTTCGGTTGAGGATGTCGCGGCACTGGCGAAACCGGTTCTGAGCCATCGAATGGCGCTAAGTTTTGCCGCCCGGGCACGGGGCGAAACCCTGAGTGATCTGATTGAGCAGACGGTGTCTGAGATCGGCGCGATCGGGGTTGCTGCATGACAATTGCCGCCGCCCTGCGAAGCCGTGCAGAGGAGCTGGCAACATATTTGCCGGCGCTTTTGGCGGATGCAGAGCAATTGGCGGCAACGGTTATGTTGGGCAGCCATGGACGGCGCCGCAGTGGGCTGGGGGATGAATTCTGGCAGTACCGTCCGGCCACTGCCGGCGATCCGGCGCGTTTGATCGACTGGCGGCGTTCAGCAAAATCCGACACAAATTTCGTTCAGGAAAAGGAATGGCAGGCCGCGCAGAGCGTTTTGTTATGGCTTGATGATGCGCAATCGATGAATTTCAGCTCGGAGCCAAACCTACCGACAAAATCAGATCGCGCGCGGCTGCTGGCGCTGGCGATAACGGTTTTGCTGGTGCGTGGGGGTGAGCGGATCACCCTGAGTTCAATTGGTGGGCCACCGCGTCAGGGTCAGGTACAGCTGATGCGCATAGCCAAGGGCCTGTGCGAGGCCGGTGACGGAAAAGAATACGGGGTGCCCGGGTTTGAGGGATTACTGGCCAATTCCCAAGCGCTTTTCCTGTCTGATTTTCTGGGGGATTTTAACGCCATCAGCCGGCAGCTGTTCGTTGCGGCGGATCGCGGTATCAGGGGCACATTGCTACAGGTGCTGGACCCGCAGGAAGAAGAGTTTCCGTTTAGCGGGCGCACGATATTTCAAAGCGTCGGTAAAACGGTTTCCCATGAGACATTGAAGGCGTCGGATTTGCGCAGCCGCTATCTGGATCGGCTGGCCGAGCGCAAAGATGCGCTAAGGGATTTGGCGCGCGCGACGGGTTGGCAATATAGCTGCCACCACACGTCAGGCAGCGCCCAGTCGGCGTTGTTATGGATCTATTCAGCGATTGAGCGGGCGCATTGATGTTCAGCTTGTTCGGCATAGGATTTAGCGCACCATTGTTGCTGTTGGGGTTGCTGGCCCTGCCGATATTATGGCTGCTGCTTCGGGCGGTGCCCCCGGCACCAATTCGCCGGCTGTTTCCCGGTGTTATTTTACTGTTGGGTCTGAAGGATGACGACAGCCAAAGCGATAAAACACCCTGGTGGTTATTGTTGATCAGAACCCTGGCAGTGGCGGCGGTGATTATCGGGTTTGCCGGGCCGGTGCTGAACCCACAGAACAGGGAAAATGGCAGCGGGCCGTTGTTGATTGTGATGGATGCCACATGGGCGGATGCAGTAGATTGGCAGCCGCGGCAAGAGCGTGTTGCGGCGGCACTGGATCGCGCCAATCGCGATGGACGCACCGTTGCAGTCGTTACGCTGACAGATTTGCCAGCCGGTGAACTGCAGTTTCAGACGGCTGATATCTGGCGTTCGCGCTTACCCGGTCTTGAGCCAAAACCATGGGAGCCGGACGGCTCAGACGTTGAAGACTGGTTAAACCGGCTGTCGGGGCCGTTTGAGACGTTCTGGATGTCAGACGGGCTGAAACGGGAAGGTCGCGCGGATGTTCTGGCGGCCTTGCAAAAATTCGGCGCGGTGACCGTTTTTGAAACCCAACGGCCGATATATGGGCTGAAACCGGCGGTGTTTGCTGATGGCGCCATTAACCTGAGTGTGCTGCGGTCGCAGGCGGTTGGGGCAGACCGCCTGGGTCTGGCGATCTATGGGCCTGATCCGGCGGGCATTGAACGGGTATTGGCCAGCGCGGAACTGGTGTTTGAAGACGCACAGACCGAAGCCGAAGTGAGCGTGTCGCTGCCACCCGAATTGCGCAATCGAATAACCCGGGTGGCGATCAGCGGTAACCGCTCGGCGGGGGCGGTTGCGTTAAGTGATGACGCCTTAAAACGGCGTGAAGTTGCGCTGATTTCCGGGCGTTCAGAACGTGAAGGGCTGCAACTATTGGCCCCGACGCATTTCCTGACCCAGGCACTGGAGCCGACAGCCGAGCTGATTGACGGCACGATTGGCGATATATTACTGGCCAACCCGGATGTGATCGTTTTGGCAGATGTGGCCAAACTGGCACCTGCGGAAAGTGATGGGATTGTTGAATGGGTTAAAAACGGCGGGTTGTTATTGCGCTTTGCCGGCCCGAGGCTGGCAGCAAGTGACGTAAGCCGTGGTCAGGAAGATGCGCTGATGCCGGTGCGCTTGCGCGCAGGCGGGCGTGTTGTGGGCGGCGCCATGAGCTGGGGGGAGCCCAAGGATTTGCGGGCGTTTGCCGATACGTCGCCGTTTTTTGGATTGCCTATTCCGGATGATGTGAAGGTAAACGCGCAGGTGATGGCCGAGCCTGATCCGACGCTTTCCCAAAGGGTGATTGCGGCGCTGTCAGATGGCACGCCTTTGGTGACGCGGAAATCGGTTGGGCAGGGGCAGGTTGTGCTGTTTCATGTCACGGCAAATGCTGAATGGTCAACATTGCCACTGTCCGGGCTGTTTGTTCAGATGCTGGAACGGCTGGCGGTGTCGACATCGCCAAATCGCCCGGATGCCGAAGATCTGGCGGGAACAACCTGGGTGGCCAGCAAGGTGATGGATGCATTTGGCAACATCGAAAACGCTGAGAATATGGCCGGGGTAAAGGGCGAGGATATTGCAGGTGGTGTGCTGAATGCAGCGGTACCGCCGGGATTATATGCGCGCGCTGATCGTCAGATCGCGCTGAATGTTATTGGCGCCGAGACCGTGTTGGAGCCTGCAAGCTGGCCTGCAAGCGTAGTTGTCAAAGGGCTGAATGTGGTGCGGGAAACAGCCTTGAAGATGGTATTTCTGTCGTTGGCTCTGGCGCTGTTGGGGCTGGATATATTGGCGTCCCTGTTGATCTCAGGCAAGTTGTTTGGGCCGCGTTCAGGTGTGGCAGCATCGGTGTTGGCGCTGTTGTTGATCCTGCCGCCGGAGGCGCAGGCACAATCAACCGATGCCGCCGATATGTTTGCGCTTGATGCCACCGCCGAGGTGGTTCTGGCCTATGTTATCACCGGAGACGCGCAGATTGACCGTGTATCAGAGGCCGGGTTGCGCGGGCTTTCGGATGTGCTGTTTGCCCGCACCTCAATTGAGCCGGCCAACCCGATTGCGATCAATCTGGAAACCGATGAGTTGTCATTTTTTCCGTTTATTTATTGGCCGGTCACCCCGGAGCAGCCGCTGCCCTCTGCCGGGGCCTATGCACGCCTGAACCGCTATCTGCGCACCGGCGGGATGATCCTGTTTGATACGCGGGACGCTGATGTGGCGCGGTTTGGCACATCATCTGCGAACGGAAAGAAGCTGCAACAACTGGCGCGCGCGCTGGATATTCCACCGCTGGAACCGATCCCGGCGGACCATGTTCTGACCCGCACGTTTTATTTGCTGCAGGATTTTCCGGGGCGCTACATTTCGCGTGATGTCTGGGTTGAAGCGGCGCCGGCTGATGCGGAACAGGCCGAGGGCATGCCGTTTCGCAACCTGAATGACAATGTCACACCGGTGGTGATTGGCGGCAACGACTGGGCTGCGGCCTGGGCCGTGAGTGAAACCGGGGCGTTGATGTTTCCGGTGGGTCGGGGCGGCACCGGACAGCGGCAAAGGGAACTGGCCTATCGCTTTGGTGTGAACCTGATCATGCACGTTCTGACCGGCAACTATAAATCAGATCAGGTGCATGTGCCGGCATTGCTGGATCGGTTGGGTCAGTGATGCAGGGTTCGGTGATCTTTGATCCGCTACTGCCCTGGGTAGTTTTGGTTGCAGCAGCGGTGTTTGCAACTGTGCTGGTGGGGTTGGCGATATGGCGTGGTCTGGCGGGTTGGTGGCTGCGGGGATTGGCGGTCGCGGTATTGTTTATCGCGCTTGCCAACCCGTCGTTTCAACAGGAGGACCGGACACCGTTAAATGATATCGTTTTGCTGGTTGTCGATGAAACCGCCAGCCAGCAGATATCGGACCGCCCCGAGCAGACAAGGGCCGCGATCCAGGGTGTTCAGGCGCGCATTGCGGCGCTGGCCAATACGGATCTGAAAATCGTGACCCTGAAGGATGCAAAAGGCGATGGCGGTACGCTGTTGATGGGGCGGCTTGCCGAAGCGATGGCGGAAATTCCACAGGCCCGGCTGGCGGGCGTGCTGTTGATCAGCGACGGGCAGGTTCATGATCTGGACGGCGCACCGACTGTTCCGGCACCTTTGCAATTGCTGATGACCGGATACGCCAATGACTGGGACAGGCGGCTGATTGTCAGGAATGCGCCTGCCTTCGCTATCCTTGGTGAACCGGTGGAAATGACCGTGCGGATCGAAGATCAGGGCCAGGTTCCCGGTGGCATTACGACAGCGGCAACCCTGAGTATTTCCATTGATGGGGGCCCGCCCCAGTCCAGCAGGATACCCGTGGGTGAAGATGTGACGTTTGAGCTGAATGTTGAACATGGCGGCATGAATGTCATCCAGTTCAGCGTGGCGGCCCAGCCCGAAGAATTAACCGACCGCAACAATTCAGCCGTGATCCAGATCAACGGTGTGCGCGACCGGTTGCGGGTGTTGCTGATCAGTGGTGAACCCTATCCGGGGGAGCGGACTTGGCGGAATTTGTTGAAATCAGACAGCTCTGTTGATCTGGTGCATTTCACCATTCTGCGACCGCCGCAGAAACAGGACCGGGTGCCGGTTTCAGAGCTGTCATTGATCGCTTTTCCAACGCGTGAGTTGTTTCTGGACAAGGTGGATGAATTTGATCTGATCATTTTTGATCGCTACCGTCGCCGGGGAATATTGCCGTCTGTCTATCTGGAAAGTGTGCGCCAGTATGTTGAAAACGGTGGTGCGGTTCTGGTGGCGGCAGGGCCAGCATTTGCATCTGCCGACAGTTTGTTTCGGTCCCCGCTTGGGGACATCATGCCAGCGGTTCCGACGTCCCGTGTCATTGAAGGCGGGTTTCGGCCCCGGATCTCTGAAACTGGTGAAAAACATCCCGTGACCGAAGGGCTGGATGCCCAGATACCCAGGATTGACGATGGGCCCGGCTGGGGGCGCTGGTTCCGCCAGATTGAAGTGGAAAACAAACAGGGTGATACGGTGCTGACCGGGGCTGAGGATCAGCCGTTGCTGGTACTTGACCGGGTGGGTGAGGGCCGCATCGCGTTGCTTGCGTCTGACCAGACATGGCTTTGGAGCCGCGGCTTTGAAGGTGGCGGGCCGCAACAGGAATTGTTGCGCCGGCTGGCCCATTGGATGATGAAAGAGCCCGAGTTGGAAGAGGAGGCGCTGGGCGCTGTCGCCGAGGGTCAGGAAATGGTGATCACCCGGCGGACATTGGGTGCCGGGCCAAGATCGGTTGAAATAACAGGACCGGATGGTGTTGTTTCAGTTTTGCCGATGGAAGAAACCGCGCCGGGGCGGTTCGTTGCTGAATTTGTGGCGCCAGAGATCGGTTTGTTTCGCCTGAAGCAGGGGGACGAAGAAGCTGTCATTGCTTTGGGGCCGTCTTCGCCGCGAGAATTTGAAGAAACCGTGGCAACCGGGGATAAGCTGATCCCGGCCATTAAAGAAACCCGGGGTGGGGTGCTGCCGCTTGAGGCAGGTATACCTGACATTCGCGTGGTGAGCCGGGGTCGTGTTGCGGCCGGCAGGGGATGGATCGGAATAACCCCGCGTGCGGCTTATCTGACCGCGGATGTGACCATCAGGCCATTGGTGCCGGGGTGGATATTTCTGTTGTTGGCGTCAATGTTTAGTGTTGCTGCATGGTTGCGAGAGGGTCGGCGGTAGGATCGATTTTTCGCGGAAAAATCCGGCACAGCGCAGGTGTTTTGGCAAATTGGCAGGCGCTTAGTTTTCCAGTTCAATCCGGAACAGGTTTTCGTACCAGCCATCGACGTTGTCGCGTGCGCGGATGGAAATAAAGTCTAAATCGGGTAGGATTTGAACCGACCCCAGTGAGCGTGTAAAGGGCTGTTCATTGACATGGGGGTGGGCAAGGACGCGCACGCCCAGACTATTCCCGTCAGGATCGAGAACCTCCCATCCATCAGCGTAGTGATCCCAACCCTTTTCGGGATGGCTGATGGTGACGGCAATTGTCCAACCGCCTGCAGATTGGCTGGCTGTTGCCGCGACAACAACAGGCGCATCAGCAAGTGCTGTTTGGGCGAATAATGTTAGGGCGGTTGTGAAGAGTATCTGTTTCATAATTTTTTATGTCATAGCCGTGCCAATACTGTCCAAACACTTTTACGCTGGGTTGCGAATTTACGAAATTGGTGATATTTTATTACCAATCCAATAAGTGGAATGCTGAAAATGGAAATGCCGATACCTGATGCGACCCTGATCGCCCGCAAACCCGAGCTGGTTTCGCGGCTTTTGTCGGTGTTGCCAAGTGAAGCCGTTATCCATGACACGATGGAGACCAAAGCCTATGAATGTGATGGGCTTAGCGCCTATCGCTGCCCGCCACTGGTGGCAGTTTTGCCGGGCAGCACTGCGGAAACAGCGGCCGTATTGACCATCTGCCATGAAATGGGCGTGCCTGTGGTGCCGCGGGGCGCGGGAACGTCGCTTGCCGGGGGCGCGCTGCCGACGGCGGATTGTGTTATTCTGGGTGTGGCGCGGATGCGCGATGTACTGGAAACAGATTATGAGAACCGGTTTATCCGGGTGCAAGCCGGGCGCACCAACCTGTCGGTAACCGGCGCGGTTGAGGATAACGGTTTCTTCTATGCGCCTGATCCTTCTTCGCAATTGGCCTGTGCGATAGCGGGGAACATCGCGATGAATTCCGGCGGTGCGCATTGCCTGAAATACGGGGTCACCACCAACAATCTGCTGGGTGTCACCATGGTAATGATGGACGGTAGTATTATCGAAATTGGCGGTTCGTATCTGGATGCTGGCGGCCTTGATTTGCTGGGCTTGATTTGCGGTTCAGAGGGGCAGTTGGGTGTGGTGACTGAGGCCGTGTTGAAAATTATCCCCAAGCCGGAAGGTGCGCGGCCCATGCTGATCGGCTTTGATGCCAATGAGGTGGCGGGGGCTTGTGTATCCGATATTATCCGGGCCGGGATTTTGCCGGTGGCCATCGAATTCATGGACCGACCCTGTATTCGCATCACCGAGGCCTATTCAAACGCCGGATATCCGGAATGTGAAGCCATGTTGATTGTTGAGGTTGAAGGCTCGAATGCGGAAATTGAAGAGCAACTGGGCCGGATCACTGAAATTGCCAAAACCCACAATCCGGTGGCGATACAGGTTTCTTCGTCGGAAGCGCAAAGTGCGAGAATTTGGGCCGGTCGTAAGGCCGCCTTTGGTGCGATGGGCCAGATCAGTGACTACATGTGTCTGGATGGGACCATCCCGGTATCGCAACTTCCCCATGTTCTGGGGCGGATCACCGAGATGTCAAAGGAATATGGGCTGGATGTGGCCAATGTCTTCCATGCCGGGGATGGCAACATGCACCCGCTGATCCTGTATGATGCCAACAAGCCCGGCGATCTGGAAACCTGCGAGGAATTTGGTGCAGCGATATTGAAGCTGTGTGTCGACGTTGGTGGCTGTCTGACCGGGGAGCATGGTGTCGGTATTGAGAAACGCGACCTGATGTACAGCCAGTATTCCAAGGATGATCTGGAGGCGCAACTGCGGGTAAAGGACGTGTTTGACCCGAACTGGTTGCTAAATCCGGCCAAGGTGTTTCCGCTTGCGGCAACCCGTTTACGCAGGGTTGCCTGATGATTTTGAAGACGACAAGGCAGGGGGCGGCCTGCCCCCTGACCCCCGGGAGTATTTTGACAAAGAAAAAGGGAAAAAGTTTTGTTGAAGCCTGAAAGTGAGGCGGAGCTGGCGGATGTTGTGGCCGCTGCAACAGATGCTTTGGCGATCCAGGGTGGTGGCAGCCGGGGCATTGCTTTGGATGGGGCGGCTGTAACGACGACCCGAATATCCGGGATTACACTTTATGAGCCGGGGGCCCTGACAATTGTTGCACGAGCAGGAACGCCGGTTGCTGAAATTGATGCGGTTCTGGCGGCGGAAGGGCAGCGGTTGGCGTTTGAGCCGATGGACCACCGGGAGTTGCTGGGAACCACGGGGGTGCCGACAATTGGCGGTATAGTTGCCGCTAATGTGTCAGGGCCGCGCCGGGTTTCGGTGGGGGCGTGCCGGGATTTTCTGCTGGGGGTGCGGTTTGTCAACGGGCTGGGCGAGGTTATCAAAAACGGCGGCCGGGTGATGAAAAACGTTACCGGCTATGATTTGACCAAGTTGATGGCCGGCAGTTTTGGCACCCTGGGGGTGCTGAGCGAAGTGTCGTTGAAAGTGCTACCCAAGCCGGAAATGACGGCGAGTTTGATGCTGAATTGGTCTATGGCGGATGCCAGTGACGCCCACGCAGTGCAGGCGATGTCTGTGGCACTTGGTTCGCCCTACGGGGTGACCGGAGCGGCGCATATTCGGAAATCAGATGGGGGTGGGCCCTTTACGTTAATTCGTGTGGAGGGATCGGAAGCTTCGGTAAATTACCGACTTGGAAAACTGGAAGAATTGCTGGCCGGGTTCGGTGATGTGGACCTGCAAAAAGATCAAAAGAAAGTTGCTGAACAATGGCAGTCTGTGCGGGATCTGGACGATTGGGCGGGTGGGGACGAAGATATCTGGCGGTTCTCGGTGAAACCGTCGGATGCGCCGGGAATTGTTGCCCGAATGCCAGGGGGTACACGCGTTATGTATGATTGGGGCGGCGGATTGATCTGGGCGGCTTGCGAAATTGGTGTTGATTTGCGGGCATCAATTGGTGAGTTTTCCGGGCATGGAACATTGATCCACACGAAGCACGATGGCGCCCTGAAATTTTCCCGTTTCCAGCCTGAACCTGCTCCGATTGCAGCCATCACCGCGGGTTTGCGGGCGAAATTTGATCCGCGCGGGATACTGAACCCGGGGCTGATGGGGTAACGCGATGAAAACTGAATTTACACCCGAACAGCTGCGCGATCCGGAAATCAGTGTGGCCAATGATATTCTGCGATCCTGTGTGCATTGTGGGTTTTGCACGGCGACCTGCCCGACCTATCAGATTTTGGGGGATGAGCTGGACAGCCCGCGGGGGCGGATTTATCTGATCAAGGATATGCTGGAAAATGATCGGCCGGCGGATGCCAAAACCGTCAAACATATTGACCGGTGCCTAAGTTGTCTGGCCTGCATGACCACCTGCCCCTCAGGTGTACATTACATGCATCTGGTGGACCACGCCCGCGTGCATATTCAAAAGACCTATAAACGCCCGCTGTATGAGCGGATATTGCGCGCGACACTGGCGCGGGTTTTGCCCTATCCGGGGCGTTTTCGGTTGGCGTTGTTGGGCGCCAAAATAGCACGACCTTTTCGCAAATTGGTGCCAGACGCGCGGTTGCGGGCGATGCTGGATATGGTGCCAAAGCAAATTCCATCGGTTAGCCATCGGGATGACCCGCAGGTTTTTGCCGCCAAGGGGGCCCGTAAAAAGCGCGTGGCACTGTTGACGGGGTGCGCGCAGAAAGCGCTGAACACCGATATTAATGATGCCACGATCCGGCTGTTGACGCGGCTGGGATGTGAGGTGGTGGTGGCCCACGGCATGGGGTGCTGCGGGGCGCTGGTGCATCACATGGGCGAGGTTGAAAAGTCACATGCTGCGGCGGCGCGAAATATAGCGGCCTGGATGGCGGAGGTGAACGGCGACGGGCTGGACGCGGTTGTGATCAACACCTCGGGATGTGGCACCACGGTTAAGGATTATGGCCATGTGTTGCGTAATTCGCCCCTGGCCGCGGATGCTGCGCTGATATCAGGGCTTGCCATGGATGTGAGCGAATTATTGGAGACATTGGAATTGCCCGGGGCCGATATGGGGTTGCGGGTGGCCTACCACGCGGCCTGTTCGCTGCAACATGGGCAACAGGTAAAATCGGCACCGAAAGATCTGTTGAAACGGGTCGGGTTTGAGGTGGTGGAACCGGTGGACGCGCATTTGTGTTGTGGGTCGGCGGGGACGTATAACCTGTTGCAGCCAGAGATATCCGGTATATTGAAAGAGCGTAAAGTCAGTGCCCTAGAGGCGAAAACACCGCAGGTGATTGCTGCCGGTAACATTGGCTGCATGATCCAGATTGGCAGTGGAACTAAGGTGCCGGTTGTCCACACCGTTGAGCTGTTGGATTGGGCCACAGGTGGGCCTGAGCCCCGTGGTTTATCCACACCCATGTCATAATTTCGCCCGACACAATGCTTATGGGTCAAACGAAGGCATGAGGGTTTAATGGTTAAATCGTGGATCTTTGCGGGCCTGCTGGCGTTGATTGCAAACGCGTCAACAGCGGGGGACGGTTCGGGATTAAAATCCCTGCTCACTGGAAATGACAGCCGGGGCTGGGAGGCGGTTGGCCGTTTGAATTTTGCCGGGCGATCGTTTTGCACCGGCGCATTGATTGCCCCTGATTTGGTTCTGACGGCCGCCCATTGTCTTTTCAACAGCGATACCGGGCGTCGCTATGATCCTGACGAAATTGAATTTCTGGCTGGCTGGCGCAATGGCCGGGCCAATGCCAAAGCCCGCATCAGATATGCTATCCCGCACCCGGATTTTGAGTTTGAGAGCACCGACAAGACGGTTCGGGTGGCCAATGATGTAGCACTTTTGCAGCTAGGCAGACCCATCCGAAAATCGTCTGTCAAACCTTTTGAGACGGCGTTGTTTCCCCGCAAGGGTGAGGCGGTTGGGGTGGTGTCCTATGCCAGGGACCGGGCCGATAGCCCGGCTTTACAGGAAGTCTGCCACATTTTGGCGCGCCGTTCGGCGACTTTGGTATTGACCTGTGATGTTGATTACGGATCATCCGGGGCCCCGATTTTTAGTGTGGACGAAAATGGCGTGGCCCGGATTGTATCGGTGATCGCGGCCAAGGCGTTCATAAGTGGCAGGCAGGTGGCGTTGGGGACGAATTTGCAAGCGCCCTTGCAGGATTTGATGGCATTGATGGCCAATGCGGAAACGTTGCAGCCCGTTGGAGAAACCGGCGTTAAAGTTTTGCGGTTGGGTGGCCAGAGCGATGGCGACGGCGCCAGATTTCTGAGGCCATGAGATGACGATCATACATAACCTGGCGCGGGCTATTGCGGTATTGTTGTTGATACCGTCAACCGCATTCTCACAAGATACTGCGCTGCAAAGCCTGGATACCTGGGGCCTTAGCCGGGGCTGGGAAGGTGTTGGCCTGTTGAATATTGCCGGTCGGGCCACCTGTACCGGGGTTCTAATTCAGAATGATCTGGTGCTGACAGCGGCCCACTGTCTGTACGACAACGACAAGGGTGTCAGAACCGAGCCGCGACTAATAGAATTTCGCGCCGGTTGGCGCGATGGCGCGGCCATTGCGCGACGGTTTGGTAAATCGGCGATAATCCATCCGGATTATGTGCAAAGCACCCGGGCATCGGGTGATAAAATCCGCAATGATGTTGCGTTGTTACGCCTTGCCTCGCCCATTCAGCCAACACATGCAAACCCATTTCAGGCGGATAAGGGCGTCAGGGCAGGTAATCAGGTTAGCGTTGTTTCCTATGGTGCGGGTCGCAATAATGCCCCGTCTCGGCAGCGATCCTGCAATGTGCTGGAAGCGGTGAACGGGCTGGTGGTGATGTCCTGCGATGTTGTGCCCGGATCAAGCGGTGCCCCGGTTTTTGCCCTGCGAAATGGGCGGCAAAGGATTGTTTCTCTGGTTTCCGCGCTGGCAATAAATGGCAACCGGCAGGTGTCCTATGGCATGGATATCAGCGTTCCGCTGGCAAGGGTATTGCGAGATTTCAGGGCTGGCCGCGGGGTTTATCCGGTGGCCACTTTTGGTGCGAAACGAATAACCGTTGGCAGCAATAACAACGCCGGTGGGGCTAGATTCATTCGACCGTAAAGATCAAAGTAGCGCCATGAATTACTTTTTCGGAATTGTTTTTGTTGCGGCCCTTTTATTGGGTGGCCCGTTAAGGTCACAGGATAACGCCATTGATCTGAGGGGCGTTGGTCTGATCATTGAAGGGCCAACAGGCGGGTGCACCGGAACATTGGTCAAGCCTGATCTGGTGCTGACCGCCGCCCATTGCGTTTTGGGGCGCAAAACCGGGGGCGATTATATTGAGCCGGAACGGTACAGGTTTTTCCCCTCAACTGTTTCCGGGGTGCCGGGGCGCAGTTTCCCGGGGGCTTCAATAGCTGTGCACCCGGTATATTTACTGTTGCCGCAAGGATCAAATAAGCGATTGCGCCGTGACATAGCGCTGATCAGGCTGGTTGAGCCTGTGCCTGCTGAGCTTGCAACGCCGCTGCCGGTTTCAGCGCCGGATCTGTTCCCGACACGGGGGTTTCTGCTGTCCTATCGCGGGCAGGAGGGCGGGCCCCTGCGTCAAAGATCCTGCCCGGTAATTTCCGAGGAAAACCAGTTTCTGGTGCTGGGCTGCAAAGTGGTTGGGGGTGAGTCCGGATCACCGGTTTTAGTGAAAAGCGACGACGGTATGCGGGTTTACGCAGTGGTTTCCAGCCGATTTCGCATCAAGCAGCAACCGGTCGCTTTGGCCGCCATTGCCGGGTATGGGTTTGCAGGCATGCTGCAGGCAATGCTGAACGGGCAGGGGCGCTAGGCAGCAGGCACTTGAAGCCGTGCGAGCCCCTACTTATCTAATCAGTGCGGGTGCCAATACCGGGCCCGTGTTAATCGCCTGTCCCAAAGGGAAGGCACTAATTTGGTATCGCTTTTAGGAGGATAACCCATGCGAGGATTTGATTTTGCACCCCTACACCGTGCGTCTGTAGGATTTGACCAGATAGCTGATCTGATGGACCGGGTTCTGACAAATGATGTCGCCCAACCCAGCTACCCGCCATACAACATTGAAAAGATCGGCGAAGATGGCTGGCGGATTTCCATTGCCGTTGCCGGGTTTAGTGAGGCCGAACTGAATGTGGAAGTTCGGGAGAATTCGCTGATTGTTAAGGCCAATAAAGCCAAAGAAGAGGCTGAAAAAGCCTATCTGCACCGTGGCATCGCCACCCGTGCCTTTGAGCGTCGCTTCCATTTGGCGGACCATGTTCGTGTGGTTGGTGCCAGCCATGCCGACGGCATGCTGAACATTGATTTGCAGCGCGAAGTACCCGAGGCATTAAAGCCACGCCGGGTTGAAATAGCGACGGCCAACACAGTTGAAGCCAAGGCCGTTGAGTCCAAATCGAAGAAATAAACTTGGCACAATCGTAAGAAACGGGGGCAATTGGCGACAATTGCCCCCGTTTTAACTAAAAATAGCGGTTTTGTTTGATCGGTTGAATTTCTGCGCATAGATACGGCTGGTGTTTAGGCCAGTGGAGTTCGTTTTGCGTAAAATTCTTGTACTGATTATTCTGATTGTTTCGGGCCTGCCCGCTGCGGCCCAGTCTTTGTTGATATCGGACATCCCGGACTGGGTTGATGTTGTTGATATCCCGACAATGGATCCTGAACTTTACCAGTATGTTGAGGGTGGCGAGAACTACCTGTTGGTGGATCGTCAGGTGCGATGGATTGGAACTGTTCGTGAAACATATATTCGAGTGGTCACAGAGGCGGTAAATCGCAGCGGCTTAGAGACAATTGCGACTGTATCGCGGGATTTTGACCCGGCAATCGACACATTGACAATGGTGCGGCTGGATACGATCCGCGATGGGGTGCGGACTGACCAGCGCGACCGCGTAACAGTGGACCTGATCCGGCGTGAAACCCGACTGGAGCAGGGCATTTTGGATGGCACACTTACCGCCTATATGTCAGTTCCCTCTGTCATTGTCGGTGACAGTGTTGATGCGGCGTTTATCTGGCGGACTGAGGAATATTTTCCGGGGTATAATTTTGCCGCCCGTTATCAGATGGAATATTCTATTCCCATTGCGATGAACCGTGTCGTGGTGAATTGGCCCGATGACCGGGCTGTAGAATTCAGCGATGCCCCGCAGGAACTGAACAGCAGTATTGAGCGCAATGGTGAATTCACACGTTATGAGTGGATCGCCCTGAATCAAAACCCTCAGTTGATCGATAGCGCAACACCTGCCGAATACGATCCGTGGACAGCGATTGAATTTTCGGGGATCAAAAGCTGGAACGATGTTTCCGCTTCGCTTGCTGAATTTTATACGCGGCCACTGTCTGTGCCAGAGATGTGGCGTGATAAAGTGAACAATATTGCCGAAACACAGGCCAGCCCTGAGGCCCGTGCCTTTGCAGCCCTGCGGCTGATACAGGATGAAATCCGCTATGTCGGCGTTGAAGTGGGGGCCGGGGGATATTTTGCACGCAGCCCGGAAACGGTGGTGGCAAATGCCTATGGCGATTGCAAGGATAAGGCGCAGTTGCTGAAAATCATTCTAAATGATTTGGGCGTTGAGGCGAGCGTGGCTTTGGCCAGCCTGCAAACCGGGTATGGTGTTGTCGACCGGCTGCCAAGCACCCAGCCGTTTGACCACATGATTGTCGGTGCAGAGCTTGCCGGTGGAACATTTTGGATGGATCCGACCGCATCTTATCAGGGTGGCGGCGTCAATTCAGCGGTTGAACCGGATTATGGATATGTGTTGCCGCTGGACAATCGCGGGCGTGGGCTGGTTGAGATTGGCGCGAATAATAAACCACGACACAGCCGCGAAATGACCGAGAGTTTTTGGTTTACATTCGCCGGTGCCATATTGACGGTTGAAACCGAATTCAAAGGTGAAAGCGCAAATTGGCAGAGGGAATACTGGGCCGCGACGTCGGTTGAAAACATCGCAATTGACTACCTAAGCTATTACGCCCGTAATTATCCCGGTATTCAGACAGTCATGCCACCGATTGTGGATGATAATCGGGAAACCAATGTGATTAAAATCTCAGAATCATATTTGATCCCGCAGGTGAAGTTGCGGGATTTTGGCCAATTGGCAGAGTTTCCGTTTATCTCTGCCAACAGTTATGATGGCTATCCGGATTTGTTAATTGGTGAGCGGCGCGACCCTTTGGCAGTGCAGCATTCGCAAAACCTTGTGCATAAAATTCAGGTTCGCAATGCGCCGATCGATTTTGAAGCCCCGGGGGATTCGGAAATCACTGGCCCGGCATTTGCACAGAATTTTTCTGCGCGCAGTTGGGATGGTGGCAATATGGACCTGATCTGGAGCTATCAAAGCCGGTCGCGCAGCGTTGCGGCAAAAGATGTTGGGCGTGTCATTCAGGATGCTAAAGCAGCGCGCGGAAGTTCTGCGTTTAGCTGGGATTTACGTGCTGGTAGGAACGAAGGATAGTGCATTGAATATGCAGCGGGGTATCAGCCCGGTCGTCGTGATCCGACCGGGCTGTTTGCCTTTATTGCGCGGTTAGGCTTTTGGCCAGACGCATCAGATTGATGGCTTCGCGGCGATAGCCAAAGGCGTCCTTACCCAACGAAGCGCCGGCCAATTCTATCGCTTCGTCCCATGACCAGTCACCCAGATAGTCAGATGAGCGCAGCAGTTGGCCAAAGCCAGCCATTGCGATGGCAAACCGGGCTTCGGAACCAGCGGCAGCATCGGTTGAGTTTATCGGTGTTTCGATCAGCTGACTTTTGCTTTCGCCGGGGTTTTTATAGCGCAGCCGTAGGAAGCCCAGTTCATCTGAAATGTCACCGGATACCGGGTCCGTCTGATAGCGCAAGGGTTCATTCAGCACCGCCGGGGAACCAACGGGCGTGATTTCATAGAGCGCAGTAACCGAATGCCCGGCGCCGATATCCCCCGCGTCAACTTTGTCATTGTTGAAATCCTCCCGTGCCAGCGCGCGGGTTTCATAGCCGATCAGGCGGTATTCTGCGACCAGTGCCGGGTTGAATTCCACCTGAATTTTTACATCCCCGGCAATGGGAAACAGGGCACCGGACAGCTGATCCACCAGCACCTTTTGCGCTTCGTTTAATGTGTCAATATAGGCGGCCGTTCCATTGCCGTTCTGGGCAAGCGCCTGCATGGTTGTATCATCCAGATTGCCACGGCCAAACCCAAGTACCGACAGGTAGGTGCCGGTGTCGCGTTTGTCGGCGATGAAGTCTTTCAGCGCATCAGGGTTGGAAATACCGACATTGAAATCACCATCAGTGGCCAGAATGACCCGGGTGACTTCGTTTGCTTCGGACATGGCCTCGGCCACAGAATACGCCTGTTGTAACCCGGCCTGCCCGGCGGTGCTGCCACCTGCACGCAGATTTTCAAGCGCTGCCAGAATGGTTGAGCGTTCCGAGGCAGCAGTGGGTGCCAAAACCTGCCCGGCGCTACCGGCATAGGTGACAATGGCCACCTGATCAGTGGGGCGTAACTGACCCAGCATCAACTTGAAACTTTGTTTGAGTAGCGGAAGTTTGTCCGGATCCTGCATTGAACCAGATGTGTCTATCAGGAACACCAGATTCAATGGCGGGCGGTTTTCCAGCGCCGGCATTTGTCCTTGCAGGGCGATATGCACCAGTTGCGTGTCGGGGTTCCAGGGCGTGGCCACAACTGAAACGGTTTGGGAAAATGGGGCGCCGCCAGTGTCAGGTATCGGGTAATCATAGGGGAAATAGTTGATCATTTCCTCTATCCGCACGGCATCTGGGGGGGGCAGATAGCCTGCCATCAACGAGGACCGGATCACAGCATAGGAGGCGGTATCGACATCAATTGAAAATGTTGAAACGGGTTCATTGGCCGTGATTTTCAGCTGCGAGGCGGGTTCATTCGCAAATGTTTCGGTGTTGGGGGGCTCATAGTATTCTGTTTCTTGCTTTAGGGCAGGCATGGTGGCCTGCGGCGCCGGTGCGGCCAAACCAGCCGAAACAGCGGCTTCAGCGTTCTGTATTCGGGCAAGGTCTATCCCCTGATCCGTCCGGGCAGTTGCAGATTGGCTTTCGTCGGCGATAATTTCTGCTTCAGACAGCGCGACCACGGCCCCGCCTAATTCTTCAGAAATGCCTGTTGCTTCCCTGAATTCCCTGTCGCGTTTTATGAGTTCTTCTGGCGCCGGTAGGGCAGGCGTGACAGGCGCGTTGGTTTCAGTTTGGCTGGGAATTGCGCCGGGCGGTGTCAGTATATTTCGGGTTTGCGGGATGACAAAGAAAATGCCAACGGCGACCAGGGCGGTGGTGGCGGTTAACGCGCCTCGGCTGGATAAGGATTGCAACATTTTTACTACTCCTGAAATTAGCCCCCCGTTTGGGCGGCGATCAGAAGTAAGACGTGCGTCAGGTGTCGATCCTTGGAGGGTTTCAAAATTTTTATGAGCCAGTGACAGATCGACCGACTTTTTGTCGGGTGTTGCCTTTGGTGTGGCCGCGCGCATGGCGACGCGTAATTTGTCCAGCTCATCGCTCATTGAATTAGCTCCTTTTCGGCCAGCACGCGAAGTTGCTTTTTTGCTTCTGACATGCGCCAGCTGATTGTTCCTTCGCTGACCCCCAGAACTTTCCCGGCCTCAGCATGGGTTACTTCATCTTCAATCAGCAGGGCCAGTGTGTCGCGCAGGTCGGGGGGCAGGGTTGTCATTGTTAACATCAGCCAGTCGGATTGATCCTGCGCTTCAGCTATTTCGGCGCGGCGGCCTTTTTCCCAGTCTCCCCATCCGCTGGCAGCGTTTGCCCGGGTGGCGGCACGGCGGCGCCGATCATGCACAGCATTAACAACAACGCGGTAAGCCCATGTGGTAAACCGAGACTCTGCCCGATATCCGCGTAATTTTGTGGGCAAAGCGGCGCAAACGTCCTGTGTGACGTCCTCGGCGTCGGACCGGTTCCCCGTCAGTCGAAATGCCAGAGCAAACAGATCATCATAGCGCCGCGATAGCAGAGACGCGAACGCATCGCGGTCACCACCGGCTGCTGCCACTGCGAGGTCTTCGTCACTGGTTGTCATACGCATTACACTTGATTGGACGCAGGCCAGTGGTCAATCCTTGGAAAAAACTTTGGCCACAGCCAAAGTTTATGATTATTCGCAGAATAATCAGCGCCCTACACCGACGTGCAGATATATTTCATTTCCAAATAATCTTCCATGCCATGGTGGGACCCTTCGCGGCCCAAACCCGATTGTTTGACCCCGCCGAAGGGCGCGACCTCGGTTGAGATCAGCCCGGTATTCACGCCGACCATACCATATTCCAGCGCCTCCTGAACTTTGATCACACGGCGTAAGTCATTGGCGTAGAAATAGGCGGCCAGGCCGAATATGGTATCGTTTGCCATTTCAATCACGTCATCCACCGTGTCAAATTTGAACAATGGGGCCAGCGGGCCGAAGGTTTCTTCATGGGCAAATGTCATTTCCTGAGTGGCGCCGGTGATGATGGTGGGTTCAAAATAGGTTCCCCCAAGCGCATGGCCGCCAGTCAGAACCGTACCGCCCTTGGCTGTGGCGTCTTTGATGTGATCCTGAACTTTTTCAACCGCTGCTGTGTTAATCAAAGGCCCGGTTGTGGTTTGGGCAATCAGACCATCACCAACTTTCATTTTTCCAACCGCTATCGCAAGCTTTTTGGCAAACGCATCATACACCCCGGCCTGTACGTAAAGCCGGTTGGCGCAGACACAGGTCTGGCCGTTATTGCGGTATTTTGAGATCATCGCACCTTCAACTGCCGCATCAAGATCTGCGTCGTCAAAAACGATGAAAGGCGCATTACCGCCCAGTTCCATGGAACATTTCATTACCTGATCAGCCGCCTGACGCAACAAAATGCGGCCGACATTGGTGGAGCCGGTAAAGGAAAGTTTACGCACCTTTGGGTTTTCGCAGAATTCCTTTCCGATTTCCGAAGCCTGCGTAGACGGGATGATCGATAGCACGCCTTTTGGGATGCCAGCACGTTCGGCCAAAACCCCAAGGGCCAGTGCGGAAAGTGGGGTCAGTTCCGATGGTCGGGCGATAAAGGCGCAACCGGCCGCAAGCGCCGGGCCGACTTTTCGTGTGATCATCGCATTGGGGAAATTCCATGGCGTAATGGAGGCGGCGACGCCAATTGGCTGGCTGATAACGGTGATGCGTTTATCGCGCTGATGGCCGGGAATTGTTTCGCCATAAACACGTTTTGCCTCTTCTGCGAACCATTCAATAAACGAAGCACCATACAAAACCTCGCCGCGGGCCTCAGCCAGTGGCTTCCCCTGTTCCGCTGTCAGGATGGTACCCAGATCGTCGGCGTTTTCCACCATCAGGTCAAACCAGTTGCGCAGCACGGCGGCGCGTTCTTTTCCGGTCCATTTGGCCCATCCTTTTTGGGCAATATAGGCCGCATCTATGGCCCGCGCGCATTCAGTACGCCCCAGATCGGCAACGCTGGCAATCACATCGCCCCGGGCCGGATTTGTCACATCAAACCTTGCCCCGTCGTCTGCATCTGCCCAGTCACCAGCCAGGAAAGCGCGTGTCACTAATAGGGTTTGATCCTTTAGCAAGCTGGACAAGTCGGTTTTGGTATCGGCCATGATTTTCCCCTCAGGTAGTGTTGGAATACCGGTGCCATTGCCAATTGGGTTTGTCTAGTCTTTAGCGGGATACTTCGCGAATGCTGCAAACCCGAAACCGGCTCCAATAACTTGAATTCAGGCATAAATAGTGTGGAAAATGGGTGACGGGACGATGTAATTTGCGTTAAGAATGCCTATCTGGGGCGCAAGCCAAGAGGTATTTAAGGAGAGCACATGTCAGATTTCGACGCACAGATCCGGGAAAGTCAGGAACAGGTTGCCGCTGCACAAACAAAGATATCGGAACTAACCAGCCGGATTGAAACGGCGCGCGTAAAAATGGATGCCGGAGACGATATTCAGATTGATATCGAAAACGCGACGCTGGACGATGTGCATGCCCATACCGAGTTGATGAACGCCAATATTGCTGAACTGATAATGGGTTTGGATGATGTCACTACCGGTTTTTCCAAAGACTTTGATGAGATGCGCAACAAATCCGGGTGGGAGAGTTTTGTTGGTTTCTTTTCCAAAGCTAAATCTGAAAGCATGCGTCAGGAACGCATGCGCACAGCGTCGATTGACGACAAGTTGCAAGATTTGATTGGAAAATCTGATGTGATAGTGAAATTGCTGGAAGGGCAATTGACCGTGTTGAACCAGCAAAAAGAACGGGTTGAAGCCAACCTGACCGGCACGCTGGACGAACGTGAGGCCACAGTGGGAACACTGGAAGGTCTGCGCGCCAAAATTCTGGCGATGGACCCAAAGATAATTGAACTTGAGGGTAAAATTTCAGTTGAACAGGATGCCGCCGCGCGGACCAAACTGGAAACAACATTGGCAGCGCTGAACAGCGAATATAATGAAAACGTTCAGCAGGAACAGGTCATGTTGGCCAAAAGCCAGACGTTGGAACGCTATATTGAAAAAGGCAAAACCTGGATTGATAGCCTGCAAAATCAGGCCGCTACCCAGATGGTGCTGATCAATAAGCTTCAGACCGATACCAAGCAACGGGTGGTTCTATACGATGCCTTGTCCAAGTCACTGAAAACCGCACAACAGCAGGATGTCGCCCATAAAATCAACGAGATCGGTGTGAAGACTGATCAGAAGGCCCAGGCGGCGATGGCCGGGATCGGATCAGCCACTAACACACGGATGGCCGAGATGATGGAGGCGCATGAGGATCACATGGTTTTTGCCCGCAAGGTTTTGGAGCAAAAGGCCAAGGCAGACGAACGCTTTGCCCGGCGGTTTCAAAAGATTGTCGAGAAGCATGACAAGAACCTGTACGGGGCCTAAGTGGCAATCAGCGACAACACAAATGTCACCGAAGAATTGCAGCGCGACCATGTTGGCCTGACCGACACATTCGCGGCGCGACGGTATTTTCGTAAATTTGAGCGGATAAGCCGGCATCTGGCACAGGTTGCAGCCACAATGGCCGACGAGCGGCGCTTGTCTGAAACTGATGTGGATGTCATCGGATATTATTTGCGGGCAATTGGGGCGACGTTTGGCGCGTTGTCGATGAAATATCTGATGACCGGGCGGGAAGCTGGTTCGGTCTTCGGGTCAATGACGTTTGATGCCCATGAAAGTGGTTTTCCGATATTTCGCGAACTGATGACGATGGCGAATGATGCACAACAGGCAGAGCGTCACCTGCGCGGCATGCCAAGTGAGGCAGAGCTGAAGGCAGAAATGATCCGTAAGATCGTGGGCGATCTTAGAATTCCCACAAAGCTGCAATATACGCTGTCACAACGGCTTTATTACGAAGAACTGCGCAACGGCGGACTGTTCTGGGCGCAGAACGATCCGGAAGCAATTTGGCAGCGCAACAGCAAAGACGAAAAGCGCCATAGCTATCTGGTGCATTGGGCGACCTATGACAGTCAGATAAACCTGCCGACAATATATTTGCTGGAACTGGAAGACAGTGGGCGCAATGCCCTGCCCAAGGATCAGTATCGCTGGCCGGAGGTGCAAAGCCATTTGATGGCGCAATCGGTGGCCGGGCTAAAGCTGGTGACCATCGCGGGCGGGTTTGACCGGGATTTTGACGATCTGCATCCCAAGCGATTGCGACGTATCCATATTGGGCCGATGTATTCCAGTGCTTTTACCAAACAAACGGGGCCGATCCGTCAGGTTCTGGAAGAAGCGCGCTCGCCTGAAGGGGAAGATTGGACGCTGGCCTGGACACTGGAAGAACTGGTCAGTGAACGGGTTGAAGTTGAAAAAACAGGCTGGTTCAGTAAGGCCGAGCGTGAAATATTTGCGCTGGACCCGTTTGCAGGCCGGGGCATTGATACAGGTGCCACCCGCACTGAGCGATCGGTCATTTTGCCAGAGCGCCCCTATCAGGTTTTGGCAGAAATGGACCCGCCGGGGTTTGCCGATGTGCGCAAATTCGTGGTGAGCAGTAAGGGGCGGGTCGTGAGCTATCGTTAGAGCGGGATTTTTCTGCGAAAAATCGGGCCTCCGGCGGGGGTATTTATGAAAAGAAGAAATGTAAGGGTTGCGAAATGAATATGCCGGTGGATCAGATGGAGCTGCGCGAAGAGGAAATCGTCAGGCATTATGCGGCAGCAGCCGGGATGCTGGCAGGGATTGATCACACACCGCGTATTGCCGGGGCCAATACCAAGACTACGCCGGAACGTTCTGCTGGCATTGGCACCCGGCGACGGTTTCGATCCACCACCCCGGGTCTGGTGACAAGATCGACTGCGCGCCCGGAGGGGGTGCGGCTGATTGAAAGGATAGAAGCAACCGATGGGGATGATCCGCTGGTGTCACCGGTGCAGGCCACAGTGGTGCAAGCGTTGCGCCGGGCGTTGGCGATTGGGCTGGCCGTGGGCGAAGGTTACGCCGAGCAGACCGGCTTGGCCGAGTTGAAGCGCGAGAACCTGGAGGGGCGGCTGGCCAAGGCCAAGGCGGCTGAGTTTTCTGAGCTTCTGGCCGGTGAAGCACTGGCAGGGATGTACACGTTTGCCAATGCGCTGGCGTTTTTACTGGCGTCATCTGGCAGTGAGGTTTCAGTGGAAATCGGCAGCGTCGAAGAGGTTCTGACCGACAATCTGCAACTGGCATTGCATGGCTGTTTGTGGGAGCTGGATCAGGATCTGGAGAATTTCGCCAGTGACGAAGCACGGCTGGTGGCGACAGCGCTTGCCTACTGCGAACAGCTGATGGAAAAGGTGGCATTGCGGGCGGCGGATGCGCCCCGTCTGGGGGCGTTTAGCGGCGCGCGGTACCATGTGGAAGCCGATGACCTGACCATTGCCGGGTTTAGCCCGGCGCGGCGGGGCAAGACCGGTTCGCTGATCATGTCGTTCAAGAAACCGGATCAGGTGGTGGGAAATCATATCGCCAAATATCAGGCGATGAAGCTGTCCAAAATGCTGATGGCCTATGATTTTGAGCGCAAGCTGAACCCGTTTGCCGAGATGGGTGGGTTTATCTTTACCTTCATGGGCGACGGGCTGCCCGGCACCGGTAAGACGCTGATGATCCAGATGATGGCGGGAATGATTAACGGGTACTGTCAGGTGGCTGGCTATCCCTTTCGGTATCAGAACTTTTCCATTGATCAGATCGACAGTTATCAGGGCAAATCCGGGCAGAATGCCAAGGCGTTTATCACGTCGGTGATGGACCCGAATGTGATCGGGTTTGGTACGATTGATGACATTGATCAGGTGGCTGGCAAGCGCGGCGACCGGCAGTCTTCGGCGGGACAGCAGGAAGTCACCGCCGTGCTGATGGAGGCGTTTGCCGGGGCCAATACCGTGGTGCGCGGCAACTGTACGTTCGGGATGTTTTCGAACTATCCCGAGAACGTGGATGACGCGCTGCGGCAACGGGCCGGGGCACGGTTTCTGGTGGACGGGCCGCAGACACGGGAAGACTACATTGATATTCTGCACCTGCTGTTGGGCAAGAACCATGACATCGCGCTGGGGGATCATGAGCTATTCGCGGCGCAGGAGATTAAGAAAGCGGTTGCTGCCAGTTTTGACGGCTATGACCGGCCCCATGAAGAGGGGTTAATTGCGGTTTGGGAGCGGGTTCAAAAGGACGTGGGCAAGCTGAACACGCTGGCCAAGATGGGGATTTACCTAAAGGCCATTCAGACGGCCGATGAACGGTTTACCGGGCGCGCGATCAAGAACATTACCGACGCCGTCAAGGTGCGGGCGATGGATTTTGAGCTGCCGGATGAATGGATGGAGGAACCTGATCTGTTCCTGTTCAAGGGCTATGATGAAAAGCTGGGGATGATTGGTGAGATGACCAAAAAGATCACCGTGGAAATGGTGATACAGGAGATCAATCGCTACGCGGATAGCGAGTTTCGGTATGCGGATAAGTCGGACGAAGTGGCGATTGAGAATGCCGTCCGGGATATGGGGCGGATGGAAGAGGCGCGGAAAAGGTATGCGGAGGGGAAGAGTAATTGATGCCGGAATCTGTCAAAATTATTGGCACTGCGTTGCTGATGCCGCCAGTGGTCGTAGCGTTGACAACTAGTTGGATTTCGGCCCGAATGCCAAACGACGGTGAGACAAGGCGGGTTTTGTCTTTTCGCGCAGGAGTTTGGATTACTGTTATTTGCGCATCACTCTATTTTGGCTTCCTCGCTTTGCTTGCAGCGATAAATGCAAAAACATCGGGTCCAGTTTACTATGTGGTGCTGCCGATTGTGATTACAGTGATTTCGGCGGCGGTATCCGTCGGTTTGTACATTTTATCGAACCGTATGTTCCGCCGCATCCGAAACAATTCAAAATGAACTTTGCC